>JBBQKG010000009.1:0-94452 GCA_038326655.1 Solirubrobacterales bacterium
GTCGTCGAGCTTCAACGCGATCCTGCCCGGCTCGGTGATCGAGGGCAAGCGCGCGATCTGGGAGCTGAACGAGATCGACGTGTTCGACGGCGGCCCGGACGGCCAGGCCGGCACCGCGTTCGACAACACGCTGTTTGCGCGCCAAGGTGTGTTCGTTCCGTAGCGTTTCGGTTCGCCTGATCGCGCTGGCGGCACTCGCGCTCGTCGTGTTCAGCGACGCCGCGTCCGCGGCCCCCTTCGAGGTGGGGGCGGCAGTCGGTGACTTCACCCCGCCGCCGTTCGGAGCGGTCGCGAACGACCCGGCGAACTGCCTGCCGGCGGATCCCGGCATCTACACCGGTCCGCGGGCGTGGTCGTTCATGGAGCCCTACGCCGACCAGAACGGGGACGGCCGCTACAGCGAGAACGAGCCATTCCTCGACTGCAACGGGAACTCGCGCTGGGACGGGAACTTCATCGGCGGCGGGTCCGACGCGCCGCGCTTCTACACGCACGTGCTGGACCCCGTCGGTGCACGGGCGTTCGTGGTCTCGAGCGGGGCGCGCCGGATCGCCGTCGAGGTGCTCGACCACGAGGGCCTGTTCAACACCTACATGGACCGGATTCGCGCCAAGGTCGCCGCGGATGGATACGACCTGGACGAGACCTTCATCTCCTCGACCCACGACGAGTCCGCGCCCGACTCGCTCGGCCTCTACGGGGTCAACGCGACCACCTCGAGCGTGAACGACTACTGGACGAGCTATCTGGTGGACAGGTCGGCGCAGGCGATCGAGGACGCCTACGACGCCCGGCGCCCCGCCACGGTCCGTTACACGGTCGCTCAGGAGCCCGAGAACATGCGGCAGTGCTGGTCCTCGTATCCGTTCGTCGACAACATGCGCATCCCGGTCCTGCAGGCGGTCGACGCGGGTGGCGACGCGATCGTGACGCTCGGCAACGTGAGCCAGCACGCGGAGACGCTCGGCTTCAATTCCGACCCGCAGGAGAAGGTCGGCGTCAGCTCGGACTGGCCGCATTTCTTCCGCCAATCGCTCGAGCAGCGCTATGGCGGCGTCGCGATCGAGATGGCGGGCGCGGTGGGGAGCGTGGAGAGCCCGCAGGTCTTCTCGGGGCCGATCTCGGGGACCCCCGAGCAGTTCTTCTCCGCGAGCCACCCGGCCGGCTGCCGCACGATCTTCAACCCGAACGGGACCACGCCGCCGCTCGCCTACAACGGCGAGACGCGCGTGTTCGGCGAGCAGCTCGCGGACGCGGTCGCGCAGGCGCTCGGGGCGTCCGCCGAGACGTCGCAGTCGAACGAGATCTGGGGCGCCCGCCGCTCGATCTGCGTCCCGATGAGCAACGTGCTGTTCGCGGCCGGCGCGGGCGCCGGCATCTTCGCGAAGCGCTCCGGCTACACCGGCAACTGCACGGTCGAGGAGCCGCCCGCGCCGAACGGCTCGACCACCGGCACCGAGCTGAAGAGCGAGGTGGCCGCCTTCCAGATCGGCGACGGCGAGTTCATCTCGCTGCCGGGAGAGGTGTTCCCGTTCACGATCTGGAGAAGCCCGCTCGGGGCGGACGACATGCCGTTCCCGCAGTACGACCTGCCGCCGTGGCCGCTCCCCCACATGCACGCGCCGTACCGGTTCGCGGAGGGCCTCGGCGAGGACATGATCGGCTACATATTCCCGCGCGGCAACGGGGTCGGCGTGCCTGGAGAGGATCCCAACAACCCCAGCGCCGACGGCACGGACCGCTTCGGCTGCGGGCACTCGGACGACTCCGAGGCGGCCAGCTCGCAGGCCGGCGACATCATGGGCAACGCGCTCGTGGGCCTGCTGGATTCGCGCGGCCTACCCGCCGAGCGGGTCGTGACCGGCCGCTACGTGCTGCCCGACGGCTCGCTCTCGCGCGACCCGCTCGGGCGCCCGGTGATCAAGTGCGACCTCGATCGCACCTACCAGCCTGCGGGCCCCGCGACCGCGGTGTTCGTGCCGGGAGAAGGGGTCTCCGAGCCGCGGTCCTGGATCGCCCTCGACGGACGGGCCCAGGGCACGCCCGACCGCAACACGCGCGGCTTTCTCGACGCCGCCGGAAACCGCGTCTGGCTCGACGTCTGGCCCGACGTGACGGCCACCCCGACCTACGTGCGGCCGAAGGGCGCGACGCCGCTGCGGGTCTCGCTCGTGCCGGCATTCCGCCTCTGCACGGCGCCGGACCGGACCCATGGGGCCCCGCTCGCGTTCGGCTCGTGCGCCTCGCCGGCGCAGGTTTCCCCAAATCTGACCGTGGGCACGTTCGACGCCAACGGCCACGCGGCCGGTTCGGTCGGCTTCGTCCGCTTCGACGCGGTGCCCGGCGACGTCCGCCTGACCGCCTCGCTCACGGACGTGCTTACGCGGCCGGCGTTGAACGACTACACGGGCACGCTCGAGCAGCGCACGAGCGTGCGGCTCACGGACACGGGAGGCGGGGAGCCGGCCACGACGCAGGACTTCGTGTTTCCGGTGACGATGCCGTGCACAGCGACCGCGTCCACGAGCGTGGGAGCAAGCTGCGCCGTATCGACCACGCTCGACGCCGTGATGCCGGGAGCGATCACGGCCGGCGACCGCGCGATCTGGGAGGTGGCCGACGTCGAGGTCTTCGACGGCGACGGCTCGCTTTTCGCGCGCCAGGGCGTGTTCGTCCCGTAAGAAAGATTCCCCCGTGGGCCCCTTGACCGCTGGCAGCGGCAGCGGGTAGGGTCGGTCGACGCCTGACATGGATGTCAAGTGACGCGTCGCGTCTTGTCATCCGGGAGAGCTGAGGGGGAAGCAAATGGGCTTGTCAGGCAGCAGCATCAATGTTCCGCGCTGGATCACGGCGATCGTGGCCGTATGTGCATTCCTCGTGATCGCGCCGCAGGCGAACGCCACGATCACGAACGTGTTTTCGGCCACGGCCGCACCGATTCCCTGCGCCACGCAGGGGACGGGGGTGCGTCTGTGCGACCAGACGATCGCCGGGAACCCCGGTGGGACGGCGCGCAGCACGGTGCCGACCTTCGACGGCGTGCCGATCGACGTGCGCGTCGCATTCCCGCCCGAGCCCGTGAGCGGCCCGGACGGTCCCTACCCGCTGATCATGCTGTTCCACGGCTACGCGGGCTCGAAGCTGTCGCTCGCCAACATGACGCCGTTCCTGAACAAGGGCTACGCCACGATGAGCATCACGACCCGCGGCTTCGGCCAGTCGTGCGGCACCGCAACGTCTCGCACCGAGCTCGGCGCGGCCTGCAACCTGGGCTACGTGCGCCTGATGGACACGCGCTACGAGGTCCGCGACGCGCAGGAGCTGGCGGGCATGCTCGCCGACGAGACCCGCACGTCGTACACGCAGATCGGCGCGATCGGCGGCTCCTACGGCGGCGGCATGTCGATGGCGCTGGGCGCCCTGAAGGACCGCAAGATGCTTCCCGATGGCTCCCTCACCCCGTGGCTGAGCCCGAACGGGACGCCCGTGCAGATCGCCGCGGCGACCCCGGAGATCCCGTGGACGGACCTCGCGTACTCGCTCGTGCCGAACGGCGGCACGCTCGACTATGCGTCCGACAATCCCTACCAGGGGCGCACCGGTGTGCTCAAGTCCTCCTGGGAGAACGGGCTCTACAACTCGGGCCTGTCGTTCAACTACGCGCCCGCGGGCCTCGACCCGGACGCGGACCTGCGCAACTGGCACACCACGTTCAACGCCGGTGAGCCCTACGACGACGGCAGCGGCAACCCGCTGCCCGCGTTCGTGGACATCCGCGACGAGCTCACGACCCACCACTCGTCGTACTACATCGACCACTCCGAGGCCCCGGCCCCGATGCTGATCTCGAATGGCTGGACCGACGACCTGTTCCCGCCGGACGAGGCGCTGCGGTTCTACAACCGCACGCGCACCCAGTACCCGAACGCCGACATCTCGCTGTTCTTCGCGAGCCTCGGGCACCAGCGGGGCCAGAACAAGGCAGCCGACCTCGCGGTCCGCTCGACCGCCGAGCTGGCATGGTTCGACTACTACGTGAAGGGCCAGGGCAGCGTGCCGTTCCACGGCGTCACGACGCTGACCGAGACCTGCCCGAACACGGCCGCCTCCGGCGGCCCATTCTCGGCCGGCAACTGGGCCTCGCTCGCACCGGGCGAGGTGTCGCTCGCCGACGCGACCGTGAAGGTGATCAAGCCGACGGCCGGGTCGACCGCGATCGCCGCCACGTTCGACCCGCTCACCGGGGCGGGCGCCTGCGGGAGCAACTCGGCGACGGACCAGGTCGACACCGCCACCTACCGCACCGACCCGGTCCCCGCCGGCGGCTACACGCTGATGGGATCGCCCACGGTCGTCGCCGACATCACCTCGCCCGGATCGAACTCCCAGATCGCGGCGAGGCTGCTGGACGTCGACCCCGTCGCCAACACGCAGGTCCTGATCGCCCGTGGCCTGTGGCGGCCGGCGATCACCTCGAACCCGCTGCAGCAGGTGTTCCAGCTACACCCGAACGGCTACAAGGTCGTGGCCGGGCACCTCGTGAAGCTCGAGCTGCTGCCGAAGGACTCGAACACGGCCGCGGGCAACAGCTACGGCCGGACCTCGAACGGGCAACAGGACGTGACGGTCCAGAACCTGCAGCTGCGGCTGCCGGTGCTCGACCAGCCCGGCTCGCTTGCCGGCCTGGTCCACAGCCCGTCCGACAAGGTCGTCCCGGCCGGCTACTCGCTGATGCCGGACTACCTGGCGCAGTACGCGCGGCCGAAGGGCGCCACGCCGATGCGGTTGGCGCTCGTGCCGGCCTACCAGGAGTGCACGGCTCCCAACGACACACACGGGGCGCCCCTTGCGTTCGCCTCGTGCAACCCGCCCGCGCCGGCGTCGCCGAACCTGACCGTCGGCACGTTCGACGCAAACGGCGAGCAGGCCAACTCGGTCGGCTACGTGCGGCTCGACACGCTGGTGGGAGACCCGAGCACGCCGGCTGACGAGGCTGACGTGGCAATCAACGTGTCGCTCAGCGACGTCCGCAACACGGGCGACCTCTCGGACTACGAGGGCGAGCTCCAGGCGACCACGACGCTGCGGATCACCGACCGGTTGAACGGTCCGACGACGGACGAGTCGGCGACGGTCGACGACACGCCGTTCCCGCTCACGGTGCCGTGTGCCGCGACCCCGGATCCCGCGAAGGGCGCAACCTGCGCGATCGCGACCAGCGCCGACGCGGTCGTCCCCGGTAGCGTCCCGGAGGGCAAGCGCTCGATCTGGGAGATGGGGCAGGTGCAGGTGTTCGACGGCGGCCCCGACGGCGTCGTCTCGACCGCGGACAACTCGCTGTTCGCAGTTCAGGGAGTGTTCGTCCCGTAAGTAGCCACGGGCGGGCATGGACCCGTCACGAACACCTCCATAGGTTGTAGGCATAGGGACGGATCCGGTCGAGAGGCCGGATCCGTCCGATGTCGGGCCTAGCTTTCGTGGGCCAACGAGCGATACCGCTGCAACCGGGAGGCAAGCGTGACGGAATCCAAGAGCGAGAAGAACGGCAGGTCCCCACGGGTCAACGGCAAGGCGGAACGCGATCCGGCCCGGGGTCAGGCGCTCAAGGCCGCCGTCACGCAGATCGAGCGCCAATTCGGCCAGGGCTCGCTGATGCGCCTCGGCGACGACGCGTTCGCCGTCTCCGTGGCCGCAATCCCCACTGGTGCGCTCTCGCTCGATCTCGCGCTCGGTGTCGGGGGCGTGCCCCGCGGGCGCATCGTCGAGATCTTCGGCCCCGAGGCCTCGGGCAAGACCACGCTCGTCTACGAGATCATCGCTCAGGCCCAGAAGATGGGCGGCGTCTGCGCGTTCGTCGATGCCGAGCATGCGATCGACCCGTCATACGCGAGCCGGATCGGGGTGGACATCGACGAGCTGCTCGTCTCCCAGCCCGACCACGGCGAGCAGGCGCTCGAGATCACCGACGTGCTGATCCGCTCGGGAGCGGTCGACATCGTCGCGATCGACTCCGTCGCGGCGCTCACCCCGCGCGCGGAGCTCGAGGGCCAGATGGGGGATCAGACGGTGGGGCTGCAGGCCCGTCTGATGTCCCAGGCGCTGCGGAAGCTCGCCGGCAACCTCAACCGCGCCAACACTGTTTGCATCTTCACGAACCAAATCCGCGAGAAGGTCGGCGTGATGTTCGGCTCGCCGGAGACGCAGCCCGGCGGGCGTGCGCTCAAGTTCTACGCGTCGCAGCGCATCGACATCCGGCGCATCGAGACGCTCAAGGAGGGCACCGAGGCGGTCGGCAACCGCGTGCGTGCCAAGGTCGTGAAGAACAAGGTCGCGGCGCCGTTCCGCCAGGCCGAATTCGACATCGAGTACGGCGTCGGGATCTCCTCGGAGGGCTGCATCCTCGATCTCGGGATCGAGCACGGCATCGTCCAGAAGTCGGGCGCGTTCTTCAGCTACGACGGCGAGCGCCTCGGTCAGGGGCGCAACAACGCGAAGGCGTTCCTGCGCGAGAGTAAGGCGATGGCGAAAGAGATCGAGTCGAAGATCTACGTGGTGCTCGGCCTCGACCGCCCGGGCGTGCCGGCGCAGGCGGACCCCGAGACGCCAGAGACACAACCAGATTCAGCAAAGGCCGCCGTGCCCGTCAACGGCGACTCGGCCGACGGCGCAGCGGCCGAAGCGCCCGCGCCTGAGCGCCAGGCCGCTTAGCGGCTGTCTCAGAGACAGCCGCTAAGCGATGCGGCGTGAAGGTCGGGGCCGGTGCGGGGCGTGCCCGATCTCGCAAGCCGCCGCGCGGCCCTGTTGAGAAACTGACGCCCCGGTAATACGATGCTCGTGCGCAGCCGGCTCGGCCGCGCGGAGACCAGATCAGCATCTGAACATCGATTTGACGTCACTGAAATGGCTTTGTGTCTCACAGCAGATACGCAATCGACGTCCTCGGCTGGATCGCGGAGGGACCTTCTGATCAAGGGCTGATCCGCCAGCCTTAGCCGATCGACCGGCCTCCAAAGGCACATTTCAGGGCCGGCAGCCTTTCAACGACGTGGTCTCACGAAGCCGAGCATGCTGCTCGGCTTCGATGTTTTTCGACTTCGCACAAATCAGCATCGTGAGAACGGATCCGCGCCGGTCACGGCCGATCGTAGAGCCGCGCGCCCGACCAGGGAGGCTCGACCATGGAGATCTTGATAGCCGGCGTCGCCGCGACGCTCGTTGCTGCCGTCATATGGATGATGCGGGGACGGCAGAGGCTGTTGCAGCCCGCCCAGAAAGGACTCGTGCAGGCGCCGCCAGCGCACCGGCCACGCGGCGATGCCCACGCGGGGGCCGGTCGACCCACACCGCGGCAGGATGCGCACGAGGAGGCACATCCAGAGGCACATCCAGAGGCACATCCAGAGGCAGCGCCGCCGGCCGCGCCAGAGCCGGCCCGGGACACCGCTGAGGAGCTGGTCCGGCTCAGGGAGCGCCTCGAGCAAGAGCTTGCGGAGCGGCGGGCCGAGATCGGCCGGCTCGAGGAGCGCGGCCTCCAGCGCGAGCAGTCGCTCGAGCGGCGGCTGTCGGAGGTCGATCTGCGCGAGCGGACCCTCAACGAGCGTCAGCTGAGCCTCGAGCAGCGCGCGGAGGCGCTGCGGCGCGCCGGGGACGAGCACGTGCGGGCGCTCGAAGGCGTGGCCGGGATGTCCCGCGCACAGGCCAAGCAGGCGCTCATGAGCGAGCTCGAGGCCGATGCGCGCCACGACGTCGCGCGCACCGTTCGCCAGATCGAGGAGGAGGCGCGACGTGATTCCACGCGCAGGGCCAGGAACATTCTTGCGGCCGCGATGCAGCGCCTCGCGGCGGGCCATGCAGCGGAAACCACCGTGTCGGTCGTGGAGCTGCCTTCCGACGACATGAAGGGCCGCATCATCGGGCGCGAGGGCCGCAACATCCGGGCGCTCGAGAGCATCACCGGGGTCGACTTCATCATCGACGACACTCCCTCGGCGGTCGTGCTCTCGGCCTTCGACGGCGTGCGGCGCCAGATCGCGAAGCTGACGCTCGAGAAGCTCGTCCAGGATGGGCGGATCCACCCGGCCAGGATCGAGGAGGCCTTCTACCAGGCGCGGTCGGAGATCGAGAACCACATCGTCGAGCAGGGCGAGCAGGCGCTGTTCGAGGCCAACGTGCACTCGATCCATCCGGAGCTGGTGAAGCTGCTCGGTCGCCTGAAGTACCGGACCAGCTACGGCCAGAACGTCTTGAGCCACTCGATCGAGGTCGCACGACTCGCCGCGATGATGGCCGACGAGCTCGGCGCAAGCGCCAAGACCGCCCGCCGGGCGGCCCTGCTGCACGACATGGGCAAGGCGGTGAGCCACGAGACCGAAGGCCCGCACGCGCTCGTGGGCGGCGAGCTGGCTCGGCGCTACGGCGAGACCGAGGCGGTCGCGCACGCGCTGGAGGCACACCACAACGAGGTCGAGATGCAGACCGTCGAGGCGGTCATCGTCCAGACCGCGGACGCCCTGTCGGGCGCGCGGCCGGGCGCGCGGGGGGAGTCCCTGGAGCACTACGTGAAGCGCCTCAAGGACCTGGAGGAGGTCGCTTCGCGCCGAGACGGGGTCGAGAAGGTCTACGCGATGCAGGCCGGGCGTGAGATCCGCGTGATGGTCTCGCCCGGCGCTGTCAGCGACGACGAGGCGGCGATGCTGTCGCACGAGATCGCGCGTGACATCGAGCGCGAGCTGGAGTACCCGGGCCAGATCAAGGTGACGGTGATCCGGGAGAGCCGGACCGTCGACATCGCGAAGTAGCGAGAGATACCCTGACGACCCGATGAAGCACTACCACCTGACCACCTTCGGCTGCCAGATGAACGAGCACGACTCCGAGCGCATGAAGGGGATGCTCGACGCGCTCGGCTACCAGGAGGCCGGGGACCGCGACGGGGCGGACCTGATCCTCTTCAACACGTGCTCGATCCGGGAGTCGGCCGACAACAGGCTGATCGGCAACCTCGGCGAGGCGAAGCGGCTGAAGTCGGAGGATCCTAGTCGCGTCGTGGGCGTGGGCGGGTGCTGGTCCCAGTCGATGAAGGAGCGGGTCTTCGAGCAGTTCCCGTTCGTGGACGTGGCTTTCGGCCCCGGTCAGATCGACAAGCTGGGCGAGTTTCTCCAATCCGACGACCTCTCCGCACAGGGGTACTTCGAGTTCGACGGCTTCCCGGGAGACCTGCCGATGAAGCGCGAGCGGCCGTTCCAGGGCTGGGTGCAGATCTCCGTCGGGTGCAACAGCGTGTGCGCCTACTGCATCGTTCCGAGCACGCGCGGGCGGGAGGCGAGCCGGCGCCCCGCCGAGCTCGTCCACGAGGTCGAGGCGCTCGCCGCCGACGGGGTGAGGGAGGTCACGCTGCTGGGCCAGAACGTCAACTCCTACGGGCGCGACCTGCCGAAGCCGGAGCGGATCGACTTCGCCGACCTGCTCGCGCTCGTCGACGGCGTGGCCGGGATCGACCGCGTCCGCTACACGAGCCCGCACCCGAAGGACATGCGGGAGAAGGTGATCGCCGCGCACGCAGCGCTGCCGTCGCTCTGCGAGCACATTCACCTGCCGCTCCAGTCTGGATCGAGCCGGATCCTGAAGGCGATGCGCCGCACCTACGACCGCGACCGCTATCTGCAGCGCGTCGGGATGATCCGCGAGCACGTGCCCGACTGCGCGATCACGACCGACATCATCGTGGGGTTCCCGGGCGAGACGGAGGCGGACTTTTGCGAGACGCTCGAGGTCGTCGACGCGGTCGGCTACGACTCGGCATTCACGTTCGTGTTCTCGCCGCGCCGTGACACCGAGGCTGCTTCGCTGCCGGACCAGCTGCCTCACGCGCTGAAGCGCGAGCGAATGCAGCGGCTCGTCGAGCTCGTGCAGCGGCGGGCGCTGGAGCGCAGCGATCGCTTCGTCGGGACCGAGCAGGAGGTGCTGGTCGAGGGGCCGAGCCGGACCGACCCTGCGAAGTTGCGCGGCCGCACGCGCCACAACAAGACGGTCAACTTCGAAGGGCTTGCGGTGCCCGGCGAGATCGTGCCGGTGCGCATCAGCAGCGCCACCTCGACGACGCTTGCCGGAGAGCAGGCGTTCGTCTCCACGCTTGCCTGAGCCGCTGATCGCGCTCTTCGGGCCGACCGCGGTCGGCAAGACGGAGGTCGCCGTCGAGCTTGCCGAGTTGCTGCGTGCGCGGGGCGAGCGGCCGGTCGCGGTCTCGGCGGACGCGATCCAGGTCTACGAGGGCCTCGAGACCCTCGCAGCCAAACCGGCGCCGGCCGAGCTGGAGCGGCTCGAGCACCGGCTGATCTCCTACGTGCCGGTCGAGCACGAGTTCAGCGTGGCGGAGTTCGCCGCGGACGCACATCGTGAGATCGACGCGCTCCTGGCACGCGGCGCTCGTCCACTGGTCGTGGGCGGCACGGGCCTCTATCTGCGCGCCGCGCTGACCGACCTGGAGCTGAAGCCGCCGCCCGAGCCCGGCCTGCGCGAGCGGGTCGAGGGCGAGCTGGCCGAGCTCGGCCCGGCCGCCCTGCACGCGCGCCTTGGCGGCGCGAGCGCGGCCACGATCCATCCAAACGACGGGAAGCGGATCGTGCGGGCGCTGGAGCTCGAGCGCATGGGGCGGGAGCCCCACCGGGCTTCGGACCAGCTGTGGTCACGGGCGCTTCGCCGTCCCGCACGCCTGTTCGGGATCGTGATGGAGCGCGAGGCGATCGCGGCAAGGATCCGTGAGCGAGCCGGCCGGATGCTCGAACGCGAGGTCCTCTCGGAGGTCGAGACCGCGCTCGAGCGGGGCGCCTCGCGCACGGCGCGGAAGGCGATCGGGTTTCGGGAGGTCGCAGCCCATCTCGCAGGCGAGATTGATCTCGAGGAGGCGCGGGCGGCGCTCGAGCGCCGCCACCTCGCCTATGCGAGGCGGCAGCTCACGTGGATGCGCAAGCTCGCAGACGTCGAGACCTTCGACCGCACAGGCCTGACCGGGCGCGAGACAGCCGAGGCGTTGGTCGAGCGGCTCGATAGCCTTCCGCCCGGCGATGGGGGTGAAGTTCGAAAAGTGGCAGGCACTCGGGAACGACTACGTGATCGTGGAACGTGACGCGCTGCCGTTCGAGCTGACGCCTGAGCGCGTGAGGCGGATCTGCCAGGCGCACTTCGGCGTCCACGCCGACGGCGTGCTGCTGCTGGCGCCGACCTCCGACCAGCGGCACGTCGCCGAGCTTCGGATCTTCAACCCCGACGGCTCCGAGGCCGAGCTGTCGGGAAACGGCGCGCGGGAGGCGGTCCTCTATCTGCGCCGTCACGGCTGGACGGAGGCGAACCAATTCTCCGTGTCGACCCCCGCCGGTCCCGTGACGCCGACGATCACCTCCGCGAGGACGTGCACGGTCGAGATGGGCAGGGCCGGTGTCACCTCGCCGGACTACCCCTCCGGACCGGCGGATGGGCGCGGCACGCTGACCGCCGCAGGGCGGCAGCTCGAGTTCCAGCACGTCAGCATCGGAAACCCGCAATGCGTGATCGAGGCCGGCGCCGAGCTCGAGCAGCTCGATCTTGCGACGCTTGGCCCACCGATCGAGGTGAGCGAGCTGTTTCCCAACCGCACGAACGTGTCCTTCGTCCGGATCGCTTCCGAGCACGAGGTGCGCGCACGGATCTTCGAGCGTGGGGTGGGGGAGACCCTCTCCTCCGGGACCGGGGCTTGCGGTGCGGCCGTCGCGGCGGTGCTGCGCGGTGCCCAGAGCCCCGTGCGGGTCGCGCTCGATGGTGGCGAGCTCGAGGTCGAGGTGAGCGATCAGCTCGATGTCGCGTTGACGGGCTGGGCCGAGCCGGTGTTCGCCGGGGAGCTCTCGGACGAGTTCGTCGCGATGCTGGAGCAGGCGGAGTGAGGACGACAGAGCGGCTCGGGCGCATCCCGCCCTACCTCTTCGCGGAGCTGGAGCGCAAGATCGCGGCCAAGAAGGCCGCGGGCGTCGACGTGATCTCACTCGGGATCGGCGACCCCGACATGCCGACCCCGGAGCACATCGTCCGCGCGATGATCGAGGCCGTGCGGGACCCCGGCACGCACCAGTATCCGTCGAACCGGGGCCGCGCCGAGTTCCGCGAGGCGGTCGCCGCGTTCTATCGCGCTCGCTTCGGCGTCGCGGTCGACGCCGGCAGCGAGGTGATGCCGGCGATCGGCGGCAAGGAATGCATCTTCAACCTGAACCTGGCGTTCCTCGACGAAGGTGACGTGGCGCTCGCGAGCGACCCCGGCTACCCCGTCTACACCGGCGGCCCGCTGCTCGCCGGCGCCACGCCGGAGCTGATGCCGCTGGTCCCGGAGCGCGGGTTCGTGCCCGACCTCGCGGCGATCCCGGGGGCGGCGCTGGAACGTGCACGGCTCATGTTCCTCAACTACCCGAACAACCCCACGGGCGCGGTCGCGCCGGAGGGCTTCTTCGAGGAGGTTGTCGCGTTCGCGCGCGCGCACGACATTCTCGTGGTCCACGACAACGCCTACTCGGAGCTGACCTTCGACGGGTACGTGGCGCCCAGCTTCCTCGCCACGCCGGGCGCGAGCGAGGTCGGCGTCGAGGTGTTCTCGCTCTCGAAGTCCTACAACATGACCGGCTGGCGCTGCGGCGCGATCGTCGGCAACCCGGACGCGATCACGCGTTACTGGCAGCTCAAGACCAATATCGACTCCGGACTGTTCGAGGCGGTCCAGCTCGCGGGAGCCGCGGCGCTGACCGGGCCTCAGGACAGCGTGCAGGGGATGGCCGCGCTCTATGCCCGCCGGCGAGACGTGGTGATCGCGGCGCTGGCCGAGATCGGCATCGAGATCGACCCCCCGAAGGGCACGATCTATATCTGGGCGCCAGTGCCGGAGCGCCAGACGTCGGAATCGTTCGCGGCAGAGGTGCTGGAGCGCGCCGGCGTCGTGGTCAGTCCCGGCTCGGCCTACGGACCGAACGGCGAGGGATTCTTCCGCATCTCGCTGACGGTCCCGGACGAGCGCCTCACGGAGGCGGTCGACCGCATGCGCTCGAGCCTCGTCTGATTCCCGCGGCAAGGCCGGGTGCTCCTAGAATCACATCAGTGGATCGAAGCAAACGCCACCGCGCGAAGCAGTCACGCTACGGGGAGCAGAGCGCCGGGCTCGTCAACCCGCGTGCACGTCAGCGCGCGTTCTGCGTCGCGGTGCTGCCCCCGGGCAGTGCGGTCGACGGGCGCGACGAGCTCGCGGAGCTGAAGGAGCTCCTGCGCACCGCGGGAGTGGCGGTCGCCGGCGAGCTGATCCAGCGCCGCCCGCACCCCGACGCCGTCAGCTATCTCGGCAAGGGCAAGCTCGGGGAGCTGAAGGAGGCGCTCGAGCGCTCGGGCGCGAACCTGGTCGCCTGCGACGACGAGCTCGCGCCGCGGCAGGAGCGCAACCTCGAGGCGGCGACCGGCGTGCCGGTGATCGACCGCACCGCGATCATCCTCGACATCTTCGCCGACCACGCCGCGTCCGCCGAGGGCAAGCTGCAGGTCGAGCTGGCGCAGCTCCAGTACAACCTCGCGCGCATGCGCGGGCTGTGGACGCACCTCGAGCGGCTCGGCGGCGGCATCGGGACCCGTGGCCCGGGCGAGAGCCAGATCGAGACCGACCGCCGGCTCGCACGGGACCGGATCTCGCTGCTCAAGCGCCGACTCGACCGCTCGGAGCGCGCACGCGAGCTGATGCGCAGCCGGCGCGAGGGCTCCGAGGTCCCGGCGCTGGCGCTCGCCGGATACACCAACGCCGGCAAGTCGACGCTCCTGAATGCGCTCACCGAGGCCGGCGTCAGCGTGGGCGAGAGGCTCTTCCACACGCTCGACCCGACCACCCGTTCCTTCCGCCACGACGGCCGCAATTACCTCGTGACGGACACGGTCGGCTTCATCCGCAAGCTTCCCCACCAGCTCGTGGAGGCGTTCAAGGCGACCCTCGAGGAGACCGTGAAGGCCGACCTCATCATGCACGTCGTGGACGCGTCGGCTCCGGACGAGGAGCTCGACGCGATGCTCGGCGCAGTCGACGAGGTGCTCGACGAGATCGGCGCCGATGCAAGCCCCCGTCTGCTGGTCCTGAACAAGGCCGACCTGCTCGATGACGACGAGCGGCGGATGCTCGAGCTGCGCCACCCGGGCGCGATCGTGGTGTCCGCTACGTCCGGTGAGGGCATCCCAGAGCTGAGAGACCGCATCGAGCGCGAGTTTCGCGACCGTCTCGAGGCGGTCGACCTGCTCGTGCCATTCGAGCGCGGCGCGGTGCTCTCGGAGCTGCACGATGTCGCAGGTGACCTCGAGCGTGAGGACACGCCTGAGGGCGTACGCGTACGCGCCCGGGTCCCGGCAGGCGTCGCGGCCCGGCTTCGCCCGTACGATCTGAACGGGCGCCGCCCCATTTGAGAGTCCGCTTCCAGCGGCTTTCGCCGCAGGCCCAGGCGCCTGCCCGCACCCACGGGCACGATGCCGGGTACGACCTGCGCGCGTCAGAGGATGCCCGTATCGAGCCCGGCGAGCGGGCGAGCGTCGGGACCGGGATCGCGGTTGCGATCCCGGAGGGGCATGCGGGCCTCGTGCTTCCGCGCTCGGGCCTCGCCGCGAGACATGGCATCGCGCTCACGAACGCACCGGGACTGATCGACCCCGGCTATCGTGGCGAGGTGCGGGTGCTGCTCTCCAACACGGACCCGCTTGAGCCGTTCGAGGTCACGCCGGGCGACCGCATCGCCCAGCTCGTCGTGGTCCGTGCGGAAGCGCTGGAGTTCGACGAGGTCGCAACCCTCGACGAGACCGCCCGCGCGACCGGCGGCTTCGGCTCGACCGGCGTTCGCTAGCGACTCAACCGAGCGCGGCCCGCAGCGCCGACTCGTGCGCGCGCTGCTCGAAGCGGTCGTCGAGCTTTGCGAGCACCGGCTCCTCGCCGAGCCGTGCGCCGAGCGCCCACCCGATCAGGGTGTCGGCGAGCCAGGCGTTCTTCGGCAGCAGCGGCCCGTGCAGGTAGGTGCCGATCAGCCGCCCGCGCAGGATCCCCTCGTGCCCGTCGCGGCCGTTGTTGCCGAACCCCGACACGACCCGGCCGAGAGGCCGTTCGCCGCTGCCGAGGAAAGTGCGACCGCCGTGGTTCTCGAAGCCGGCCAGGCGGCGTGGTCCGTCGCCCAGGTCTGTCTCGATCACGACGTTGCCGATCAGCCGCCTGCCCGGCTCGCGCACGGTTCGCAGGTCGACGAGCCCGAGACCGGGAAGCGAGTTGCCGCCGGGTATCTCGTAGGAGTGGCCGAGCAGCTGATAGCCGCCGCACACGGCGAGCATCGCGGCGCCACGGCCGAGCGTTTCGGCGATCGACTCACGCTTCGCCACGACGAGGTCGTTCGCGACCAGCGCCTGGTCGCGGTCCTGGCCGCCGCCGACGTACACGAGGTCGTGCTCGCTTGGGTCGAATCCCTGTCCGGGGCCCGCGGTCGCGAGCGAGAACCGGATGCCGCGCCAGGCGCAGCGCCGCTCGAGCACCGCGATGTTGCCGCGGTCGGCGTAGATGTTCATGTGCTCGGGATAGAGCCAGAGCGCGCGCAGCTCGAGCTCAGTCACGGGGCCGCTCCGCGATCACGACGATGCTCCCGACGTGGTCGTCGGTGGGGGAGATGGGGCGGCGCTCCGCCGGCGTGAGGCCGGCCTCGACAAGCTCGTCCTCGAGCAGCTCCGGCGTGACCAGGTCGAGGCGGATGCTGGAGTCGCTCTCGGCGATCTCGCCGCGCGGCGAGACGGCACGGCGCCGCCGGTCGAGCGCCAGCGCCGTGCCGCGGGCCAGGATGCGGATCGCAACCGGCTGGCTGGACCAGACCCAGCCGTCGAGCTCCTTCATGTCGGGCAGGGGAGGCGCGTAGTCGCCGCCGGTGGCCTCGCCGGAGAGGTCGAGCAGCGCGGCCGCGAAGAGGCCGCCCGGGCGAAGGTGCTTCCGGACCCGGCCAAGCGCTTGAAGTCGCTCCGCGCGCCCGGACAGAAGCTGGATCAGCTGCATCGCCGCGAGCACCAGATCGAAGCGCCGGCCGAGGTCGAAGCTGCGCACGTCCCCGGTGAGCGCGCCCGCGGTCGCCTCGCGGGCGGCCGCGCGGCGGCGCAGCTCCGCCGCGACGCCGGCGTCGAGGTCGAGCCCCGTCACCCGGTGCCCCGCGCCGGCCAGCTCGAGCGCGACGCGGCCGGTGCCGCAGCCGAGATCGAGCACGCGGCAGGGGGCGCCGGAGGGCACCGTGCGGCCGGCCAGCTCGGCCCACAGCTCGAGGTCGGCGGTGTAGGCGCCGCACTCCAGGTCGTGCCAGACGATCGGAGCGATCTCCGGCTCGGCGATGCGCGTGCCCGTCATTCCCAGAACGGCCTCGCGTGGCCGCGCGCAGCCAGCAGCTCCTGCAGCTCGAGCAGCGCGGTGTAGGTCGGCAGCGCGTACACGGTGCGTCCGCCGTTGGCTCCCAGGGAGCGGTCGAGGCCCTGCTCCAGCGAGGGCGCGACATCGATCCTGTGCTCCTCGACGCCCGCGTACTTGAGCCGCAGCGCAAGCTCGTCCGCGCGCGTGCCGGAGCAGGTGATGCTCGCCGCCGAGCCGGCGAGCAGCTCGAAGTCGGCATCCCAGATCCAGGAGATGTCACGGCCGTCGGCGATCCCGTCGTTGAGCGTGATCCAAAGGTCCAGCGGGCCGTCTTGAGCCGAGTTCAGCGTCCTGAACACCTCGTTCGCACCGGCGGGGTTCTTGATCAAGAGGATCGCGAGCTCCCGCCCGCCGAAGTCGATCCGCTGCGCCCGGCCGAACGCGGCCGAAGCGGACTCGAGCCCGCGCTTGATCGTGTCGGGCGCGATCCCGAGGCCAAGGCAGCAGGCGGTCGCCGCGAGCGCGTTGTAGACGTTGTAGAGGCCGGGGAGGGAGAGTGAGAGCTGCAGGGGGCCGGCGGGCGTCGAGAACTCGACGCGCGACCCGGACATGCCGCGCAGCTCGACCGCCGTCGCGGCCACGGCGGGAGCCGGACGGCGATTGCCGCAGCTGGGACACGCGTAGTCGCCTAGATGGCCGAGATAGGCGGCCTCGTACCGGTAGAGGGAGCCACAGCGCCGGCAGTGCTTCGCATCAAAGGCATGTTCGAGCTCGGACAGCGCCTGCGAGCGGTCTTCGACGCCGAAGTAGCTCACGCGGTCCCGGGGACGCCCCTCGCGGTCGCGTCCCAGATCGGCGACGAGCGGATCGTCGGCGTTCAGGACATACGCCGTGCGCCCGGCCGAGCGTGCCACGACGGCGGCCCAGGCGTCCGCCAGCCGCTCGAGCTCGCCGTAGCGGTCGAGCTGGTCGCGGAACAGGTTGCCGAACACGACCGTGTGCGGCCCGAGCGCTGACGCGACGGTGCCGAGCCATGCCTCGTCGACCTCGAACAGCCCCATTCGCGAGCCTTCGATCCGGCCGTGCCTGGCGTGCTGGACGAGCGCGGTCGCGACGCCGCCCGGCATGTTCGCGCCGGCGCGGTTGTGGACCGTGTCGATGCACGCCTCGCCGAGCACGCTCGCGATCATGCGCGCCGTCGTGGTCTTCCCATTGGTGGCGCTCACGACCACGCTGCCGCGCTCCAGCTGCGCCCCGAGCTCGGCGATCGCCTGCGGCTCGAGCCGCAGCAGCAGCTTTCCGGGAAGGCTCGTGCCGCCGCCGCGGCGACTGAGGCGCGAGAGCGTTCCGGCGGCTCTCGCGAGCGTGACGGCGGGGCGGAGCACGGTTCAGGCCGCGGGGGCGATCACGCGCAGCGCACCGGGGATCACCCTGACGGTCGTGGGGAGCGTCGTGATCGGGTCCCCGTCTGCATAGACGTCGAAGGACCGGTCTGCCCGCATCACGACCTCGCGGGCGCGGTGCACCTCGATCTCGTCGAGCTCCACGTGCGTTCCCTTGAAGACCTTCGGGAGGTTGGAGAGGAAGCGAAGCTTCGACGTACGCTTCACGAAGATCACGTCCAGCATCCCGTCGGTGGGGTCCGCCGCGGGCGCGACCTTCATGCCGCCGCCGTAGTAGGGCGAGTTCGCGACCGCGACCGTGTAGCCCTCGAAGCTGAGCTCCCGGCCGTCGAGCGTCACGTCGAACCGGGCCGGCCTCCATGGCACGAGCGCGCGGATCGCACCCCAGGCATAGACCAGGTTCCCGCGGATCAGGCGGGCGTCGTTGGCGGCGCGATTGGCTTCGGAGTCGTAGCCGGTGGAGGCGATGCAGGCGAACGCGCGGCCGTTCGCCTCGCCGAGGTCCAGCGCGCGCTCGGTGCCTTCGAGCAACGCCCGGCAGGCCCCGTCGATCTCCTGGGGAATGCCCAGCGCACGCGCGAAGTCGTTACCGCGCCCGCCGGGGAGGATGCCCATCGGCGCGGAGCCCTTGAGCGCCCCGGCGAGCGCCCCGACCAGCCCGTCACCGCCGAGCGCGACGACCGTCTCACCCCGCTCCGCGGCGGCGAGCGCGGCCTGCGCGGCGTGGGGGATGTCCTGGGTCTGGATCACGTCGACCTCCGCGCCGGCGGCCGTCAGCGCCGCACGCACGCCGGCGAGCAGCCGCAGGGGCTTGCCGCCCGCCGAGGAGGGATTCATCACGACGGCAAACCGCCGGCGCTCGCTCACGCCGGGGAGCGCTCCGCGACGTGGTAGGAGGCGCCGTCGAAGGAGCCGGCCGCGAGCGCTCGCAGCCCGCGTCGCTCGAAGCCCCGTGTGAGGGTCTCGGCGGGCGTGTAAAAGGGGGTGGTCGGGCCGCGGGAGGCGATCGAGACGACATATCCGCCGGGCGCCGTGAGCCGAGCGACTGGCTCGAAGAACGGCGGCATGTTGAGCATCAGGATCAGGTCGAACGGAGTGCCGGGCTCGAATTCGGCGATGTCGGCGACCTCGAAGCGCGTTGTGCCCGGGCGTGAGCCTGCCTCTTTTACCTTTTCGTTTGCCCTCGCGACCATCGCCTCGGAGAGGTCGATCCCGACCACCTCGGCCGACGGGTACCTCGAGGCGAGGAAGAATGCGCCGGTGCCGGTGCCGGTCCCGATGTCCAGCACGCGGGCCGGCGGCCGCTCGACGTGCTCGAGCGCGGCGGCGACCGGCGCCAGCCGCTCGGGCGAGTCGGCCCGCGTGCGCTCGTCCCACCCTTCTGCCATCGAGTCGAACAGCCGGCGCACCGGACCCCGGAACAGCCGCCAGCTCCACGGCGCGTGCGCGGCAGCCCTGGCTGTGAGCCGCCCGAAGCGAGTCACGATGGGCCCGGGTGGCTTCCGGTCGCTCGCCTGGCTCATGGCTAGAAGCCCGCCGCCGCACGCTCGGCGGCCCAGCGTCCCCGCTCCGCGCCGGACAGCTCGCCGGCGTCGAGCGGCACGAACTCGATTCCCTCCGCGCGCTCGCCGAGCAGCCGCTCGACCCGCGGGTGATCGGTGTCGGCGGGGTCGCACACGAGCAGCTCGTCCTGGCCGAGCTCCGCCCAGCCGGGGCGGTCGTCGAGGATCTCGCTGGAGACCAGCACGACGTGCTCGCTGTGCGGCCGCTCGAGGTGGACGTGACGCCGGGTTTCGGTGTTCGCGTCGAGGTCCAGGTCGCGCAGCAGCCAGAACAACCGGTAGAGGCCGAACCGGTATGCGTACAGTCGGTGTCCGTCGCAGAAGAGCAAGTTCAGCGCCGAGAACCGGCAGTGCTCGCAGACCGTCTCGACCGTACGGCGCAAAGAACCGATCACGTCCCCTGGCTCGTACCGGCTCATCAGCAGGTTGAAGAATCGCTCGGAGTCGGTGTCCCCACGGGGCTGGCGGCCGGAGACGGCGACCAGGTCACCCGCCTTGAGGATCGTGCCGTTGTGACAGTAGGTATAGGGCCCTTCGCTGAACGGATGCGTGTTCTCGAGTTTCAGGTCCCCGATCGTCGCGCGGCGGACGTGGACCATGATGAGCCTGGCGCGGCCGCTGGTGGCCTCGTCGAAGGTGCCATCCGCGTGCGCGGCCTGTGCAAACCGGTGAAGCTCGGGCACGCCGTCTGTGTAGTAGGCGCTTCCCCAGCCCGAGTCGTGGCGCTCGGACTGGCGCAGGATCGAGTTCTCCGATTCAAGGAGCTCGAAGGTGACGTCGATCGGGGCGCTCGCCGAAGCGCCGAAGAGCCTGCACATGACGCCGATTCTACGTACCGCTACTTCACCGTGAGCGTGCCGGCCATGCCGAGCTGCTCGTGGCCGGGAACCGTGCAGACGATCTTGTACCGGCCGAGGGCCAGGTCGATCTTCAGCTTCCGGCTGCGACCCCCGAGAAAGCTGTCGGTTCCGGCGAGCTTCCGGGACGAGCCGATCTGCTCGACCGTGAGGTCGTGGGCGATCTGGCCGTCGTTGCGGATGCTCAGCTCGACGCCACGGTTTACCGCCGGACTGCGCGGCGTGAACCGGTACTCGGTCATGACGACTTCGTTCGGACCGGGCGGTCGCGCGGGCCGTTCCGATCCCCCGCAACCCGCGATCGGCGCGAGCATGGGAAGCGCCAATGCGGTCGCAAGCAGCCTCCTCATCAGACCGGAACTGTAAGCTCGCGCCGTCATGAGATGGCGCCAGTACGCATTTCCGGCGGCAGTGCTCGGGATCGCTGCGATCGTCGCGATCGTGATCCTGATCGCGAGCAGCGGGGGAGACGGCGGCGGGAAGTCGAAGGCGGGGGGGTGCGAGAAGGTCTCGGCCCCGGCCGCGAAGAATGTCGCGACCCGCAAGGCGCCGACCCTGCGACTGCAGCGCTCGAAGACCTATCTCGCGACCGTCGAGACCAGCTGCGGGACGTTCGTGATCAAGCTCGACCCCCGGCAGGCGCCCAGGACGGGCGGCTCCTTCGTGACGCTCGCGCGCGACGGGTTCTACGACGGCCTGGGGTTCCACCGGATCGCGCCCGGGTTCGTGATCCAGGGCGGCGACCCCGCGGGCAACGGCTCCGGCGGCCCGGGCTACAAGGTGCGTGAAAAGCCTCCGGCCGACGTGGTCTACTCGGAGGGCACGGTCGCGATGGCGAAGGCCGGCAACGAGCCGGCGGGGACCTCGGGAAGCCAGTTCTTCGTCGTCACCGGGGGCAACGCCAACCTGCCGCCCGACTACGCGGTGCTCGGGCGGGTCACGAAGGGGCTCGACGTCGCGCATCGGATCGAGGGGCTCGCCTCGACCTCGGACGGCCCGCCGAGCCAGCCGGTCGTGATGAAGAAGATCACGATCTCGGAGAGCTGACAGGGATCCGTCGGGATCCGTCAGTACAGGGCCGCCGCCAGCTTGCGGCGGTACTCACGCGCGAGCGGGTGATCGGCGCCCAGCTCCGCGAACACGCCGACCATCACCTGCCGGATCAGGTCACGGGTGTCGTCCTGGGCGACCCCCAGGGCCGACTCGAGGCGTGCCAGCCCGCGTCCGTGGTCGCCTGCGTCGAGTGCCTCCAGCCCCTCGCGGAGGTCAGGCAGCGCGTCGAGCTTCCCGGAGGTGATCAGCTTCGCGCGGGCGGCGAGGCCCTGCGCGGCGAAGTCGCCCGCCACGTTCGAGAGTACGTCGAGCGCGCCCTGCGCATCGCCCTGTTCGAGCAGGATCCGCCCGAGCGCGGTGGCTGCGCCACTGTGACGCGGGTCCAGCTCGAGCGCCCGGCGGAGCGATGACTCGTCGCCTTCGGCCGCGAGCGCATCGGCCTCGGAGGGCACGAGGCCATCGAAGAATCGCTCGACCGCTGCCTGCGGGATCGCGCCCACGAACTCCTCGGCCACCGCGCCGTCCTTGAACGCCTTGACCGCCGGGATGCCCTGCACACCGTATTTCGCGGCGAGCGGCTGGTTGGCGTCGACGTCGACCTTCACCAGGTCGACCTTCCCGTTGCGGGCCTCGGCGGCGCGCTCGAGCGCCGGCGTGAGGGCTCGGCAGGGGCCGCACCAGGCTGCCCAGAAGTCGACCACCACCGGTACCTCGCGCGAGCGCTCGATGACGGCTTGCTCGAAGTTGTCGGTGGTCACGTCGATTGCCACGGGAAAAGCATAGAAGCACGGGTGCTACGCGCCCGGGAGCCGTTTGCCGGCTCGGCGGCGAGGGTACGCAAGGCTCCAATGAGCAAGGTGCTCTTCATCCCAGTCAGCGTGGTCGGCAGCCTTGTGGCCGGCTTCGTCGGCAAGAAGCTCTTCGAGCAGGTTTGGGGACTGGTCGACGAGGAGGAGCCGCCGGAGCCCAAGCACCGCGCGACCAGCTGGTGGAAGCTGGTCGCCGCGCTGGCGCTCGAGGGCGCGATCTTTCGCGCCGTCCGGGGTCTTTTCGACCACGGCGCCCGGCGCGGGTTCGCCAAGATGACCGGCACCTGGCCGGGCGAAGAGCGGCCCGAGCCCGAGTAGCCGCGCTACTCGCCCGTGAGGGCGTCTTTCGCCTTGGCGATCGCGCCCTGGTTCTTGCGGGGGAGGTGCTCTGCGACGTCGTCGACCGCGTTGGCGACCCTGCGGATGTCGTGCTGCATCGCCTCCAGGCGCCCGTCGACCCGATCGAGCGAGTCGTTCAGTCCGCCGAGCTGCTCGATCGCCACGGCCAGTTGACCGACCACGGTGTTGAGCTGGCTTGCCTGCTCGTTCGTCGCGCGCGTGGTCTGGACGAGCGTCTCCTCCGTTTCGAGCAGGGCCCGGACCAGGTCCTTGATCTCCTCGAGATCGCTCTCGAGGCGACCGGGCAGGCCGGGAAGGCCGATCAGACCACGCATTGCCATCGATGCGGTCATACCCACTTCCCGGAGTTTCTGGCGAACGGGCGGTCAGACGGCTATTCCGAGACCGCTATTGCTGCCAGCGCTTCAGCCGGATCGGCATAGATGCGGGCGTATACGACCTTGCCGTCCCGGATCTTCCAGAGGTGACCGTTCTCGACGTCGACCTGAACGCCGCTGCCTCGGCCGCGCGACCGCATCTGTACGACCGCGACGACGCAGTCGCCGGCATCCACCAGGCGCTTTGCCTCGATCGTGCTCTCTTCCCAGCTGTCGATCCAGGCGGTGAAAAAGCGACGCACGGCCTCGCGGCCGCGGTGGGGGCCCCCGTCGAGGTTCTGCTCCGGCACGACCACCTCGATCGAGTCGTCGAACCGGGCCATGATCGTGTCGGTGTCGCGCCTATTCCATGCGTCGTAGCCGATGCGGACCAACTCGATGTTCTCCTGCGACATCGCTCAGCCCTGCAAGCCGACGGCTTCGAGCGCCTCCTGCTCGCGGGCATACGTGCGCATCGAGACGACCTTCCGCTCGGCGATCGTGAACACGAAGAAGACGTCGAAGAGATGTTCTTGCCCGTCCCCGGCGAAGAACAGCCGACCGGTCACGAGCGCATGCTCGCCTGCACGCCGAAAATGCTTGGCTTCGATGCGGTAGTCGCTCCACCGGTCGAGGTCGGCAAACCACTGACGGACTCCGTCGTGCCCGTGGTAGGTGTCGAAGGCGATCTGGTCCGGCCCCACGACCGAGATCGCCGGCACCCACTCGACGTCCGGGTCGAGAAGCTCGAGGAATCCCTCCACGTCCCGGGCGCCGAACCGGGCAAAGCAGCGGCGGGCTGTCTCGACGTTACGCCAGGACATGGTCTTCGTGCTCCACGCCGGGAAGCTACCAGCGGACCGGGCGGAGGGATCCGATTTCGTGCCCCGCGACTAGCAAGCCACTGTCGGCTGACCGGTCGTATCGAGGGCATAGTTTCGAGCCCTCATACGCGCTCGGGGACCAAACCGTCTCCGGTTCAGCCCCCGAATGCGATCCAATTTCGCCCAGCGTATGAGTGCTGGGGCTGAGTCCTCTATCGGCTCTCCGTCGACGATCCTTGACGAGTGTCGGCCGATGGGCCGGTCCGCTCGGCTCAAGCCGCCTACTCCGACAGCCCCACGGCTTCGAGCGCGTCCGCACGGCTGTCATACATGTGCCACTCCAGGACCTTGCCGTCGCGCACGACGAAGGAGTGGCAGAAGTCCTCTACGACCTCCATCCCCGTCCTCTCCACGCGTCCACGTTCCCGGGCAACGACCAGGACGTGTTCTCCGGCGTCGATCATCTCGAGAGGCTCCGATTCGTAGAAGTCCCATTGGCTGTACCAGTTGAGGAGGTAGTCCATGAGGCCATCCAGTCCTCGGTACTCCTCCGCCGCATCGGGCTCTTCCGAACGTGGGTGAACCCGGATGTCCGGGTCAGCACCTTGAAACCAGACGCTTACGTCGCCCTCGGAGGCAGCCTCGAACAAACGGCGCAGGGTGTTCAAGTTCTCCTGCGACATCGTCGCCGTCAGCCCTGAGCGTCTTGCTCCGACAAACCGGCAGCTTCGAGCGCCTCCGCCCGGCTCATGTATCCCCTTGCCTCCACGATCTTGCCCTCGCGGACCGTGTAGATGACCGCGGTATTCGTCTCAATCTCCTGCCGGCTGTGCCTGCTGCGAGCGATCTCGTGCCAGAAGACGATGACGCGGTCGCCGGCTTCGATGTAACGCTCGGTCTCGAGGACCAGCTTCTCCCAAGCTTCGAAGTTCTCTGCGAACGATTGGGCCAGCTCCTCATAGCCGTGCACCGTCCGACCTTCGTCGAGTCCGCCAACCGTGCCGTGCCACTCGATGTTCGGATCGAGGACGGCGAGCGCGCTAGTGATCGCGCCGGGGTCACCGTTCTGAAAGGCGAAAAAGCCCTCGTTCATCTGGCGCACGGCATCGACGTTCTCCTGCGACATCGCCCGCGCAGTATCCCGTAGACCCGCCGTCCGGGAGGTTGTGCCGAGCCTCAGGGCCGGTTGCGGCGACGGCGAAAGAACACGTAGGCCGCGACTCCTAGCGCGATCAGGATGACTTCGGGCGGCATCCGCTACGGCACGGGCCCTGCTTCAGGCATGAGCGTCGTCCGACAGGCCGGCATCTTCGAAAGCCTCCTTCTTCGACGGGTACACGTCAAGTCGCACAGTCTTCCCTCGGCGCTGCGTAAAGACGTGGACGAAAGAGAACTCCACGTCGATTCCGGTATGTCGTGCTCGCCCACCGAAGCGATATGGGACCACCAGCCGGTCGCCGGCATCGATGTATTCGAGCGGCTCCCCGCCTGTCCCGTCATGAACTGCAGAACGCCGTCCCACCCGCGGACGGTTTGACTTTCCGGGAGCAGGCCGGCGGGCACGAGCACGACGTCGGGGTCCCAAAATTCCTCCAAGAATGCCCGCAAGTCGCGTACATCGCCGCTTCGGTACGCCTCATTCAACAGCGCGTATCCCTTGCGGGCGATTTCGACGTCCTGTTGCGCCATCGCCCGCGCAGTATCGCGCAGGCGCCGCTAGGCTCCACTCCACCTTGGGCACGACAGAAGACATCGTCAGCCGGTACTACCAAGCCTTCCTTCGAGGGGACACCGACGGCGTGCTTCAAGGCTGGCATCCCGACGGATTGCTCACCCCGCTTGGCGGCAGGCGGTCCTACCGCGGTCACGAAGAGCTACGACTCTATCTGGAGACCGATATCCACGAGGCTCCGGAGTTCGACTTTCGCATCTACACGATCCTGGACCAAGCTGACCTTGCACTCACGTTCGGCCGCTACAGCGTCCGTGATGGTGATGCGGTCATCCACAAAGGCGTTTTCTGCGTCTCCGAGGTGGTGGACGAAAAGCTCATCTCGTGGGAAGCCTACGAGAACGTGGGGCTCGCGTTCGCTGAGTTCAAACGCCGACTCGAAGCGCACTAGCAGCTCGAGACCGTTTGGCGCACGAGCTCCACGTTCCCCTGCGACATCGGCTACTCCGACAGGCCCGCGGCTTTGAGGGCCTGGTCTTTGCTGTTGTAGTAGTCGAGGCGGGCGATCTTGGAGTCGGCGTCACCGTCCTGCTCCGACAGCCCCACGGCTTCGAGGGCGTCGCGGCGGTTGGTGTAGCCGATCTCGCCTACTCCGACAGGCCGATGGCTTCGAGGGCTTCTGTCTTGGACGGATAAACCGCCCACGACAGCACCTTGCCGTCGCGGAATCTGAGCGCTTGAAAGAACCGCTCCTCCACTTCAACTCCGCTCTGACGACCACGGGCGCGAAACCGGTTGCAGACCACGGCCCGATCGCTCTCCTCGACCACATCCAACGCCTCGGTCCGTATCCACTCAAAGGCCTCAGCCAAGGTCGCAATGTAGTCACGCACCCCATCGTGACCGCGATACGTCACGTCATCCGCTTCCGCGATCCGCGAACGAAACTCCACATCAGGGTCGCAGAGGGCCACCACGGCTTCGGCATCCAACCGACTCATCGCCTCATACGCGCGCTCAATGCCCTCGACGTTCTCCTGCGACATCGCCTGCTCCGACAGGCCGAGGTCGGCGAACGCGTGGTCGCGGTCCCAGTAAGACACGTACTTCATGACCTTCTGGTCGCGGATGTGCAAGACCGTTGCCCCATTCCTGAGCATGCCCCCAACGTTCATCCCGCTCGTCTTGCCGCGTGCATTGAGGTGGTTGAGAACGAAGACGCGGGATTCGTCGAGTTCGCGGTACGCGTCCGCCTCAATACAGGGGTGCTCCCACAGGTCGAGGATGTTGCGGATCGCCCTCGCCATCTCGGCGCGACCCTTCCAGACGCCCGGCTCGACTCCATCGACAACCACGTACTGCACTTCCGGATGGGCCCAATCGAGCGAACTGAAGTCGCCACGTCCCCAAGCGTCATAGATCGAACGGGCGAGGTCCAGGTTCTCCGACATCGCTTGGCAGTATCCCGCAGCGGGTTGGGGCGCTTGCCACGCGTCTTTACAGACGACGCGGTCTCACGGGGGCCGCGGAGCTCGAGCTGGTGGACATCGTTCGGGCGAAGGACGGCGGCGAGTTTGAACACGAAGCGACATCGAAGGCCCCAGAGCTCGTGCAGGAACTCGAAGAGCTGGCCCTCTCGCTGGACGACCCGGCCGACTTCGCGCTCTTTTGCCAAGACCTGATGGATCGCCTCCGCGATCCCGAGCGCAGGGGGCGGAACCTAGTGCTGAGCGGCCGGCACGAATGACCGGCGAGCGCTCAGGAGTCGGTGTGAGCGTCCTGCTCCGACAGGCCCACGGCTTCGAGAGCCTTCCGCTCGTTTCGGAAGAACCCCACTTGAACGATCTTGCCGTCGCGAAACAGGATGTCCCAGGCGAGGAAGAACTCGACCGGGAGCCCGCTAGCTCTTCCGACCTGCTGCTGGTGAAGCCATACGAGAACTCGATCGCCAACGCCTCTGATCCACTGGACATCGATCCGCATATCGCTCCATGCCGGAAGCCATGCCCGCCAGAAGTCGCGAACTTCTTCGGGGCCAAAGTACACCCGAACGAAATCCTCGTTCTCCCACTCCAGGCCTCGGGGGTCGAACACGACGCCCTCGTCGAGCAAGTCGGCGCTTGTTCGGAAGTGTCCTCGGTCGATGAACTCCTCGAACAGCCTCCGCACGATCTCCACGTTCTCCTGCGACATCGCCTACTCCGAGAGGCCGGCGGCTTCGCGTGCCTGACCGGCATCGAAGAAGGCGCGAACCTCAATCACTTTGCCATCGCGCAGGAGGTAGACGAGCGAGAGCGGCTGTTCAACGAGAGCGTCCGTGTCCTTTCCTCGTCCTCGCTGCCATCCCTCAACCAGAACGTAGTCGCCTGCGTCGATGTACTCGTCGAGGCCAATCTGCCATTCGCTCCAAGCCTCGGCCCACACGCTCAGCGCTCTGAACACACCTTCCATGCCCGTGTGCACCTGCGTATCCGGGAAGTCCGGCGGGTCATGCCAGGCGATGTCCTCAGCGGACGTCTCAGGCGAAAGCTCGCCCGTCGTGACGAAGCGATCGACTTGCCTGCGCACGATCTCCACGTTCTCCTGCGACATCGCCTACTCCGAGAAACCGGCGGCTTCGAGGGCCTCCGCACGGGCCGTGTGTTCGTAGATGTAAGCGATTTTGTCGCCGCGCAGCCTGAAATGGAAATGAAGCCGAACATCGACCTCGACTCCACTACCCCTGCCTCGCGCTGTCACGTGGGCCGTGACGACGACGTTGGAGCCCTGCGCGACGAAGTTTTCCAGATCGACGTCTTGGTCCTCCCAGCTTTCGAGCCAGTGACTCCGGATTCGCATGGCCCCGTCGATGCCATAGGAAGGCGAGTGGTTGTCCTCGAACGGGAACCATTCGATCTCCGGATGCAGACTGTCCCGAAAGGCGTCCGGGTCGTCGGCGAACGCGTCGAACCATGCCTGCACCGTGTCTGTCCGCACGTTCTCCTGCGACATCGCCCGCGCAGTATCCCGCAGGCTCAGGAGTCGGCGTGAGCGTCTTGCTCCGACAGCCCCACGGCTTCGAGGGCTTCAGCGCGAGATGGGAACCAGACTGCGCGGATGATCTTGCCATCCTGAATCGTCCACACGGTTCCCAGCTCTTCTTCCACTTCCAGGCCGCTCACTCTTCCGCGTCCGCGCTGGATCATGGAGGACACGACCCGCTGCTGACCGGCATCGACCAGTTGCGAAAGGATGTCGTTCACGGTTTCCCATGGCTCGTACCACTCGCGGAGCCACTTCAGCAAGGCTTCTCTCCCCAGAACAACCTTTCCCGTGATAGCGCCACGCTCTGTACGAGAGGCATCCCAGACGATGTAAGCGTCGTAGATGTCGAATACGGCGGCGGAGTCGCGACGGGCGGCGGCATCGAACAACCTCTGCACTATTTCCACGTTCTCCTGCGACATCGCCCGCGCAGTATCCCTCAGGTTCAGGAGTCGGCGTGAACGTCCTGCTCCGACAGGCCGACCATCTCGAGAGCTTCCTCAAGGCTGGCAGGGTGGTCAATACGGATGATCTTTCCGCCGCGCATGGTCACGATCCACGGGACCACTTTCTGGACCGTCGCGCCGCTCTCCCGTCCTTTTGCCGTGGCTTTCTGAATCGTGAGAACGGAGTCGCCTACGTTGATTACCTGCTCTATCTCCACGCGGTAAGACCCCCCGAAGGCTGCGAAGAACTGCGTGTAGTAGCGCTCGACGGCCTCGGCTCCGTGATAAGTGCCCCCGTCTATGTTGGGCGGTGCGATCCGCATGACGATGTCAGCGTCGTAAAGGCTCAAGAAAAACGACGGATCGCCGTGGTTGAAAGCCTCGAAGGCCTCGCGCACCAGCTCCACGTTCTCCTGCGACATCGCCTACTCCGAGAGGCCCACGGCTTCGAGTGCTTGCGACCGATCAAGGAACCAGTCGATCCGCGTAATACGTCGATTGAGCAACGTGAAGACGGCCCAGAGCGTCCGATCGAACTCGATCCCGCTGTCTTTCCCTTTCGTGATCCAGCGGGCGCCCATGACGACTTGGCTTCCTGTCACGTGGAGTTCCTCAAGCTCGTTTCGGTCAGTCACCCACGACTCTTTGAGCCGCATGCTCTGGCGAATCCAAGCTTCGCAGCCGACGCTCACCTCTCCATCCGGCCACCCTTCGGGCGGAATGACCACGACATAGGGATCATGAATGGCTTCATACGCGGCCCAATCCCGTCGAGTCCACAGATCGATCCAGCGCCGCACGACCTCGGCGTTCTCCTCAGACATCGCCCGCGCAGTATCCCCGTAGTAGGGGGGCCTCGCAATCAAGACGTGCTCCAGCACCGGGACGCTTCCGCCTCGCCAATTGGGAAGCCGCCGACTATGAGGGCGGGTTGATGTGCCCTGGGTGCCTAACACTCGCCGAGGAACGCGAGATAGAGGAGGACTGGGCCGAAACCGCTGAGCTGGCGAAAGAGCAACAGAAACGCGAACTTCCCTCCGCCGAGACTGGCGAAGGTTGACGGAGGCAGCGTAGTGCGCGTGTCGGGTTGACACAACCGATACGGCTCCACTTCACAAGCGGCCTTTCGCTTTCTAGAGCGAAACCACTACCGCTCTCGACCGCTCGTAACCGCTCTGCGGGGCAGTTGACTGTCCCGCATTGTGTCCCGCACTCGCGCCCGTACCTTGGCTGGAATGGCGACGATCGCTGAGGATTCACAAACATTCCTGACGCCTGAGCAGGTCGCACGGGGACAGCTCCGTGACGCTTCTGCGCCCGTGCCTCGATTGCCAACGGCTCAGCACAGGGAGCCGATGCCCGAGCTGTAGCCGGCGCACGCGGGCTAGGTTCCACACGCCGATCTACAAGGCGTCGCGAGCTGCGGCGCTGAAGCGCGACCGCGTCTGCGTCGTCTGCGGTGCCGGCGGCCCAGGGCTTCACGCCCACCACGCTGAGCCCTTCAGAGATCGACCGAGAGATGACCGGCTCGTGATGCTCTGCCGGCGCGTCAGGGCTCGGCTTGAGCGTCTTGCTCCGACCCCGCGGCTTCGAGGGCTTCCCGCCGGGTTGCGAAGCTCTGGAAACGCCTGATCTTGCCTCCCGCCACCGTCCAAAGCTGGACAACGTTCATATCGGTAGGGATTCCGCTGGCGCGGCCGATCCCACGAAAGTGCGTGTGCGTCAGCACGTGTTCGGTGTCAAGCGCCACCGCCTCGATCGGCTTCAGCTTGATCTCCGCCCACGGCTCCGTGAAGGCGTCCCAAAAACGGCGAATTCCCGGATGCCCCTGGTACCCGCCGCCCGATCCGACGAACTGCCCCGAGGGTTCCCACAGGGCGTCCTCGCCGATCAGCTTCAGGGTTCTTTCGAAGTCGCCCTCGCTGAATCGCGCGAGCGCTTCACACACGATCTCCACGTTTTCCTGCGACATCGCCTACTCCGAGAGGCCAGCGGCTTCGTGGGCGGCTCTGCGGTTGGGATAAAGGTCACAGCGAACGACCCGTCCGTGGCGCAGCGTGTAGATCCAAGCCCCGTGCTGGTCAATCGGAACCCCGCTGGTCCGGCCCCTTCCCTGATGCCTGGCGACGATCAGCACTCGGTCGTCCAAATCCCGCACTTCCTCGATCTCGAATCGGTAGTCGCGGTCGAAGGACCGGAACCAGTCCCCGAACCACGCGCCGACCGCATCCTTGCCGACAACTCCCGGTCCGCCTGCCGCGCGAAGGTCGCCGTGGTTGACGAGCACCATGTCGTCTGCATAGGCATCCATGATCGCTCGGAAGTCGCGCTTGTTCACGTTTTCGAACAAGCCCACGACGAGGTCGACGTTCTCCTGCGACATCACCCGCGCAGTATCCGCAGGCTCAGGAGTCGGCGTGAGCGTCTTGCTCCGACAGGCCGAGGTCCGCGAGTGCGCGTCGGTAGTCCGTGTATACGACGAGCCTAGTCACCAAGCTATTCCGGATATGGAAGACGCTCGCGGCCTTGGTCCACACCTGACCGATCTCCAGCCCGCTGGTCCTGCCGCGCCCGCCGAAGCGTGCGAGCACCAGGATCCGTTCCTCGCCCAGCTCGAGGAACTCGTCGGGCTCCACGCGGAACTCCTCCCATGCGCTGAGCCACTCCCGCCACCCGTTCGCCATCCCGTCCAATCCCTTCCACCTGCCGGCCGAGGGAGTGTCGCCGATCGGCTGGAAGTCGATCTCGGGATCCGCCCAATGTGTCTCCTCGAAGACTCCGCGCTCCCATGCCGCGTAGATCGAGCGGACGATCTCCACGTTCTCCTGCGACATCGCCTACTCCGACAGCCCCACGGCTTCGAGGGCTTCCTGGCGATCGAGAAAGATGCGGATGCGCTTGATCTTGCCATGGGCCAGGTCGTAAACGTTTGCGCTGGGGATGTCGCTACCGAGGTTGATCCCGCTCGCCCGCCCGCTGATGTTGAGGCGCATGAAGCCCAGCACTCGATCAGTTCCTATCGACTCCAGCCTTTCAATGGTGACCCGGAAATCCGGAGCTGTATCGAGCACATCGGCGAAGAATCGCCTGATTCCATCGGACCCCTCGTAGGCGCCTTCGATTGGCGCGACCGGGTTTTCCATCCGGACGTCCGCTGTGCAACAGGCGAGGTAGCTGTCGACGTCGCCGTCGTTGACTGCCGCGACCGCCCGCTTCACAACCTCCACGTTCTCCTGCGACATCGCCCGCGCAGTATCGCCGTAGTAGGGGGGCCTCGCAATGACGACGTGGTCCAGCACCGGGACGCTTCCGCCTCGCCAGTCACGACCGCAGCAGACACCCGAAGGGGCGCTGCGCGGTGAGAGGCGGCCACAACGCCAAGCCGGTCGAGATTCGACGCCGTGAGGGCAACCCTGGGAAGCGCCAGTTGGTTCTCCGCGCTGACTGTCCCGCATTGTGTCCCGCAGAAGGCGCTATCCCGCGGGCGCTATCCCGCTCATGTCCAGGAAAGTGTCGGGTTGACATAACCTGCGTTATCGAGCATTGAGGCGGCCAACGACCGGGAAACCCCCGTTCGCCCAGGCCCACCCCGCGGCCGCCCGTTTGACCCGGTACGTGTGCAAGAGCCGGCCGCTACCCGGAAGGGCCGCAGCGCACGGAAACCGGCTCCCTGACCCTCCGAAGGCCCGCCCCGCTTGACAGAATCGCTTAGGGGAGCCTAATATGCTCCGGCTAGCGGTTAGGCTGCCCTAACTACCTCGCACAGGAGCGCCTCGTGTCGTTTGCAGAAACCGTCATCCTCGGTGCCCTCGCGGGCTTCACGATCTATGTCGGCCTGCCCTTCGGCCGGCTCCAGCTGCTCTCCGAGCGGGCGCGTGTCGGCCTGGCGATGTTCTCGGTCGGCGTGCTCGCGTTTCTGTTCGTCGACGTCTTCGAGCACGCGTTCCAGATCGTGGAGGCGGCGGTCACGGGCCTCAAGGACGGCGATCGCAGCTTCGCCGACGCGGCCGGCCTGGCCCTTCTGCTAGGCGCCGGCTTTGCCGCGGGAACGGCCGGCCTGGCCGTCGTCGAGCGGTGGATGCGCCCGACCCGCGCGCCGCGGCCCGCGCCGATCGCGGGAGGCGCTGCCGACGCGATGACGTTGGAGGAGGCCGACGCGCTTGCCGCCGAGACCGCGTTCCAGCGCGCCCGTGCGCTTCGCACGGGCATGACGATCGCAGTTGCGATCGGTCTTCACAACTTCGCCGAAGGCCTTGCGATCGGCGTCTCCGCGAGCACGGGCGAGATCGGCCTCGCAACCGTCCTGATCATCGGCTTCGCGCTCCACAACGCGACCGAAGGCTTCGGAATCGTTGGTCCGCTCGGAAACGTGCGACCGTCGTGGAGCTGGCTGGCGGTGGCGGGGCTCGTGGGCGGCGGACCGACCTTCCTGGGCTCGATGCTCGGCTACAACGTCACCTCGGAGCCGCTCGAGCTCGTCTTCTACGCGGTCTCCGGCGGGGCGATCCTCTACGTGATCGGCGAGGTCTGGAACGCGATGCGGCGGTACGGGCATCGCGAGCTGGGGCTCTGGCTGCTGTCGATCGGGTTCATGGCGGGACTCGTCACGGATCTGGTCGTCGTGTACGGCGGCGGCTGAGCAGCCGGCGCGGACCGCGAATAGCCGGCCACCCAAGCCTGCAGGCCTCAGGATCCGGGCGTGGGCTGCCGATCACTACCGGAGCCATGGAGACTGCTCTTTCGGTACCGACCTCGGCGACGCCTTCTTTCGATACGCCTCTCGATCGCCGCGCCGTGGGGCGCATGGCGGCGGCGATCTGGGCGGCGATCGCATTCTTCGGCGCAGTCACGACCGCCAAGCCGCTGCGCTTTCCCGAGACCGACCTCTCCGCGATGCGCCTTGTCGTCTTCTCCGCGGCGGTGATCGCGGGCATCACCCTCGTGCTGCCCTGGGAACGCATCCCCAGGGCCTTCCTGAATGTCCTGCTGGTCCTGATGGCGGCCTACATCACCGCCCTTGCGCACGCGTCGGGAGCGGTCGGCGAGGGCTACATGATGCTCGTCACCTTCGGCGTCGCGCTCGCCGCGTGCTTCCTCCCCGTCCGCACCAGCGTTGCCCAGATCGTGATGATCGCGGCGCTCCTCGCGGCCGGGCTGATCCTGATCGACAAGGAAAATGCCGGCATCGAAGCCCTTCGCACGACGCTCTTGCTAGCCGTGCTGGTCGTCCTCTGTGGCCTCGTCCTGATCCTTCGTGCCGTGATCGCCGAGCGGGAGGCGCTCGTAGCGCGCGTCTACCAGCCCGGACTCCTGGACCGCCACGGCTTCGAAAAGGGACTCGACCAGGAGCTGTCGCGCGCGGGCCGCCATGACCGGTCGCTCACGGTCGTGCTGCTCGAGGTCTCGGGTGCGCTCGACGGGGACGCCGAAGACGGCGGCCGCGAACGGGTCGTGACCGCGGTGGCGCGCTCGATCCTCGGGCGGATCCGGGCCGAGGACAGCGCCGCGCACCTGGGCGGGCTCAAGTTTGGGGTGCTCGCGCCGGAGACTTCGGCGGAGGGCGCCGCGAACGTCTGCGAGACGATCGTCGACGTCGTGCGCAAGCGCCTCCTGACGCTCGGCTGGGACAGCTCGAGCTTCGACATCGCGGTCGGATGGGCCGACTACCCGCACCGGGCCCAGTCCCGGACCGAGCTGCTCGGCGTCGCGCGCGCCTATCTCGAGGCCGCCGTGGTCGAGAACGAGCTACGGCCGTCCTCGGCGGCCCGCGAGGCCTCCCGGGCCACGCGACCGGCGACCGCCGGGCCCGACGCCTCCTAGCCGACACGACGCTCGGTCCCCGGGACTTGCTTTCCGGCCGGAATCCGGCAAGATTCCGAAGCCATGCCCGCCGACCGGCTGACAGCGCTCGACTCCTCGTTCCTGCACCTCGAGAACGCTGCGTCGCACATGCATGTCGCGTCGGTGACGATCTTCGAGGGACCGCCCCCGACTTACGAGGAGTTTCTCGGGCACATCGAGAGCCGGCTTTCGCTCGTGCCCAGATACCGGCAGAAGCTCAGGTTCGTGCCGCTGAACCAGGGCCGGCCGGTGTGGGTGGACGATCCCCATTTCAACCTCGAGTACCACGTGCGAGCGACGGCGCTGCCGCCGCCCGGCTCCGAGGAGCAGCTGAAGAACCTCGCGAGCCGCGTCTTCTCCCAGCAGTTGGACCGCACCAAGCCGCTGTGGGAGATCTGGCTCGTCCAGGGCCTCGCGCGAGGCCAAAGCTCGCCCACCGAGGCGGGGCGCTTCGCGCTTCTCGCAAAGACCCACCACGCCGTAATCGACGGCGTCGCCGGGGTCGACATCACGGCCGTCCTGTTCGACACCGCACGCGAGCCGGAGACCCAGCCGGCGGGCGACGCCCACTGGTATCCGCGGCCCGAGCCGACCGGAACCCAGCTGCTGGCCGAGGCGCTGGTCGAGCGCGCCACCCAGCCCGCCGAGATCGTCCGGTCCGCCCGCGCGGCATTTCGCGCGCCCCGCCAGATCGCCCGGCGCGGACTCGAGGCGGTCTCTGCGATTGGCTCGCTGGCGCGCACCGGCCTCGCCGCCCCCTCCTCCCCGCTGAACGTCGACATCGGGGCCCACCGCCGATATGACTGGGTGCGGACCGACCTGAACGAGCTCAAGGCGATCAAGGACCGGTTGGGCGGCACCGTCAACGACGTCGTCCTCACGGTTGTCACCGGCGCGCTGCGCAACTTCCTGGAGCGTCGTGGCGAGGAGGTCGGCGAGCTCGAGCTGAGAGCGATGATCCCGGTCAGCGTGCGACGAGAGGATGAGTACGGGCGGGCCGGCAACCGCGTCGCCGCGATGATGGCCCCGCTGCCGATCTACGAGCCGGACCCGGTCGAGCGACTGAACATCGTGCGGGAGGAGCTCGCGGACCTGAAGCAGAGTGGCCAGGCGGTCGGCGCACAAGTGCTCACGCAGCTGAGCGGCTTCGCGCCCCCGACCGTGATGGCCCAGGCGGCGCGGCTCCAGTCCCGCCAGCGCTTCTTCAACCTCGTCGTCACGAACGTGCCGGGCCCGCAGATGCCGCTGTACGTGCTCGGCAGGCAGCTGCTCGACCTCTTCCCCATGGCCCCGCTGGCACGGCGCCAGGCGCTCTGCATCGCGGTCATGAGCTACAACGGCATGATGAACTTCGGCCTGCTCGGCGATTACGACGCAATGCCCGACCTCCGCCTGGTCGCGAGGGGCATCGAGGAGTCCCTCGAAGAGCTCCGGCGCGCAGCCGGCGTACGGAAGTCCCGTGCACCGCGCAAGCCCGCGCAGCGCGCCACGGCGGGCGCCCGTTCAGGCCGCAACGGCTCCGGCGCCGGCGAGTAGAGGAAAGGCCGAGCGGTCGCCTTTGGCGACCGCGCGGGTCGGTGAGGTACAGCCGGCGCGGGGAGAGGTATCCTGTCGCGCGTGCAGGAGAACCGGATCGCCGTCGATCGGGGAGACGGAGTTGCGGTTGTAGTCGTTGAGGGGGAGCACGACGTCTACACCGCGCCTTCTATGAGCGAGCAGCTTGATTCGCTGCTGGACGAGGGCATGCCGTTCGTGATCGACCTCACGGGGGCGACGTTCGTCGACTCCTCGGTGCTGAGAGTGCTGCTGGAAGCACGCCGCCGGGCGGAGGAGCGCGGAGTCGGCTTCGCCGTTGCGCTCGGCCAGGAGGACTCGGGCCCGGTTCGCCGCGTGCTCGACATCACGGGCCTGCTGCCCGTGCTGCCCGTGCACCCGGGCCGCGCCGACGCGATCGAAGCGGCGCGCGGGGGTAACCAGCGGTGACCCCGGCGCTCCGGATCCGGCTTCCCGCGAAACCCGAAAACGTGGCGGTCGTGCGGCAGGCGCTGACCGGGCTCGGCGACGCCTTCGAGCTCGACCCCGACTTTCTCTCGGACGTCCGGACCGCCGTAACCGAGGCCTGCAACAACGTCGTGATCCATGCCTACCCGGGAGAGGGCACCGGGATCATGGAGGTCGAGGCCGACGCCGGCGCGGACAGCGCGATCGACGTGCGCGTGCGCGACTACGGCGGCGGGCTGCAGCCCAACACGGTTCCCCCCCAGGAGCGCAGCCTGGGTCTCGGGCTTCCGCTGATCGCGGCGCTCGCGCGCCGCTACGAGATTCGCGGCCTCGAGAACGGCGGGCTCGAGGTGCACATGGTTTTCGCGGAGCCGAGCGGCCCCGACGCCGAGGTCCTGCGCGCCGAGCGCCTCTCCGCCACGGTGGCGGATGCAGCGGCAAGCGCCGCGGGCCTCTCGATCGTCCCTGGGCCGCTGGTTTCGGCGATCTCGAGCCGCGTCACCGCGATGCTCGCCGCGCGCGCCGACTTCCCGCTCGACCGCCTTGCGGACGCCGTGCTGGTGAGCGACGCGATCGCCGCACACGCCGACGACTACGTCTACGGGGGCGATGTCGGCCTCGCGATCGAGGACGGCGACGGGTCCCTCGACTTCAGGGTCGGCCCCCTCCGCGAGGGAGGCGCACGGGGCCTTCTTGCCGAGCTCGAGGTTCCGGGCTTCGGCGGGTCGCTCGAGCGCCTCGTCGACCGGGTCGAGGTCGAGGACTTCAGTCCCGGGGACGGCGAGTTCCTGGTGCTCACGATCCACAACGGGAACAGGGCGAAAGCGGAATAGAACGAGCGCAGGCCCGGGCGTCGGACCGGGCCTGCGCTGGTCGCTCCCGAGTTGGAAACCGGTGTCACCAGAATGGTCCCTGGATCAGGTTTCTCTGGCGCTCGGGAGGTGTCGTACGGGACTGCCGCGACGGTACTACCCGGTCGGCATCCGGGTCTAAACCTGGGCCGCTCCTAGAATCAGTTCGATGGCCCCGATCGCACAGCCGCTGCGGATCGCGCTCGCCCAGATCAACACGACCGTGGGCGACATCGACGGAAACGCCGACGCGATCGTGGGTGGGGTCCGCCGGGCACGGGCGGAGGGCGCGCAGGTGGCGGTCTTCCCCGAGCTCGCCGTGAACGGCTATCCGCCCGAGGACCTGCTGCTGAAGACGCATTTCCTCGCCGCCGGCCGCGAGGCCGTCGATGAGATCGCGGCCGAGGTCGACGACATGGTGGCGCTGGTCGGTTTCGCCGAGCACGCCGAGGACGTCTACAACTCGCTCGCGATTCTCGCGGACGGGCGTGTCCAGGGCATCTACCGGAAGATGTTCCTCCCCAACTACGGGGTCTTCGACGAGCAACGGTACTTCCAGGCAGGCGAGTCTCCGGCCGTGATCGAGGTGAACGGCACGACGCTCGGCCTCACGATCTGCGAGGACATCTGGGAGCCCGGCCCGCCGGCCAGCGACGAGGCGCTCGCGGGCGCCGAGGTGATCGTGAACGTCTCCGCCTCTCCGTACCACATGGGCAAGGGCGCCGAGCGCGAGCGCATGCTCGTCCAGCGAGCCCGCGACAACCTCGCGTACGTGGTGTTCTGCAACCTCGTCGGCGGCCAGGACGAGCTCGTCTTCGACGGCTACAGCCTCGTGATCGACCAGGACGGGGAGCTCGTCGCGCGCGCGGCGCAGTTCCAGGAGGAGTTCGTCGTGTGCGACATCGACCCCTCGACCGCGCAACGCGTTCGCCTGCGCGACACCCGTCACCGCCCGACCGCGCGCAGCCGGCAGGCGGTCGCGACGCTGGCGGCGGTGGGGGCGCCGGCGCGCCACGGCGCCACCGAGATCGGCGGCCCTCGGGCGAAGCCCCTCGAGCCCGGCCCCGAGGTCTACGGCGCGCTCTGCCTGGGCGTGCGGGACTACGTCGACAAAAACGGCTTCGAGCGCGTGCTGCTGGGCCTCTCGGGCGGGATCGACTCCGCCTTGACCGCCACGATCGCGGTCGACGCGCTTGGTCCGGAGCGTGTCGCGTGTGCCGTGATGCCGTCGCCGTACTCGTCCGAGGAGACGCAGGAGGATGCGCGCCGGCTCGCCGAGAATCTCGGCATCGAGCGGTTCGAGCTTCCGCTCGAGGAGGTCATGAGCGCCTACCGGCAGGCGCTCGCGCAGGCTTTCGAGGGGACCGAGCCCGGGGTCGCAGAGGAGAACGTGCAGGCGAGGATTCGCGGCAACCTCCTGATGGCCCTCTCGAACAAGTTCGGGTGGCTCGTGCTGACGACCGGCAACAAGAGCGAGTACTCGGTTGGCTACACCACCCTCTACGGCGACATGGCGGGCGGCTTCGCGGTGTTGAAGGACGTGCCCAAGACCTGGGTCTACCGCCTCGCGCACTTCCGCAACGCGGTTGCTCCGGGCGAGCTGATCCCCGCCTCGGTGCTCGCGCGGGCACCCTCGGCGGAGCTGAGGCCGGACCAGCGCGACGAGGATTCGCTGCCGCCCTACGACATGCTCGACGAGATCCTCGAGGAGTACATCGAGGAGGACCAGGGCCGCGAGCAGCTGATCCGCCGGGGATTGCCGGCCGAGGTGGTGGACAAGGTGATTCGCCTCGTCGATCTCGCCGAGTACAAGCGCCGCCAGGCTCCTCCGGGCATCAAGATCAGCCCGAAGGCGTTCGGCCGTGACCGCCGGCTGCCGATCACGAACAAGTTCAGGGGCTGACCAGCAGACGCGCGAGCCCGGGGCCCGCGTGGGGGTCGTCGGCCGGTACGCCCTTGTGCCGCGCGAACGCATAGACGTCGCGCTCCGCGGCTTCTCTGCGGAGCAGATCGCATAGGGCCACGCGCTGGGCGTCGTCGTAGTGGGTGCCCTTCAGCCGCACATAGGCAAACGGGCCGGGCGGCAGCGCCTCCGGCGCCTCGCTGTGCTCCTCGCGAAGGCATGTGGTCCCGCCGCGCGCGGCGACGGCGTCCGCGACCTCGTCGGTCCGCCAGGACTCGTGCTGGAGCTCGCACGCGAAGGGCAAGCCGTCCGGCAGAAGCTCGAGCAGTGCGTCGAGCCCGGCGTCGTCGCGCTCGACGAAGTCGGGGACCTGGACGAGCACGCATCCGAGCTTCTCGCCGAGCGGCTCGAGCGAGGCTAGGAACCGGTGCGCGAACGCGGCGGTGGCCTCGTCTGGCGCCAGCCGCTTGCGGTACGTGAGGCGCCGGTGTGCCTTGACGGCAAACCTGAACGGCTCGGGCACGCCGTCCGCCCAGCGCGCGAGCACCGGTGGCGCCTGGACCCGGTAGAAGGTGCCGTTGACCTCGCAGCCGGTGAAGATCGATCCGTAGTGCTCGAGGAAGCGGCTCTGGGCCAGGCCCGCGGGGTAGACGCTGCCGCGCCACTCGGGATAGGCCCAGCCGGAGGTCCCCACGTAGAGCGCCACCGGTTGGCCTACGCGCGCGGCGCAGCCTCGCGGACCGCGATCGTCGCCCGCATCAGCGCACACAGGCGGCCGTCGTCGTCGGTGACCTCGACCTCCCAGTTCCAGGCTGTGCGCCCGCGGCGGCGCAGGCGCGCGACCGCGTTCACGTGACCCGCGCTGATCGGGCGCATGAAGCTGGCGTTCATCTCCTGCCCCATCGCGATCTTGCCCTGCTCGTACACGCCGCGCGCAGTGCCGAGCGAGGTGAGCGACTCGGCGATCGCGATCAGCGCGCCGCCGTGCACGATCCCGTAGGCCTGGAGAATGCGGTCCGCCACCGGCATGCGGCCGCGCACCACCTCGTCGCCGATCCCCAAGACCTCGACGCCGAGCGTCCCGTCGAGCGTGCGCTCGAACGGGAGGATCTCAGGGAGATCGCTCACGCCGGCGCCTCCGCCGGCAGCAGCTTGCCCGGATTCATGATTCCCGCCGGGTCGAGCCGCTGCTTCACGGACCGCAGCGCCTCGATGCCGAGCTCCCCGATCTCGTTGTGCATCCACGGCACGTGGTCGCGGCCGATCGCGTGGTGGTGGGTGATCGTCCCCCCCACCCGTACGATCGCGTCGCAGGCGGCGGTCTTGACGGCGTGCCACTGCTCGAGCTCGGTGCCGCGCTCCTGGGGCGCGAGAAACGTGAAGTAGAGCGAGGCGCCGCTCGGATACAGGTGCGAGACGTGGCACATCACGAGCCCGGGCGTGCCGCGCTGGTCGAGCGCACCCGAGATCGCGTCGCAGACCGCGCGGCGCAGCTCCAGCAGGCGGGACCACTCGTGGGCGGTCTCGAGCGTCTCCGCCATGACGCCGTGCCCGAGCAGGGCATCGCGCAGGTACGGGCCGTCGTAGCGCCCGCGCTCCCAGGACCGTCCCGGGGCCGAGCCGAGCGCGAGGCCGCCGGCGCGCCGGAGCAGCTTTCCCGCGAGCGCGCTGCGCCGCGCGGTGTCGGCCCGCTCGCCCTCGAAGCCGACCACGACGATGCAGCCGCCGCCGTAGCCGCGCACCCGCATGTAGCCGAGGCCGGCGCGGCGAGCGAGTGAGTCCCCGCCCGCAAGCGCCAGCGAGAGGCTGGTCTCGTGCTCGTCGGAGAGCCGCGCCACGTCCGGCACCACGCCGCGCTGCTCGAGCGTCCGGAAGGCCTCGATCCCTTCCTCGAAGGACCTGAACGTCCAGCCCTCGTAACGGCGCTCCTGCGGCTGCGGGCAGACTTCGAGGGTCGCCTGCGTGATCACCCCGAGGACGCCCTCGGAGCCCACCAGCAGCTGCCGCATGCCGGGCCCTGCGGCGGTGGCCGGGATCGCGGACAGCTCGATCTCACCTTCGGGAGTGACGCACCGGAGCCCGCAGACGAGCTTCTCGATGCTCCCATAGCCAGTCGAAGCCTGACCCGCCGAGCGGGTCGCGACCCAGCCGCCGACGGTCGCGTACTCGAACGACTGGGGAAAGTGCCCGAGCGTGAGGTTGCGGGCGGCCAGCGCCTGCTCGACCGCGGGCCCGCGCATGCCGGGGCCGAAGTCTGCCGTCAGCGAGCGCTCGTCGACGCCCTCGAGCGTCCCCATGCGGGCGAGGTCGAGTGAGATCACGGCGCCCATGCCGTCGTGCAGGGGCTCGACGCCTCCGACCACGCTGGTGCCGCCGCCGAAGGGAACCACGGCTATGCGGTCGGACGCACAGCCCTCGAGCACGGCCCGCACCTCGGCCGCGCTGGCCGGGTAGACGACCGCGTCGGGCGCAGGCGATGCCTGACCCGCACGGAGGCGCACCAGGTCCGGATAGCCCTTGCCCGCGGCGTGCGTGACACGCGTCACGCGGTCGTCGCGGACCCACGCCTCGCCGACCGCCTGCTCGAGCGTCCGCCTGGGCCCCTCGGGCAGCTCCGCATCGGGCAGCACGACATCCTCGAGCCGCACGGGAGGCACCGGCTCCGCGGACACGCCCAGCTCGCTGCGCAGAAAGCCGAGCACGTGCGGGGGAAGCTCCTCGCCCCGGGAGGGATCGCCCCAGCCCCACCACTTCATCGGCGCGTGCGGCTCAGGCATCACCAGAACCCGCAGCAGATCCTGCATCAGAGGCCCCGGTCGCAAAGGAGCGCTGGAGCGCGTCCAGCGCCTGGTCGAGCTGCCGGCCCGTCGCCCGCCGCAGCAGCGGGCCACCGCCGAGCCGGGAGATTCCGCGCAGGCGCTGGTCGGTCGCGATCTCCACCAGCGTGCCTCCCTCGGCGTCGTGCAGCTCGATCTCCGTGACCGCGGATCGGAGGTACTTCTCGAACGGCGAACCGGGAATCTCCTGCTCCCACCCGTAGGCCTCGGGAGCGCGGGAGAACCGGCAGCGGAAGTCCGCGCGGACGGCCTTGCCGGCGCTGGTCTCGAAGACCTTCGTCCATTGCGAGCCCGAGCCGCCCTTGCGCTCGTAGACGCCCTCGACGCGCGTGACGTTCGGCCACCAGCGAGGCAGGTGGTAGGGGTCCGAGACAACGCTCCAGACCTCGGCGCGCGGCGCCGGTATCACGCGGCTACGCCTGGCCCGCGGCATCGACGATCAAGCCGCTATCCGACCAGCCGGCGCAGGTCGCGGACGAGCAGCAGGTTCTGAAGGTGGGAGACCAGCGCGGCGAGGCTCTCGAGCGTCTCGATCGCCTCCTTTCGCCGCTCGCGGTTACGTGAGCGCAGGGCCGGGCCGAGCAGCTGCTCGAGCAGCGAGGCCTCGCGGTCGGCGGACGTCCGGAAGACACGGAGGTTCCGCGGGGCGACGCCGTAGCGGGTCAGCTCGGCGGCCGCGCGCACGATGTCACGCTCGATCGCACCGTAGGACCGCGCGCCGGCCCGGCCGGCCCCCCGGACGACGCCGTGTTCCTCGAGCTCGCGGACGAGCCGCTCGTCGGCGCCCGTGGACTCGATCACCTCGTCGAGCGAATGGGGGAGCTCCCCGGCGGCATCGAGCGAGATCCGGCGCGGGCGCTGGTCGATCTCCTCGCGCTCCCCGGCCCCGGCGTTCCCGGCACTCTCGGCGCTGCGCCCGGAGGCGAGCTCCTGCCTGATCACCCGAAGCGGGAGGAACTCGTCGCGCTGGAGGCGCAGGATCGTGCGCAGCCGGTTCACGTCGGCGGGCGAGTAGAGGCGGTAGCCGCCCTGCGTGCGGCGGGGCGAGACGAGCTTCTGGTCCTCGAGGTAGCGGATCTTCGAGATCGAGATGTCCGAGAACTCGCGCGCAAGCAGCTTCGACACGGCCCCGATCGTGAGCGCCTTGCGGGTCGCCGGCCGCTCGGGCAGGCGTGAGTCGCCGGGCGGGCGCCCAGCCTGGTGACCGTCCGGCTCGCGACCGGCGGAGGGCAGCGTCGGCGTGCCCATCAGGCGGCCCTCACCGTTCCAGGTACGTGAGCTTGTACTTGCCGACCTGAACCTCGTCGCCGTGCTGCAGCTTGTGCGACTCGATCCGGCGGCGGTTCACGTAGGTCCCGTTGAGCGAGCCGAGGTCGTCGAGAAACAGGCCCTCCCGGCGCCTCACGACCAGCGCGTGGTTGCGCGATACCGTGACGTCGTCCAGGAACACCCCGGCGTCGGGGCTGCGCCCGATCGTCATCCGCTCGCCCTCGATCCCGAAGCTCTCCCCCGCCCGGCCTCCGCCGGATCGGATCACGAGCGCGCCGCCCTCGGCCACGACCTGCTCGAGGTCGACCGCCTGCAGCTCGCCGGTCTCGCCGACCTTGTAGGTGATCGTGGTCTGGTCACCTTCACCTTCGTCCGCAGCGAGATGGGCGCCGCACTTTTGGCAGAAGTTCGCGCCGGGGCTATTTATGAACCCGCACTCCGGGCAGTGCACGGCCGACCTCCGCTCAGGCTCCGCGGCCCGAGCTCACTCCGTGCCCTTGACGATTCCGTCGTCCTGGCCGAGTGCCTTCCCGGCGAGGATGTCCGTCAGCTGCTGGACGTCGGCTCCGCTGATCACGGACTGGCCTTCCTCACGCTTCTTGCGAAGCCGGTTGACCAGCTCGGCTCGCAGGATGTCGATCTTCCCATGCAGGATGCGCCGCTGGTAGGAGACCTTCTCCTCGTCGGCGGTGAGGTTGTCGATCAGCTCCTTGAGCTCGGGGTCCGACAGCGACCCGAGGTCTGGAAATGTCTCGTCCATGTATCTCCTTCGCGGTTGATACGAGCCGTGCGCCTAGAGCGCTCGGCGGGGCGGTCATCCGGCACGGAAGATCCGATTATATGGGGGCATCGGCAAGGGTCAACTGGAGCTTGAGGGTATCGCCGCCGCCGGCCGCGCCCGGTCGGCTCATTCGGCCGATCGCAGGACGTCTTCGAGCAGCGTGCGATAGCGCTGGGCGAGCTGCGCCGACTCCGCGCTGTCGACGCCCTCGGCGTAAATGTGAAACAGCGGCTCGTCGGGATCGGGGACGAGTTGGGCCCAGCCCCCGTTCTCCTCGACCCGGATGCCGTCGGCGTGCTCCACCCGGACGTCCTTGACCCGTTCCGACAGCTCCCGCATCGCGAGGCCCTTCAAGCTCCAGGGCACCGGCGCCCGCTGGTGGATCAACGCGCTCTCCGGCACCTCGGCGCACAGCTCCGAGACCGGGCGTTGCTCGAGCGCGAGCAGCTCGAGCACCTTCGCCAGGCTCATCACGGCGTCGAATCCGGGCTGCACGCCGGGAAAGGAGTAGCCGCCGTCGGGCGAGCCCGCGAACACCACGTCCTCGCGGGCGGCCGCCTCGACCAGGCCGGCCTGCGTGATGCCGGCGTGCACGATCTCGGCGCCGTACTCCGTCGCGATCGACTCGGCCGCCCGCGAGACGTTCGCGGGCAGCACGATCTTGCCGCGGCCGGCGTAGTGCTTCGCGACGAGTCCGACGAGCAGATAGAGCGCCGTCTCGGGCGGAATCTCGCGGGCCTGCTCGTCGATCAGGATCACGCGCTCGGCGCCGCGATCGAACACGACGCCGAAGTTCGCGCCCATCGCCTCGACCAGCCGCCGCGTCTGCGTCGTGAACGCCGGCAGGTCGGCGGCCAGGATCGCCTGCTCGTCGGGGTCCATGAACGAGTGGGTCGAGAAGGACTCGACCCGCAGCGAGCGCAGGAGCGACGGCATCACGATCGCCGCGCTCGAATACGCATAGTCGAGCGCAATCCGGAATCGGGCCGCGCGGATGTGCTCCACGTCCACGTTTGCGAGCAGTTCGCTCACGTAGGCCTCGTTGACCCGGGGCGGGAACGAGAGCTCTCCGAGCTGGTTGAGCAGGGAGCGCCGCCATTCCTGCCGGTTGAAGTACTTCTCGACGTCCTTGCGGGTGGTGTCGCTCGCGAGCGTGCCGTTGCCCTCGAAGAACATGATCTGGATGCGCTCGGGGTCGCGGTCGGAGATCTTTACGTGGAAGCCGCCCGGGGAGGTCGTGTTGCGGACCTCGAACCGCGTGATCGCCGCCGTCGCGGTGCGAAGGTCCTCGACCGATACCCCCGTCGCGACGATCCCGGCGATCATCGCCCGCTTGATCATCCGCGAGGCCGGGTGCGCATCGCGGCTGGCGACGACCTTGTCCCCGCTCCGCAGCGCCGTCCCGTAGGCCATCGCGAGGCGGGTCGCGGTCTCCGGGGTGATGTCGACGTTCACGATCCCGGTGACGCCATCGTCGGTGAACAGCGTGGAGGCGCCGCGCGGCTGCCAGATCAGCGATCGCTGGACATGCGCGCCGGTCTCGACCCGCTTGAAGGGGTAGATCCGCACGTGGGGCGCGATCGTGCTCTGCTCGCCGATCGAGCACTCGTCGCCGACCACGGCGCCCTCCGCGATCGAGGCGTGGGCGCGGATCTCGCAGCTCTTGCCGATCACGGCTCCGCGAATCTGCGAGCGCGGACCGAGGTAGGTGTTCGAATCGACCACGCAATGCTCGGTCTCGCAGAACTCCTTCACGATCACGTTGTTGCCGAGCACGGTGTACGGGCCGATCGAGGCGGTGGCGTCGATCGAGCAGTAGTTGCCGATCACAGCCGGGCCGCGGATCTGCTCGATGTTCTCGGCGAGCGACCCCTCCCCCACGTACACGTTGTCGCGCAGCCGCACGCCCGGCAGCTGCAGGGCGACCTTGCCGTCGAGCGCGTCCTGGTTGGCTTCCTGGAACTGGGTGATGTTGCCAATGTCCCGCCAGTAGCCGTCCGCGATCCACCCGTAGAGCGGCACGCCGTCCGCGAGCAGCTTCGGGAACAGCTCCTTGGAGAAGTCGAACGGCTGGTCCGCAGGGATCTCCGCGAGCACCTCCGGCTCGAGCGCATAGACGCCGGTGTTGATCGTGTCCGAGAAGACCTCGCCCCAGGTCGGCTTCTCGAGGAAGCGCTCGATCCGCCCGTCCTCGGCCGTGATCACCACGCCGAACTCGAGCGGGTCGGGCACGCGCTTCAGCGCCAGCGTCGCGGCCGCGCCCCGCTCGCGGTGGAACCGCAGGAGCGCGCCGAGGTCCATGTCCGTGACCGCGTCGCCGCTCACGACCAGAAAGGTCTCGTCGAGGTAGTGCTCGACCAGCTTGACGCTTCCGGCCGTCCCGGCTGGAACCTCTTCCACCGAGTAATCGAGCTCCACGCCGAGATGAGCGCCCTCGCCGAAGTAGCCGCGGATCATCTGCGGCATGTAGGCGAGGGTCGCGACCACGTTCGTGATCCCGTGCCGGCAAACCAGCTCGAGGATGTGCTCCATGCACGGCTTCCCGGCGACGGGCACCATCGGCTTCGGCTGGTTGGAGGTGAGCGGCCGGAGCCTCGTGCCTTCGCCGCCTCCCATCACGACGGCCTTCACGACGTCAAGTCTCGCAGCCCCGACGCTCGAAAGCGGCGACCGGGAATCTCACCCGATGTCAGCGATCCGACGGCGGGACCTCAGCTCGACGGCGGCCGATCGAACGTAGAGGGCGGTCGCGGCCAGCGAACCCGCGAGACCGAGGTACAGCGAGGCCTCGTCGAGCCCGTCCCAGCCGAAGAGCGCGAACGCGAAGGCCGACATCGTCGGCCAGACCGCGAGGCGGCCGACCCAGTTGATGTGCAGGTCGAGGCCGCGCCGCAGTGCGGCGGAGACCAGCAGCACCGTCACCAGCTCGCGTGCGACCAGGATCGCAAGCGCCCAGCGCGGCAGGAGCTCGAACTTCCAGGCCACGATCACGCCGGTGACGACCACGAGGCGGTCGAGCAGCGGGTCCATGAGCGCGCCGAGGCGGCTGTACTGACCCGTCAGGCGGGCCACGATGCCGTCCAGGTAGTCGCCCCAGGCAGCGGCCGCAAAGCAGACGGTCGCGATCGGCACCCGGCCGTCGTCGGACGACAGCGCGATCACGAGAAACGCACCCAGCAGGGCGAGCCGGGCGTAGCCGACCAGGTTCGGCAGCGTGAGCGGGCGAAGCGGCGCGCCCGCGCGCGTCGCGGGCGGGTCGGGGCCACCACGCTTCAGGCCGAACGTGCGCGCCTTGCCCTTTGCCCCGGAGCTCATCAGGGCAGCTCGGCCAGCAGCGCGCGCAGCGCCGCGGCAGCGCCCTCGATCGGGGCCGAGCGCTTCTCCATCCCGCGGCGCACCTGCACCTCCAGCTCGCCCGACTCGAGCGATCGCCGGCCGGCGACCACGCGCAGCGGGCACCCGAGCAGCTCCGCCTCGACGAACTTCTCCCCGGGGCTTGCCTGCCGGTCGTCGTACAGGACGTCGAGCCCGGCCTCGGAAAGCTCTTCATAGAGGCGCTCCCCGAGCGCGTGCTCGTCGCTGGCGGGCTTGCCGAGGGCGACCAGGTGCACGGCAAAGGGCGCGATCGACGCCGGCCATGAGATGCCGTGTTCGTCGGCGTACTGCTCGACGGCCGCGGCCGCGATCCGGGCGGGCCCGATCCCGTAGCTGCCCATCACGACCGGGCGCTCGTGGCCGGACTCGTCCAGGTAGGTCGCGCCGAGCGGCTCCGAATATCGCGTTCCGAGCTTGAAGATGTTGCCGACCTCGATCGCGGGCTCGATCTCGATCGTGCCGCCGAGCGGGCAGCGGTCCCCCGCCTCCACCCTGCGCACGTCGGCGAACCTGGCAGTGAAGTCGCGGCCGGGCTCGACCCCGCGGAGGTGAAAGCCGCTCCGGTTTGCGCCGGTCACGTACACGCCGCGCTCGAGGGCCGCGTCGGCGAGCACGTCGACCGAGGCGCCGACGGGCCCGATGAACCCGGGCTCGGCGCCGAAGGTGGCAACGATCTCCGCCTCGGTCGAGGGCCGGAACTCGGAGCCGAGCGCGTTTCGCAGCTTGATTTCGTTCATCGTGTGATCGCCCCGCACGAGCACGAGCGTCGTGCCCCCGTCCGGGGTCACGACCGGAAGCGCCTTGATGAGCGTTTCCGGCGAGGTCGCGAGCAGCGCCGAGACCTCCTCGATCGTGCGCGAATCGGGCGTCTCGACCGGCTCCGGGCGCTCGAGCGGCTCCGGGAACGAGAACTGCGGCGGGGTGCCGGTCGCGATCTCGACGTTCGCCGCGTAGCCCGCCGCGGACAGCGCGACCTCGTTCTCGCCGGCCGGGCACGGCGCCATGTACTCGTGCGCGCCCAGGCCACCCATCATCCCGACATCCGACTCGACGCGATACCAGCGCAGCCCGCAACGGTCGAAGATCCGGTCGTAGGCGGTGATGTGCTTGCCGTAGGACTCGCCCAGGCCCCGCTCGTCGCGATCGAAGCTGTACGCGTCCTTCATCACGAACTCGCGCGTACGAAGCACGCCGGCGCGGGGGCGCGCCTCGTCTCGCTCCTTGATCTGGAACTGGTAGAGGATCAGCGGGAGGTCCCGGTAGGAGCGGATCTCACGGGAGGCATGGAATGTGACCGCCTCCTCGTGCGTCATCGCGAGCACCATCGGCCGGTCGTTGCGGTCGCGCAGCTTGAAGAGCTCGGGAATCTCGGCACGCCCGGTCCGGCGCCAGAGCTCCTCGGGCTGGAGCACCGGCATCAGCAGCTCGAGCGCCCCGACCGCGTCGAGCTCGGATCGGATGACCGCCTCGATTCGGCGGTGGACGCGCAAGCCGGCCGGCAGCCACGTCCACATGCCGGCGCCGAGCTGACGAACCAGGCCCGCGCGGACCATCAGCACATGCGAGATCGCCTCCGCGTCGGCGGGCGGCTCCTTGACGGTCGGCAGGAAGTAGCGGCTGAGGCGCGTCACGCCGGGGAGCATATTTGCGGCGGGGGGTTGCCCCGTTGCAAGCGGCGGATCCGGGGTGCGCGCCGTCTAAGGTAGGCCCTTCGCGTGACCGTGAAGTCCCCCCGCACGGCCTCTGTTTCCCTGCGAGCGCTCCTTCCCGGTGCGCTCCGCCTTTGCACGGCGCTTTGCGTGTGCGTTGGCCTGGCCCTCTGTGCGTGCCTCGTCGCGCCGTTTTACGGCACCGCCCGCGCGGACAGGCCCACGGCGGGCGCCCTCTACCAGGACGGCCAGTCCGGCCGCTATCTGCTGGGCGGCTCGTGGTACGGCCGTGCGGACCCCCGCGACCGCGGCCGGAAGCTCGGCTGGCCGAGCAAGCCGAGCCTCGCCGGCTGGCAGGAGACGACGGTGCCGAACGCCGCCAACGCCGGCGACTACTCGCGCCGCAGCTACCTCGGCGGCACGTGGTGGTACAGGAAGGACTTCGAGCTGCCGCGGTCGCGCACGGCTGCGACCTGGCTGGTGCGGTTCGAGTCGGTCAACTTCAGGGCCACCGTCTGGCTGAACGGGCGGCGGATCGGCAGCCACGCGGGTGCCTATCTGCCCTTCGAGCTGATCGCGCGGCGGGCCCACCCGACGGGCCCGAATCAGCTCGTCGTGCGCGTCGACAGCCGGCGGGGCGAGCTGGACGTGCCGAACGTGGGGCGCCGAAGCGGAGGCCGGTACGTCGGCGGCTGGTGGAACTACGCCGGGATCCTGCGTGAGGTCTACCTGCGCAAGGTCGACCGGCTGGACTTCGCGAGCGTGCTCGCCCGCCCCGAGCTTCCGTGCCGCACCTGCCCCGCGACCGTCCAACTGCGGGCGATCGTCGCGAACTACGACGACCTGCCGGCCGGCGCGGAGATCGACGGCCAGATCGGCGGCGAGAAGATCTCGTTCACGCCCGGCGCCGTCCCCGCCCGAGGGCTGAGCCTCTTCCGCACGAGCGTGCGGATCCAGAGCCCGCGCCTGTGGAGCCCGGCGGCCCCCAACCTGTACCGGATCGCGCTGCGGCTGAGGGTCAACGGGCGCATCGTCCAGCAATACACCCTGCATACGGGGATCCGGAGCATCGAGGTAACCACCGACGGGCGCCTGCTCCTGAACGGGGAGCAGCTCACGCTGCGTGGAGCCGGCGTGCACGAGGACGATCCGCAGCGCGGCGCGGCGCTGGGCGCGGCCGAGCTGCGCAGCAGCATCGACATGCTGCGCGACCTCGGCGCCAACATGACGCGGGCCCACTATCCCCTGCACCCGCTGACGCTCGAGCTGGCCGATCGCTACGGCATCCTGGTCTGGTCCGAGGTGCCGGTCTACCAGCTGCGAGATGCGCTGTTTCGCCGCGTGCGGGTGCGGCGTCAGGCAACCGGGATGGTGAGGGCGATGGTGAACCGCGACCGCAGCCATCCCTCGGTCCTGGTCTGGAGCCTCGGCAACGAGAACACGACCCGGCCTGGCCCGGGATACACCCGCTACGTCACCTCGGCCGCGCGGATCGTGAGGCAGCTCGACCCCACGCGCCTGGTCGGGCTCTCCTTCGAGGGCTATCCGGCGGTCGGCCGCCAGAGCCTCTACGCGCAGGTCGACGCCCTCGGCGTCAACGACTACTTCGGGTGGTATTCAGGACCGCACGGGTCGCTCGCCGACCGCGCCCGGGTCGGGCCTTACCTGGACGGCCTCCATCGGGACTATCCGAGCCTGGCGCTATTCGTGACGGAGTTCGGCGCCGAGGCCAACCGCCCCGGCCCCGCGACCGAGAAAGGAACGTACGCCTTCCAGCAGGACTTCCTCACCTACCACTTGAACGTGTTTGCGACGAGACCCTTCATAAACGGCGCGCTGGTCTGGAGCCTGAGGGATTTCCACGTGAAGCCCGGGTACGACGGCGGGAACCCCAAGCCCCACTCCCCCATGAACGAGAAGGGCCTGGTCGACTCGAACGGGTCCAGGAAGCCCGCCTTCGACACGGTCAAGGCGCTCTTCCAGGGTGTGACGAAACCGAAATAGGCGCACGAACGCCGCAACCCCTGACGCCTAAGTGCGTTAGCGAACCGAAGCGCCCGGCGGCGCAAAGGAGATTGGTATGTCGGAAATCGGAAGTCGGAAATCAGTGATCAGCCCCGGCGCAGGACCGGCCGCTGGCCCCTGGCTGCTGCTTGCCGGCCTCGCCGCCGGTCTTGTCGTGTGCCTCGTGGGCTGCCTGCTGATCGCCGTGCCTCAGGCGCACGCGTCCAAGAGCCAGTGGTCGATCTTCGAAGACCACCCGACGCTCGTGCGCTCGGGCCCGATCGTGCGTGAGCAGACGCTCGACACGATCAAGGGGCTTGGCGCGGACACGTTGCGGATCGAGGTCAAGTGGGCGGAGGTCGCCCCCAGCCCGGCGGCGAGGAAGCAACCGGCCGTCGATACGACCGACCCCGGCGTCTATCCGGGCTTCCAGCCCTATGACGACCTGATCGTGCGGGCCGTCGCGAAAGGCTTTCGGGTGATGGTCACGCTTGCTCCCGACGCGCCGCGCTGGGCAACCTCGGGCGGTCGCGGCGGCAACTACAAGATCAGCGCCCCCCGGTTCGCGGCCTTTGCCCGCGCGGTCGGCCGGCGTTACTCGGGCTCCTACGGCGGCCTGCCGGCGGTCGGGTACTGGTCGATCTGGAACGAGCCCAACCACATCTTCTTCCTGAAGCCGCGCGCACAATCGGCGCGCGTCTACCGGGGCATGGTCCAGAGCGGCGTGCCCGCCCTGCGGGCAACCGCCCCGAAGGGCGCGAAGATCTTCGTCGGCGAGCTTGCGCCGGTGGGCACCGCGACCAAGGTGATCGGCCCGCTGCGCTTCATGCAGCAGTGGCTGTGCCTGGACAGCCGGTTCAAGCGCCTGCGCGGGCGCGCTGCCGCCAGGCAGGGTTGCAAGCACTTCAAGAAGGTGAGCGCGGACGGCTTCGCCCATCATCCCTACGGCCCGACGACAGCCGTCCCACGCCGCCGCGACATCATCAACATGCTCGCGATCCGGCGGCTCGGATCGGCCCTCGACAAGGCCGGCCGCGCAGGGCGCATCAAGCGTGGCCTGCCGATCTACAGCACGGAGTTCGGGTACCAGACCAACCCGCCCGACCCCTTCGTGAGCACCTCGCCCGCGCGCCAGGCGGAGCTGCTGAACAAGTTGGAGGAGTACTCCTACCGCTATGCGCGGCTGAAGAGCTACTCGCAGTACCTCCTGTTCGACGACGTCGCGCGCTCGGGCTCGTCGGCGCTTCGCTGGGCCGGCTTCCAGACCGGGCTGCGATTCTCGAACGGCAAGGAGAAGCCCGCCTTCGGCGCCTACATGCTCGCGCTGGTCGTCCACAAGCGCCGCGGCGGGGTGTCGATCTGGGGTCACGTCCGGCCCGGCACGGGCACGCGCTACGTGCAGCTGCAGCGACGCAGTGGCGGCACCTTCGTAGACGACGGAAGCCCGATCAAGACCAACTCCCGCGGCTACTTCACCGCACAGCGCAAGCCGCGTGCGCAGTACCGCTACCAGGCCTTCGGCGGGCCGCCGAGCACCGCCGGCGCACTGGGCCTCTCAAGAGCGGCGGTGGCGCGATGAGGCGCTCGGTGGCGGCGCTGGCCGCGCTGGTCGTGTCGCTCGCACTGCCCGCGGCGGCGTCGGCTTCGAAGGGCCAGTGGTCGATCTTCGAGGACCACACCGCGCTCGTCCAGTCGAGCGTCGCGAAGCGCATCGACACGCTCGACAAGATCAAGGCGCTCGGCGCGGACACGCTGCGGATCGAGTTCCGCTGGCACGAGATCGCACCCGATCCCCGCGCCAAGACGAAACCGAAGTTCGACGCGGCGAACCCGGCGGCCTACCAGAGTTCTCCCTTCGCCTTCCCGAGCTTCGGCCAGTACGACGACCTCGTCGTGCGGGCGAACGCGCTGGGCTTTCGCATCATCGCCACGATCACCGGCGACGCCCCGCGCTGGGCCACCGCCGGGGGCAAGGGCGCCAGCTTTGCGACCGCCAACTACAAGGTGAACGCAAACGACTATGCGGACTTCGCGGGAGCGGTTGCGCGCCGCTACGCGGGGAATTTCGGCGGCCTGCCGGCGATCCGCTACTTCACGATCTGGAACGAGCCCAACCACAAGCAGTTCCTGAAGCCGCTCAGCTCAGGACCGGCGATCTACCGGCAGCTGGTCGAAAAAGGGGTCCCCGCCGTACGGAAGGGCGCGGTCAAGGGCGCCAAGGTGTTCGTGGGCGAGACCGCGCCGTCGGGAGTGGCGGGCAAGTCGACCGGGCCACGCACCTTCCTGCAGAAGTGGCTCTGCCTGAACAAGCGCTGGAAGAAGGTCCGCAGCGGCAGCTGCGGGCATTTCAAGAAGGTCGACGCCGACGCCTACGCGCACCATCCCTACGGTCCCCCGGGCCCCGTGTCGTCCAAGCGAGACACCGTCAGCATCGGCGTGATCTCACGGCTGTTCGGCTATCTGGACAAGGCCGGGGCGCGCGGCCGCCTGCGGAAGCACCTGTCGGTCTATGACACCGAGTTCGGCTACCAGTCCAACCCGCCCGATCATTCCGTGAGCACGACGCCCTCGCGGCAGGCGAAGCTGATCAACGAGAAGGAAGAGGTCCATTACCGGTCCGGGCGCCTGAAGAGCTACTCCCAGTACCTGATGTACGACGACAAGGCGCTGTCCTCTTTCCAAACCGCGCTCCGTTTCCGCAGCGGCAAGGCGAAGCCGGCCTACGGCGCCTACCGCCTGCCGATCGTGGTCCACAACCGTGGTCGTCGGGGCGTGTACATCTGGGGCCGTGTGCGCCCCGGGAAGGGCACCCGCTACGTCCAGCTGCGGATCGGGCACAAGAACAACGGACCGCGCATCCGCACCAACTCGCGCGGGTATTTCGGCGTCAACCGCAAGCGCAAGGGCAGCTACAACTTCAAGGCCTACGAGCGATCAGGCTCGAGGATCGTGCTGATCGGGGCGAGCCGTACGACGAGCCCGATATAGCGCGGCCGCGCTCGGCGCGGTGCTCGTGGTGGCGCTTGCGGTGGTCCTGATCGCCAGAGGCGGCGGCGGGGGGTCGAGCGACGGCGGCTCTGGCGCCGAGGGCCTCTCGCACAAGGTCCTGCCGCAGCCGAAGGCGAAGGCTCCCGCACGCAGGAGATCCCGGCCGGCGGGGCCGCACGGCGCGGGCTGGTCGGTCTTCGAGGACCACACGGCGCTGGTCCGGGACGGGCCCGCTCGGCGCCAGCAGACGCTGGACGAGTTGAAGACCCTTGGCGCCGACACGCTTCGCGTCGAGGTCAAATGGAACGAGGTCGCGCCGAGTCCTGCGCGCGCCCGCCGCCCGCGCTTCGATTCGGCGGACCCGAGCCGGTATCCGGGCTTCGCGGCCTACGACGACCTCTTCAGGCGTGCCGCTTCGATGGGGTTCAGGGTGATCGCCGATCTCGCCCCGGATGCGCCCCGGTGGGCGACGGCCGGCGGTCATGGCTACGCCGCGACGGCGAACCTGAACGTGCGCCCGGCGGACTTTGGCAGCTTCGCGGGGGCGGTCGCGAAACGTTATTCGGGCGCCTATCGCGGACTGCCGCGGGTGGTCTTGTTCTCGGTCTGGAACGAGCCCAACCACAGCCTGTTCATGAAGCCGGTCGACCAGGGACCCGACCGATACCGGGCGATGGTGCGGGCCGCGGTGCCGGCGATCCGCGCGGGTGCCGCCGCCGGCACGCGCGTGCTGGTCGGCGAGACCGCCCCGGCCGGGCGTCCCGGCACGTCACTGGGCCCGCGCGAGTTCATGCAGCGCTTCCTCTGTCTCGACACGGGCTGGCGGCCGGTCACGACGGGGGCCTGCGCAGGGTTCGGCCGCCTCGCGGTAGACGGCTGGGCTCATCACCCCTACGGCCCGGTCGACGTCGTGCCGGCCGGCCGCGACATCGTCAACATGCTGGCGATCCGGCGGCTCGGCGCCTACCTGGACCACGCGGCCGCGGCCGGGCGCCTGCCCCGCCGGCTGCCGATCTACGACACCGAGTTCGGCCTTCAGTCCAACCCGCCGGACCCGACCGTCACCACGTCGCTCGCCAAGCAGGCCGAGCAGCTCAACGAGAAGGAGGAGTTGTCGTGGCGCTATCCCCGCCTGCGCAGCTACGCCCAGTACCTGCTTTGGGACGATCCCCAGCGCCCCGGGCCTCGTGACGTGGCGTGGTCCGGATTCCAGACGGGGTTGCGCTTCGGCCAGGGCCCGGCAAAGCCCGCCTGGAATGCCTACCGCCTGCCGCTCGTCGTCCACCGGGGCGGGCGCGGTGTGCGGATCTGGGGTCGTGTGCGCCCTGGTAACGGCCGGCGCTCGGTGCAGCTGAGTGTGCGAGGCAGCACAGGATGGCGCGACGCCGGGCGGCCTTTGAAGACCGACGCAGCGGGGTTCTTCACCGCCGGGCGGCGTGTGGTCGGCGCCTACCGCTTCCGCGCAGCGGGCGTCGGCCTCAGCCGCGTCGCCGAGCCCGTCGGCTGATCAGGTCCGGGCGCGGTTGAAGCGCCGCCCCGAGACCGACTCGGCCGGCTTGGCCAGGACCTGCTCGGAGCCTTCCGGAGTGCGCTCGGCTTCCAGCTTCGCGATCCGCTCGGGCGTCATCTCGCCCGCGTTCTCGAGCTCGATCCGCTGCAACCAGTCGGCCGCCTCGGCCGCTTTGCGCTCGTCCGCCTCCACCCCCCCGGTCGCCAGCGACTTGTCGATCTCCGCGAAGAGCTCCTCCACCAGGCGATCCTGGGGCACCTTCCGCAGCGGCTTGCCGTGCGCGAAGATCATGCCCTCGTTCTTTGCGCCGGTGATGCCGAAGTCCGCGTGCGAGGCCTCGCCGATGCCGTTCACCGCGCAGCCCAGCACCGCCACCTCGATCGGCTGCTCGTAGCTCTCGAGCCGCCGCTCGATCTCGGCCACGACCGTGTCCATGTCGAACTGCAGGCGGCCGCAGGTCGGGCAGGCGATCAGCACCGGGCCGCGCTCGCGCAGCTGCAGCGATTTGAGGATCTCCCAGGCGACCTTCACCTCTTCCTCGGCGTGGAACGTCGACAGCGAGATCCGGATCGTGTCGCCGATCCCCTCGGCCAGCAGCGTGCCGAGCCCGACCGCCGACTTGAGCGAACCCGACCAGCGCGTGCCGCTCTCCGTCACGCCGAGGTGCAGCGGATAGTCGATCCGCTCCGACAGGAGCCGGTTGGCGGCGATCGTGTAGGGCACGTTGGTGGACTTGATCGACACCTTGAAGTTCTCGAAGTCGAGGTCCTCCATCAGGTCGACGAACTCGACCGCCGCGGTCACCAGCGCCTCGACGGGCTGGTCGCGCTCGAGCGCGTGGAGATGCTTGGGCAGCGAGCCCGAGTTGACCCCGATCCGCATCGGCACACCGGCCTCGTTGGCCCTCCGTGCGACCTCGGCGACCTTTTCGCGGCCGCCGATGTTGCCAGGGTTGAGGCGGATGCAGTGCGCCCCGGCGTCGATCGCCTTCAGCGCGAGCGTGTGGTTGAAGTGGATGTCGGCGATCACCGGCACCGGCGATCGCTTCACGATCGTCTCGAGCGCGACCGCGTCCTTGTCGCGCGGCACCGCGACCCGCACCAGCTCGCAGCCGGCGTCCACCATGCGGCCGATCTGCCCGAGCGTGGCCTCGACGTCGCTCGTGTCGGTCTTCGTCATCGACTGGACCACGACGGGCGCGCCGCCGCCCACCGGCACCCGCCCGACCCAGATCTGGCGCTTGGAGGCCACACCGTCATGTTAAAGCGGTGCCCCGGGATCGCTCGCCGGCGGGTGGCCTAGCTGTCGAGGCCCGCGGCCCGCAGTGCGGCTTCGCGGTCGAAGAAGACTTCGCCGCGAACCGCGATCGGGCCGCGGAAGGTCCAGAGGTGGTAGGTGTGGACGGTCGCCTCCGCTCCGCTCGCTCGCCCCTGGATCGTCTCCGTCACGAACGCCAGCACCTTGTCCGGCGGGGCGGGGATGAAGCGCTCCGGCTCCATCCGCCAGTGGTCGAACTCGCTGAAGCCCAGCTCCCAGAAGCGCCTGACCCCTTCATGCCCGTGGTATGAGCTCTGTTTCGCGAGGGTCTCGGGGACGACGAACTCCATTTCTTCGTCGAAGCCCGCCAGCACGCGGTCGAAGTCGCCCCGGCTGAATGCGGCATAGGCCTCCGGGAGGAAGTCGATCGCGGTCGTCAGCGACTCTGCCTGTTTGGGCATCGGAAGCGCCATCCTCCCACCGCGTGGCGGCGAAAGCTAGTGCGCAGTTCGCCCAGGCTGGCGCCCCGCCTCCCGCTGGACGGTTGTGATGAACTGCTCGTAGTCGTACCCGGGTCCATGTATGCGGTGGTAGGCCACCGGCCGTGCGAATTCCAGAGCACAAACAAGCGATCGACCCCGGCCCTTGCCCGGAGCTGAGGCAGCTTGCGCCCGAGCTCTGGGTGGCGGAAGGGCCATTGCGCTGGCTCGGCATCGAACTCGGTCGCCGGATGACGGTGATCAGGCTGGGCAGCGACGAGTTGCTCCTGCACTCGCCCGCGCAGCTCACGGATGGCCTCAGGCAGGAGCTCGATCAGCTCGGGGATGTGCGGTTCGTGGTGCCGGCGACGCGCTTTCACGGCCACCTCTACATGGAGCAGTACCGCGCGGCATATCCGAACGTCCAGCTGTTCGCGGCACCAGGGCTCCAGGAGAGGCGGCGCGATCTGTCCTTCGAGGCGGCGCTGGGCGACGATGTTTCCGGGCAGCCGCTTCCTCAGCGAGGTGGTCTTCCTCCACAGGCCGAGCGGATCGTTGATCCTCGGCGACCTCTGCATGAACCTCGGCCCCGGCCGGGACCCACTCTCCCGGGCGTTCGTGCGGCTCGACGGGGTCTATCGGCGGCTCGCCGTCCCCCGGACGATCCGGCTGACGGTGCGAAATCGCCGTGGCGCCGCGAATGCGCTGGCCCGGATGCTCGCGTGGGACTTCGACCGCGTGGTCGTGGGGCACGGCGACGTGGTCGACTCCGGCGGGCACGAGGCGTTTGCAGGCGCCGTCGCCGGCCTGCTCCACCCCGGGACGTAGCCCCTACTTCACGTACATCGCCTCGATCTCCGAGGCGTACTTCTGGCCGATCGGCTTGCGCTTGAGCTTCATCGTCGGGGTCAGCTCGTCGCCGCCCGGCAGCCAGTCCTCGCCGAGGATCGAGAACTTCTTGACCCCCTCGACGTTCGAGACCCGCGCGTTGACCTCGTCGACGCCCTTCTGGATCTCCGCGCGCACCCGCGCGTCGGACGCGAGCGCCTCCAGCGAGGCGTCTTCGATGCCCTGCTGGGCCGCCCAGGCCGGCGCCACGTCCGGGTCGAGCACGATCAGGGCGCTGAGAAACGGCTTCTCGTCGCCGATCACGCAGGCCGTGCCGATCAGCGAATGTGCCTTCAGCTTGGCCTCCAGGTTTGCCGGCGAGATGTTCTTGCCGCCCGCGGTGATGATCAGCTCCTTCTTGCGGTCGACGATCTTGAGGTAGCCCTCGTCGTCGAGCTCGCCGATGTCCCCGGTGTGGAGCCAGCCGTCCGCGTCGATCGCCTCATCGGTCTGGTCCGGCATGTTCCGGTAGCCCTTCATGATCTGGGGGCCGCGGATCAGGATCTCGCCGTCATCGGCGATTTGCAGCTCCATGCCGGGAGTGACCTGTCCCACCGTGCCCAGCTTGAACTTTCCGGGCAGGTTCACCGAGCCACAGCCGCAGCTCTCCGAGAGGCCCCAGAGCTCGGCGACCGGAATCCCGATCGCATGGAAGAACTCGAGCACCGCGAGCGGGGTCGGGGCGGCGCCGGCGTAGACGATCTCGGCCTCGTCGAGCCCCAGCTGTGCGCGGATCTTCGAGAGCACGAGCTCATCGGCCTTCCGGCACTCCTGCTCGAGCTCGGCAGGCACCTCTGCGCCCTCGCGCTCGAGGCCCACCTTCTCGTGCCCCACCGCCAGCGCCCATTCGAGCGCCCGCCTCCGCTCGGGGTCCTGCTCGGCGGCGACCATCGCCTCGATGCCGGCCTTGAGCTTCTCCCAGATCCGCGGCACGGCAAAGAACCACGTCGGCCGTACCTCCGGAAGGTAGGCGAACACCTCACGCGGGTTCGGGCAACACGTGACCGTGTGACCGAGGGCGATCGGCAGGTAGTGGCCCGTCGCGCGCTCGGCGATGTGGGCCATCGGGAGATAGGAGACGACTCGCGAGCCCTCTGGGAAGTCGATCGCCTCGCGCAGCGCGTGCACGGCACCCATCATGTTCCCGTGGGTGATCTGCACGCCTTTCGGCGGTCCGGTGGTGCCGGACGTGTAGATCAGGGTCAGGAGGTCGTCCGGCTCGACCGCTTGGCGGGCACGCTGCAGCTCCGACCGGTCTCCGTCGGTCTCGAACAACTTGTCGAACGCCAGCAGGGGGCCGCCGCCCTCGTGGTCCACGACCACGACGTGCTCGATGCCCGGCACGGAGCCGCGCGCATCGAGCACGCCGTCGAGGAAAGCCGGCTCGGTGACCACCACGCGGGCCTCCGAGTCGGTGAGCTGGTAGGAGATCTGATCGGGCGCCAGCGTCTGGTAGAGCGAGAAAGGCGTCGCGCCGAGGCTGATTGCGGCGGAGTCGGCGATGTGGAACTCGGGCCGGTTGGTCAGCATCAGGGCGATCGTGTCGCCCCGAGCGACTCCAAGGCCACGGAGGGCAAGCGCGAAGCGCTCGACCAGATTCCCGTATTCAGCCCACGTGATCTCACGTGCGCCGCCTCGCGTGCGCAGCGCGACGCGGTTGGGCTGGGCGCGCACGGTCCGTGCGAATGCCTCTGCAACCGTCGGCGCGGCGAGCGCGGACTCGTCCGCCTGGGTGTCGAGCACCGTGCGTTCCATCAAGCCTCTCCTTCCCCGGGATGAAGGCACTTCCTACGCGCCAGCGGGAACTTTGTCAAGTCAGCGGGCGTTGAACCCGCCCCCCGTGAGCCGGCCCACGTCGTTCGAGAAGCCGATCACGAACAGGAACGCGACCAGCATGATGCCGATCACGCTCGCCTGCTCGATTACTCGCATCGGCACCGGCCTGCCGCGTACCTTCTCGACCAGGCTCCAGAAGACGTGGCCGCCGTCCAGCGGCAGGAACGGAAGGACGTTGATGAGCGCCTGCGAGAGGCTGATCAGGCCCAGGATCAGCAGGGCCTGCCGCACATCGTGCGCGAAGCTCTGGCGGGTCACCTCGTAGCTGCCCACGACGCCCGAGATCTGCTTGCGCTTCTCTGCCTTGAAGAGCTGTGCGAAGGTCGTCGCGGTCGCCTTCGTGATGAACCACATCTCGTCCACGGAGATCTTCGCGGCCTGCAGCACGCTCGGATGCCGCGGCTCGCCGAACGCGATGCCGACCAGCGTGCGTTTCGCCGCAGGGTCGTACCGGGGCCTGATCGCGATCGTAACCACGCGACCGTTGCGTTCGACCCGGAACACGGCGGGGGTGCCGGCACGGCAGCCCTTGACCGGCTTCCCCGCGCACCTGTGGCTGCCGATCTGGCGGCGAAACGTCTTCAGCTGCTCCTGGAGGTGGCCCCGCTTGCCGGCCTGCCCGTCGACCGACAGAATTCTGTCGCCTTTCTGGAGCGCTCCCGTGGCGGCGCCGTCGTGGGCGATCGCGAACACCTTCGTGGAGTCCTTCGAGGTGCCGAACGCGAGCCCGAAGAAGATGAAGAAGGCGATCAGCAGGTTCATCGTGGGGCCCGCCATGATCACCACCACGCGCTTCCACACGGGCTGGTTGTAATAGGCGCGGGGTGCGACGTCCGGAGGAAGGTCCTCCTCCGGGTTCATGCCGGTGATCTTCACGTAGCCGCCGAGCGGCGTCGCGCCGATCGCGTACTCGGTCTCCCCCACCTGCTTGCGGATGATCAGCGGAGGAAAGAAGAGCGAGAAGCGCTCGACCCGCATGCCGCTCAGCTTGGCGGCCGCGAAGTGCCCGAGCTCGTGCAGCATGATCAGGGCCGAGAAGCCCAGGAAGGCGAGCACCCAGCTCACGTACGCACCGTCAACCTCTCCAGCAGGTCCCCGGCGATGCGCCGCGCGTCGGCGTCGACCTCGTAGAGGTCTTCGAAGCTCTGCAGCGGCTGGGCTCCGGTTGCCTCGAGCGTTCCGCCGATCACCCGCGCGATGTCGCCGAACGCGAGGCGGCGACCGAGGAACCCGCGCACCGCGACCTCGTTGGCGGCGTTGAGGGTGCACGGCGCCGTGCCGCCCGCCTCGGCGGCCTCGCGCGCGAGTCGGAGGCAGGGGAACGCGCCGGTGTCGGGCCGCTCGAAGGTGAGCCTGCCCACGGCGGCGAGGTCCAGCGTGTCCACCGGTACCTCCGCTCGCTCGGGGAAGTGGAGGGCGTAGGAGATCGGCACCCGCATGTCCGGATATCCCATGTGCGCGAGCGAAGCGCCGTCACACATATGGACCAGCGCATGGACGATCGACTCGGGGTGCACGACGACCTCGATGTCGTCGTTGGCGAATCCGAACAGGTGGTGCGCCTCGATCAGCTCCAGGCCCTTGTTCATCAGGGTTGCCGAATCGATCGTGATCTTGCCGCCCATGTCCCAGGTCGGATGCGCGAGCGCCGCCTCGACCTCGACGTCGCGCAACTGCTCGGTGGTCATGCCGCGAAAGGGTCCGCCCGACGCGGTCAGGACCAGGCGGTCGACCGTGCCGGCCGCCTTTCCGATGCTTCCCGCGCGCAGCAGCTGGAAAAGCGCCGAATGCTCGGAGTCGACCGGGATCACGCGTGCGCCGGTGCCCTCGGCCAGCGCCGTCACCAGCTCGCCGCCCACGACGAGGCTCTCCTTGTTGGCAAGCGCGAGATCGATCCCCTCGGCGAGCGTCGCGACCGTCGGCGCCAGGCCCGCCGAGCCGACCAGGCCGTTGAGTACCAGGTCGGCCCCGGACTCGGCGATCAGCCGCAGCACGCCCTCGGGGCCTGGCAGGACCTCCCCACCCTTCCAGGCCCGCGCCGCCTCGTCGGCCGCATCGAGGTCCGCCACGGCCACGCGCTCGACCCCATGCTCGACCGCCTGCGCGAGCAGCCGCTCCCAACGGCTGGCCGCCGAGAGCCCCACGACCTCCAGCTCGTCGCTGTCTGCGACGACGGCGAGCGCCTGCCGCCCGACCGAGCCGGTCGCACCCAGAATCAAGAGCTTCCGCATACCGGCCCAGTCTAGGGACGCCTCCGAGTGCGGCCTCCCCGTCCAGCGCTGCTAGACCAGCAGCCTGGCGACGTAGTAGCCCACCACGACCGTGAAGAAAGCGGCGTCGAGCCGGTCGAGCGCGCCGCCGTGCTCGCCGAAGAAGCGGCCGGTGTCCTTCACTCCCAGATCGCGCTTGATCAGCGACTCGAACAGGTCGCCGAGCGGCGCCGCGAGCGACGCGCTGACACCGAGCGCGATCGCCTCGGTGCCCGACAGCCAGTCCTGGTAGAGACTCGCGAGCACGACCGCACCTGTGCCCGCCAGCACGCCGGTGATCAGGCCCTCGACCGTCTTCGCCGGCGAGATGCGCGGCGCCAGTGGCCGCGTGCCCCATGCACGCCCACCGAAATACGCGGCGGTGTCCCCGATGAACGTCGCAAGCAGGACGTCGACGAGCAGCCCGTCGCCGTGATCGAGGCCACGGAGCAGCACGGCGTGCGCGAGCGCCATCCCGATCCAGAAGACACCGAGCAGCGTGACCGCGATCGAGAGCGTCACGTGGCGGCGGTCATGGCGCGACAGGACGAGCACGAACGTCAGCGCGACGGAGCCCGCGGAGGCCAGCACGATCTGGAACTGATCGCCGTAGGCGGCCGCGAGTACGAGCGCCGCCGCGCCCGCAAAGCCGGCCAGCGTGACCGGCCGCACCGGCTGCAGCATCGTGAAGAGCTCGTGGAGCGAGACGAACGCGAGGCCGACCAGCGCCAGCGCGAACACCGTCCCACCGAAGTGGTTGATCGCCAGCGCGAACGCGATCCACGGCAGCGCGATCGTGATGCGCGCGCTGGTCGAGGCCCCCTGCCGGGGGCGCCGGACCGGTCTGGCGGCGGGCCTGCTCACCGGCCCCCGAAGCGGTACTCCCGCGAGCCGAACGAGTCGAGCGCGCGCTCGAATTCCTCACGGTCGAAGTCGGGCCACATGCGGTCTGAGAAGTACAGCTCCGAGTAGGCCGCCTCCCACAGGAGGAAGTTCGAGAGCCGCAGCTCACCGCCCGTGCGGATGATCAGCTCCGGGTCCTCGAGGTCGGATGCGTACAGGTGGCGGCGGAACTCCTCCTCTCCGCCGCCGGAATAGCGCTCGGCGGCGTGCAGGATCTCGGCCCGCCCGCCGTAGTCGAACGCGACGAAGAGCGTCCGCGCCGTGTGGCGCGCGGTGAGCTGCTCGGCCCACTCGATCTCCTCGGCGATCTGGGGCGCGAACCGGTCACGGCGGCCGATGAAGCGCATCCGCACACCGTCCGAGTCCATCTCCTGGGCCTCCCGGCGGATGCGCTCGAGGAAGAGGCTCATCAGCCCTGTCACCTCCTGGAGCGGCCGCGTCCAGTTCTCGGTCGAGAACGCATACACCGTCAGCTGCTCGATCCCGAGGTCGCCCGCGAGCCTCACGGTCCGCTTGAGCGTCTCGGTGCCCGCCCGGTGGCCCTCCGTGACTCCGAGCCCGCGAGCCTTTGCCCAGCGGGCGTTTCCGTCCATGACGATCGCCACGTAACGGGGGCGACCGCTCATCCGCGCAGTATCTCTTCTTCCTTGCCCTTCAGCAGCTCCTCGATCTCGGTCACCCGGGCGTCCGTCTGCTTCTGGAGGTCCGCCTCGGCGCGCCGCTCCTCGTCCTCCCCGACCTCGCCCTCCTTGCGCAGCTCACGCAGGTCTTGCATGCAGTCGCGACGGACGTTGCGCAGCGCAACGCGACCTTCCTCGGCGAGCCCGTGGACCACCCGGACCAGCTCCTTGCGGCGCTCCTCGGTCAGCTCGGGGATCGCGAGCCGGATCAGGTTGCCGTCGTTCGACGGCGTCAGGCCGAGATCGGATTCCAGGATCGCCTTCTCGATCTGCTTGATCGAGGACTTGTCGTAGGGGGTGATGCTGAGCAGCCGGGCGTCGGTCGCGGCGATCGTCGCGAGCTGCTTCAGCGGCGTGCTGGCGCCGTAGTAGTCGACCTGCACGCGGTCGAGCAGTTGCGGTGACGCGCGGCCCGTGCGCACGGTCGCAAACTCGTGTCGCGTCGCATCGATCGACTTGCCCATCCGTTCCCGAGCATCCTCGAGCAGCTCCTTGATCACGTCGCCACCACCGTGCCGACGCGCTCGCCGCAGACGATGCGGTCGATGTTCTCCTCGTCGGCCATGTTGAAGACGTAGATCGGAAGGCCGTTGTCGCGGCAGAGCGCGAGTGCGGTCGAGTCCATCACCTTCAGATTCCGCTCGATCGCCTCGTGGTGCGTGATGTTCGGGAGGAAGGTCGCATCCGAGTGTTGGCGCGGATCCATGTCGTACACCCCCTCGACGTCGTTCTTTGCCATCAGGATCGCCTCGGCGTGGATCTCCAGGGCGCGCAGCGCCGCGGCCGTGTCGGTCGTGAAAAACGGGTTGCCGGTGCCGGCCGCGAAGATCACGACGCGCCCGCGCTCCAGGTGGCGCATCGCGCGGCGGCGGATGTATGGCTCGGCCACCTCAGAGATCGTGATCGCCGACTGGACGCGAGTCGTCACGCCCTCGTGCTCGAGCGCGTCCTGCATCGCAAGCGCATTCAGGACCGTGGCGAGCATGCCCATGTAGTCGGCGCTGGCGCGGTCCATGCCGCGGGCGGTGCCCTCCAGGCCGCGGTAGATGTTCCCTCCGCCGACCACGATCGCGACCTCGACCCCCCGGTCGTGGACGCGCTTCACGGTGCGGGCGATGCCGTGGATGCGATCCGCGTCGACTCCGTAGGACAGAGGCCCGAGGAGCGCCTCGCCCGAGAGCTTCAGCAGGATTCGGCGGAAGGCGGGTTTCCCGTCACCCTCGACCACGTGCGACACGTGCGGATCCTAACCGCCGACCTGGAACCGGGCGAATCGCCTGATCACGACGTTCTCGCCGGTCTTGGCGGAGATGTCGGCGCGCAGCTGCTCGATCGTCCGGCCCTCGTGCTTGTCCGGGTTGACGTGGGGCTGCTCGAGAAGCACGACCTCCTCGAGCCATTTGCGAAGCCGTCCCTCGGTCATCTTCTGCTGGACCGCGGCCGGCTTGGAGTCGTCGGCCTGCTGCGCGAGCACGCGCCGCTCCGCCTCCAGCTCCTCCGGGGGCACGTGGTCTTCCGACACCCAGCGCGGCGCGGCCGCCGCGACGTGCAGCGCGACGTCGCGTGCAAACTCGCGGAACTCGTCGTTGCGGGCCACGAAGTCGGTCTCGCAGTTGACCTCCACGATCACGCCGATGCGGTCGTTGGAGTGGACATAGCTCGAGACCATGCCCTCGGCGGCCTCGCGCTCACCGCGCTTGGCGGCCTTCGCCTGGCCCTTGACACGGAGGATCTCGACGGCCTTCTCGGTGTCACCGCTCGACTCCTCGAGGGCACGCTTGCACTCCATCATCCCCGCGCCGGTGCGCTCGCGCAGCACCTTGACGTCGCCGGCGGTGACGGTCATTGCCCGTTCCCCGGCTGCTCTGTGCCGACCTGCTGGGCCGGCGCGGCGGCGGCGTCGCCCCCCGCGGCCGCGCCGCGCTCGCCGGGCGTCGTGTCGGCGACGCCGGCCTGGGCCTCGGCACGCGCCTCCTCGGCCTCGCGCTTGGCCTGTTCTTCCGCCTCGCGCTTTGCCTGCGCCTCGGCCGCCACGCGCGCACGTTCCTCGGCTTCGCGGCGCTCGGCCTCCTCCGCATCCCGGCGAGCCTGCTCCTGGCGAAGCCAGCGCGCCCGGCCGTCGGCGGCCGCCTTGCCGATCGTCCTGATCACGACGTCGTTGGATCGAATCGCGTCGTCATTCCCGGGGACCACGAAGTCGACTTGCTCGGGGTCGCAGTTCGTGTCCACGAGGCCGATCGTTGAAATGTTGAGGCGGGCAGCCTCACGCACCGCGATCTCCTCGACCTTCAAGTCGGTCACGAACAGCGCGTCCGGCAGGCGGTCCATGCCCGCGACGCCGCTGAGGTTGGTCTCGAGCTTGTGCAGCTCTGCCTCCATCGACATGCGCTCCTTCGTCGGAAGCAGCTCGAGCCGGCCCTCCTTCGAGAGATCGCGCAGCTCGTGCAGGCGGGCGATGCGATTGCGCATCGTTTGGAAGTTGGTGAGCAGGCCGCCAAGCCAGCGCTCGTTGACGTGGAGCATGCCGGCCTCCTCGGCGATCTCCTTGATCGTGTCCTTCGCCTGCTTCTTCGTCCCGACGAACAGGATCAGGCCACCGCGAGAGGCGAGGTCCTCCGCGAACGCGCGGGCGCGCTCGAGCAGGACGACCGTCTGCAGCAGGTCGATGATGTAGATCCCGTCGCGCTCCCCGAAGATGTAGCGGCGCATCTTGGGATGCCAGCGGCGCGTCTGGTGCCCGAAGTGGACGCCGGATTCGAGCAGCTCTCTGATGCCTACTTCAGTTGCCATTCGGTTCCCTTTGGTAGTTGATGCGTTTCGAGAACCGGTCTGGCAAGCAACGCGAGACCCGGCACGAGGGCCGGGCAGGGATCGCGGTCGCCGGACCGGGGAGTTTCCAGTGACCCCGCGCAGTTTACGCGAGTTGCGCGGCCCGTCCGGGTTTTAGCTCCGCGGATTGCGGCAGCTCCGCGCCGAGGCGCCGTCAGGCCGGCTCGGACTCGGCACGCGCGAGCGCGCCGGCGAGGTCGGCGGGCAGCGGTGAAGCCGCCTCGATCGGGGCCGGCTCGCCCGAGTAGCCGAACGCGAGCCGCGCGCTGTGGAGGAACTGTCGCCGCAGGCCGAGCGCCGCGGGGCCGCCGTACGCGCGGTCGCCGGCGAGCGGATGCCCGATCGCGGTGAAGTGGGCGCGGATCTGGTGCGTGCGGCCGGTGTCGAGCCACGCCCGCACGAGCGTGTAGCCGTCGAGGAAGCGGACGACCTCGAAGTGCGTGCGCGCGTCGCGCTGCCCGGCGCCGCCGACCGACATCCGGGTCCGATCGCGTGGGGACCGGCCGAGCGGCGCCTCGATCGTGCCCGTGCGCGAGCCCAGCCGCCCCCTGGCGAGCGCAAGGTATTCGCGCTCCACCTTCCGTGCCTGGATCAGCTGCTGAAGCTCGTCTCGGACGGCCTCGCGCTTTGCGATCAGCATCAGGCCAGAGGTGTCACGGTCGAGGCGGTGCACGGCATACGGGGTCCATGCCTCTCCCGCCCGCTCGGCGAGAAGCTCGACCAGCGTCACGCCGCGGTGGCCGGGCGCCGGGTGCACCACCAGGCCGGGCGGCTTGTCCACGATCAGGAGGTCGTCGTTCTCTTGGGCGATTCGCGGCTCCGGCGGGGCCGGCAGGGGCGCGCTCGGCTGCTCATGGGCGGCGACCGTGACCTGCTCACCGCCTCGCAAGCGGTAGCTCTTGGGCCGCGGCTCGCCGCCCACCAGCACCGCACCGCTGTCGATCAGCGCAGCGGCGGCGGCGCGCGAGCATTCGGCCAGCGCGTCCGCCAGCCAAACGTCGAGCCGCCGTCCCGCCGCCTCCGCGGGAACGTCCAGCTCACCGGTTCGCATCGGGCTCCTCCTCGGGCGTCAGGAGCATCAACGCGAGCCAGGCCACGCCGCACACGATCGCGACGTCGGCGAGGTTGAACGCGGGCCACAACGGTGGGTCGATGAAGTCGATCGCGGCCCCGATCCGGACGCGGTCGGTGAGATTGCCGAGTGCACCGCCGACCACCAGACCGACCACGAGCCACAGGCCCGGGCGCCTTGCGTGCAGCGCGAAGTAGGCGACCAGCAGGGCAATCGTCACGATCGTGACGATCACGACGAGGTCGCCGCCGCCTCCGAAGAGCCCGAACGCGACGCCGCTGTTCCGCACGTTCGTGAGGTCGATCCCGAAGATGATCTGCTTGGGATCGCCCGGGTCCACGATCGATATCGCGATCTGCTTCGTGACCTGGTCGAGCGCGAGCACGAGCGCCGCACACGTCAGCGCCCACGCCCACGCGGTCAGCCGTGACTTCACTCGGCCGTCCGTCAGGGCTGGATCAGTCCGACCACGATGCTCCGCAGGATGAGGAGCACGAACACGGCGATCATCGGACTCAGGTCGAACGCGAAGCCGCCGCCGCCGATCGGCGGAAGGATGCGGCGAAAGAGGTTGAGGAACGGGTCGGTGACCTCGTGGATGAAGCCGACCACGGCGCTCAGGATCCGGTTGTAGGGCATCCGCGGGATCCAGCTCAGCAGGATGCGCGCGAAGATCAGGATGATGTAGACCAGGAAGAGCTTGTCGACGTAGTCGGCAATGTCGGACCGGGAGAGCGCCGCGAGGAGCGTCATCTCGAGTCGCCTTGACCGGGTGCCGACTCTGCCGCGCGCGCCTTCACGACGACCGCCTCGACGGCGTCCGCGAACGCTGCACGCAGGCCGTTTCGCTCGAGTGCCGCGAGACCGGCCGCGGTGACCCCGCCGGGTGAGGTGACCTGGCGTCTGAGCGAGGCCGCGTCTCCGTGGCGGCGCGCCAACAGCGCGGCCGAGCCAGCCATGGTGCTGATCGCGAGCCGCGAGGCCTGCGCAGCGGTGAGGCCCTGGGCGACACCGGCATCGGTCAGCGCTTCGATCACGATCGCCATGAATGCCGGACCGGCGCCCGAGATCGCGGTGGCGGCGTCCATCAGGCGCTCCTCCACCGGCACCAGCTCGCCGAGCAGCCCGAACAGGTCGAGCAGGTCACGTTCGGTGCGCTCGTCGAGTGCCGCACTCGAGGCGTAGCAGAAGGTGCCGTGCCGAACCTCGGCCGCAACGTTGGGCATGAACCGGAGTATCGGGGTTCCCTCGCCGAGGGCCGCCTCGAGCGCGGCGATCCCGGTCGCTCCCAGGATCGAGACCACCGGCAGGCGGCGCTCGGCCACGGGCACGCGCACGTCCTCCGCGACGGGAGGCAACGCGGCCGGCTTCATCGCGAGCACGATCAGGTCGGCCCGTTCCGCCAGCTCGCGGTTGGACCCGGCCTGCCGCCCGCCGACCTCCTCGGCAAGCCGGCGTGCGCGGTCCTCGTCGGCGTCGCTGAAGACGATCTCGTCGGGCCCCGCCTCTGCGGACGCCCAGCCCCGTGCAAGCGCGCCCGCCATGTTTCCAGCACCGATGAGTCCGACGATCAAGGTAGGCGCCGCCGCTGATCGTGACCCGCGGAGCCGGTCACGATCAGCTCTGGTTGAAGAAGCCCTTCTCCAGCAGCCGGGCTCGCTCCTCCGCGGAGACCTCGACGTTGCGCGGCGTGAGCAGGAAGACCTTGTCGGCGATCCGCTGCATGCCGCCGTCGAGCGCGTAGGTGAGCCCGCTCGCGAAGTCGATGAGGCGCTTGGAGAGGTCGGTGTCGGCGCCCTGGAGGTTGAGGATCACCGGGATCGAGTCCTTGAACTTGTCGGCGATCTGCTGGGCGTCGTTGAAGTTCTTCGGTACGACCAGATGCACGCGAACCTGCTCGCCCGCCCGGCCGTTGCCGACCGAGCGCAGCACGCGCGTCTGTGCGCCGCCGCCCGGGGAGTCGTCGGCGAAGATGTCGTCGATCTCGTCACGGCGGCGGCCCCCGACGCGGCGGACCTGCTCGCGGGTCCGATAGCGCTCTTCGAGCTCGGCTTCGGGCTCGAAGTCGCCCCCACCGCCGTCGTCGTCGACGTACTGGTCGTCCTCGACGAGGCCGAAGTACTGGAGCGCGCGGTGCCAGGTGTCGCGAAAGGCCATGGTCAGATCTCAGCTATCAGATGCCACGAGTCGGGCAGGGTTGCCGGGTGGTTCGCCTGATTCGCAACAAATCCTTCAGTTTCCGGCTCCTATTCAATCATCCGGTCAGCGATAAAGCGCACTCCCCAGCCTGCAGATCGTCGCACCTTCCTCCACGGCCACCTCGTAGTCCTGACTCGTGCCCATCGACAGGATCGAGAAGTCGTGGGGCGGCGACCACTCGGACTGGAGCCGCTCCGCCAGCGCGCGGAGCGCCGCGAAATGCGGCCTTGCCTCCTCGGGGCGCTGCGCCAGCGGCGGCATCGTCATCAGGCCCCCGAAGCGGACGTGCTCGTACTGTGCGGCCGATTCGAGGAACCTGTCCAAGTCGCCCGAAGCGATTCCCTCCTTCGACTGCTCTCCCGCGACGTTCACCTCGAGCAGCACCCGCACCGGCCCGGAGGCGTGGCGCTCGATCTGTCGCATGACCGAATCGCTCGCGACGGAGTGGATCAGCCTTACGCGCGGCAGGACCAGCCTGGTCTTGCGGCTCTGCAGGTGCCCGATGAAGTCCCAGGTGAAGCGGTCACCCCACCGCTCCTGCTTGGCCTCGAGGTCTGCCGCGGCGTTCTCGCCGACGAGCCGGACCCCGGCTTCGGCCAGCGCTCCGAGCCCGTCGACCGGCACGTATTTGGTGGCCACGAGCAGCTCGACCTCGGCCGGCACGCGTCCGGCTCGCTCGCATGCGCGTGCGATGCGCTCGTTCGCCTCCGCGAGCCTGGCGCGCACCAGGTCCGGATCCGGGTGCTCTACGAGGCGAGCCATGCAAGTCCCGCCTGCCGTCCGGTCGCGCCGCGGTCGCGCCGGTGCGAGAAGAAGAGGTCCGCATTGCAACTCGTGCACAGTCCGCAGTCCGAGACCCGCGGCACACCGAGGCGCTCCAGCGCGGCACGGATCGCCAGCGGCAGGTCGAGCCGCCCCTCCGGCATCGCCGCGGCTTCGTGGCCTCTCGCGCGGAAGGTTGCGCGCACCTCATCGCCGACCTCGTAGCAGCAGGCGCCGATCCCGGGTCCGAGCACCGCCGAGACCTCGCCCCGGCCGAGCGCGTCGAGCGCCCGCTCCAGGATTCCGCCCGCTACGCCGCGCCAGCCGCAGTGGACAGCGACAACCGCGCCGGGCCTTGCGACCACGACCGGCACGCAGTCGGCCACGAGCACGAGCGGCGTCGGGCCGGTCGAGTGGGTGAGCTGCGCGTCCGCCTCCCGCAGCCCGCCGTCGGCCTCCTCGCGCGCCTCCACACACGTTCCATGGACCTGCCGCCCCATCAGGATCGTCTCGAGCGGGCGCCCCACCGCCTCTGCGAGCAGCTCGCGGTTGCGCCGTACGCGTGCTGGATCGTCGTCGGTCAGGATGCCGAGGTTGAGCGAGGCAAAGGCAGCCTCGCTGACTCCGCCGAGCCGGGTGCTGAAAGCCGCGACCGCCCCGTCGAGCTTTGCATGAAGCCGGGAGAGTCCGCCGTCCGTCCGCCACTCGAATGGTGCTGGGACGCCCGCCAGACTCACGCGATCTTCAGCTCGACGCCCTCGATCGGCTCGCGCTGCGCGTACTCGAAGTGGGCGCGCCGATCGGCTCGAACCTCGTCGTCGCGCTCCCACCTGCGCGCACGGCGCCGGTACACCTCGAGCGTCATGTCGGCGACCTCGGTGTTGTAGCAGTAGGCGAGCTCGCCGTCCGGGTCGTGGTAGGTGACGCCGACCAGGTCCTCGCGGCGGGCGCTGACCGTCCCGTCCACGCGCAGTCCGTGCCCGCCCGCCTGGAAGCGCCAGCCCGTGAGATCGAAGTCGCTGCGGTTCCGTTGCACGGCGAGCGGCGAGGTGGAGATCAGGTCGGTGGAGCGGAAGCGGCCGACGACGGGCGTGCTCGGGCCGAGCTCGCGGCCGAACCGCGGTACGAACACGCTGACCCCGTCGATGAAGGTCTCGTCGCGGATCGCGCCGTCGGGGCCGCTGAAATCGTTGCAGTGTGCCCAGGCCCAGCGCGAGGCGTGCTTCGAGCCCCAGAGATGCGCCTGACCGCCGCGCGCCCCGGCGATCGCGATGCGCCGTTCCCCCAGCGATACGGTGCCGCTCATGGCGAGGTCCGGATGCGGCAGGAACAGCACTGTTTTCGCGACCTTCGCGCGGCGCAGGAGCGGGTGCACGTGCCCGTAGGCCGGCAGCCCCGGGTGCCACTCGAGCTCCCACGAGTACCGCGTGCCGTCCTGCTCGATCGCGCCGGCCATGCCGGTGTCGTTCAGCCATGCGTCCCCGATCCGGAGGTGAAACGGGTCGCCGGTCGTCGCCAGCGCCGAGACGGGGAGGCTGCTCTTGACACCCACGTTCGCGGCCGGGTCCGCCGGATCCATCGCGCAGAGCCAAAGCGAGCACGTCGCCTCCTCCCCGGTCCCGGGAAGCGGGGCCACCATCGTGTACCGGATCCAGAAGCCGACGCCGGTTCGGGGGTCGGTGAAGGTCAGGTAGTAGACCTCGTAGTGGCCGGGGGACCCGTTCCACTGGAGGTGGTTCCATCGGTTGGTGGCCATCCGAGAAGCAATATATGGCGCCCGCCTGCAAGCAGGCGGGCGGGTTTGCGCTTGCGCGACGTTCAGTAACCATCAAGGCTGGCTCATCAGCCGCAGTGCGGTCTGCAGTTCCTCCTCACGACCGCTTACCGAGCCGTCAAGCTTCAGCGCGAGCGTCTCCCTCAGCGCGTGCCCGATCGCCGGTGACTCCTCGGCGCCGGCGCGCTTGAGGTCCTCGCCCGTGATCTCGAGCCGCGTGCCCCGCACCCGCTCGAGATAGAAGCGCAGGCGCTGCTCCGCCAGTCCGGCGTCGTGCGCCCGCACCACGGCCAGCAGGAGCGCTTCCAGAGGCTGGTCGTCGAGCAGCTCGTGCAGCTCCGAGGGAGGAGGCGCTGGCTGCGCCTCGAGCCGCTCCGCGATCAGCGGCGCGAGCGTCGCTGCGGCCGCCACGACGTCCTGGTCGCGCCGGCGGAGCTTGAGCTTCGAGAGCCAGCCATAGATGTCTGGCGCCGGCATCTCCCGGCACAGCACCGACAGGCGCGCGAGCGGCAGGCGCAAATGTCCGGCGAACGGCGCGCGCGCCGCGAGCTCGTCGACCCGTTCCACGAGCGCCCTTGTCCCTGGACCGGCGTCGAGCCCCTGGTGCAGCGCCCGGTCGAGGCCGATCTCGGCGATGCGCTCGAGCGCGGCGAGCACGCGTGGCTCCGCGAGCACGTCGAGCAGCTCGTCGCGCAGGCGCGCCGAGGCGAGGTCGCCGACCAGGTGCATGTCGATGCACCCGCGTGCCAGCGACAGCGTGTGCCGGTCCATCGCAAAGCCGAGCCGCGCCTCATAACGGACAGCTCGCAGCAGGCGAGTCGGGTCCTCGACGAAGCTCAGGTTGTGCAACACCCGGATCGTGCGGCGGCGCAGGTCGCGAGAGCCGCCGAAGAAGTCGTAGGTGGCGCCGAGGTCCTCGGCCCGGAGCGAGGTCGCCATCGCGTTGATCGTGAAGTCTCGCCGGGCCATGTCGTGGCGCAGCGTGGACCGCTCGACCTCCGGCAGCGCTCCCGGTGAGCCGTAGACCTCCGTGCGCGCGGTGGCCACGTCGATCCGGATGTCCTCGCCGTTTGGCCCGCGGCCCTTGACCACCGCGGTCTGGAACTTCTCGTGCGGATGGAACCGCACCCCGAGCTCGACCGCCAGCGCGCGGGCAAACGCGAGCGCGTCGCCCTCCACCATCAGGTCGAGATCGAGGCTCTGCTCGCCCAACAGCACATCGCGCACCGCCCCGCCCACGAGGTACACGGGGTCTTGGGCGGTTGCCACCCGCTCGATCGCCGGCAACACCGCCTGCAGGCGGGAGATCTCGCGCAGCCGGGCCCGCACGGCCTCGGTCGCCTCGGCGTGCGGGAGCGGCCGCTCGATCCCCTGGGGCTCGTGGAGCGCGCGAAGCAGGTCGCCGCGCGTGACGACGCCCTCGGCCTCGGCCACCGGCACCCGCTGCTCCGAGCGGTAGGGACCCTCGCTTACGACCACCAGCCGCCCGGCGCGACCGGTCGCGAGCAGGTCGCGAAGCTCACCCAGCGTCGCGTCGGCGCCGATCACCGGAACGCCGGAGCTCATCACGCCCTTGACCGGCGCCCGGCTCAACCCGTGCCGCACGGCACGGTCCAGGTCCTCCCGCGACACCGTGCCGGTGAGGTGGCCGTTCTCGGAGACCTGGATGCCGCTGAGGCCGAGCCGCTGGCACTCGACGAGCGTGGCCGCGATCGCGGAGGTGCTCGACACGGAGTGGACCGGACGCGACATCACCTCACGCGCGTGAAGCGGGGAGCGCGCGACGCGCGCGACCTCCGCCAGGGCGTGCTCGAGCACCTGCTCGGCGCCCGTCGCGTGGACGAACGAGGAGGCGGCCTGCGGGTGGCCCCCACCGCCGAGCGGCTCGAGCGCAGCATCCACGTCCACGGCGCTGGTGCGGCTGCGGCCGACGAGCAGCACGCGGCCCTCCATCTCGACCGAGAGCAGCAGCACGTCCCAGTCGGATACCTCGCCGACCCGTGAGGCGAGCGTCGAGACGTCCTCGACGTAGTCGTCGGCATCGGCCCAGGCGGCCACCACGCGGAGCCCGGCGATCTCACGCTCGGAGCGGTTCTCGGTGAGCCGGCGAAGCAGGCTGCGCTGCTCGGGCTGGAGCGGCCCGCGCAGGTAGCGCCCGAGCAGCTCCTGGTTTGCGCCGAGCCGGACGCAGGCGGCGAGGGCCTCGATGTCCCGGAAGGTCGTGGAGGTGTAGGTGAGCGATCCCGTGTCCTCGTGGATCCCGAGCGCGAACGCGGTTGCGTGCATGGGCCAGACCTCGATGCCGCGGTCGAGCAGGAGCTTCAGCATCCCGGTCACGACGCTGCCGTCCCGCCCCACGAGCGCGCTGCCCTCCTCGAGCTCGCCGTCACCGTGATGGTCGAAGGCGACAACCTCGACGCCGTCACGGCCGTAGAGCCTTCCGAAGGCGCCCAGCCGCTCGGCACTCGTGACCTCGACCAGCACCAGACGCCGCACGGAGGCGTGGTCCACGGCCGAGGCCTCGACGCTCGGGATCTGGTCCGCGTGGAGGTTGTAGAACTCGCGCACGTTGCGGTTGACGCCGCCGTACAGGCAGACCCGTGCGCCCGGGTAGAGCAACTGGGCGGCCAGCATCCCCGCGAAGGCGTCGAAGTCGACGTTCGCGTGAGAGAGGACCAGGGTGTGGACTGGGACGGTTGCAGTCATCGTCCTCGTCCGATTCTAGGAGTGCGCGTCAGCTGCCGGGGACCGGCACGGCGCGGAGATCGCTCCTGGCGCTGCGCCTGGACCCGCCGCGCCGGCCGAACACGACCGTCGACAGTCCCACCACGAACGGCACCGTGGCGGCGAGGTAGACGGCGTTCCGGAACGCGATGCTGTCCGCCATCGTCGCCTTGTAGAAGGCAAACCAAATCGCGACCGAGGCGAGCAGCGTGAAGATCGGGAAGCGCCTGCGGCCGAGGCCCTCCCAGAACGCGAGCGCGAGCAGGAAGGGCACGTGGTAGTAGGCGTTGTCGACCGGGTCGAGTAGGCAGCGGAGCAGGAAGAGCAGCGCCAAGAGGGCGAACAGGTCCGCCGCGGACAGCCGCCTGCGCACGAACAGCGCCGTTGCCGTCAGGGGGACCGAGAGCAGCACGATCGCCGGGTGGAGCACGTGCGCGAGCCACGTCGGGATCACGCGGACCGTGACGACCTGCACGTCGCCGGCCACGGAGATCACGCGGTCGTCGGTCGGCGCGACCGGCCACAGGGCGTTGAAAGGGTAGACCCGCTGCCCGGCCCACCCCGCCTGGCGGCTGGCACCGTAGAAGCCCTGAGCGTCTCCGACCACGACGGGCACCGTGAGCAGCGCCACGATTCCCAGCGCGACTCCCGCGAGGCGCACGCGCTCGTGGGGCGCGGCCGCCACGATCGGGACCGCGGCGATCAACGCCCACTGCTTGGTCGCGAGCGCCAGGCCGAGCGCGACTCCGCCGGCCAGCGACCGCCCCTCGACTGCCCACAGGGCCGCGAGCATCACGAGCCCCGCGCCGAGCAGCTCCTCGGGGTGCCCCAGGCGAAGCGCGTCCCAGGTCAGCGGGTTCAAGAGGCACAACGTCGCTGCCGCCGCGCAGGGGGCGCGGCCGAGCCCCGCGCGGCCCATCGCCCGCGCGAGTGCCAGCCCCGCGAGCGCGAGCACCACGAGGCACGGAATGCAGCCGAGCCTGTAGGCGGCCAGGTCGCCGCCACCGGTCGCGTTCGCGAGCGCGGCGAACGGGAGCCGGACCAGCACCGAGAGCGAGCCCATGATCGGCTGGCTCGCAAGCGCATCGCCGACCCGCCCCGCCAGCAGCGCGCGGATCGCCGGGCCTGCGTCGGAGGGATAGTCGCCCGTCGCGCCGTTCGCGTAGGCAAGCGCGACGCTTGCGGCCACGGCCGCCGCGCACGCGGCTGCGACACGATGCTCGCGCCTCATGCCTGCTCTATCGGCACCTGCTCGCGCGCTCAATAACATTGAGCGCCGCTCGACCCGACACGACCGCACGACGTAGGGAGGACAGATGGCCCCAGAGGTGGGATCGGAGGCGCCGGACTTCACGCTGAGGAACGAGGACGGCGAGCAGGTGACGCTCTCGTCGCTGCGCGGGCACAACGTCGTGCTGGTCTTCTACCCGCTCGCGTTCAGCGGGATCTGCACGAAGGAGTTGCACGACATCACCAACATCAAGGACCAGTTCGAGGGCGCCTCCGCCGAGGTCTACGGCATCTCGGTCGACAGCCCCTTCGCGCTGAAGGCGTTCAAGCGCGACGAGGGCCTGTCGGCGCACCTGCTCTCGGACTTTCACCCGAAGGGAGCCGTTGCGAAGCAGTACGACGCCTATCTGGACGAGGTCGGGATCGCGACCCGGGCCACGTACCTGATCGACAAGGACGGCCGGGTGGCCTGGAAGCAGGTCAACAACCCGGGTGAGGCGCGTGACCAGGAGCAGGTGATCGAGGCACTTGCTGCCTGCCCCGTCTAACGGATTGCAGCCGGCGCCCGGGGCCACGGATGTCGCGGCGCGCGCCGGAGGCTCGCTGGCGTGCTCGTAGTCGCGCTCACGCCCGGACACGACGGCGCGGCGGCGGTGATCCGGGACCGCAAGCTGCTGTTCGCGCTCGAGTCCGAGAAGGACTCGTTCACCCGTCACGCGCTGCTATCGCCGGTGACGGTCCTGCGCGCGCTCGAGCGGCTCGACGAGATCCCGGATGTGATCGCGCTCGGCGGCTGGTGGAAGCACGACTTCCTGGGCGACCCCAACGTCGCCGCGGGCTACCTCGGTCCAGACCGGGCCGTGCAGCGGACGATGAACTTCTGCGGCCAGCAGGTCAAGCTGTTCGCCTCCTCCCACGAGCGGTCGCACGTGATGATGGGCATCGGGATGGCGCCCCCCGACGACGCCCGTCAACGGGCCGTGGTGGTGTGGGAAGGCGTGGTCGGATCCTTGTACCTGGTCGAGGGCCGCGTCGACATCACGCGCGTGGTGCCGGTGCTCGACCAGCCGGGGCATCGGTACGCGGCCGTGTTCGCGCTCGCCGATCCGACCTTCCCGGATGATGCGCGGGTGCCGCGCATGGAAGACGCCGGGAAGCTCATGGCACTGGCGGCCTTCGCCGATCCCGGTGACGCGGACGAGGGCATCAGGGAGACCGTCGACCGGCTCATGGCGGCTCGCTCCGTCTGGCCGCTGCCGAAGCACCGCTACCGCGACACCCCGCTCTACAACGTGGGCGTCGAGGCCCAGGAGACGAAGATCGCGGCCGCCCTGATCACCAAGCGCATCTTCGACCTCTTCGCGGAGGCGGCCGAGCAGCACCTGCCGCGCGACATTCCCCTGCACATCAACGGCGGTTGCGGCCTGAACTGCGACTGGAACGTGGCCTGGCGCGAGCACGGCCAGTTCTCCTCCGTGTTCGTGCCCCCGTGCACGAACGACTCGGGAGTTGCGATCGGGCACGCGATCGATGCCGTCGCCGACGCGACCGGCGACCCCTGCATCGAATGGGATGTCTACGGCGGCGAGGAGTTCGTGTGGGATCGCGAGCCGGACCCCGGGACCTGGAGGAGGCGGCCGCTCGACAACGGTGCGGTCGCGGAGGCGATCGCGGGCGGTCGGATCTTCGCCTGGGTCCAGGGCCGCTGGGAGATCGGCCCGCGCGCGCTCGGCAACCGGTCGATCCTCGCGGAGCCGTTTCACTCAGCCACGCAGGATCGGCTGAACGAGATCAAGCAGCGGGAGGACTACCGTCCGATCGCACCCTGCTGCCGGCTGGAGGACGCCGGCAAGGTCTTCGACAGCCCGCTGCCCGACCCGTACATGCTCTATTTCCGGCACGTCGTGTCGGGCGACCTCGGGGCCGTCACGCACGTCGACGGCACGGCCCGCTGCCAGACCGTCACCGCGAAGCAGAACAAGCCGCTCTATGACCTGCTGACAGCCTTCGCCGACCGCCGCGGCGTGGGCATCCTCTGCAACACCTCGCTGAACTTCAAGCGCCTGGGCTTCATCAACCGGATGTCGGACCTGGCGCAGTACTGCGAGACGCGTGGGATCGACGACATGGTGGTCGGCGACGCGTGGTTCGAGCGGGCCGTCTAACCGGCGCGCAGGCGATACACCGGGCCGTTCAGCGACGTCACGTACACCCGTCCTCGCGCATCCTCGCCGAACGAGCTCAGCGACGGAACGTTCAGGCCCACCGCCCGGTCGCCGGTCGCCTTGCCGGCATGGATCCGGAAGCTCCGCAACTTGCCGGCGCAGAAGTCACCGTATACATAGCGCCCCGCGAGCGCGGCCACCGCGCGGTCGCGCACCACCACGCCGCCCGTAACGGAGCACTCGCCGTTCGCGTGGCCGTAGTCGAGTACCGGCGGCGTGGCGCCGGGGCAGGTTCGCGAGATGTCGTAGCGCCGCGTGCCCTCCCAGCAGCTCCAGCCATAGTCGCGACCCGCGGCCGTGCTGCGGCGCGCGTAGTCGATCTCCTCGCGCGAGTCCTGGCCGACGTCGCCGATGTAGAGGTCGCCCGTGTTGCGGTCGAACGAGAAGCGCCATGGGTTCCGTATCCCGTAGGTGTAGATCTCGTCGCGCCCCGGCCGCCCGACGAAAGGGTTCGACGACGGTGACAGCGCGGCTCGCGGCCGCGGGTCGATCCGCAGGATCTTGCCGAGCAGGCTGTTGAGGTTCTGGGCGTTGTCGTGAGGGTCGCCGGCCGACCCGCCGTCGCCCATGCCGACGTACATGAAGTGGTCTGGCCCGAACAGCAAGAGCCCGCCGTTGTGGTTCGGATAGGGCTGGTGGACGAACAGCACCTGCCGCCGGGTCCCGCGGTCGGCGCGGTTGGGATTGCTGCCGGAGCGGCGGAACTCCTGGACGTGCGTGTTGCCGCCGCGGTCGGTGAAGTCGACGTAGAAGCGGCCGGTGCTGGCGTAGTCCGGCGCGAACGCCATCGAGAGGAGGCCCCGCTCCCCTCCGCTGCTGATGTCCCCGGACAGGTCCAGGAACGGCGTGGACCGGCGCTTACCACCGACCAGCACCCGGATCCGCCCGGTCTGCTCCACGACGAACACCCGCCGCCGATCGCCCGGCGGGGCGGTCACGTGGAGGGGGTTGTCGAAGCGGCCGATGCGGGCCAGGCGCACTCGCTTGCTGCTTGCCCCGGCAGGGGCTCCGGACGAGGCGGCAGAGCCGCGCGCCTGCCCGTTGTGCGTCCCGCTGCTGGGCGCCTGGGGGCCGGAGGTGATGCTGTGCACGCCGAGCACGAGGCCGGCGAGCAGCACGACCGTTCCTCCGAGCAGCGCGAAGAACATGCGCCAGCGCATCGCAGGATTCTGGCAGGAGCCCGAAGGGGCGATCGCGGGACCCACCGACCGAGCCTACATCCGGCGAATCCAACGGGTCGCACGTCTACCCTCTCAGCGGTGTTCATTTCGGAGCGCCATCGCCGGCGCCGCTTTCCGCGTGCCCTGATCGCCGCAGCCGTGCTGGTCGTGGGGCTGGGCATCGCGGCATACCTGGTCCTCAGCAACCGCAACCAGGACGTCCACCGCGGCAACAAGGTCGAGTTCCGCGCGGCCCAGCCGCAGAAGCCGAAGGCCGAGACGACGCCGTGGCCCTTCTATCACTACGACCTCGCCCACACCGCCTACCTGCGCGCCGAGATCGGGCCCCCTTTCCACAAGCGGTGGGTGTACGTGGGGCGCGTGCTGATGGAGTTCCCGACCTCTGTCGTCGGGAACAGCGTGTATTTCACGCGCAACGACGGCAGCGTATTCCGGCTCGGGACCGACCGGGGGAAGCGCAAGTGGAAGCGGCAGGTCGGGCGGCTCGGCGCCTCGACTCCGGCCTACTGGCACGGCCGCCTGTTCGTGACCTTCCTGTCGCCCGGCAAGGTCGTGGCGCTCCGCGCCCGCGACGGAAAGGTGCTCTGGTCGAAGACGCTGCCGAGCCGGAGCGAGTCCTCGCCGATCATCAAGGACGGGGTGCTGTACTTCGGCACCGAGGGTGGCGAGCTGTATGCCCTGTATGCGAAGACCGGCCGCGTCAAGTGGAAGTCCACCACCGGCGGCGCGATCAAGGCCTCGCCGGCGTTGTCGGGCAGCACGCTCTACGTCGGCGACTACAGCGGTCGGATGTTCGCGATCTGGGCCCGGACCGGCCGCCAGCGCTGGTCCACCGGCACGTCGGGCAGCAAGTTCGGGTTCGCCTCCGGCCGGTTCTACTCGACGCCCTCGGTCGGATTCGGCCGCGTCTTCGCCGGAAACACGGACGGCAAGGTCTACTCGTTCGGTGCCAAGAGCGGCGAGCTCGCGTGGTCCAAGTCGACCGGCGGATACGTGTACTCCTCCCCCGCGATCGTGAGCGTCGAAGGCCTCGGGCCGACGGTCTACATCGGCTCCTACGACGGCACGCTCTACGCGCTCGACGCCCGCACCGGCTCGACCCGCTGGACGCAGAAGGCCGGCGGGCGCATCTCCGGCGGTGTGTCGGTCGTGGGCCGGGTCGCCTACTACGCCGACCTCGACTCGAAGTCGACCTTCGGCGCGGACGTGCGCACCGGCAAGATCGTCTTCCACCGTGGCCGCGGTGCTTACAACCCCGTCACCTCCGACGGGAAGCGCATCTACCTCACCGGCTACAACAGCATCACGGCGCTCGATCCGATCAAGCAGTCCGGCAAGCGGGCCACGAACAACCCTTAACAGGAAATTCATCGTCTGCCGGTCCTGCTCCCGGGTTCCAATCGCTGGAGGGAGCCAACCGACAGGAGGTTCGACATGGGGATGAGGAGATTCACCACCGCTGCGCTGGCAGCCGCCACGCTGGTGCTCGCGCTGGCCGCGACCGCCGCGGTCGCGCGACCGATCTTCGGCACGCAGGGCGACGACGTGCTGAACGGCACCGTCCGCCACGACTACATCGTCGGCCGGGCCGGCAACGACACGATCAACGGGTACGCGCGCTGGGACGTGATCCGCGGCAGCCTGGGCAACGACGTCGTGAATGCCGGACCGGGGCGCGACATCGCCTTCGGAGGGCCGGGCGACGATACGCTGAACGGAGACGACGGTCCCGATCTGCTGGCTGCCGGTCAGGGCGTCGACGTCGTCAACGGCGGTCCTGGAAATGACCGGCTTTGGGCGCTGGCGCGGGTGGACGTCACCGGCCAGCCGAACGAGCCCGCCGACACCGTCAGCGGCGGACCCGGCAACGACCGGATCCACGTTCGCGACGGGGAGGCGGACAACGTCGACTGCGGTGACGGCAACGATCTCGTGATCGCCGACGACAAGGACGTGATCGCGGGCAACTGCGAGCTGACCAGGCGTTACGCGCCCAGGCCCCACGAGCCCACGCAGGACGAGCGCTAGATCCGCACGGGGATGCCGGCCCGGCGCAGGTGCTCCTTCGCGTCGCGGACCTTGAAGGTCCCGTAGTGGAAGATCGACGCGCACAGCACGGCGTCGGCGCCGGCCTCCTCGATCGCTTCGCTGAGATGCTCGAGGCGCCCGGCGCCTCCTGACGCGATCACGGGAATCTCGACCGCCGCGGACACGGAGCGGGTCAGCTCGAGGTCGTAGCCGTCCTCGGTGCCGTCCCGATCCATGCTGGTCAGCAGGATCTCTCCCGCTCCAAGCTCAGCTCCCTCGCGCGCCCACGCGACCACGTCGCGGCCGGTCGCGACCCGGCCGCCGTTGACGTAGACCTCGAATCCATCCGCGGGATCGTCCGAGCGGCGCTTCGCGTCGATCGCGAGCACGACGGATTGGGCGCCGAAGGTGTCGGCGAGCTCGGCCATCAGCTCAGGCCGCCGGACCGCGGCAGAGTTGATAGAGATCTTGTCGGCGCCGGCGTCGAGCACCGCCTGCGCGTCCTCCCGGGAGCGGATGCCGCCGCCGATCGTGAACGGGATGAACACGTTGTCTGCGGTGCGCCGCGCAAGCCGGACGATCGTCTCGCGCGCCTCGTGAGAGGCCGTGATGTCCAGGAACACCAGCTCGTCCGCGCCCTCGGCGTCGTAGCGCTCGGCCAGCTCGACCGGGTCGCCGGCGTCGCGCAGGCCGACGAAGTTCGTGCCCTTCACGACACGGCCCTTGTCGACGTCGAGGCACGGGATCACCCGCTTCAGGACGCTCAAAGCACCTCCAGCGCCTCGGGCACGGTGAACTTTCGCTCGTAGAGCGCCTTCCCGACGATCACCCCGGTGAGCTGCTTCAGGCCGAGCGAGGCGAGCTGCCGGAGGTCGTCGATCGATCCGATCCCGCCGGAGTAGAGGATCTCGGCGTCTCCCGCCGCCGCATCGAGCTGGGACGCAATCCGGAGGTCAGCTCCCTGCATCGTGCCGTCCCAGTCGACCTTCGTGTAGATGATCGTCTTGACGTTGGCCGCGACAAGTCGAGCGACGGCGTCCGTGGGCGAAAGTCGGATCCGTTCCTGCCAGCCCTGCACCGCGACGCGACCGTTCTTGACGTCGAGCCCCACCGCGATGCGGTCGCCATGTGACACGACCAGCTGATCGAGGAGGTCCGGGTTCAGAAAGGCTGCGGTACCGAGCACGACCCGTGCCGCGCCACGCTCGATCGCGGCCTCCACGTCGGGCGCCGACCGTAGGCCTCCCCCGTACTGCACGGGAACGTCGAGGCGCGCGATTCGCTCGAGGTTCTCGAGGTTCACCGGCGCACCGCTTCGAGCGCCGTCGAGGTCCACGACATGCAGCCGGCGCGCGCCCTCCTCGACCCAGCGCCGCGCGGCCTCGCACGGATCGGCGTCGTACTCCGTGGTACGAGCAAAGTCGCCCTGGTGCAGCCTGACCGCCTTCCCGCCGAGCATGTCGACGGCCGGATACAGCTCGATTGCCATCCGCTAGGAAGTGGCGCCGACGACCGCGCAGATGCCTGCGAAGTTCTCCAGCAGCTTCAGGCCGTGGGTGCTCGACTTCTCGGGGTGGAACTGGACGCCGTAGAGCGGCTCGCGCTCGACCGCGCAGGCGAACGGCTCGCCGTAGGACGCCGTCCCGAGCACGTCTTCCTCGGCGGTGGGCACGGGAGCGAACGAGTGCACGAAATAGAAGGAGCAATCGTCCGGAAGCTCGGCCGTGAGGCGTGAGCGCTTGTTCCAGCGCACGCTGTTCCAGCCGATGTGCGGCACTTTGAGTCCCGGTGCCGCCAGCCGGTCGACGCGCCCCTGGAGCAGCCCGAGCCCCCAGGCGCCATCGTTCTCGCTCGAGGCCTCGAACAGCAGCTGGAGCCCCAGGCAGATGCCGAGCGTGGGCACTCCGGCCCCAAGCCGATCCCCGATCAGGGCGTCCAGCCCGAGCTCCCGCAGGTTCCGCATCGCCTTCGGGAACGCCCCGACGCCGGGCAGGACCACGCCGTCGGCCTTCCGCACGACGTCGTGGTCGGCCGTCACGGCGGGGGTTGCGCCGACCCGCGCGAGCGCCTTCTCGACGGAGCGGAGGTTGCCCATGCCGTAGTCCAGGATCGCGATCGTCGGGGTCACAGGACGCCCTTCGTGGAGGGGATTCCCGGCTCGCTCGCGTCGATCGCGACGGCCTCGCGAAGCGCCCGCGCGAATGCCTTGAAGCACGCCTCGATCTTGTGGTGGGCGTTGGAGCCGTCGAGTGCGCGCAGGTGGATCGTGAGCTTCGCGTTGTTGGCGACGGCGCGGAAGAACTCCTCGGTCAAATCGGTCTCGAATCCGGCGATCGTCGTGACCGGCAGATCGACCTCGAACGAGCAGTACGGGCGCCCGCTGACATCGATCGCACAGGCCCCGAGGGCCTCGTCCATCGGCACCATCGCGTCGCCGTAGCGCGCGATCCCACGGCGGTCTCCGAGCGCCTGGTCGAGCGCCTGGCCCAGCACGATGCCGACGTCCTCGGTGGTGTGGTGGGCACCGGTCTCGAGGTCGCCTTTCGCGGTCACGTCGAGGTTCAGCCGTGCGTGGCGGGCAAGCAGGTCGAGCATGTGGTCGAAGAAGCCCACGCCGGTCGAGATCTCTGCGCGCCCGGAGCCGTCGAGCTCGAGCGCGAGCCGGATCTGCGTCTCCTTCGTGGATCGCTCGACCGACGCCGCGCGTGCTGTGCTCGAATTGTTCATGCTCTGGCTTCGGCCGATTCCCCGTGGACGGGGAAGCCCTCCGCCCGCGCGATGTTGCCGACGTGCGGTGCAAGCCGCGCGGCCGCCCCGTCGGGCAACGATACCAGCGCCTGTCGGCGCCGGAACGTCGTCGCACCGAGCGGTCCGGCGAAGCGTGCCGCCCCTCCGGTGGGCAGCACGTGGTTGGAGCCGGCCACGTAGTCGCCGAAGGCGGCGCCGCCGTTTCGACCCAGGAACACGCACCCGGCGCTGCGCACCAGCCCAGCGAGCGCGTCGGCGTCGGCAACCGCCAGCTCGAGGTGCTCGGGCGCGATCGCGTTCGCCAGCTCGACCGCGGTTTCGACGCTTTCCGTCTGCACCAGCGCGAGCGGTGCGCCGGATACGGTCGGCCGCTCGGCGGAGAGTCGCGCGGCCTCCTGCTCGACCCGCGCGAGTAGCTCTGCGTTCGGCGTTGCGAGCACCAGCATGGTCTCGTCGCCGTGCTCGCTCTGGGCGGCGAGGTCGAGCGCCACGAGCGACGCGTCGGCCGTCTCGTCAGCCACCACGACCAGTTCCGAGGGCCCCTCCACGCCGTCGATCCCGACCGTGCCCACGACCTGCCGCTTGGCCTCCTGCACGTAGGCGTTGCCCGGCCCCACGATCACGTCCACCGGCGCAATCGTCTCGGTTCCGAACGCCAGCGCGGCGATCGCCTGGGCCCCGCCCACGAGGTGTACCTCGTCGACCCCGCACAGGGCACACGCGGCGAGGATCACCTCGCTCCCAGGTGTCACCACGACCAGCTCCTCGACGCCTGCGACACGCGCCGGCACCGCGCACATGAGGGCCGTCGACGGGTAGGCAGCCCTGCCCCCGGGCGCGTAGATCCCCGCGCGCTGCACGGGCACCTCCCGAAGCTCGATCCGCTGGCCTTCCGGCAGATCGACACCGATCGCCTCCCGCGGCTCCGCCTCGGCAACCCGCCGCACGTTGTCGGCCTCGAGCTTGAGACTCGCGCGGACGCCGGCGTCGATCGCGTTCAGCGCATCGCGAAGCTCGGAGGGGGGCACGCGCCTCGGGTCCGCGTCGTCGAATCTCCGGGTCCAGTCACGCAGCGCTGCGTCCCCGCGCGCCCGCACGTCGTCGACGATCTCGGCAACCGCCTCGCGTACGCCCGCGGGCGGCGGCGCCAGCGCACGGATCTCCGCCGCGCTCACGCCCGGGAACGTGTATCTAGCCGCGCGCACCGATTCGCTCCACGAGCGCGTCGATCTCGCTCTGGCGCAGCTTGTGCGCAACGCGATTCGCGACGAGGCGCGCGGTGCAGTCCGCGATCACCTCACGGACCTCGAGCGCGTTCTCCATCAGCGTGCGCCCGCTCGCGGTGAGGTCGACGATCCCGTCTGCCAGGCCGGCGATCGGCGCGAGCTCGACCGAGCCCTTCACCTCGATCACCTCCGCCTGCCTGCCGCTCTGCTCGAAGTGCCGGGCCGCGATCCGCGGGTACTTCGTCGCGATTCGGATCGCGCCGAGGCGGCGCTCCAGGTCGCGGGCGAATCGATCGCCGGCCCGCGACGCGACCACCATCCGGCAGTGGCCGTAGCCGAGGTCGACCAGCTCGTAGACGACTCGTTCCTGCTGCTCCATCAGCACGTCCTTGCCCGTGATCCCGAGATCCACAGCGCCGGCCTCCACATAGGTCGGCACGTCACTCGGGCGCAGCGTCAACACGGTCACCTCCGGGCCCGGGAACAGCAGCGACCGGGAGTCCGACCGCAGGGGCGCGCTGTCGACCCCGATCGAGTCGAGCAGGCTCAGCGTGTCGTCGAAGAGCGCCCCGCGGGGAACGGCGAGGCGAAGCGGCTCGCTCATCCGCCGCGCCGCTCCTCTTCGGCCTGTGCGACGTGGAGCCGCTCGACGAAGAGCGCGAAGCCACACGCGGGCCGTGAGCTGCCGAAGCGGCCGATCAGGTCGTCGTAGCGGCCGCCGGCGCCGATCACGTGGCCCAGCGCGGGGTCATAGACCTCGAAGATCGCGCCCGTGTAGTAGCCGAGGTCACGCACGAGACCGAGGTCGAAGATCACGCGGTCGCCGAGACCGCGCTCCTGCACGCCGGCCGCGACCTCCCTGAGCCGCTGGGTCGCCTGCGTGACGTCCGCGCCGCCCAGCTCGACCGCCCGCTCGATCACCCCCGGTCCTCCGCGAAGCTGAGGGAGCGCGACCAACGTCTCCTGCTGGCGCTCGCTCATGCCGAGGTCGCCGACCCGCTGCTCGAGCTCGACGAAGTCGTGGCGCTCGAGCGCGGACAGCACCGCGCCGGCCCGGCTGCCGTTTCCCGCTCCCATCCCCTCCAGGAGGCCGCGGTAGAGGCCGGCGTCGCCCAGCCCGATGCGCGCCCGCGGCAGGTCCGCCGCATCGAGCGCCGCGCACATCACCTCGATCGCCTCGAGCGTGCCGGCCGGCGCTTCGGCGCCGATCAACTCGACGCCCGCCTGGAGGATCTCGCGCTGCTGCCCGCGCTGCGGCGTGACGGCCCGGTAGGCGTGGGAGAGATAGCAGAGCCGCAACGGCCCGGGGTGCTCGCCGAAACGGGTCGCGACCAGGCGCGCGATCGGGATCGTCATGTCGGACCGCAGCGCCAGCACCTGCCCGTGCTCGTCGAAGAGCCGGTAGCTCGCCCCCGCGGCCCGCGCGTCGCCCTTCACCAGTACGTTCTCGTACTCCAGCGTCGGCGTCCAGACCTCGCCATAGCCAAAGCGCTCGAAGGTCTCGAGCAGGGCCGTCGAGAGAACGCGCAGCTCGCGCATCTCGTCGGGCAGGATGTCGCGCGTTCCCGGCGGGATCGGATAGTTCATGGCAGTCGCCCTGGGGCGCGCGTCAGTTTGGCAGGCTCAGCCTGGGACGCGCTCGATGCGTGCGCCGAGCGCCCGCAAGCGATCGTCGATCCGCTCGTAGCCGCGATCGATCTGGCCGACGTTGCCGATCTCCGACACGCCCTCCGCGCACAGCGACGCGATGAGCATCGCCATGCCCGCGCGGATGTCGGGGCTCTCCATCCGCTCACCATGAAGACGGCTCGGACCGCTGACGATCGCCCTGTGCGGGTCACAGAGCACGATCCGAGCGCCCATCGAGGTGAGCTTGTCGGTGAAGAACAGGCGGTTCTCGAACATCTTCTCGAAGATCAATACGGTCCCGGCAGCCTGCGTGGCAACCGCCAGCGCGATGCTCGTGAGGTCGGCGGGGAAGGCCGGCCACGGCCCGTCGTCGATCTTGGGGATCGCGTCGCCGACGTCGTCGCGCACCCGCAGTCGCTGCTCCGGGGGCACGACCAGGTCGCAGCCGTCGTGGCGTGACTTGAGGCCGAGCCGCTCGAACACCATGCGGATCATCTTCAGGTCGTCGGGGACGGTGTCGGTGATCCGCAACTCGCCCCCGGTCACGGCCGCCAGCGCCATGAAGCTCGCGACCTCGATGTGATCGGGCGCGATCGTGTGCCGGGCGCCGCGAAGGCGGTCGCGCCCATGCACGGTGAGCACGTTCGAGCCGATGCCCTCGATCTCCGCGCCCATCGCCACGAGCAGCCGCGCGAGGTCCTGCACGTGTGGCTCGGAGGCCGCGTTGCGGATCGTCGTGGTGCCCGGTGTGAGGGCTGCGGCCATGACCGTGTTCTCGGTACCCATCACGCTCGCCTCGTCCATGAAGAAGTCGCAGGCGCGGAGGCCGTCGGGCGCGTGCATCGTGTAGCCACGGTCGATCTCGACCCGGGCACCGAGCGCGCGCAGCGCATCGAGGTGCGGGTCGAGCCGGCGGCGGCCGATGAAGTCACCGCCGGGCGACGGCATGTGCGCCTCGCCGATGCGTGCGAGCAGGGGCCCGGCGAGCAGGAAGGAGGCACGGATACGGCTCGCCAGGTCCGCGTCGACCTCCCCGCCGATCGAGTCGGCGCGCAGGGAGAGCTCGTGCTCGTCGCGCCACATCACGCCGACGCCGAGGTCCTCGAGCAGCGCCAGCATCGCGTCCACGTCGCGGATCCGCGGGACGTTGCCGATCACCAGCTCCTCGTCGGTCAGCAGCGAGGCCGCGAGGATCGGCAGCGCAGCGTTCTTGTTGCCGGCCGGGGCAACCGTTCCGGACAGCGGATAGCCGCCCTCGATCACGAACTTTTCCATCGTGCCGGTGCCCTTCGTTGGGGGAGGTGCCACGACACCTGCCCGCGGCCCTCCGCGTCTGATCGTAAACCTGTCCATTAGCGGCGGTTTTGTCGGCCGCGCCGGCGCCGGTACAGCCGCGCGTAGCCTAACACCCGCCTCGGTGTTTCTAGCTCTGCCAGCGCCCCCCTGCTTTGGCCCACTCCAGCAGGTGGCCGACCGAGCAGAACCCGTCCGGGATCCGGTGGTCACCCCGGTGGCGGACAAGCAGCAGGTGCCCCTCGCCCAGGCCCGCGCCGCAATGGGCGCATTCGCCGGCGCTGTCCGTGCCGCAGGGCTCGAGCGGCTCCCCCACTTTCCAGTGCGCGCCCTGCATCGCCCACGGCACCACGTGCTCGAGCCGGCAGAACACGGCGCCCCTGTCCCCCGCGTGCTCGCCGAGACGGTAGCCGTCGTTCGGCTCCACCTCGCATCCACACCATGTGCAGCCGATCACGCTCACGCCTGTCCCGGTAGATTCAGCGCCGATGCCGGAGCCGCCCCGCATTATCGTCCTCGAGGGGGATCAGACCGGCCAGGAGCTGCTGGACCAGGCGCTGCGGTTGCTCGACCCCTCGGTGTGCCGGATCGCACTCGACTTCGAGCACTACGACCTCTCGCTCGAGAACCGCCGGAAGACCGGCAACGAAATCGTGATCGCGGCGGCGCGTGCGATGCGCGAGTCGGGCTTCGGGCTGAAGGCGGCGACGATCACGCCGGAGGGCCGGGAGGACGTCGGCAGCCCGAACCAGATCCTGCGCGCGGAGATCGACGGCAAGGTGATCATCCGGACCGGCCGCCGGATTCCCGGGGTGACCCCGGTGGCCGGCGTCCATCACCCGATCGCGGTCGTGAGGATGGCGGTCGAGGACGCCTACGGCGCCGAGGAGGGCCGTGAGCGCGAGAACGGCGACGAGGTCGCGTTCCGGACCGAACGCATCCACCGCTCGATCTGCCGCGCCGTCGCCGAGTACTCGTTCGACACCGCGGCGCGCATGCACGCACGCGTCTACGGCGGCCCGAAGTGGACCGTCAGCCCCCACTACGAGGGAATGCTGAAGGAGGAGCTGGACGGGGCCGCGGAGCGCCACCCCGACGTGCCGTACCAGCCTCAGCTGATCGACGTCACCTTCGCGGGACTGGTCGGCGGCGCGGGCTCGGATGCCCCGCTCGTGATCCCCGCGCTCAACCGCGACGGGGATTCGCTGTCCGAGCTGGTGCTGCGGCTCTTCGGCTCGATCGCCGGCGCGGAATCGGTGCTGCTGTCCTTCGACGAGTCCTACCGCACACGCGTCGTGATGACCGAGGCCCCGCACGGCACCGCACCGGCGCTCGAGGGGAAAGACATCGCGAACCCGATGGCGATGATCCTCGCGGTCGCGGCGCTGCTCCGGTATGTCGGCGAGGCGACCGGCCGCGCCGATGCCGCCTCGGCCTCACGCGCGATCTACGAGGCGGTGCTGGAGGCGGTCGCCTCGGACGTGCGGACGCCCGACCTCGGCGGTCACGCGAGCACCTCGGAGTTCACCGACGAGGTCGTGGCGCGCGTGCGCACGAAGCTCGAGATCTGGTCGAGCCTGGCGGGTGAGAGTCGTCCGTGAGCCTCCCGTTCGCGGTGGAAGAGGCCGGCGAGGGGCCGCCGATCGTGCTGGCGCACGGCCTCACGGCGACCCGGAGGTACGTCGTCCACGGCTCGCGGCTCCTGGAGCGCTCGGGCCACACGGTGATCTCCTACGACGCCCGGGGCCACGGCGAGTCCGAGCCGGCGCCGGACCCGGCCGCGTACGAGTATTCCGACCTGGTGGAGGACCTCGAGCGGGTGCTCGACGAGCGCGGCGTGGAGCGGGCGGTGCTGGTCGGCGTGTCGATGGGTGCCGCGACCACGCTCGCATTTGCGCTGCGCGCGCCGGCGCGCGTGCGCGCGCTCGTGCAGGTCACGCCGGCTCATCTCGGCGGCCCGGGCGAGGCCGCGGGCTTGGCACGCTGGGACGCGCTTGCCGATGGCCTCGAGAGGGATGGCGTCGCGGGCTTCATGCGGGCATACGGCCCTCCACCCGTGGCGGAGCGCTTTCGGGGCCTGGTCGAGCAGGCGATCCGCCAGCGCATCGAGCGCCACCGCCATCCCGAGGCGGTCGCGGCGGCGCTGCGGGTGGTGCCGCGATCGCGCGCGTTCGAGGGGCCGGAGGCGCTCGAGCGAGCCACCCCGCCAACGCTCGTGGTCGCGAGCCGGGACGAGCTCGATCCCGAGCACCCGTACGCTCTCGCGGTGGAATACGAGCGTCTCATCCCAAATGCGGAGCTGATCAGCGAGGAGCCGGGCTCTTCTCCGCTCGCCTGGCGCGGAGCCCAGCTGTCGAAGGCGATTTTGGGCTTTCTGGAGCGGAATTGAAGCCGTCGGCCAAGCCGTCGACAATCAGCGTGAAGGAGTTCAGGGCGGCTGCCGGCGCGCCTCTGCAAGCCCCCTTGCAGAACATATGTTCCGTCCGACCGGCTTCCTAACCTGGGCGAACCTATGTTCTGGAGCCACAAAGAACAATTCAAAGAGCAACTGAGAGACGAGCTCCGCCTGCGGCTGCGAGTCGCGGGGGACCTCGCCACCCTGGGCGCATACGAGCTGAGCGATCCGGAGGACGACGGCGACACCCCACAGAAGCCGCCACGGATCGTGCGCGAGACGCCGCCGAAGCGGGTGTTGCTGTTCGCCAAGGTGGCGGCGCCATGTCCGGCTTCGCCCCGGGCCGAGCAGCGCTGCACCGCCACCGACGCGGCCGCGCGGCGCAAGGCTGCCCGCCGGGAGCGCCGGGGCGGAGTCGCGCGGGCGCCCGAGCAGCCCTGCCTCTCGGCTTAGATCTCGGCCGGGGTGCCGCCCGCGCCGGCCGCCTGACGGCTCGCGTTCTCAGGCCCAGGCTGCGAAACCGTCATGGTTGCTCACCAAGCGTCGCCTCGATGCCGCGGACGTCGCCGTCGTCCTGGCCGAGCACGCTGACGTCGACGTAGCCGAGGCGCGCGAGGTAGTCGCCGAGCGCGTCGGCCTGCTCACCGCCGAGCTCGAGCAGCAGCGCACCGCCGCGCCGGAGGAAGCGCGGGCTGTCGGTCAGGACCCGTCGCAGGATCTCGGTGCCGTCCCGGCCGCCGTCGTAGGACAGCGGCGACTCGAACACGAAGGTGTCGCGCTGCAACAGCGGCAACGCGGCCGCCGGCACGTACGGCACGACGCCGGCGACGACGTCGACACGCCCTTCGAGCGTGCCCGGCAGTGGGGCGAACAGATCGCCGAGGTAGACCTCAACCCCGTTCGCCGTCGCGCAGGCAACGGCATGCTCGTCGACGTCGCACGCCACCACCCGCGCGCCGGGGTGGTGCGTGATCAAGGTCTTGGCGATCGCTCCCGTCCCGGTGCAGAGATCGATCGCGGCACCGTTCGCAGGCAGGCGCTCGACGGCGCGACGCGCGAGCGGCTCGCTTTGCCGGCGCGGAACATAGACACCGGGATCGACGCGGATCTCCAAGCCACAGAACGAGGCGCTCCCGGTGATCCAGGCGAGTGGCTCGCCCGTGAGCCGCCGCCCGACGAGCGCGTCGAGGAGCTCGCGATCGCCGGCCGCACGAGCGAGGAGCTCGTCCGCCTCCTCCACCGCCGCGACGAACCCGGCGTCCGAGAAAAGCGCGGCAAGCGCCTCGAGGTCGTTCGGCATCGGCACCTGCGTCGTCCTAGGCGGCGGCTCGGTCGAGTGCTCTCAAGAGCTCGCGCCCGGTCTCGAGCGCACGTTCCACGGAGGCCGCGGAGACGTTGTCGTATGTGTCCGTTGGCCAGTGGTAGTTGGGGATCCCCTCGGCGGACTGCGCGAGCAGTGTGATCGCCTCCCACCCGCGCGCTCGGAACACCGTCGCGTCGGTGGGCAGCCCCGGCGTCGCGCTAGCCGGCAGGAGGCCCAGCTCGGGCCGCCGGCGCGCGATCGCCTCGGCGAGCGAGACCAGCGCCGGCGAGGCCGGTCGCGTCTGGGTGGCACTGCCCTCACGCAGGATGTAGGTGAGGGGAGCCTTCCCGCCGACGTTGTCGAAGTTCAGGAACGTCATGCCCGCCGCCTCGGCTGCGTGCCTGCGGGCGTAGGCCTGGGCCCCGAGCACGCCCGACTCCTCGCAGCTCGTGACGAGCAGGCGCACGTCCGTGTGGTCGAGGGGGCGCTGCGCGCATTCGGCGGCGAGCTGGGCGACGACCGCAGCACCGGAGGCATTGTCGTTTGCGCCGGGCACGTCGACGCCGCGGAGCTCGCGCTCGGTGAGCAGCCCGAGCGACAGTGCCATCCCCCCCAAACCGGCCAGATGCATGGCTTTTCCGCCGGGTAAGCGGCGCAGCAGAGGTCCCGCGGCGAGCACCGCGCCGGCCGCGGCGGGGAGCTGCAGCAGGCGCGCGAGATGACCGATCGTGCGTGGGTGGAAGACCAGGCCGGAGCGAGTCGTGTCGAGATGGGCGCAGAGGCAGACCGTCCGCCTGTGCTCCCCGGCGGCCGCGACGCGCCCGACCACGTTCAGGCTCGGACGGCGCGAGAGCAGGCGCGAGAGCGGGGTCACGCGCAGGTCGCCCTCGAGCGCCGCGGCCGCAAGGCTCGATACGGCCAGCACGTCGCCGAGCCTCCGGCGGCGACGCTGGAGCAGGCCGCCCGCGACCGCCGCCGCCATGACGATCCCGTAAGGCAGCCCGAACGTTGCATATCCCGAGAAGTGCTCCCGGTCCGCCTCGACTCCGCGCGCCGCCAGCCACGCCTTCAGCAACCCCGCCGCCTGCTTTTCCGCTTCGGAGCACGGCCGGCGAGGCCCGACGTCGTTCGCCAGCCTTTCGATCACCTCGAGCGCGGCATCGACGCCCTTCGCATCGCGCATGCGCGCACCCTAAACGGCGTCACAACGAAAAACGGGCCGCCCCGAAGGACGGCCCGTTCGATCCAAAAGCCGGCGGCGACCTACTCTCCCGGGCCCTTTCGGGCCAAGTACCATCGGCGCTGAGGGGCTTAACTTCTCTGTTCGGAATGGGAAGAGGTGTTTCCCCCTCGCTATAGCCACCGAAACCGGTGACGAGACCGCGGCGTTTCCGCCGGGCCCTCAAAACTGCACAGTGGCCTCCACACCAAGGTGGAAAAAATCAACCGTCAAGCCCTCGGCCCATTAGTACCGGTCTGCTGAATGCATTACTGCGCTTATACAGCCGGCCTATCAACCTGGTGGTCTACCAGGGGCCTTACTCCCTCAAGGGGATGGGAGAGCTCATCTCGAGGTGGGCTTCCCGCTTAGATGCCTTCAGCGGTTATCCCGTCCGGACGTAGCTAACCTGCAATGCCCTTGGCAGGACAACAGATACACCAGAGGTCCGTTCGTCCCGGTCCTCTCGTACTAGGGACGACTCCTCTCAACTCTCCAACGCGCACGGCAGATAGGGACCGAACTGTCTCACGACGTTCTGAACCCAGC
>JBBQKG010000010.1:0-93174 GCA_038326655.1 Solirubrobacterales bacterium
ACGGCTTCGAGGGCTTCGGCGCGGTTCAGGTAGACGCGGTCGCGGACGATCCGTCCGTCTCGAAACTGATGGATCGCGGTGGTCGGCAGCTCCACCTCGACACCGCTCGCCTCCCCACGCAAGGAGGTCCGAAGCTGAGCGACGGTCCACTGCCCAGCCTCGATGAAGCCTTCCGCCTCGACGTGAATCGCTGCCCATACACCGAAGGCGTCGTTGAACCAGCGGCATACCCCATCGTGTCCCTCGTACGTTGCCGGATCGGGCACGTCCACCATCTCGATGACAACTTCGGGATCGAAGAAGTCGAGCAGCGCGTCAAGTTCGCCCGCCTTGAACGCTTCGAACTGTGTGTTGAGCAGCTCGTATGCCTCGCGTAGCCTCTCTACGTTCTCCTGCGACATCGCCTACTCCGAGAGGCCGACGGCTTCAAGGGCTCTGCCGTAATCGCCGTAAACGTCAGTGCGGGTGATCTTGCCGTCCGCGAACCGTACGACCCCGGCCCAGCGAAGGTCCACGGGAGCCCCGCTGGCTTTCCCGCGTCCCTGGCTGTGAAGACGAACCACAAGGGTGTGCCCGTCTGAGCAGTCTCCTCCATCTCCAAGCTGCCGTCTTCGAAGTCCTCGAAGAGGGCTTTCCAGAAGGCCTTGATCTCCTCCGCTCCAGAGCAAATCGTCGGCCCCGGGAATGTGCCGGTGTTGTGCCACTCGGCATCGGCATGGAGCTCCCGAGCGGCCGCGTCGTACTCGCCGCCCTCGATAGCTACGACGACCCTCCTCGTGGTCTCCACGTTCTCCTGCGACATCGCCCGCGCAAGTATCCCGCACCCCCTGTGAAGTGGGGCGCCAGACCGCTTATAGCCCGTAGGGGATTCGAACCCCTGTTTCCGCCGTGAGAGGGCGGCGTCCTAGGCCAGGCTAGACGAACGGGCCGAGCGTGAAGAGTCTAGTCATCCGCCATCCCTGGCCGAACCCGGCCGTCGCCTTCGCGACAACCGGCCGGTTCTTCGGATGGCCGGCAAGTTTCTCCATGCGGGCGGAGGGACTCGAACCCCCATGGGCTTTCGCCCACGGCGACCTGAACGCCGCGTGTCTACCAATTTCACCACGCCCGCCTGGCGCGGGAAGAGTCTAGCTGGGGCGGAGCGGGCGCCCGCGCTCAGGATGCCTGCTGCGGGACCCGCTCGGCGTCCTCGGCGGCGATGATCCGGTCGAACTTCGACCGAAGCTCGGCGCGGGCGGGATCAGACAGGTCGGCGGACCCATTGATCTCCTCACAGAGCGCCTGGAACATCAGCTCGGGGTCGATCGCGATCCCGTGCCGCTCGGCTTCGCTTCGCGCGTCGGCGAGGATCCCCTGGAGCTCTGCCTGCAGCCCGGCGTCGTCGAGGATGCTCTGCAGCTCGGCTTCGACCTTCACACGATGCTCGGTCCCCTGCGGCTCTGCCGGCGCGCCGTTGGCGACGACCGGCTCCGGCAGCACCTCGGTGGGCGCCTCGGCCGCCGCGGGCGCGTCGAGCGGCTCGGCAGGCGCCGAGTCCGCCATCTCTGCCGCAAACGGAGCCGTGGCCGGCTCCTCGTCGGCGGGGGCAAAGCCGGGGTCGCCCTCCTCCAGGTGTGTGAGCTGTGCGGTGAGGGCGGCTTCGAACTGGATCTCGTCACGCCGGCGGAACGCCAGGAACCCGGCCAGCGTCGAGATCGTGAAAAGCCCGAACACGACCGCAAGGCCGATCAAGGCGCTGTTGCTGCTCGCCTTGTCCTTTTTTTGCTCGAGCCTGGCCAGCTTCGGCTGCGGCAGCTTCTGCGCCAGTCGCGCGCCATTGTCGAGCGGCGTGATCCAGGTGCGCACGCTGAGTGGCGGAGCGCCGGGCGCCTGCTGGGAGAGCGGCTTCGGAAGCTTGGTCGGCTTGATCACCGGTAGCTTGGGCGTCTTCGCCGTGGCGGACGGAGTCGGAGTCGGAGTCGCCTTCGGCGTCGCCGTCGCGGGTGGCGTCGCGGGCGTGCCCGGCACCGCGTAGCCCTTGTACTGGATCTTCTTCTGGAGCTTCCACGGGCTGTTCTCGCATGCATCCGTGGCGACGATCGCGGTGATCGGGATCTTCCGCGTCTTCGGGCCCTGGTCGGGAAGCTGGAAGTTGCCCTTGACCGTACTCTGGAAGGCGGTGCCGCCGAGCACCTCGCCCCCGCCGGCGCTGATCAAGTACGTCGACCCGCTGGTCAGGTTCGCGAGCTTGAACTTGATCGCCGCGTTCGTGAACTTCTGATGCTTCGGCAGGCCCGCGAGCCGGGGCGTCGGACACGTGGAGGTCGTCTGCGCGCCCGTCGTGCCGGAGCTTTGGCCGGCGGGACCGTCCAGCGCGAACGCGGCCTGCCCCCCGCCTGCGATCAATGCGGCTGAGAACAAAATTGTCAAGCCAGCTCGCACGCGTCCCACGCTGAAAATCGTACCCCTCCTGGGTTCCTTACTCGACCTGCCGCCTCCGAGGCGAGGGTACCAGAGTAGCGGGTGTCGATCACGAGATTTCGCGCTTGAGCAGGGCATTCGATCAGGCTTCACGGCGTCGCCCGAATCTTGACCCGCTTCGAGTTTGCGACCATGCAGCGCTTCGTCTGGTTCACGTGGGCGCGGTAGAAGAAAGTCAGGGCGGGCGCGGGGTGCGTGCCGGACGTGAACTTGCCCTTGCGATCGGTGATCGCGACGTCGATCGTGGTCCAGGTTCCGCCGTTCCGCTCGTAGCGCTGGATCGCGATCTTCTGCTTGGACTGACAGACGCGCTTCCGCTTCGGCGCGCGCAGCGTGCCACGGAAGCCGACGAACGCGGCGACCTTGACCTGCTTCTTGCTCGAGTCGAACGCCAGCTTGCGCCGCGCGAGCGCGCTGACGTGCGAGCCGCCTCCATTGCCCGGCTTGGTCGTAGTCGAGCCTCCTCCGCCGGTGGTGCCGCCACCGCCGGAATTCGTCCCGCCGCCACCTCCGCCGCCGGCGTCCGGCGGCGTGCAACTCACGTCGGGACCGGCGGTCCCGTCGCTCAGCAACGTGTAGACGCGGCCCGCGCCGCTGCCATGGCCGGGAGCGCCAACGGCGAGGTCGAGGTATCCGTCGAGGTTCACGTCCCCGATCGGCGCGATCGCCGCACCGAAGCCGCTGCCCGGCTCAGGATCGGCGATCGTCTGGATCACGTGCAGGCCGCCGCACGAGGTCAGGACCTGCACCGGGCCGCCGCCGAGGCGGCCGAGCGCGATCTCGTTCAGCCCATCGGCGCCGGCCACGTCGCCGAGCCCGGCGAACGTGCCGAAGCCCGAGCCGGCGGCGGGCGCCGGGTCATCCAGCGCCGCGATCAGGGTGGGTGCGGTGATGTCTCCGCTGATCACATATCCACGTCCGGTGTCCACACCGGACGCGAGATCCTGGCCGGTCGCGGACAGGTAGAGGTCGGGGAGACCGCTCGCACCAAGGTTGCCGGGGACGTTCTGGTGACTGGCCGGCAGGCCGAACGCCGAGCCCTGCTGCGGGTCGGGCGACGACAGCGCGGCGATCACGAGCCCGTGCCTGCCGTCGACGACGAACACCCGACCGGCGTCACTTGCGCCGCCGACCGTGAGGCCGGGCGCGGCAACCAGATAGTCGGGATATCCGTCGGGCGCGCTCGAGGGGCCCGCGTCGGGCTTCGTCTCGAGGCAGTTCGCGTTGTTGAATATGTGAGTCTCCTGGAAGGCGCAGGATCCGACGTCCCCGATCGGGGAGACCGCGGCGCCGAGGTGGGGCTGCTCGCCGCCGGTGGCGGCGTCGAAGTACTGGACCGTGGAGAGCGTCGTGTCGATCGGCGTCGCGGCGGACCCCGAGATCGCCTCGCCGCTGTACACGAAGACGCGGCCCATGCCGGGGCAGGTCGCGGCGCCGGTGGCCGGACAGGCGCTCGGGTTGGTCTCTGCGAGTGAGTTCTCCTCGTAGTCGGGTGCGCCGATCACGATGTCGGGCTTGCCGGCGCCGTCGATGTCGCCACGCGCGATCAAGGAGCCGGCGGCGTCCGGGCATGCGCCGGTGCCGCCGAAGCCCGCGCACGCCGGCTCTCCGCCCGCCGAGCTGACGGCCTTGCCGAAGCCCGGCGGAGACGCCGGCCGGTCCTCGAGTGCGAGCACGATCTTTTTCATGACCGCGTTCGTCTTTCCGTCGAGCACGTACACGATCCCCATGTCCACCGCATCTCCCGAGATGTCCGAGCCGGGCGCCGAGACGAGATGCTCCGGGTATCCGTCTGGGCTACCGACCTGGCACTGGGCGCCGCTTTCACATGAGCCGACGTCGCCGAGGGTCGCGACCTGGGTGCCGAACGCGGTCGGGCTCCCGGTGTGGGAGATCCGTGTGTCGCCGTCCGGCGGCTTGACGGTAGCGATGATCCCGCCTGTCTGGCCGTCGACGAACACGACCTTGCCGGAGATCCCAGGCAGTCCGCCAGGCGAGTCGGGAAGCCCCACGAGCACGTCGTCACGGCCGTCGTTGTTGACGTCACCGGCGTCGACGATGCTCGCGCCGAAGTGGTCGGCCACGTTGGCGGCCGGCAGGTCGGTCGCCCTCGGGACATATCCTCCCGACAGCGCTGCACCGGCGGCCGAGGCGACCACGAGTGAAACCGCGAACGACGCGACGACGAGTTCGCCGATTCGACGGAGACGACTTCTCAAGAGCAAATCTTCCTCTTCCTTGCGTGAGGGTCCCTGCCACCACCTTGTGGGCGATGCCCCTCGGACAAGCCGATTATAGGCGGGTCCGGCGCCCAGCCGCGACACTTTCCGCCCAGTGGAACAGGCAACCCCCGTGTGCCCGATACTAGTATCGATGCTGCTGGTGAGCGCTGTATGAGTGCCGACGGAACCGCAGGGGCAATCAGGTCCTTCGGGACTGCGCCAAGGAGGTCGTCCGCGACCGAGAGAGCAGTCGTAGTCGCGGCTGCCTGCTTGCTGCTCGCGGCGATCTTCGCGCTGAGCTTCGTCGTCTCGGACCCGGGTGAGGCCGTGGCCGTGCTGTACACACTTCCGATTGCGCTCCTGGCGGTCGAGCTCGGCGCGATCGGGGGGGTGGTCGCGGCCCTCGTCGCCGTTTCGCTGTTCGGTCTCTGGACGGGCCTCGACAACTTCGACATCGGGCTGCTCGGCTTCGTCACCCGCGGCGTGGGCTTCCTGCTGCTCGGCGGCCTGCTCGGGCATTTCTCGACCAAGCTGCGATCGGCCTACGAGCAGGTACACCGGCGGGAGCAGCAGCTTCAGGCGATCCTCGACAACACCACGGCGGTGATCTCGCTGAAGGATTCTGGCGGCCATTTCACGCTCGTCAACCGCAAGTTCGAGGCCCTGCTCGACCTCACGCCGGACGAGGTCCGCGGGAAGACCGTCTATGACCTGTTCCCGCGCTACACGGCCGACGCGATCACCGCCAACGACCGTCGCGTTCTGAAGGAGTGTGGCGCGCTCGAGTTCGAGGAGACGGCGCCCCAAGACGACGGCCCACACACATACCTGTCGGTCAAGTTCCCGCTTCTCGACGACAGCGGCAAGCCGTACGGCATCTGCTCGATCTCGACCGACATCACGGCGAGGAAGCGTGCCGAGCAGCAGCTTAAGGAGGGCAAGGACCGGATCGGCGAGATTCTCGACAAAGCGCAAGAGGCGTTCGTCGCGATGGACAGCAAGGGCATCGTGACGGCGTGGAACCGTGCCGCCGAGCAAACCTTCGGCTGGCAGAGCGAGAAGGCGATGGGCCGGCCCCTTGCCGACCTGATCGTGCCGCCCCGCTATCGCGAGGCCCACTGGCACGGGCTCGAGAAGTTCGTGAAGACCGGGAAGGGACCGATCCTGAACAAGCGCATCGAGCTGATGGCGGTGCACCGCGACGGTCACGAGTTCCCGATCGAGATGAGCGTGTCACCCGTCCGGGTCCGCGGCGGGTTCTCGTTCAACGCGTTCATGCACGACATCAGCGAGCGCAAGGAAGTCGAGCGCGAGACGGTCAAGCTCTCGGCGGTGACGGGCGGCAACGGCGCCCCGCCTGCCTAGGCGGGAAATCCCTCGGGCGCCGGCCCCTTCAGGGAAGGCGCACGACTGCCGCGCCGCCGGGCGCCAGCCCCCTCCCGCCGACCGAGACGGTCGCGAGCAGCGTCTCACCGGCGGGGAGCGCGCGTGGCTCCTCGGCAAAGCTCACCGCGACGAGGTCGCGGCCGCGCCTGAAGGCGAGCACGCCCGGCCCGAGGTCGGCGGGCTCCAGCGGGCCCGCCAGCTCACGCCGCAGAGCGATCAGCTCCCTCCAGAACGACAGCACCGAGCCGGCATCGCGCGACTGCGCCGCGACGTTTCGCGCGGCCGGATCGACGAGCGGTAGCCACGGCGTGCCGGTCGTGAAACCGCCGCCCGGAGAGTCGTCCCATTGCATCGGGTGCCGAAAGCCGTCTCGCCCGGCGCGGTCGTACGGCGGTTCGCGACCGGGGCCGTTCGCGAGCCCGATCTCGTCCCCCTGGTAGACGAATGCCAGCCCCGGCAGCGTCAGCAGCAGCATTGCGGCGGCGCGCTCGTTCTCCCTGCCGACTCGTGACGGCAGCCGGCCGAAGTCGTGGTTGGAGAGCGCCCACGCGGCCCCGTCCCCCGCTCCGGCGATCACAGCGCCGACCGGCTCGAGCTCCCAGGGCGACTGAAGCAGCTCGAAGACAAACGCGCGGTCGAGGATCTCCAGATACGAGCGGCGCAGCCGGGCCGGAAGATAGACCTCGCCGACTAGCAGGGTGTCCCCGGCGGCTTGCCTGATCGCCCTCAGCGCCGTGCCGATCCCGTGCCAGTTTCGCGAGCGCGTGAACTCGCGGCCCAGCTCGTGCTCGAGCAGAAGCAGCCCGAACGGCTCACTCGTGGCGGGGTCGTCTCGCAGCTCGGGGTCCTTCATCAGGCGGTCGATCGCGTCGAGGCGAAAGCCGTCGACCCCGCGCTCGACCCAGAACTGGATCACGCCCTGCATCGCCTCGACCACCTCCGGCTCGTGCCAGTCGAGGTCGGGCTGCTCGAGATAGAACGAGTGGAGATACCAACGGCCCGTGCGCTCGTCGCGCGACCAGGCCCGGCCCCCGAATGCGGACACCCATCCGTTCGGCGGGCCGTCGACCGGCGACCACACATACCAGTCCGGGTGCTCCCGGAACCACGGGTGCTCGATCGAGGTGTGGCACGCGACCAGGTCAATGAGCACCTTCAGCCCGCGCTCGTGCGCCGCCCGCACGAGCGCGTCGAAGTCCTCCAGGGTGCCAAAGGCAGGGTCGATCGCCGTGTGGTCCGAGACGTCGTAGCCAAAATCGGCCAGCGGTGACGGGTACACCGGCGACAGCCACAGCGCGTCGACACCAAGCGTGACGAGGTGGTCGAGGCGCGACGCGATCCCCGCGAGATCGCCGACACCGTCGCCGTCGGAGTCCTGGAACGAGCGCGGGTAGATCTGGTAGACGACGCCGTCTCGCCAGTCCACGGTCGGGGGAATCTATGCCATCAGCTCGAGCCGCTCCTGATCGGAGCCACCCGCGTCGCGGATCAGCGAGGCAACGCCGACGCCGATCAGCCGCACGGGCGCATCGCGCTCGAATCCCGCGAGCAGCTCACGGGCGACCCGTCCCACGACGGCGGGATCGCGCGTGTGCGCTTCGATCGTGCGCGACCGCGTGTACGTGCGAAACGGGCGGAGCCTGATCTTGAGTGTCACTGTGCGCCCCCGCAAACGCGACCCGTGGAGTCCGCGGCACAGGTCGGAGACCAGGCGCTCGAGCGTCTCGCCGAGCAGCCGCTGGTCGTCCACGTCGTGGGCAAAGGTGGTCTCGCGGCTTTCCGACTTCGGCTCGCGCACGGGCTGAACCGCCCGTTCGTCACGGCCGCGCGCCCGCGCCTGGAGCTCCGCGCCGAGCCGCGGCCCGACCGCGCCTTCGAGCAGCGGGCGCTCAGCGCGCGCGAGCTCCGCAACAGTGCGGATGCCGGCGCGGCCGAGGCGCGCCGCCGTCTTGGGCCCGACGCCGGGGATCAGCGAGGCGGGCCGGTCGCCGACCGCCTCGAGCACCTCCTCGGCGAGCAGCACCCGGAACCCGTCCGGCTTGTCGAGATCCGACGCGATCTTCGCGAGCAGCTTGTTGGGTGCGAGCCCGACGGAGCAGGTGAGACCCAGCTCCTGCTGCACCTCGTGTTTGATGCGACGACCGCACGACCGCGGGGCTGCGGATTCGGAGAGGTCCAGGTAGGCCTCGTCGAGCCCCACGACTTCGATCCGGTCGCTGTAGCGCTGGAGCATCGCCATCACCTTTCCGGACAGCTCGCGGTAATAGGCCATGTCCCGCGAGAGCAACACCGCCTGCGGGCAGCGCCGGTGGGCGATCGCGAGCGGCACTGCGGAGCGCACGCCGAACCGGCGCGCCTCGTAGGAGGCCGCCATCACGACGCCGCGCGCCCCGGGATCGGTGCCGGTCGCCACCACCACGGGCAGGCCGCGCAGGTCCGGGCGGCGCAGCAACTCCGCGCTGACGAAGAACGCGTCCATATCGACATGCGCGATCCAGCGGCCGAACATGCACCCGATCCTAGATTCCGGCGCGGACCACGAGCGCCAGAGCGGCTACGCGCACCCGCGCGTCAGCGCGGCGGGAGGTACTCGATCGGCTTGGGCTTGCCGATCAGGAAGCCCTGCGCATAGTCGACGCCGAGCTCGCGGATCAGGTCGAGCGTAGTCTGGTGCTCGACCCCCTCGGCGATCGTCTTGACGCCGAAGTTCTGCGCGACGGCGATGATCGACTTGACGATCTTCTGGTCCGAGGGATCGATCGCGAGATACCGGACGAACTCGATGTCGATCTTGAGGAAGTCGACCGGTAGGTGCTTCAAGTAGGCAAAGGTGCCGTAGCCGGTTCCGAAGTCGTCGAGCGCGAAACCACAGCCCAGGCCGTGGAGGCGCCAGGCGAAATCGCGCGCGGCGTCGAGGTTCTCCGCCGCGGCCGTCTCCGTGATCTCGAAGATCAGATGGTCTGGCTGGACGTCGTGGTCCCGGATCTGCGTCTCGATCAGCTGGATCAGCTCCGGGTCGCCGATGCTCTTGCCCGAGAGATTCACCTCGACCCGCCGGTCCTTCGCGAGCTTGACGGCCTCGGCGACGACCCAGCGGTCGATCTCCTGGACCAGTCCGAAGCGCTCGGCCGGCGGCAGGAAGTCGCCGGGCATCACAAGGTCCTCGACGCCGCCGCCGCCGCGCATGCGCACGAGCAATTCCTCCTGGTGGATCGTGTTCGTGACCAGGTTGAGGATCGGCTGCGTATGAAGCACGAGCTTGGATTCGCGGACCGCCTCGCGCACCCGGATCGACCAGTCGACCTCGGCCTGCAGCTCCTGCTCGCGCGCCTTGCGCTCGGTGATGTCCGTCGAGATCCCGCAGACCGCGTAAACCTCGCCCTCGCTGTCGCGAAGCGGAAACTTCTGTGTCAAATAGGTGCGGTCGCCGCCACGGCGCCAGATCACCTCTTCCTCGTCGACCACCTCCCCCTCCTCGAGCACCTTGCGGTCGCTTGCGCGCGCGCGCCCGGCGACGTCCAGCGGGAGGATCGTCTCATCGGTCTGCCCGACCATCGACGCCTGCTCGACCTGGAACATGCGGCCGAACTCCCGGTTGACGAAGAGGTAGCGAAAGGAGCGGTCCTTCGCATAGATCACCGACGACGAGTTGTCGATGATCGACTGGAACTGCTCGTGGCTCTGGCGGAGCGCGCTCTCGGCGCGCTTACGGTCGGTGATGTCCTGGACCGTCCCCACGATCAGTGTGGCCCGGCCGCCGTCCATCACCACGTCGCCGTGGTTCTCGACGATCCTGACCTCGCCGTCCGGACGCACGATCCGCACTTGATACTCGAAGCGGCCCGGGCGTCTCTGAACATCGGCCAGTCGCTGCTCGACGAGCTCCCGGTCCTCCGCGTGGACCAGCTGGTTGATCGAGCCGTCGAGGGTGTGGTCGAACTGTCCCGGGCGGACGCCGCAGATCCGGCACAGCTCCTCGGAAAGCGTGACGGATTTCGCAGCGATGTCGTATTCCCAGCTTCCGATCTGGGCGAGGCGCTGGGCGTCGGCGAGGCGCGCCTGGCTGTCGCGGACCTTCGCCTCGGCATGCTTGCGGTCCGTGATGTCGAGCATCACGCCCTGCATGAAGGGACGGCCCAGGTCGTCGTCGGTAACCACAGTGGCCTGGTCGTGGAACCAGATCACGCTCCCGTCGCGGGCGATCATCCTGTACTGCGAGTTGAGCGGCTCGCCGCTCTCGCGGCTGCGCTCCTCGTCGTGCAGGGCGCGGTCGCGGTCCGCCGGGTGCAGGCACCGGAACCACAGGGTCGTGTCCGCACACCACTCCTCCGCCTTGTAGCCGAGGATCGTCTCGATCTGCGGACTTGCATAGATCCACTGGCCCGCCTCTCCGGGCTCGGCCGTGTAGACGATGCCGGGGATGCGCTCGACCAGGGTGCGGTAGCCCTCGAGCACCGTCTCACCCGGCCCGCGCCCGGCCGTGGGCAGCGCGGCCTGCAAGGAGGCTGGTGCATCACCGTTGGGCATGCGGTCAAGGGCCTTTCGAGTTGCCATGGGAGCCGGCCTCCCGGGCGCTTCGGGCCGCCCCGGGCGGGGCGATCCCTCCTGCGCGCGGGCAGGCTCTTTCTATATCGGCAGGCGGCTTTTCGAGCGTGAGTGCGGAATTGGAGGCCTGGCCATCGCGTTTCGTGCCCTCGCTACGCTCGAGTGGCAACGATGTCGCTGAGCCGTCGACAGTTCCTGATCGGGGCGGGGGGACTGGCGGCAGCCGCGGCCGCCGGAGGATTAGCCTCGGTTGAGCGCCTCTCCGACCACAGCGCGGGCGTCTCGCCCGCCGCCGCCTCGCTGCGAAAGTGCATCTCGCTGGGCGGCCCAGGCCCACTGCGCCAGGACGACCATCCCGACGACTACCGGCTCTGGGGCAATCGCGAGTACATCCGTGACCTCAGCGGGACCGCGTGGGTCAAGCTCTGGGTGTCCTGGTACGACCTCCAGCAGGAGCTCGGCGCACCCCCTGCCGACCGCTCGTACTCGTGGCACCAGCTCGACGGTGCGCCCGGCGGCCATGCATGGATCCGGCGGCTGGACCGGCAGATCGAGGCCGCACAGGAGGACGGCGTCGGCGTGATCCTGACGCTCCACCACACCCATCCGACCTGGGCCACGGGCGCGGCCGGCGCCGATCCCGCCGACCCGTCCAAGCCGGCCGAGCAAAAGCTCCCGCTCGACGTGTCGCCCGACGGGCCGTGGGCCTGGTTCGTCGCGTATCTGATCGCGCGCTATCGCAAGCGCGACCGACCCGGCCCGTCGATCGACGCGCTCGAGATCTGCAACGAGCCGAACTTCCTGTCCTGGCCCCAGGAGGGCATCGTCGAGACGACGGCGCAGATGATCCGCTCGGCGGCACGGCTCTCGGCGACCTGGGGCCCTACGCCGATTCTCGCGCCCGCGACGTCCGACTTCCCTGACCGGACGACGCAAGCCCTGGCCGGCCTCAGCGGGACCGTCTGGAGCGACTTCACGGCCGGCGTGCTCCGCGCGCTGGCCGGCTTCCGGGCGCTGGTGCCGTTGCGCTGGTCCCATCACAACTACCGTGACATCCGGCTCGGCACGGCGCGCGCCGAAGACGTGCTCGCGATGCTTCGCAGCGCCGGTTGGGCGAGCGACGTGGCGCCCCTGTGGCTGACGGAGGGAGGCCTCAACCTGGCCGAGGATGCCGGTGACGAGGCAGCCCGGCGCGGTCAGGCCGACGCGATCGTCCAGAGCTTCGAGCGCATGAGGAGACTCCCGGACGTCTATATGTGGACCCAGCACACGGTCAGTGACAAGCCGGGCAACACCTTCAAGGGCGGCCTGCGTGACGACTTCAGGTGGAGTGAGGGGCCGGGCAGGAGACGGCCGTCCTGGTACGCCTGGCGCGACCTTTCCGGCTGACGGGCGGCCACGGGTGAGATTCGGGCAGGTCCCGCCTCGTGGTCTCGGCAAACGGCACACACGCGCCACAACACGTGCCGCATGATCGGCTGCGTCAAGGCGGAATCGCAACAGCACGAAAGGAGGCGATGCACATGCCCGAGCGACTTCGGCGAGGGGACCGCGTCGAGTGGAACTTCGGCCGCGGCAAGGCAGTCGGCGTGGTGCAGCGAAAGCTGACCGCGCCGACCACGATCGGCAGGCAGAAGGTCGCGGCCAGGCCCGACGATCCGCGCTACCTGGTCAAGACCGAGCGATCGGGAAAGGAGGCCGCGCACAAGGCGGAAGCGCTGCGAAAGATCCCGCGCTCGCGCTGAGGGCGGCCTCCATCCCGCTTTCCTAGGCTGCCACCCCCTGCGCGTCGAGGGACGCCTCGACCGCGCGGTCGAACTCGCCGGCGATCTTCTGCGCGGCCGCGCGCTCCTGGGCCAGGATCAGATCCGCCGTCTCGACCGTCGCATGGTCGCCTGCACGCGCAGCGACGCGCTTCAGCAGCTCGTAGCCCGCGATCTCGAGGTGCTCGAAGGCGAATGCGAAGGCGGCCAGCTTCCCGGGCGTGTCCGGCTGCGCCTGAAAGAACGCGCCCCAGTTCAGCGCGCCCAGACGCATCGCGGCGTCCTTCAGCTTGTTCGGGGACGCGCCATGCGCTTCCAGGCGCTCCTCGACGCGCCGCTGCTGCGCGCGCGTCTCTTCGAGATGCTCCTCGAACAGGCGCGCCAGCTGCGGCTCGCCGACGATCTTAGGACCGCGCTCGAGCAGCGCGATCGCCTGGCTCTCGATCGCGTGGGCGTCGGCGAGGTACTTCACGAGCTGTTCCTCGAGGTCGTCCGGCTGAAGCTCCCGCAGCGACGCCTCGACCGCGCGGTCGAAGCAGGCCGCAAGCCGGCCCGCCATGCTGCGCTCCTCGTCCCGGATGCGTCGCCCGATGTCGGCCGTCTCGTGGTCGCCGACACGTTCCGCGACCCGGATCAGCAGCTCGTAGCCGGCGAGCTCAAGGTGCTCGTAGGAATACGCGTGCGCGGTCAGCTTGCCGGGGGTGTCCGGCTGGGAGCGCGCGAACAGCACGAACGCCTCGCCGCCGGCGCGCATCACCACCTCTTTCAGCTTCGACGGGGCGGCGCCCCGCGCCTCGAGGCGCTCACGCACGAGCCGCTCCTGGTTCTCCGTTTCCGCGAGGTGCCGGCGGAACACCTCGGCGAGCTCGGGATCGCCCGCGATGTCCGGGGCCGCGCGAAGCTGCTGTAGCGCCTGCACCTCGATCGAGTGGGCATCCGTCAGGTACTTGTCGAGCTGCTCATCGAGCGTGTCGCTTGGCATCTGCCTCTCCTTCGCTGGTCGTCCTGGGTCGGTGTGCTCTGTCCCGATACCCGCTGTTGCACGGACGCCAACATCGCCACGGCACGTCAAGCTCTTGCACGATGAGCAAGTGGATGCCCTTTGCGCTGCTCGCCGCAGCGACGGTGCTCGCCTCGGCGCTCGCCGCGAGTTCCGGCGCCGGCAGCCCCCGCACGCCCGCCGCTGCCACATCGCCGCGGCCTTCGGTCGTCCAGAGCCCGATCCCCTTCGGCCAGCGGCGAAAGCGCGAGATGCGGCGCTACGCCGAGCGCCACTACGGCATTCACACATACGCGCTGCGCGATCCGAAGGTGATCGTCGAGCACTTCACGGGCAGCGACAGCTACCAGGCCGCCCATGACACCTTCGCCGCCGATCGCCCGGACGTCGAGTTGCACGAGTTGCCCGGCGTCTGCGCGCACTTCGTGATCGACCGGCGCGGCGTGATCCATCAGCTCGTGCCGCTGCGGATCATGTGCCGCCACACCGTCGGCCTCAACTGGACCGCAATCGGCATCGAGCACGTCGGGACCAGCGACAGCGATGTGGTCTCCAACACCCGTCAGCTCTCGGCATCTCTGCGGCTGACCCGCTGGCTTCAGGATCGCTATGGGATCCGCACGCGCGACGTGATCGGCCACAGCGAGAGCCTGCGCAGTCCCTACCACCACGAGCGCGTGCGGGCGCTCCAGCACCAGACACACGCCGACTTCAGGCACGCGACGATGCGCGCCTACCGCCGCCGGCTGTCCCACCCGGGCTCCACCGCAGCCTCACGCGAGGCGGCCCCAGAGGTGGCACTGGGGCGCTCAGCCCAGGGCCGGCGGATCGTCGCGGTCGAGCGCGGCGACCCGGCCGCCGCGCGCAGGGTGCTCGTGATCGGCGCGATCCACGGTGACGAGACCGCCGGCATCGCGATCACGCGGCGCCTTCGCCGCAGCCCGGCTCCCGCGGACGCTGCGCTCTGGCTCGTCGACACGATCAACCCGGACGGCGTCGCCGCACACACCCGCCAGAACGCGAGGGGCGTCGACCTGAACCGCAACTTCCCCCAGGGGTGGCGCCGTCTCGGGCGCCGCGGAGATCTGACCTGGTCCGGACCCCGTGCCCTCTCGGAGCCGGAGACGCGCATCGCCCGCGCGCTCATCCGCCGCGTCCACCCGACGGTCACGATTTGGTTTCACCAGCCGCTTGAACTCGTCGACCGCTCCGGCGGCGACGTCGCCGTCGAGCGGCGGTTCGCGCGACTCGCCGGTTTGCCGCTTCGCCACGTCACGCCGTACCCCGGGACGGCCACGCGCTGGCAGAACGATCGCTTTAGCGGGAGCACCGCCTTCGTGGTCGAGCTACGCCGAGGATCCCTCACGGCGGCCGAGCGAACGCGGATCGCAAACGCGGTGCTCGCCGTGACCGGCTAGCCGACCCAGGGACCTCTTTGAGACAGCCTCTTACAGCTGTGGCGTGCAAACGACCACGACGCAGCCGCCGACGCCGTTGCCCGAGGCCGTGTTCTCGCCGCCGTCGATCGTGCCCAGCACGGCGTCCACGCCCCAATCGCTGTTGTTGTTGGCGCTGTTCTTGATCAGCGTCGCGCCAGGGAGACCCACCACGATTCCCGAGCCGGTGTTGGCCTCCGCGGTGTTGAAGCGGACGAGTGCGCTGGGATCGGAGATGAAGAGGCCGTCGGAGTTGCCCGACACCGAGTTCGTCTGAAGCTTCGCGTTGTCGCCGGTGATGACGATCCCGGAATCGCATGACGTGACGGTGTTGAGGGCGATCTTCGCGACGCCGTAGCCGTCCACCGCCAGGCCGTTGAACCCGCAGGAGTCGACCTTGTTGCGAACCACGAGCGGGTTGTCGCCGCTGACGATGATGGCGTCGTCGGGCCCGCCCGTGACATGGTTGCCCCACAGATAGCTGTTGGAGCCCTCGACGTCCGCGGCCAGCGTTCCAGCCGAGTTGAACGTGCTGTGGTACAGGTAGTTGTCGTCACCGAGGAAGAACAGACCGTTGGTAAACGAGGTAAGCGTCATTCCCTTGATCGCGCTGCTGTTCGCCTGCAGGAAGATGCCCGTGTCGAACCCGGAGATCGTGCCGCCGCGAATCGTCACGCCGGTGTGCGCGAGGCCGTCGTCGGTGATCCCGAACGAGGCGCCGTTCGAGGTGACGCCGGCGCCCTGGACCGTGTGCTGGGCAAGCTGAAGGGTGATGTTGTCGGCACCGATGATGAGGCCGATGTCGTCGGGATTGCTGCAGACGACGTCGTTGTCGAGCACGGTGTTCTGCGTGACGGTGTCGCCGCATGCAAGCGTCACCGCAGACGCTTTCGTTGCCGCCACGCACAGCGTCAGGGCAAGCGCGGCGACGATGAGCACTGCATGCAGCCCAAGCGGGTTGAGCCAATCAGACGCCATCCGTACGCGCGGAACCATGTTGAGCTCCTCCGTGATTGCTGCGAACCTGGGCAAGCCTATTGCAACAGGCCTGCGGGCGCTACCCGGTGGCCGCCAAAAGGGCTGCTCGAAGGCTGGTTTCGGCGTCCGTTACCGCGAGCGACGGGCAGCGCGCCTGCTACGGCTTGACGGGTCCGGGCGACTTCGAGGCCGACTTAACCCACAGCTCGGGCTTGACGGGAGCGAACGTCTCGAATACCGAATCGTCGTCCGTGGTGCCAAGTCCCGCGGATGCACGCTCGGCCGCCTGCCGCCCCTTGCTGGGAATCCGGCCGTTGTCCCTGCCGATCCAGTTGTCGTTCGGCTCAAGTTCCTTACCCATGCACGCCCCCCACGTCGAGTGGCCCCGTCGCCAACCCCTGAAAAAGGACGCGCGGGCTCCCCCCCACCTTACAGGGAGGATCGCCGCGCCGCCCGAGAATCCCCTGGGCATCGGTGCACCGAGCCACCGGGCGCCGGCTCAGAGCACGCGCGTGAGGATGAACACGATGATGATGATCAGGATGATCAGGCCGACGAGCCCGAGCCCGAGAGCGGCGACGGGCGGTGCGAATACAACTGCCATGTGGTCTCCTTTCGTCGTTTGGCATGACCGTCCATACCCGCTTGGCGGCTTTCACGCACGAAAAAGGGAGGCAGGCCGCCCGCAGCAGGCCTCACGCAGGCGAGGCACCGTTCTTCCGACCGTTGGCACCGCCCCGCTTTCGCACGGCTTTGGTCTTACCGGCCGCCGAACCCAGGCGCTGGGCCTCGTTCTTGGCGGTTAGTGCATCCTGCTTTTTCGCCAGCGCATCAGCCTCTTCCTCGAGCTGCTGGAGCCGCGTGCGTTTCACGCGATCTTCGATTGCATCCTCCTTGTGGGCCGTGGCCTGCTGGCTCGCCTCCCGCCGCCGGGACTGGAGATCGGCGATCCGGCGAGTTTCTGCCTGGCGCCGCTGCTCCGCGCGCTGCTTTCGGTCTGCCGCGCGGCGGGCCGTCTGACGGCGCTGGTCCTCCACCTTCTGCTCCTTGATCGAGAGCCGTTGGTCCGCCTGCTCTGACCGCGTCTGTGCTTCGACCCGCAGCCGGCCGGCTCGCTCACGCTCGTCTGCGGCCAGCCGCCGGCGATTGGCGTCTCGCACGAGCTCTTCGTCGCGCAAGGTCCTGCCGGCGATGCCGCGCAGGCCGGCTTCGAGACGGTCCAGCGCGATCGTCCCGCCGGAATCGTCAGCCCTCCGATTGCGCGTGCGCACGCCAACGGCGGCGTCCAACGGGAGCCGCAGCAGCTTGACGTAGCCGCCGACAGCCGATCTCGAGATCGTGCGCAAGCTCATGGTGTCTCCTCGGGGTCGATTGCGTTTGCTCTCGCTTCGGAGTGACGCGCTTCCTGCTCGAGGCGCGTGACCGCCCGTTCCTCGGCCAGCCGCTCGGCTTCTGCTTGCTGCTCGGTCCTTGTCGCCGCCGACTGCTGTCGCTGCCGCTCACTCTCGGCGACCGCCTTCTCCTGCTCGGCACGCTTGGCCGCCTCCCGCTCGCGCTCGCGCTGCTCATGGTGAATTGCGGCCTCCCGCTCCTTGGTGGCAAGTTCCGTCTTCAGGCGCTCACGTTCGAGCTCGTTGTCCGCCTTGGCGACCTCGACCTCGGTCTCAGCATGCCGCTGCCGGGCCTCGGCGTCTGCCTGTGCTGCCTCGGTCTCGGCCTCTACCTGGGCCTGCTGCAGGCGGCCCTCTCGGGCAAGGTGCTCGTTGCCCAGTAGGGACCCGGCGGCCGCCTTGGCCTTGCCGGCAAGTTTGCCGAGGGGGCCGCCCGCGGTCTGCTCGGGCGTCGTTGGATCGGTCATGTGTCTCCTTTGAAAGTTGTCTGCGGGCTGTGCGCCCGCTCCTCAGAACAGGCGAATGAGGACGTTCACCAAGATGGTCAGCGCGATCGAGAGAAGCAGCGACCAAACCAAGCAGCCGGGCATGAAGCGCACCTGCGCCCGCCTGCCCGGCTGCTTGAACACGAACATCGACCAGCCAATCGCGAGCGGCTAGCGGTCGTTGTCCCGTTGGCGGTTTTGGCCGGACTCCTGCCAGTAGGGCTCACGGCTGCCGGACTTGGCCCAAGCCGCGCGCGACCATGTAGCCGACGGTCAGGATCGTGATGTAGAGCCAAACCTTGTCGGCGCGGAATGCGTCGACGTTGTTCTTCTCCTTGATCTGGGCGCCGGCGATCAGAATCAGGGCGAACGTGACGACGTAGGCGTAGAACTCGGTCGTCTTGAACGCTGCCTTCGTTTCGGTGGCGAGACGACTCAAGCCGGCGCCGATGCCGCCGCGAGACGTTTCTGCGCGCCCGGCGGGGATGGGTGTTGCAGCCATTGCAGACCTCCTTGAATTGGACGATTGGGAGAAGTCCGCCTTCTGCGGCCAGGTGGCACAGAAATCGTCCTACTCGAGAAAGAGACCACGCCGCGCACGGATACCTGAAACGATCCTGAGATCACTTCGACCGTGGCTTTCGGGCTTGGGGTTTTCCTACCCACGGACCCCGAACCGCAAACGGCGAAGCCGCCTCGTCGTGGACTGCGCCGGAGAATCGGGGCGACTGGATTTGAACCAGCGACCGCTCGGCCCCCAGCCGAGTGCGCTACCAGACTGCGCTACGCCCCGTGTCACGCAAGGATAGCCCCCCCCCGGGCTCCAAGCGGGCGACGGGAATCGAACCCGCCCTAAGAGCTTGGAAGGCTCCTGTGCCACCACAACACTTCGCCCGCGTAGGGCCCGATTATAGGAGCCGTTCAAGCGGCCCGAACGTCGGTCCGCGCGCGGACGAAGGCGTTTGAGCAGGTCGACCCGGGGGCACCTCTCGAGCAGTAGAAGTCTTTTCCAGCAAGCTTCACGCGAGGTGGACATCAAAGAGAGCCTGACCCTTCGCCTGTCCGGCGGCCCGAAGGCTCCAGCCAGGGCCAGGAAAGCCTGCGCCAGCCTTGACTGCACGCTGGGCGATCTGCGCGGCGACGTCGATCTCCTCGTCAGCGAGCTGGTCAGCAACTCGGTGCTCCACGCGCACGCCGACCACATCGAGGTGCAGGTCGATGCCGACCCGGAGCGGGTCCGAGTGGAGGTCTTCGACCCCGGCCCGGGCTTCGACGAGCGCGGTAGGGCGCGGGCTCCCGCGGCCGGCGCTGAAGGCGGCTACGGCCTCGTCATCGTCGAGCAGGTGGCCGATCGCTGGGGCGCGCGGCGCGACCGGCGCGCGAGCGTGTGGTTCGAGATCGATCGCGACCCGCCAGCCCGCGATCGCGAGTCCGCGGTCGTCGCGGTTCGCTGAGGCCAATCACCGGTTTCGTCAACTGACTCCCGGGTAAACACGCGTCTCGGGAACGGAATGCCCTGCACAGCGCAGTCGCCCGTCTCCCCCCTGCTATGGACGGGCGACTGCGATTCCATCACGGCGGCAATTCACAGGAGCAGAGGCTTGCGCATCGATCTCCAGCAACCAGGGCCGCCGCGGCCCGGGCCCGGCCCGGGACCACCCGGGCCGCCGGTGCCCGATCCCGTCCCGCCCTCTCCGGGCCCCGAGCCGGGCCCGCCGCTGCCTCCCCCTCCGCCCCGCCCGATCTAGCCGTCGACGCTGTCCATGCCGGCGGCCCGCAGGGCCTCCCGCCGGCTTGCATAGGTGGCGCCCCTGACGAGGTGCCCGTCCACGAACTCGTAGACGAAGTGGATCTGAAACTCCGTGATGCGGTCACGGCCGCTCAGTCGGAAGCTGCCCGACGCCAGCACGAAGTCGCCCTGTGACTTGAACGAGTACGGCGTCGCCTGAAGAAGCTGCCGCTCACCCTGGAACTCACGGAAGAACCGGAGGAGCTCATCGCTGGTGAGCACGCGTCCTCCCACCGCATGGGGCCGCCACTCAACGGTCGGCTCGGTCAACTCGAGTGATCGCTCGAGCCCGGCTTCCTCGATCGCGGCCCACAGGGAGCGCACGAACTTGACGTTGTCTTGCTCGGACATGACCTGGCAGATGGATGTTCCGACGCGTCTGCCGACTCTCGCCCCTCGAGAGCTCCCGATCCGGGGCCGGCGGATTGTATTGAGGGCTCGCGGTGTGCGCCAACTCGGTGGTTCACCGGCTCGAGCCGACGGGTAGCAGGGGCACATGGCGCCGAGGGCGATCTGGTCGGGAGCAATCTCGTTCGGGCTGGTGAACGTGCCCGTGCGGATGTACAGCTCGATCAACGAGCACAAGCTCCACTTTCACTACATCCACGAGAAGGACTCGAGCCCGATCGGCTATGCGAAGGTCTGCAAGGCCGAGGACAAGCCCGTCCCGGACGCCGATATCGTGAAGGCATTCGAGTGGAGCAAGGGCGAGTATGTGCCGATCACCGAGGAGGACTTCGAGGCCGCGGAGGCGCGCGAGACTCACAAGACGATCGAGATCCGCGACTTCGTCGACTACGACGAGATCGACCCGATCTTCTTCGATCGCTCGTATTACCTCGGACCCGCCGAAGGCGCCGAGAAGGCCTACGCGCTGCTTGCGCGGGCGATGGAGGAGTCCGGTCGCGCAGCGATCGCCAAGTACGTCATGCGGGACCGCCAGAGCCTCGGGTGCCTGCGTGTCCGCGAAGGGGTCATCACGCTCGAGAACATGTATTTCGCCGACGAGATCCGCCCGGCCGGGGAGCTCTCGCCGGACAGACAGAAGGTCGACCCCGGCGAGCTCGAGATGGCGCAGGCGCTGATCGACCAGCTCACCTCGGAATTCCAGCCCGAGAAGTACACCGACACGTACCGCGACACGCTTTGCGAGATCATCAAGGCCAAGCGCGAGGGCGAGACGGTCCGCGCCCCCGAGGTCGAGCAGCCAACCGATGCGCCCGACCTGATGGCGGCGCTCGAGGCAAGCCTTGCCCGCACCAAGGACGGCGAGCACGGCACAGAGCAAGACGGCCGGGAAAACGGCCGCCGCAACGGCCACGAGCAGCTCGCCGACCTGTCCAAGGGCGAGCTCTACAAGCGCGCGAAGGACGCCGACATCCCTGGCCGTGCGGACATGTCGAAGGACGAGCTGGTCGCCGCGCTCAGGGACGGCGGCGGTCGCTAGCCGGCGCTAGGCAGCTTCGTCGAGCGACGCGATCTCGCGCATCGCGGCAAGCCGTTTGAGCGCGCGTGACTCGAACCGCCTCACCTGCTCACGCGGCATGTCGAGCTGGCGCGTCACTTCCTCGATCGACTTGGGGTCGGGGTTCCCGTTCAAGCCGTAGCGCAGCCTTACGACTGCGCGCTCCGGATCGGGCAGCTCGGAGACCGCCCTGCGCACGGCGTCCTCGCGAAGGCTGACGTCGACCGTCTCCTCCACGTCCGGTGCGTCGCTGTGGAGCAGCTCGCCGAGCGTCGTCTCTTCGTCCTGGCCCACAGGCCGGTCGAGGCTGGTCAACACGCGGGCAGCCTCGCGTACCTCGCGGAGCTGCTTCAGCGGGACATCCGCAGCCGCGGCGACCTCCTCGTCCGTGGGCGGGCGGCCCAGCTTGCGCGCGAGCTCACGTTCCGTCCGCGTCAGCTTGCGCTCGCGCTGGAGTACGTGTACCGGCATCCGGATCGTGCGGGCCTTGTTCGAGATGCCGCGCTCGATCGCCTGGCGGATCCACCAGGTCGCGTAGGTCGAGAACTTGTAGCCACGCCGCCAGTCGAATTTCTCGCTGGCCCTGATCAGTCCTAGGATCCCCTCCTGGATCAGGTCGAGCAGCGACAGTTCGCTGCCCTGGTACTTCTTCGCGAGCGCCACCACCAGCCGCAGGTTCGAGTTGATCATGCGCTCCTTTGCGTCCTGGTCCCCCTGCTCGATCCGCTTCGCGAGCGCGACCTCTTCCTCGGCCGTCAAGAGACGGTGACGGCTCACCTCGTTGAGGAAGAGCTGAAGCGCGTCTGTGGTCTGCACCGCAAGCTCTCCGTTCGCATAGGAGCCCTCCCGCCCACCCCCCCTTGCCCAGTCGTCGCTGAGTTCGATGCCGTGGCTGTGAATCTGCTCGTAGATCTCCTCGACCCTCTCAGGCTCGAGGTCGAGCCCCTGGACCGTCTCCGCAACTTCGGACAGGTTGAGGCAGCCCGCTTCTTCGCCGCGGTCGATCAGAGTCTGGATCCGGCTGTCGGTCCCTGCTTCCATGGCGCCCCTTTGGGCCGATACCCAGGTCGTCCCGGAGTGAAACAGTACTCCGGGCGCACGCCCGGCCGGCCGGCCTGTCGAGCACCCCCCGCGCAACCGCCGTTGCGGATTCGATAAAACCTCTCACATGGAGCAGGCGGGCGCAGAGCAGCGCCGGGAAGAGCATGGAGAGGCAGCCGCGCACACCGACGTGTGGCTGCGCGGCGTCCGGAAGGCCTATGGCGAGGTGGTCGCGGTCGAGCATGTCGACCTCGAGATCCGCCAGGGCGAGTTCTTCACGATGCTGGGACCCTCCGGGTCGGGAAAGACGACCTGCCTGCGGATGATCGCCGGCTTCGAGCGCCCGGACGAGGGAGAGATCCAGCTCGGTGGCGCGGACGTGACCGGACTCCCGCCGAACGAGCGGGACGTCAACACGGTGTTCCAGGACTACGCGCTCTTTCCGCACATGACCGTCGGCCAGAATGTCGAGTACGGCCTGAAGGTGAGGAGGGTCGATTCCTCGATGCGACGGCAGCGCGCTGCCGAGGCGCTCGAGCTCGTGCGGCTCGGGGGGTACGAGTCGCGCCGGCCAAGCCAGCTCTCGGGCGGTCAGCGCCAGCGTGTGGCGCTCGCCCGGGCGCTCGTGAACCGTCCCCGTGTGCTGCTCCTGGACGAGCCGCTGGGCGCGCTCGACCTCAAGCTGCGCCAAGAGCTCCAGGTCGAGCTCAAGCGCATCCAGGAAGAGGTGGGCATCACGTTCGTGTACGTCACCCACGACCAGGACGAGGCGCTCACGATGAGCGATCGGATCGCGGTCATGGACGGTGGCCGGGTGCTTCAGGTCGGCACCCCGAACGAGGTCTACGACGAGCCGGACTCCCGCTTCGTGGCGGGCTTCGTCGGCGTCTCGAACCTGCTCGAGCTGGACGTGGAGTCAGTCGAGGCCGGGGTTGCGCGGCTCTCGCTCGGCCCTCAGGACGACATCACCGCCGTGGTCGGCGACACGACCCGCGCCGGCACGCGGGCGATCGTCACGATCCGCCCGGAGCGGATCGACATCGCCGGAGGGCACCCGAACAAAGGCGAGAACGAGTGTCGCGCCACGGGAACCGTCCGCGACAGCCTGTATGCAGGCCCAACCACGCGGTTCGTCGTCGAGCTCGACGGCGGCGGCGAGCTGATCGTCGTGCGGCAGAATGCGCGCACCAGTTTCGAGGACGCCGAGGCGCTGCGAAACCGACCGGTGACGCTCGCCTGGAACCGTGAATACACCCGTGTCATCAGCACAACCGAGGAGAGGAGCACCGATGAAGAGGGAGTCGGCTAGGCGAAGGGCCTTGGAGGCGGCTTCGGTCGTCTTCGCCGTCCTGGCGCTCACGTTCGTGGCTGCGTCTTGTGGAGGTGGCAACGACAACAAGAGCAGCAGTGGCGCCAAGGGCCCGGACATCAACGCCCAGGGCGAGGGCAAGCTCAACATCGTCGACTGGGAGGGCTACAGCGACCCGTCGTTCGTGAAGGGCTTCCAGAAGGAGACGGGCTGCAAGGTGAACGACACCTTTGCCGGCACGTCCGACGAGATGTTCACGAAGTTCCGGTCAGGCGGTGGCGGCCAGTACGACCTCGCCTCGTTCTCCGGCGACGCATCACTGCGCGCGATCAAGTCGGGCGCCGTGGCACCGCTCGACACCTCCAAGCTGACCAACTACAAGGACCTCGCGCCTCAGCTGCAATCGCCCGAGTTCAACACCCAGAACGGCAAGCACTACGGCCTCTCGTTCATGTGGGGCGCAAACGTCCTGATCTACAACGCCGACAAGGTCAAGCCGGCCCCCGATTCCTGGAACGCGCTCTACGACCCCAAGAACAAGGGCAAGATCACCGTCCCCGACAACCCGATCCAGATCGCGGACCCGGCGCTGCAGTTCTTCGCCGCCGAAAACCCGTACTCGATCGACCAGGCGACGCTCGACAAGGTCAAGGCGAAGCTCAAGCAGCAGCGTCCCCTCGTGCGGAAGTATTGGGTGCTCGCGACCGACTTCGAGGACCTGTTCAAGTCCGGCGACGCCACGCTCGGCGCGGGCTGGCCGCTCATGACCGTCGCGCTCAAGGATTCCGGCATGAACGTCAAGGAGGTCATCCCGAAGGAGGGCGTGACGGGATGGTCGGACTCCTGGATGCTGGCCAAGAACGCGCGGCACCCGATCTGCGCGTACAAGTACATGAGCTACGTCACGCAGCCCGACATCCAGGCGAAGGTCGCGGACGTGACCGCCTATAGCCCTGCGAACCTGAAGACCTGCGAGGTCGTCGGGGCGAAGAAGTGCAAGGACCTGCACATCCGCGACACCAAGTACTACGACACGATCAAGTACTGGGAGACGCCGACCAAGCCGACGAACTACAGGCAATGGACGGACGCCTGGGCGGAAGTCCGCGGCTGACGACACGGCGGATATCGCGGGCGCTCTACGCGCACCCACGCGGCCGGCTCGGGCTCTTGCTCGGGCCGGCCGTGTCATGGCTGCTCGTGTTCTACATCGTGTCGCTCGTGCTGCTCCTGATGACGTCGCTCTGGCAGCAGGACGTCTTCACGGCCCAGATCGTCCGCAAGTGGACGTTCTCGAACTACGACAAGATCCTCACAGGCCAGGACGGGCTCTGGCTGCGTGTCTACGGCCGCACGGTCCTGCTCGCCGCGATCGTCACGCTGATCGACATCGCGCTGGCGTTCCCGCTCGCCTGGTTCATGGCACGGGTGGTCGCGCGCAAGTGGCAGACGCTGATGTTCCTCGCAATCGTCGTGCCGCTCTGGTCGAGCATCCTCGTCCGGATCTTCGCGTGGCGCACGATCCTCGGCGGCCAGGGCCTGCTGAACGAGTTCCTCGTCGACCTCGGGCTTCTGAACCACGCCTCGAGCGCGTTCCTCTACAACGAGCGCGCGATCGCGATCACGTGGGCCTACGTCTGGCTGCCGTTCATGATCCTGCCGCTCTTCACCGCGCTCGAGAAGATCCCCGACTCCTACCTCGAGGCGTCGCGTGACCTCGGCGCTGGAGTCTTTACGACCTTCCGGCGAGTGATCCTGCCGCTCGCGTTCCCGGGAGTCGTGGCCGGGTCGATCTTCGTGTTCTCCCTCACGATGGGCGACTTCGTCGCGCCGCAGCTGGTCGGCGGCGGCTCGCAGGTGCTCGGCGGCGCGATCAAGGACCGCTTCGGGGTCGCGGCGGACTTCCCGTTCGGGGCGGCGCTCGCCTCGCTCACGCTCGTGACCCTGGTCGTGTTCCTCACGATCACCCGTCGCACCGGGGCACTGGAGAACATGTGAGCGGCTCGCGTGCGGAGAAGTTGATCTTCGGTGCGACGAGCGCGCTGGTGCTGGCGTTCCTGTACGTGCCGCTGCTGCTGATCGTCCTCTACGCGTTCAACAAGACAAGCATCAACTCGTGGCCGTTCCCGGGCTTCTCGACCAAGTGGTTCGACAAGCTGCTGCACGACCCCGTGCCCCGCGATGCGGCCTGGCTCTCCGTGAAGATCGCGCTCGCCTCGACCGCGCTCGCGCTGATGCTCGGAACGAGCATGGCGTTCGCGTTCGCGCGGCATCGCTTCTTCGGCCGCGAGCTGGTCAACTTCGCGGTCACGCTGCCGATCATCCTCCCGGGCGTGATCACGGGGGTCGCGCTCGCTTCGTTCTTCCTGTTCACGAAGACGGACCTCTCGGTGCGGACCGTGATCATCGGGCACACGACGTTCTGCATCGTGCTGGTCTTCAACAACGTGCTCGCACGCCTGCGACGTCTGTCGCCCTCGCTCGAGGAAGCCTCGCGCGACCTCGGCGGCAGCGGCTTCCAGACATTTCGGTACGTGACGCTGCCCTCGATCCGGACGGCGCTGATCGCCGGAGCGCTGCTGTCGCTTGCGCTCTCGTTCGACGAGATCGCCGTGACGTTCTTCCTTGCCGGAGCCGACACGACGACGCTTCCGCTCTGGATCCTCGGCGCCTTCCGCAACAGCCGCAGCCTGCCGGAGGTGAACGCCGCCGCGACCGTGATCCTGGTGGTCTCGCTGCCCCTGATCGCGATCGCCGCGTACCTCATGCGCGAGGAGGGCGGTACGCGGATCGTCGAGGAGTGACCGGCCTGAGAGCGCCTAGGCCGTCAGCCGGATAATGCGCTTCTCGGTCTTGGTGTTGCCGGCGACGTCGCGGGCGGTGATCGTCAGCTTCGCCCTGACCTTCCTGTGGCGCGCGAGTGCTTTCTTCACTGCCGCGAGCGCCTTCTTGGACAGCTTCAACCTGAGCGTCACGACCTTGCCTGCGGCCGCCTTGGCCGACACGGGCCCGAGCCTGTAGGCCCCCGAGGGGCCTCGAACGCTGAGCTTTCCCGCGGCGGTGATCGTGCCGCTCTCCCCCATCGTCGCCTTGATCCGGAGCTTCGCCGCCCTCTGGCGAGCAGCTGCGAGGAGGTTCGTGAAGCCGGTGGCGGCGTCTCCGCCGGCGCCCGAGACGAGGCCGATCGTGACGACAGCGGCCGTCGACCACTCCTGCTTGCATTTGATGTCGCCCGTCTTCGGGTTGATCGGGCAGTCCCCGGTCGGGTCGTACGACCCGACGTGGACGTACCAGGTGCCGTTCGCCAGCGGCGGCGAGGTATAGGTCGTCTCGGACTCGTCGACCGTGCCGGTCACCTTGCCGGGATCGGAGAACGAGCCGTTCACCGCGGTCTTGGAGGTGTGCGCGAGCTCGACGCCGGAGGAGAGGCTGTTCAACGCCAGCTCCCAGTTGACGGTCAGGCGGCCGCCGGCCTCGGAGACCGTCACGTTGGTCGCGGGCGCCGCCCGCGCGCTTGCCGGAGCCAGAAGCGCCCCGGCGACCAGCGCGGCTGCCCAGAGCCACTTGCGCCTGCCCATGAATCGAGCCTAGCGGGAAGGTGCGGGGGCTGCTCTTTCTCGCCGCCCGGGTGCGCCTCGGTCTGTCAGTGAGGAATCGCGTAGACCGGCTGGCCGCCGCGGCACCACGGGCCGTCGGGCACGCCGGTGCACGGGTTCGGCATCGTCGCCTGCGCCGGGAGCGGCATCATCTGGACCTGGGTCTGCTGCGGGTAGCTCGCGCCCGGGACCGGGCACTGGCCTGCGAGTCCCGAAGCGCAGACGAGCTCGCCGGCGAGCAGGCCGTCGTCGCCCGTGCCGGGGTCCGTGCACGGAGGCCCGTCGACCGTCTCGATGTTGGCCGGGTCGCTCGTCAGGCCGCCCGAATCGATGTTGTTGAAGAAGCAGTTGCGCGGGTTCGACTGCCCGGGCTCGTTCGCGAGGTCCCCGTTCGTGGGGTTGCCGAAGAACCCGTTGGCGGACAGCGTGTTGCTGTACACGCGGTTTCCGTGGGCGTTGAAGAGGCAAACGCCGCCACTTTCGGTGCCGCCTTCGCAATGGGAGATCGGCGGCGGGGTCTCGGTGTCGGGATAGTCGTGCACCACGATGCCCCAGGCGCCCTGGTGGTCGACCGTATTGCTACGGACGATGTCGTAGGAGCCACCGGAGATCTCGATCCCCGAGCCCACCGGCGCCGTCGAGGAAATGCCCGATCCGGGCACGTTCGGGTTGTTGTTGTCGTGCACGTTGTTGTGCTGGATATACGTGCAGCTCTGGGTCGTGCTGCCCGGGCAGAGGCCGCTCTGAGGTGGCGGAGCGTCGTCGTTGTTGAGCGAGTTGGGCACGATCCCGGCGCGGTTGTGGTCCCACTCGGAGTTCTGGATCAGGAGGTGACCGCCCGCGTTCGTGCCCGAGTACCCGAGCGCGCTGTTCTGGGCGTGCACGCGATTCAGCGTCGCGTTGCAGTCCGGGCATGCCCCCACGTAGAAGTCGGAGTCGCCCATGTTCGACGCGTACGTGTCGTGGATCGTGCCGGGCCCGCGCGAGTTGCTCACGAACACGCCGTACATCGCCATCGGCGAGCTCCCGTTCAGATAGAAGGTCGAGGTGGCGCTGAGAAACCCGCCGCTGAAGCTGCCAAGGCCGATCTGCCCGCTGCCGTCACCGCCGTTCCACCAGATCTCGTTCCCGTCTCCGTTCGGGCCGTTCAGGTAGTTGCAAACGGTCAGGTTCTCGACCGATACCCCGTCGGTCTCGAAGACCTCGATTCCGTTGCGGCCGCCGAGGTCCTGGAACGCCTGATTCGGCGTGCACGGCTGGGCCGCACCCGGGTTGGTCCCGTCGACGATCACGCCGTTGCGGTCCATGCCACGGATGTGGATGTTCGGCTTGTTCACGTAGACGCCGGCGTCCGCGGTTCCCTTCTCGTGGTAGGTCCCCGGCCAGATCAGCACCCAGTCGCCCGGATTGGCGGCATTGACAGCGGACTGGACGGTCGCGAAGTGCTTGTTCGTCGGGCAGGTCGACTTACCGGCCGAGGCGCACACGAGCAGCGTCTGTGGCGCCGCCGAGGCGCCGGCGGTCACGAGCATCGACAGCACCGCCAGGCATCCGAGCACCGTGGCAAGTCGAACAGCCTTCACGTCGTACCTCCCCACTCGCGTGATCCGTCGAGCGCAAGCTACCAGCGGGAAGCCGGCGCCAAATGAGAGTTCTCTTAGGTTTCGGCGATCTTCACGAGCAGCTTGCCGGCGTTCGCGCCCGTGTAGAGATCGACCAGCGCCTCGGGCGCGCGCTCCAGCCCCTCGCGCACGTCCTCGCGGTGTCGAAGCGTGCCGTCCATCACCATCGGCACCAGCTCCGCCATCGCCTCGTCGGTGCGCGGGAAGTAGTCGAACACCACGAAGCCCTCCATCCGCGCCCGGCGCACGAGCAGGTTCATGTAGTTGCGAGGGCCATGCGGGACCTCGGCGTTGTAGTTGGAGATCGCGCCGCACAGGACGACGCGCGCGTGGCGCGCGAGGTTGCCGAGCGCGGCCTCCAGGATCTCGCCTCCGACGTTGTCGAAGAAAACGTCGATCCCCTTCGGGCACAGCTCGCGCAGGCGCTCGTTCACGTCCTCGCCCTTGTAGTCGATCGTCCCATCGAAGCCGAGCTCGTCCGTCAGCCAGACGCCTTTCTCCGGGCCGCCCGCGATCCCGATCACACGGCAGCCCCAGCGCTTGGCGAGCTGCCCCGCGACGGAGCCGGTCGCACCCGCTGCGCCGGATACCACGACCGTCTGGCCGGGCTCGGGCTTCCCGATCTCCTTCAGCCCGAAGTAGGCGGTGAGGCTTGTGATGCCGAGCACGCCGAGCGACATCGTCGGGGGGACGCCCTCCGGCACCTTGCTCACCGGGATCGGGCCGCCGCCATCGGAGACCGCGTAGTCCTGCCAGCCGAACGTGCCCATCACGAGCTCGCCGGGCGCATATCCCTCCTGCCGGCTCTCGACCACGCGAGCGACGCAGGCGCCCCGCATGACCTCGCCGATCTCGACCGGCGGGATGTAACTCCGCGCATTGGTCATCCAGGTGCGCATCGCGGGGTCGAGCGACAGGTAGAGGTTCTGGACGAGGAACTCGCCGTCCCCCGCCTCGGGGACGGGCCCCTCGCGCCACTCGAAGTTGGAGGGATCCACCATGCCAGGCGGTCGCTCCTTCAACAGCCACTGTCGGTTGACGCTCTCCGCCATCGGAGCATTACGCTACCCGAACTGATGGCCTCGTCGATGCCCGTCGAGTCGGCCCGCAGGATTGCGAGCCTCGCGTACGAGCGTGCCGCGGAGGGCGAGCGCGAGCGCAAGCTTTCTCGCGACCTCGTCGAGGCGATGATCGAGGCGGGCTTCTTTCGCCTCTGCGTGCCGGCCGCGATCGGTGGCGGCGAGGCCGACCCCGCCACGCTGATCGAGGTCTGCGAGGAGCTCGCGCGCGGCGACTCCGCCGCCGGCTGGTGCATCGCCGTGATGTCGACCGCCGGAATGGTCGCCGGCTACATCCCCGAGGATTCGGCCAGGGAGATCTACGGCGACTCGTCTTCGGTCGTGGGCGGCGTCTTCGCGCCTAGGGGCAAGGCCGTCTCGGCCGAGGACGGCTTTCGCGTGACCGGGCGCTGGCCGTTCTCGAGCGGGGTCGATCACTGCGGCTGGGTGATGGGCGGCTGCGTCGTGATCGAGAACGGCGCTCCGCGAATGCTCGACGGCGGCCGCCCCGACGTGCAACTGGCGCTGTTTCCCAAGCCGGACGTCGAGGTGATCGACACCTGGAAGGTCTCCGGCCTGCGCGCGACCGGGAGCCACGACATCGCCGTCGAGGACCTCGCGGTGCCGACCGAGCGCGCCGCCTCGATCATCACCCAGGCGCCCAGGGAGAGCGGCCCCCTGTACGCCTTCCCGGTGTTTGGGCTGCTCGCGCTGACGATCGCGGGCACTGCGCTCGGCATCGCGCGGGCGGCGATCGAGGACCTGATCGAGCTCGCCGCGGGGAAGACGCCGACGGGCAGCATGCGGTCGCTCGCCGAGCGGCCCGTCACCCAGACCCGGATCGCCCAGGCCGAGGCAGGTGTGCTGGCGGCGCGCGCGTTCCTCTACGACGCGGTCGCGACGGCGTGGGCAGCGGCACAGGCAGGCGGCGAGATCACGATCGAGCATCGCGCGGCGTTGCGGCTCGCGGCCACCCATGCGACCGCCGCCTCCGCGGCGGCCGTCGACATCGCCTACGAGCTCGGCGGCGGCACCTCGATCTACGAGACCAGCCCGCTGCAGCGCCGCTTCCGCGACGTGCATGCCGCGACGCAGCACATGCTGATCGGGCCTTCGACGTGGGAGCTGACGGGGCGCCTGATGCTCGGCCTTCCCGCGGACGTCGCGCAACTGTAGAAAGGGGTTTCCCCGCGGGCGATTCGACGTTAGGCTGCCCACGTGGCTCGCAGGCGGCTCCTTTCCGCCTTTCTTGGCGCGGCCTTCCTTGGTCTCGTCGTGCTCGCGTCGCCGAGCGCTTCGGCGCGCGCCGACACGGCCGTTTCGCTGACGTTCGACGACGGCGCCGTGAGCCAGCTCTTCGCCAGGGACCAGCTGCTGACCCACCGCATGCGCGGAACCTTCTACATCATCAGCGGCGCCGTCGGCTCGAACTCCTATTACATGACCTGGGACGACATCGCCGGTCTCGCCGCCACGGGGAACGAGATCGGCGGCCACACCCTCAACCACAAAGACCTCACCACGCTACCGCCGCCCCAGGCGCGCGCTCAGGTCTGCGACGATCGCCAGCAGCTGTTCGGCCACGGCTACGACCCAGTCAGCTTTGCCTATCCGACGGGCGCCAACAACACGCCCGTCCAGAACATCGTGAGAGATTGCGGTTATGCGAGCGCGCGGCGGGTCGGTGGGCTGACCCACTCGGGTTGCGACACCTGCGAGGACGCGGAGGCGATCCCGCCGGGGAACGCATATGCGTTGCGCTCCAACGCCGCCGACGTCGGCCCGATGTCGGTTGCAGAGCTGCAGCAGTACGTGCTCCAGGGCGAAGACGCGGACGACGGATGGGTGCCGCTCACCTTCCACGACATCTGCTCGCCGTGCACCCCGACCAGCGTCGATGAGTCGATCAGCCCGTCCGACTTTGCCGCGTTCCTCGACTGGCTGAAGGCGCGCGAGGCCAGCGGCACGGCCGTGAAGAGCGTGCGCGCCGTGATGGGCTTTCCGGAGCCTCCACTGCCGAGCGAGGAGGAGCCGAAGCCGGTCGTCGCCTTCGCGCCGCCGCGGGACACGGCGACCGCCTTCACCTCGCTGAAGGCGCGCTCCCGCCAGGACGTGGACAAGCTCTACGTGTCCGCCGCGATGAGCGAGCCGGGGACGCTGAGCGCTTACGGAACGGTGACGCTGGGCAAGCGCTACCGGCTCAAGAAGGCCAGGGTCACAGCCGTGCCCGGGCGGCTGACGAAACTCCGGCTGGCGCTCACCAAGAAGGGCCTTCGGGCCGTGAAGCGGGCACTCAGGCGGCACACGCGCGTGCGCGCAGTGCTGACAATCGTTGCGACAGACAGCGCTGGGAACGTGCAGCGGGCCACCCGTACGATCACGCTTCGCCCATAGCGGCAAGCGCCTCGAGCGTATTCCGGCCACCAGGATCGCCCGCGGTGGCCGGCACGATTGCGAGCTCGTGCACGCCCGCGTCGCGGTACTGCCGGGCGCGCTCGCGGATCTCGGCCTCGCTGCCGACCAGCCCGATCGCCGCGCTCAGCTCCGGCGGCACACGCGCAAGCAGCTCCGAGGGACTTGTGCCCGCGCGCGCCCGCTCGACCAGATCGCCGAAGCCGGCCGCGGTGAACATCTCGCCGTAGCCGGGCGCGGCGAGGTAAGCCACCGCGCCACGGCTGAGCTGCGCGATCGCCTCCTCTGCGGGATCGACGCAGCTCGGCACCCAGGCGGCCAGCGGCGGCGGCTCGGCGCCCGCTTCGGCCGCATGCCCGGCAAGCCGCTGGTGCAACCGGGCGGCGAGCACGGGTGTGCAGAGGTTGATCACCATGCGATCGGCCTCGGTCGCCGCAACCCGGACTGCCTGATCGCCGAATGCGGCGATCGTCACCGAGCTTTCCGGCGGCGGCAGGCGAAGCCGGTAGCCGTGGGTCTGCACGAGCTCGCCGTCGACCTCGGCGCGCTCACCCGCGAGCAGCGGCCGCAACGCCCGCGCGGTCTCGCGCAGGTGCGTGGCGGTTCGCCGCCAGGGCCGGCCATGCCAGCGCTCGACGACCACAGGACTCGACGCGCCAATCGCGACGTGCACGGGCCGGCCGCAGAGCGTCGCGACGCTCGCGGTCCCCATCGCAATCGTGATCGGGTCGCGCACGCCGACCGCGAGCGGTCCGACCGTGATCGAGATCCGCTCGGTGGCCGTGCCGATCGCGCTCGCAAGCGCGAACGCGTCGAAGGTCGCCATCTCCCCGACCCACAGCGACGGATAGCCGAGCGCGTCCGCGATTTGCGCCGTCTCGAGCGCCTCGCTTGGGTCACGGTCCTGCCAAAGGCCCAGCACCGCACTGAGCCGCGGTGTCGGAGCTACGCCGATCCTCCGGGCAGCTGCGCGCCGGGTACCCAGGTCGCGTGGAACCCGATCGGCACCCGGACCGGCAACCTGACACGGCAGAGCGGGCCCGCGGTGACATCGGAGGCGTCCAGCACCTCGACTTCCGAGCGGCCCTCGCGCTCGTCGTAGACGTACGAGACCAGGTAGCCGTCGTCCTCCGCCGCGGCGCCCGGCCGCCGCGCAAACGGCGCCTCGCTGCCCCAGCGCCCCTCGCCGAACCAGTACGTCTCCGAAGCGCCCGTGTTCGTGTCGTATTTCATGAGGCCGTCGAACAACAGCGTGCTCTCCGGAGAGATGTGCATGTTGTAGGCGTATCGCGTGTGCTGCCCGAGCAGATCCTGGTTGATCGACGGGAACTCGCAGTTGTCGTCGTCGAGCATCTGCTCCGTCGTCTTGCCCGTGCGCAGGTCGAAGCGGTAACGGTGCAGGTGCGCGTCGAGGCGCAGGTAGCTGAGCATCTGCGCGAGCGGCCCGTCGAGATCGGAGCGCGGCTCGGGGCGCTTCACCCGGCAGACGTCCATCACGATCTCGTCCCCCTCCTCGCGGGCGTTCACCGAGTGGTAGATGAAGCACGGGTCGGCCTCGAACCAGCGCACCTCGTCGGCGGTGCCGTAACGCGGGATCACGGCGAACCGAGTCGGCATCTCGCGGTCGAAAAAGAGCTTGAAGCGCCCAGCGCGCGCCGCGTCACGGTCGTTCACCAGCGGGAGGTCCATCAGGATCGAGTAGTGCTCGGTGATCGCCATGTCGTGCGGCAGCCGTGGCCCCGGCAGGTCGATCCCGACGAAGTGCCGCACCGCGCCGCCTGGCGAGACGACGCCGTAGCGCATGAACGGTGGCTTTACGCCGTAGTCGAAGAAGCACAGCTCGCCGGTGCGCGGGTCCACCTTCGCATGCGAAGAGACCTCGCAGCGCAAGGTGCCGTCGAAGTCCTCGGGACCGAGCGTCTCGAGCGTCAGCGGATCGAGCGCGTACGGCTTGCCCGAGCGGTACCAGAGCGCCAGCAGCCGCTCGTTGTGGAAGACGAGGTCGGTGTTGGCAGTGTCCTTTTCCGGCTCTCCGGGCGGGTTGCCGGCGGGCGGCTCGATGATCCCCTGCCACAGCTGCGCGCCCGCCTCGCGCTCCCGCCGGAACCCGTCCGTGCGGATCCAGCGGTTGCGGTAGCTCGCGCGCCCTTCGGCGAAGTGCACCGCGTGCACCATGCCGTCGCCGTCGAACCAGTGGTAGCGCCCCCGGGGGTCGAACTGCGGATTGGGGCCGTTGCGAACGTAGACGCCGTTCAGGTCCGCGGGGATCTCGCCGATCACCTCCAGCTCGCTGAGCGTCACCTCATCGTGCGTCGCCGAGTACGGGCCGGTCAGGTACGGGTTGGAACCGGCCTGGAGCGCCGTCTCGAGATCGATCCGATCCAAGTGCAGGCTCATGCTCAGGGAACCTACACCCGACCGGCGTCGGCGTGCGCGTGCGACTGCTATCACTCGGCGATCCGCTCGATCAAGCCCGCCATCGCCTCCGCGGCTCTTGCAAGCCTCGCGCTGGCAACCCTCGCCTCCGCCCCGCCAGCGCCCGGGGCCGCGCCGAAGGAAACCTACCGCGGCCCCGGCGCCTGGATCGACATCTACGACAGCCGCCTGCTCGCGGACCCGCAGGCGACCGTCACCGACCTCTCGCTCCACGGGGTCCGGACGATCTACGTGGAAACGGCCAACTACGCGAACCCGCAGGCCGCGAGCGTCGCCTATCCGATCGGCATCGCGGCGCTAATCGACGCGGCGCATGTTGCCGGCATGCGCGTCGTCGGCTGGTACCTGCCGGGCTTCAAGAGCCTGCGCCGAGACTTCCGGCGCAGTCTCGATGCGATCCGCCTCACGACCGTCGCCGGCGGGCGCCTCGACTCCTTTGCGCTCGACATCGAATCGGGCGCCGTGCGCTCGATCGGGACGCGCAACCACCGTGCGCTGTCGCTCTCGAGGCGGCTCCGGGCGGCCGTCGGCCGCCGCTACGCGCTGGGCGCGATCGTGCCCGACCAGCGCTCGACCACGGTCGGCCTCCCCAGCATCTGGCCCCGCTTTCCGTACCGCCGCCTGCGCAAGCTCTATGACGTCTTCCTGCCGATGAGCTACTCCACCAACCGCGGCAGGGGCGCGAGCTTCGTCTACGGCTACACGGTCGCAAACGTCGAGTGGCTTCGGGCCGCGACCGGCGACCCGGAGCTGGCCGTGCACGTGATCGGCGGGATCGCGAACCGCCTGGGCACGAGCGAGGACGCGGCCGTGATGCGGGCGGCCACCGACGAGGACGTGCTCGGTGCGTCCTTCTACAAGGCGCGGCTGAGCGACGACGCTGAGTGGGCGGCGCTCACGCTCGGGTTTTCGCCGTAGGCGGCCGGGAGTACGATCCGGCAGGTCCGATGAACGCGGATTCCGGAGCAGCGATTCGTGCGCCGAAGCATCTTCGGCCGGCGATCGTCGCCGTTGACCGCGACGCCGAGTCGCTGGCGCTGATCGAGGAGGAGCTCGTGCGTCGGTACGAGCCCGATTACCGCATCGTGTGCGAGCGGTCGACCACCGCGGCGCTCGCCGAGCTGGAGCACATGCAGGAGTCCGGGGAAGGCGTCGCGATCGTGCTAGCCGAGCACTGGGCGGACGGCCTCACCGGCGGCGAGTTCCTCGTCGAGGTCCGTCGTCTCCATCCCGAGGCCAAGCGCGCGCTGCTGATCAGATGGGGCGCATGGGGCGACCGGCCGACCGCCGACGCGATCCTCCGCGCGATGGCGCTCGGGCACATCGACTACTACGTGCTGAAGCCCTGGCGCCCGAGGGACGAGCTGTTTCATCGCACGATCTCCGAGTTCCTCCACGAATGGTCGCGCCTGAACCGGCCCGACTCCAAGGAGATCCGCGTGGTCGCGAATCAGTGGTCTCCCGGCGGTCACGCGATCCGCACGCTGTTCGCCCGCAGCGGCGTGCCGCATGCGTTCTACACGAGCGACTGCGAGGCGGGCCGGCGCCTGCTCGAGGCGGCCTATCAACGCGTCGAGGATCCGCACAAGCGCCGTCTGCTGGAGACGGCACACGATCGCGACAGCGACCTGGCCGTCGTATGGCTCCTGGATGACCGGGTCCTGGTCAACCCCACACCCGCCGAGCTCTCGGACGCCTACGGCGTCGCGACGCGCCTGGGCGAAAAGGAGCGCGACGTCGACGTGATCGTCGTTGGCGCCGGCCCGGCCGGCCTGTCGGCCTCCGTGTACGCATCCTCGGAGGGCCTGCGGACCCTCACGGTCGAGCGCGCCTCGATCGGCGGCCAGGCCGGGTCGAGCTCGCTGATCCGCAATTACCTGGGCTTCTCGCGCGGAGTGAGCGGCTCCGAGCTCGCCCAGCGCGCGTACCAGCAGGCCTGGGTCTTCGGGACCAGGTTCCTGCTCACGCACCACGTGCGGGCGCTGCGGACCGCCGGGGACCGCCACGTGCTGTCGCTCTCCGACGGCACCGAGGCGACCGCGCGCGCCGTGATCCTCGCGACCGGGATCGCCTACCGGCGGCTAGAGATCCCCACGCTCGAGGAGTTCCGGGGTCGGGGCGTCTTCTACGGCGCTTCCGTGTCGGAGAGCCAGGCCCTCGCCGGTGAGGACATCTACATCGTGGGGGGCGGGAACTCCGCCGGACAGGCCGCGGTCCACCTTTGCCGGTACGCCGCGAAGGTGACCCTGCTGGTCCGCGGCCGGTCGCTTGCCGAGAGCATGTCGCGGTACCTGCTCGAGCACATCGAGAGCATCCCCAACGTCCGCATCGAGTGCGCGACGGACGTGGTCGGAGGCGGCGGAGACACACGTCTGCGCACGCTCACGATCCACAACCGGATCACCGGCAAGACCGGCACCGTGCCGGCGGCCGCCCTGTTCGTGATGATCGGCGCCCGCCCGCACACGAATTGGCTCCCGGAGGCGATCGAGCGCGACCGATGGGGCTATGTGATGACCGGCCGGGACGCGATCAGGGCCAGGGAGGAGCAGGGCGTCGAGGTCCCCGCGGACCGCCGCTTCCAGGACTACGAGACCTGCGTGCCGGGCGTTTTTGCGGTGGGCGACCTGCGCCACGGCGCCGTCAAGCGAGTTGCCTCCGCGGTCGGTGAGGGGTCGGTGGTGGTCCGGCAGGTGCTCGACTACCTCGAGGGCGCGCCTGCGCCGGTCGAGGCCACGCGGGCCTGAAGCGTTTCGCGCCGACGCTCGAACCGCGCGTAGAAGCGGTCCGTGGTGATGCCGAAGCTTCGGGCAAAGGCCGTCCGCCAGGGCCTCCCGAGGCCGACGCGGTCGCAGAAGCGGCGAAGCGCAATCTCGGGGCGATGCGCGGGCGCGCGCCCGGCCGCGACAGCCCGGCCGAGCAGCCGACGGACGGCGAGGTGCCAGAGCGCGTACTCGGGATCGCGGCCGCCATCGCGCTCGTAGCTGCGAAGTGGCTGGAGGTTCGAGTCGAGCGCGCCGTCCCCCCGGATCTCACGGGCCACCCGTGCGTCGGTGGCCCGGCCGGCCGCCACCAGTGACCGCCAGGACAGCTCCTCCGCCATCCCCTCCTTGATCCAGCGATAGTCGTCGTCACCGCGCGCGTGCAGGCAGCCGCCCTCGCCCTGGAGCACGTGCACGTACTCGTGACCGGCTGCGGCGGTTGCGGAAAGGCGGTCTCTCAGCACCATCCACTGCCACGCCGGGCTGGACGTGTCGATGCACAGGAAGCCCGTATCGGCCTCCCCGACGACCGCCTCGCCCGCCTTCTGGAACGGACGGCATCCGTTCGCGCGTGCGATCCGCGCCTCCACGTGCCCGGTCACGCTGCTTCCAAGCGTCCGGCGCATGAACCGGTCCGTGAGCCGGATGCCGGAGCGGATCGCGCGCAGCTCCGGCGGCGTGACGCCGTCCTGCACGCGCAGCTCGACCGGCGTCCCCTGAAGCGGCTGGGATCGCGCCGGGAAGCGCGTGTCGCGCCAGTATGCGAATCCCGTGGCCCCGGCCAGGAGTACGAGCGCAAAGAGTCCCAGAGCCACGGTGCGACGTAGCTTTCTCCGCCGGTGTGAATACGGCGGGTGGGACACACAGCGAGTTTAATCCGGGGCGGAGAAGTCGACGCGCCCCGAATCAGCACATCCCGAGCGCAAGTTTCCCGGCGCGTGCGCGTCTTGTTGGTCAAAGGAAGGTGCGTGGTCCCCCGCCTTGGCCCGGTGGCCACGCCCAGGTCGTGGATTCGGACCTGTGGATTCATGGGCAGGGGGCGCTGAGAACTACGGAGGAACGCTCAGCGCCCATCGCCTCGCCCTGCAAGGGCCGACGCCCAGGCGAAACGGCCACCTCGCGGTGGCCGTTCCAATGTGGCGAAGCGGGTGTGCCGGACGGCCTACTTGGTGTAGCCCGACTCCTTCAGGTACTCCCGCGCGGCCTGCCGGGGCGTCTCGCGGTCGACGTCGACCCGCGCGTTCAGCTCGCGCATGACCTTCAGCGTCAGTCCCTGCTGCACGAGCTCGATCGTCTTCTGCATGTCGGCCCCCGCCTTGTTCACCGTCGACTTGCGCGCGACGAAGGTGACGTTGCCGGGCGGGAACACGTGCTTGTCGTCGGCGAGCGTCACGACATCGTGACGCGTCGAGAGCTGGGCGTCCGTCGTGAAGATGATCGACAGGTCCGCCTGCTTCTTGTCGAGCACCTCGTAGCGCAGGCCGATGTCGACGGGCACGAACTTCTTGAACTTCAGGCCGTAGTTCTGCTCGAGGCCGACCAGGCAGTCGGGCCGCTGCCGGCATTCGGGTGACCCGTACAGCGTGAGGTTCAGCGACTTGCCCTTCAAGTCCGAGACTTTCGTGAGGCCGAGCTGGTCGGCGCGCTTCTTCAGCATGCCGACCGCGTTCGCGCTCGTGAACGGCGTCGGGGCGAAGGCGACCAGCCCGACCTTCGAGAAGTCCGTCTGCGCCTGGTCGACAGCTTGATTGGCGTCGCTCGGAATGTCGGTTGCCTTCTTGCCGAAGAAGGACGTGAGCGCGGTGCTCGTGTACTCGGGATAACCGTCGATGTTGCCATTCTTCAGCGCCTTGAAGGCGATCTGCTCGGAACCGAGGTTCAGGTCCCGCTTCACCTTGTAGCCCGCGGCTTCGAGCGCCTGGGCGTCGATCTCGCCGAGGATGAACTCCTCGGTGAAGTTCTTGGACCCGACCTTGACCGTCACGTCGCCGTTGGCGGAGTTGCTCTTGATCAGCTTTCCGCCGGCGCCGCTGCTGCTGGATCCGTTGTCGTTGTTGTCGCTGCCGCACGCCGCCACGAGCACGGCGCAGGCAAGCGCGGCGATCGCTGCGATCAGGGCCAGGGCAAGACTGCGTCTCATCGGGCTCGCTCCTACTGGGTGGTCACGACACGGGTACTTGTGGCGCGGGAGCCTACAGACCTCAGGTCGAAACCTTGAGTCCCTTCGGGGACACGACGCGCTGCAGGGTCGCGAAGGCGAGCTCGACCGCAACGGCGAGGAGCGCCACCAGGATCGCGCCCGCGAGCCGGCCGTCCGCGCCGTACACGTTGGCGCTCAGAATGAAGTCGCCGAGGGTGAGCACCCCCGCGAGCGGTGCAATTGTCGCGGTTGCAACCACGTTCACGGCCGAAGTGCGGATGCCTCCGAACATGCTCGAGAGGGCGAGCGGAAGCTCGATCCGCCGCACGACCTGTACGGCTGTGAGCCCCATGCCGCGGCCGGCGTCGATCACCTCCGGGTCGACCTGGCGGACGCCGATGTAGGTGTTCGTCAGGATCGGCGGGATCGCAAGCAGCACCAGCGCGAGCGTGACATTCGTGAAGCCGACGCCGATGTAGGCGACGAAGAAGGCGATCAGCGCGAGGCTCGGGACGGCGCGGCCAACGTTCGAGATCGTGATCGCGACCAATTCCCCCTTGCCGGCGTGGCCGAGCACGAGCCCGATCGGGATCGCGACGGCACAGGCGATCAGGATTGCAGCGCCGCTCAGCTTCACGTGCTCCCACGTGAAGCTGAGCACCTGGTGGAGGCCGCCCACGTGGACTCCCCCGGTCTGGGCCTCGCGCGTGTGGAAAATGAAATCGAACGCACCGGAGAAGTTGGAGAGCAGGGCGAAGGTCGGGTGGATCATGCAGCGTTCACCCTCCGCCACGGCGTGAGCAGGCGCTGCGCGACGAGCAGCACCACGTCGAGCGCAAGCGCAAGCAACAGGGCCAGACCGCCCGCCGCGACCACGCCGGTCTTGAAGGTGATGTTGCTCCCGGAGATGATCTCGCTCCCGAGACCGCCGGCCCCCGCGAACACGGCCAGCGTCGCGAGGCCGACGGTGCTGGTGGAGGCGATCCGGAGGCCCGCGACGATATCGGGCAGCGCGAGCGGCAGCTCCACGCGCCACAGCAGCTGCCGATCGGTCAAGCCCATTCCGAGTCCCGCGTCCTTCGCGTCCACGGGCACGTTCTCGAGGCCGATGATGATGTTCCTGAAGATGATCTGGAGCGTGTAGGCGGTAAGCGCGATCACCGCCGTGAGCGTGCCGCGCCCCGTGATCGGAAGCAGCAGGAAGAACACCGCCAGGCTGGGCAGCGTGTAGAGGATGCCGGTGAAGCCGAGGATCGGCCCGACGGCCCAGCGCCGGCGCCGCGTGAGCAATGCCAGCGCGAACGCGATCGCGAAGCCGATCGCGACCGAGGTCACCGTCAGCACGACGTGCTGGACGAGCGGCTGCGTGTAGCGGTCGAAGTGGTCGACGATCCAGCCCGGGCACAACCTATTCTTCTCGATGCAGCTGTTGCCGCTCCGGCTGCGAATCTGGACCTGCGCCAGCACGGGCACCACCACGGAGGACAGCATTTGCCTACCCGGCCTCTCGCCTAGCTCGCCACGCGTTCGGCCGGCCCCATCGCCTGCTCGGTGGCCCGGCTCGAGGACAGGAAGTGGGAGATCAGCTCGACCGACAGGACGCCTGCGACCCGGCCGTGCTCGTCGACGACCGGCCCGTATTGGGTGTCCGAGCGCAGCAGGTCCGAGAGCGCGTCGCGCACGATGTCGTCCAGCTCGACGATCGGCTCGGCCGCGGTGTCAGGCGTCTCCGGCACCGTGTCGTGGGCGAGGTCGCGCTCGGAGAGCCATCCCACCGGGCGGCCCTCGGAGTCGATCAGCAGCGGGTGTGGAACGTCGGCCTCCGCGAGCGCGGCACGCACGTCCGCGGTCGGCCGGCCGGCGTGCGCGAGCGGCGCTTTCCAGAGGTCCACGTCGCGCACGCGCAACAGCGACAGGCGCTTCAACGCGCGGTCGGCGCCGACGAAGTCCTCGACGAAGTCGTCGGCGGGATGCATCAGCAGCTCCGGCGGCGTGGCGTACTGCGCGAGCACCCCTCCCTTCCGCAACACCGCCACCCGATCGCCCATCTTGATCGCCTCGTCGATGTCGTGGGTGACGAACAGGATCGTCTTGCGGATCTCTGCCTGAAGTCGCAGGAACTGGTTCTGGAGGCGCTCCCTGTTGATCGGGTCGATCGCACCGAACGGCTCGTCCATCAGCATCACGGGCGGGTCCGCCGCAAGCGCACGGGCGACCCCGACGCGCTGGCGCTGGCCTCCGGAGAGCTGCGCCGGATAGCGGTCGCGCAGATCGTCGGGCAACGAGACCAGCTCGAGCAGCTCGTTCACCCGCTCCGCGATCCGCTGCCTGTCCCAGCCGAGCAGCCTCGGCACGGTCCCGATGTTCTCCCCGATCGTGAGATGCGGAAAGAGGCCCACCTGCTGGATCACGTATCCGATGCCGCGGCGCAGCTCCGCGGCCGGGCGCTTGCGGATGCTCTGACCGTCGAGCAGGATGTCGCCGTCGGTCAGCTCGATCATCCTGTTCACGAGCCGGAGCGCGGTCGTCTTGCCGCACCCGGATGGGCCCACCAGCACGCAGATGTCCCCCGCCGGGACCTCCAGCGTGAGGCTCTGGATCGCGGGCGCATCCTGGCCTCGATAGCGCTTCGTCGCCTGCCGAAACTCGACGGATGCAGCGGTTCCTGTGGTCGCGGCGCGGTCCCCTGCCACCGCCGGGATGCTACCGAGCGCGGGCGGGCGGCTTCGGCACGTCCTCCCACTTCATGCGCGGGTGCACGAGCAATCGCAGCTTGGCCCGATGCGGCAGCTGCTGTCCGTGGAAGAGGGTGGCGATCGCCTCGTCGGCGGCCGATCCGGGAACGCAGACGACCAGCATGCGGCAGTGGCGGGCGAAGGTCTCGAGCCGGCCCGGCAAGCTGGAGTCCGCGATCTCGGTTGCCGAGATGGCCTTGCCGAGGGTCATCCTGCGACCGTCCCGTCCGACCACATCCGGACGGAGCCGGCCCGGCCGCAGGCCCAAGAGCTTGACCGGCCGCGGCCTGCTGTGGCCCGGAGCGTCGGCTGCTTCGACGGTGATGCCCTCCTGCTGCATGCAGCGCATCAGGTGCTGTACCAGCTCATCGTGGGTCGGCTCTTCGGCTGGCATCGCGAGGCGTGATCCTATCCTCGACGCGGGAGCCCAAAATCGGCGTCCGGCAGGCTGTCGATTTCGGGCGTTCCCGTTCGTCTCAAAGCCGACCATACTTTCCCAAGGAGGAAGCGATGACGTACATGCTCCAGATCTTCTCGAGCGACGCGGGGGTCGAGTTCGACAGCCTGACGGAGGACGAGCAAAACGCGATCCACGGCGAGTATCTTGCGATCTCGAATGCTCCAGGCGTGACCGCCGGGGCCCAGCTCGAGCCCGCCACGACAGCGACCACCGTGCGCGTACAGGACGGTCAGACGTTGACCACGGACGGGCCCTTCGTCGAGACCAAGGAGGCGCTCGGCGGCTACTACCTGTTCGACGCCGGCGACGTCGATGCCGCGATCGAGCTGGCCGCCCGCATTCCGGCAGCCCGGATGGGTGGCGCCGTCGAGGTACGCCCGGTGGTGCAGCGGTAACGATCCTGGAACAGATCTTCCGCGACGAGTGGGGACGCGTGCTCGCGGCGCTGATCGGCTTCCTCGGCGACTTCGACCTCGCCGAGGAAGCCACCCAGGAGGCTTTCGCGGTCGCCGCCGATCGCTGGCAGCGCGACGGGATCCCTGCCCACCCGGGCGCCTGGCTCGTAACGACGGCGCGCAACCTTGCGATCGATCGCATCCGCCGCGATCGCACGTTCGCCGCCAAGGCCCGGCTGCTCGCCGTGCCGGAAGCGGTCGAGGACACGATGGACGACCCGACATTCGACGACTCGGCATTCCCCGACGAGCGGCTCGAGCTCGTCTTCACCTGCTGCCACCCCGCACTCGCGACGGAGGCACAGGTGGCGCTCACGCTACGTACGCTGGGCGGCCTGACGACCACCGAGATCGCGCGCGCATTTCTGGTCCCGGAGGCCACGATGGCGCAGCGGCTCGTGCGCGCCAAGAAGAAGATCAAGGCCGCCGGGATCCCGTTTCGCGTGCCCCGGGATCATCTGCTTCCGGAGCGGCTCGTGCCGGTGCTGGCGGTCGTCTATCTGATCTTCAACGAGGGTTACGGCGGCCGGGGCGACCTGTCGGCCGAGGCGATCCGCCTGGGACGCGCGCTCGCCGACCTGATGCCCGACGAGCCCGAGGTGCATGGGCTTCTCGCCCTGATGCTGCTGCTCGACGCGCGCCGGGACGCCAGGTTTCGCGACGGCGAGCTGGTGCTGCTCGAGGACCAGGATCGCGTCCTGTGGGACCGGGAGCAGATCGAGGCCGGCCGCGTGTCGCTCGAGCGTGCGTCCGCGCTGCAGGGCAACGGTCCCGGCGGTCCCGGCCGTCCCGGCCGTCCCGGCCGTCCATATGTCCTTCAGGCTGCGATCGCGTCGCTGCACGCGGCTGACACGCGGGACTGGGCTCGCATCGCCGCCCTGTACGGCGAGCTCGCCCGGCTGACACGTTCGCCGGTCGTCGAGCTGAACGGCGCCGTCGCGCTCGCCGAGGCGGCGGGCCCGGAGGCCGGGCTGGAAGCGCTCGACCGGCTGGAGCTCGACGACTACCACTACCTGCACGCGGCGCGGGCCGACTTCCTTCGCCGGCTCGGCCGGACGGACGAGGCACGGGTGGCCTACGAACGGGCGCTCGAGCTGGCGCACTCAGCGCCGGAGCAGCGGTTCCTCGCCCGCCGCCTCGCCGAGCTCTGAGGCACGGACGGAGTACACCGGCGGTAGGCGAGTGGCCGCGGTGAACCAGCTCGCGCCCGCATCGCCCGAGCCGAATACGTCTCCGGAGGTGGCCCCGAAATACAGCTCGAGCGCCGATCCCTCGCCCGACCGATCGAACGCCTGCCTGAGAATCGTCAGGTACGCGCCCTGCGGCAGCCCGTCGCCGCGCTCGATCCAGCTCGCGCCCGCGTCGCGGGTCTCGTACACGCGCAGGCGACCGCCGGGCGGCACGCGGTCCTCGTCGGACGCCAACGGGATCACATAGGCGCTGTCGGGGTCGGCCGGGTCGACGACCAGCGGGAAGCCGAAATCGGAGGGCAGCCCCTCGCCGATGTCCGTCCACGCCTCGCCTGCGTCGTCGGAGCGATAGACCCCGCCGTGGAACTGCATGAACATCCGCTCCGGCCGCCTCGGTGCACGGTGGAGACGATGTACGCACATGTTGGTGGCGCCCGCCCGTGCCTCCTCGGGCACGTACCGCGGAATGAGGCCGACGTTGCCCTGCCGCCACTGCTCGCCGCCGTCCTCGGTGAGCCAGACCCCCGCGGCGGAGATCGCCAGCGCGAGCCGGTCCGGGTCTCCCGGCCACGTAACGATCGAGTGCAGGCAGAGACCGCCGCCGCCCGCCTCCCAGGCAGGGCGGGTCGGATGCTCCCAGAGCGCGCGGTTCAGCGCCCACGTCGCGCCGGCATCGCGGCTCTCGAACAGCACGCCCGGGTCGCCCCCGGCGTAGAGGACGGCGTCGTCCTCACCGGTGACGATCACCCAGATTCGCTCGAGTGCCACGTCGCCGTTTTCGGGCAGCCCGACGCCGCCCGCTTGCTGCCACTCGCTCGAGGGGTGATCCGCGTACCAGACCTTCGGCCCGTAGAGGGGAGACGTCACGGACGCCAGCAGGCGGCCTGTGCGCGGATCGCGCATCGCATATTCGACCGGCTCCCCGGCGAAGGCACGCGCCTTGACCTCGAAGCCGGCGCCAGGCTTGCCTTCGAGCACGAACAGGCCCTTCCGGGTTCCCACGAGCAGTTCAGTCATCCGGTCAACCCCCTGAGATCGCCGGGATCACTTCGATCCGGTCGTCGGGGCCGACCGACGTGTTCTCCCGCGCGCGTTCGCCGTTCACGAAGACGTTGATGTGCTGGCGGATGAGTCCACGCTCGTCGAGGATCCAGCCGCCCACCGCCGGCTGCGCCAGCTCGAGCCCGCGCAGCAGCTCGCCCACCGAGCCCGCTTCGATCACGTGGTCGGAGCAATCAGCGGCAAGCCTCTTGAGAGGCCCCCGAAGCCTCACGAGTGCCATTGTCCAATCCTATGACTCACATCGGTACCTTGCGTGACCGGCCGACCACCCCGCGTTGCCGAACATTCAAATCTGGAAGGAGGCCGCAATGGCCGATCCGTACACCCTCAAGAAGCTCACCGAGGTGGACGACTCCGCCACCGGGTTCGGTCTTGGCGAAGTCCAGGAGGCCCGGTTCGCCACGGATGACCTGGGGGCCGAGCACACAGGTGTCAGCTACCACCGCCTCAAGCCCGGCAAGCGTCAGGGATTCGGCCATCGGCATGAGGACGCCGAGGAGGTCTACGTCGTGCTGGCGGGCTCCGGCCGCCTCAAGCTCGACGACCAGATCATCGGGATCGGGCCACTCGATGCGGTTCGGGTCGCACCCGGGGTGATCCGTGCATTCGAGGCCGGATCCGACGGGATCGAAGTGATCGCCTTCGGCCCGCGTCACAAGGGTGACGGCGAGCTGATTCAGAATTGGTGGACCGACTGAGCGCATCTGCGCGCCACGAAAGGAGAAGGCATGGGACAGGCTGTAGTCCACTTCGAGATCATGGGGAACGACACCGGGAAGCTGTGGTCGTTCTACTCGGATCTGTTCGGCTGGAAGATCAATTCCGATAACCCGATGAACTACGGGATCGTCGACCGCGATGGCAATACCAATGCGGATGGCATCGGGATCGGTGGCGGCGTCGGCGGGATGCCCGAGGGACGCCCGGGCCACGTCACCTTCTACGTCGAGGTGCCCGACGTGGAGGCCGCACTCGTAAAGGCCGAAAGCCTCGGCGGGAAGCGGCTGATGGGTCCGGAAAAGGTGACGGAGGGCGTCGAGATCGGCGTCTTCGACGACCCCGAGGGTCACCTGATCGGCGTCATCAAGTCCGCGTCGTAAGCCTTCGCGAGCTACAGGGGCCCTGCTTCGGGTGGGGCCCTTGCGCGCGCGGGCCTGCGCGATTGCCGCGATCGCCGTGCGTCACGCCTTATGCTGCCGCCGCCGAATGACGGGACCGCGAATCCTCATCCTCTCCGCCTCGATCGGTGAGGGTCACGACCTTCCGGCCCGTGTACTCGCGAGCGGGATCGCCGAAGCGAACCCGGGCGCCGAAGTGGAGATCGCCGACGCTCTGGAGATGGTCAGCCCGGCACTCCGCAAGGTGCTGGTCGGCGGCTCCCAGTTCCACTCGGAGTGGGGCAATCGGGTGTTCGACCTCGAGTTCCGGCTGATCACCCGGTTCGCCCCCACACGTTGGCTGGCGCGCACCGTCCTGGCCCGCCCGGCAAGCCGGCGCATCGGCAGAGCCCTGGCGGCCGCGAGGCCGGACATCGTGGTATCGACCTACCCTGGCGCCACCGAGGTGCTTGGCATGCTCAGAGCGAGCGGCCGGCTCCAGGTCCCGGTCGTATCTGCGATCACCGACCTCGCCGCGCTGCTCTACTGGGCACATCCATCCGTCGACCTGCATCTGATCACCCATCCCGAGTCCGTCGACGAGGTGCGATCGATCGCCCCTCGCAGCTCGATCGCATGCGTTCGCGGCCTCACCGACTCCTCGTTCTACGAGCCGCGCGAGCCCGCCCTGGCCCGCCGGGCGCTCGGACTGCCCGCGGGCGGTCCGGTGGTGGTCGTCTCCGGCGGCGGCTGGGCGGTCGGCGACCTGGCCGGAGCGGCCGAGGCCGCCCTCGCCCAGCCCGGTGTCACGGTCGTCTGTCTCTGCGGGCGCAGCGACGACGTGCGCGACGCGCTCACGCGTCGCTTCGCAGCCGAGGACCGTGTGGCCGTATGGGGCTTCACGGACAGCATGAGCGACCTCCTCACGGCCGCCGACGTGCTCGTTCATTCGACCGCGGGCCTGACCGTGCTGGAGGCGATCATGCGCGGCTGCCGCGTCATCTCCTACGGCTGGGCACGGGCCCACGTGCGGGTCAACAACCAGGCGTTCGAGCGCTTCGGGCTGGCGCAGGTCGCGAGGTCCCCTGAGGAGTTGCGCGCAAGCCTGCGCCGCAGCCTCGCCGAGCCGCACACGCCCGATCGATCCTTCGAGGCGCTCCCGACCGCAGCCTCGCTCGTGCTGGGGCTGGCGGGCGAGCCGCAGGGTTAGGCCGTCTCAGGTCTCGGGCGGGGCTCGCTGATCACGCGGCCGACCGCCGGCGAGCGGGCCAGCACCAGCACGCTGCCGAGGACCGCTCCGAGCGCCGCGGCGAGCACCCCACCGCCCAGCGCCGTCTCGCTCCAGCTCTCGCCGCCGACCAGTGGCGCGAGCACCACGGGGACCGCGATCTGCATCACCAATACCGCCGGCGCAACCCGCGTCGCGGCTGCCCGTTGAAGCGCGGTCGACTCGCTGACCACGCCGAGGACGACCACCGCTGCTGCGCCTGCCGCCCACGCGGCGACCGCGAGCCAGCGCCCCGCCGAGGCCTCCTCGGCGACCACCTTTGCGACGAACGCGGCCAGGCCGTCTGCCGCGCCGGCGCCGATCACCAGCAGCGCCGTCGGGCAGCGTCCCCGGACACGCGTCAAATAGGGAAGGATCGCAATCGCAGCCAGCAATCCCAGCGCGACCACCAGCCCGGCGTCCCTCGGGACCTCACCCGGCTCGCTCGGTGACGCCCAGGCGATCACGGCCACAGCCGCGATGATTGCGATCACCGCCGTGACCTCGCGTGGTCCGACGCGCTCGCCGAGGACCCGGGTCCCGAGGAACAGCAGCAGCAGCAGGCCCAGGGCGAGCGTGGGCTGGACCAAGGTCAACGGTGCGCGCTGCAGCGCCAGCACCTGAAGCGGCCAGCCCGCGAGCGAGAGCAGCGTCGCCCCGACCCAGACCGGTCGTCGCAGCAGATGACCGAGCAGCGCGGGGCGCAACGCAGCCTTCGCCGGAGCGCGCCGGGCCACCAGCGCCTGGAGCGCGTAACCGGTGTCGTAGCAAGCCGCCGCGCAGAGAGCCAGGCCGAACCCGAGCGCCAGCGAGTGGTCGATCACTGGCACCATCCCTCCATGCGCAAACCCTTGCTGATCTCCGCTGCGCTCGGCGCCGCGTGGGCGTTACCCGCGCCGGCCCCGATCGTGCCGTTGGTCGCGCGCGCGCTGGGGCTGCCGCGACGCACGTCCGACACCGCGAGCGTGGCGCTCACCTTCGACGACGGTCCCCACCCGAGAGGCACCCCCGCGGTGCTCGAGGTCCTCCGGGAAGCCCAGGCGCGGGCGACCTTCTTCCTGGTCGGCGAGCAGGTCGATCGCAACGCCTCCCTGGCGGCCGAAATCGTCGCGGCCGGCCACTCGATCGCCCTGCACGGCCACCGCCACCGCAACGTGCTCCGCCTCACCCCTGGCCAGTTCGCTGAAGATCTTGAGCGCGGGATGACGACGATCTGCGATCGCACTGGCGTGGCGCCGACGGTCTACCGGCCGCCCTATGGAATCTTCAGCACGGCAGGGCTCGAGATCGTGCGGCGGCGCGGCCTTCGTTCGCTGCTCTGGTCGCGCTGGGGCCACGACTGGCGGGCGCGAACCACTGCGCAGGCGATCACGGCAGAGGTCACCACCGGGCTGCGCGGCGGCGACGTCCTGCTGCTCCACGACGCCGATCACTACAGCGCCCCGGGCTCCTGGAAGAGGACTGCGGCCGCGCTGCCGCACGTGATCGCCGCGGTCGAGGCGGCCGGCTTGCGTGCGATCGCCATCTGAGCCGTCGCGGGAGTGCTAGGTGAGGCGGTCGGGCGCCGGCGCCGCAGCCTCGCGCAGCCGATTTGCACCACTCACGATTGCCAGCGCCATCGCGGTCCCGATCGCGCTCATGAACAGCGTCTGCACCTCGGGCAATGCGAGCGGCGGCGCGGCTGTCGGCAACGGCACGCTGAGCAATGCCGCATAGCCGATCACAAGCCATCCGAGGGCGACCACGCCCTGGCGAATGTTGCGCCCACTGACCGCGTGCGATATCGAAAGCCAGGCCAGCGTCGCGAACAGGGTCGTAACGCTCACGCTGTCCGCCTGCGCGGTGTCGAACTCGTCCAGGCGATGCGCGAGCAGGTATGGAAGCAGCGCGCCGACCAGGCAGGCGAAGGCCGTTACCGGAATGCCGCTGAACAGCCGCTCCCGAGCCCGTTGCATGATCGGCAGCTCTGCCGAGGATCTTTCTGCGGCCCGGGCCGCGGCGGCTGCTGCGGCCCGCCCGGCGGCGACGGCGGGCGTGTCGTTCAGCCAGGCCAGATAGCGTTCGACGCCCTCGCCCAACCGAGTCGACGCGCGCCACCCCAGTTCCTGCTCCGCCCTGCGACTCGAGATCTCGGCGCCCCCGAAGTCTCCCGTCCGCCCGGGCACGTGCACGATCTCGACGTCGCCGACGTGGCTTCCCACGGTGTCCGCCACGTCGCGAATCGTCACGGTCTCGTCGCTGGAGAGGTTGTAGACGCGGTTGGTAGCGCATGGGTCGAGCGCCCGCACGACGCCTTCGGCGAGGTCCTCGACGAACACGAACCGCCGGGTCTGCTTGCCGTCGCCGGCGATCGTCAAAGGCTCGCCGGCGATTGCCTTGCGGATGAAGATCGGGATCACCCCGGACGGCCTCGCGCGCGGGCCGTAGGGGATGCCAAAGCGCAGGATCGTGAACTCGACGCCATAGAGCTCCGCGTAGGACGTGCAGTACATCTCTCCCGCAAGCTTGCTGGCCGTGTAGATGTGGCGCGGGAGACCGAGCGGCGACTCTTCGTCGAGGAGGCCCGTGCCCGACTCGCCGTAGACCCAGACCGTGCTGCCGTAGATCACGCGAGCGATGCCCGCCGAACGGGCCGCCTCCAGCACCGAGAGGGTCCCGTGCGCGTTTGTCTGCTCGGCGCTCGAGGGCTGCTCGACGACGATCCCGACGTCAGCGGCGCCCGCCAGGTGAATGACGGCGTCGCAGCCCTGCATCGCACGGCCAAGCGCGTCGGCGTCGAGCAGGTCGCCGAGCACCGTTTCCACGTCTTCCGTGCGATGGTGCGCAGAAGGCATGAGGTCGAAGATGCGGGGCTGGATGCCGGCCGCCAGGAGCCGGTCGACGACATGCGAGCCGATGAAGCCGGACCCGCCGGTGACGAGCACCGTCACGCCGGCTCCTCGTGTCCGGCGACGACGGGTTCGGGGGTTTCGAGGCCCCGGTAATAGAGCGGCACGCACCAGTGGTTCTCTGCCACCCAGTCGGTGTCGGGCAGCGTGTCACCCGTGCCCATGATCCGGTGACACGGGCGGTCGTAGACCTTTCCGGTCGAAGGCTCGGCCTGCTCGAAGACGACGTACTTGTAGAGCCCCGACACCATTCCCTCGGGGAGCTCGAGCCGGGACGACCGGTAAAGCGGGTCGAGCACCGCGCGGGCGATCGCGTTCTTGCGCGCCACGATCTCCTCCATCCGCGCGGTCTGGACCAGGCCGAGTGCAGCAGTGAACTCACTCATCCGGAAGTTCAGACCGGGGTGCTCGTAAGTGGGCTTGCCATAGTTGCGAAACGCACGAGCGTGATCGAGTAGCTCTTCGTTCCTGGAGACAAGCATGCCGCCCTCCCCGGTCGAAATCGTCTTCGTCGCGTAAAACGAGTAGACGCCGGCGTCTCCCCACGAGCCTGGGTAACGCCCGCTCCAGCTCGCTCCGTGGGCGTGTGCGCAGTCCTCCAGCAGGAAGATTCCCTCTGCCCGGCAGTACGCAGCGATCGCGTCCACCTCGAACGCGAGGTGACCGCCGATGTGGACGATCACAGCTGCGCGCGGCCGATGCTGCCTCGCCTTGCGCTCGAAGTCCTCAAAGGACATGCAGAGGTCGTCCCTGTTGCAGTCGACGAACACCGGTCGCCCGCCTGCCCCGAGGACCGTCAGGGGAACGGCCATGAAGCTGTTCGACGGGCAAAGCACGGCCTCACCGCCCACCGCAGCGAAATCGAGGGCCGCCAGCGCGCCGCCGGTCCAACTGCCGCAGGCCACCGAGCCCAGGCGGTTCCAGGCGCTCCAGGCCGCTTCGAAGCGTTTCGTCAGCTCACCCTCCGACCACTGCTCGGATTCGACGACCTCGTCCCAGAGCGCATGCAGGCGCGGCAGGTCGCGTCGATCGAAGCCGATTCCGAACTCGCTGTGATCAGCCTCGGGCACTGACAGAGGTGGGGGAAGTGTGGAGAGATTCCGGGCCGGGCCCGCGACGGTTCCTGCCTGCCACGGGTATTCACGACGCGGGGCCGCCATCTTAGACGGATCCCGGGGCCACGTGTCCGGTCAGGTAGCCCGGTAGAGCGAAAGGCCCAGCACGGCGACCACTGCGGTCGGCAAAATCCACCAGGCCGGTTCGCCCGCACCCTCGAGCGCGCCGGTGAGGCCGAGCGCGACCACGACCACAGCGGCGATCGTGGGGTCATCGCCGATCACGAAGTCGTAGAAGAACTTCGCCAGGGCACGAAGGCGCCGCATCACGAAGTCGCCGCGGCCGGGGGAAGGTGACGGCGAGCGTGCCGTCGCCGCAGCGCGGCAACCAGCGCGAGCGAGGTCGCGAGCGTGAACGCCAGCAGCGCGAGGATCGCACCATCGCCGCCCGGCCAGTGAGCACCCGCTCCCTCGGCGCCCCAAAACATGCCGAACGTCGTGAGCATCACTCCGACCCCGAACTTGAGCGTGTTCTCCGGCACCTGGCTGAGGGGTGCGTGGACGGCGATGCCGGCCGCGGCGACCACGACCACCGCGCTGCCGGCGGCCAGTGCCGCGAGCCCGATGTTGTGCTGGTTCGAGCCGAACGTGATCGCGATGAACGCCACCTCGAGGCCTTCGAGCAGCACTCCCTTGAAAGACAGCGTGAACCCGTAGCCGTCGATCGCCTGGGGCTCGCGGCCCGCTGCCCGCGCCGCCGCGAGCTCTTGCGTGAAGACCTCGTCCTCGTCGTGCAGCGGCTTGAACCCGCTGGCACGCAGGATTGCCTTGCGCAACCACTGCAGCCCGAAGACCAGCAACAGACCGCCCACGACTAGGCGCAAGGTGTCGATCGGCAACGCCGTGAGCGCCGGGCCCAGCACGGCCACGATCCCGGCGAGCACGACGAGCGCGGCCGCGGTGCCGGCCAGCGCCGAACGCCATCCGCGGGTCAAGCCGGCGGCGAGCACGATCGTCACCGCCTCGACGCCTTCGACTGCGCAGGCCACGAACACCGCGACGAAGAGCAGGACGTCGCGGCTCACGGCCTCAACAGCCGGGCAGGCGTCGCGGCGGGTGTCCGGCGGAAGACAGAGCTCTAGGTCGCGACCGTCAGCACGATCTTCCCGCGCGTGTGCCCGGACTCGCTGAGCTCGTGGGCCCGCTGAACGTCGGTGAGCGCGATCGCCTCCGCCAGCTCCACGCGCACATCGCCGGCCGCTACCAGGTCCCCGATTCGTGCCAGCTGCTCAGAGCTGGGGCTCATCACGAGCAGCTCTGCGCGCGCGCCGCGCGCTCGAGCCGCCTCCGTGGGCGGAGCGGCGGCGATCGTGACCAGAATGCCTCCCTCGCGCACCGTGGGCACCAGCGTCTGCGTGGTCTCCCCGCCGACCGTGTCGAGCGCGACGTCGACGCCGCTCACCGCCTCGGCGACATCCTGCCGCGTGTAGTCGAGGTACTCATCCGCACCGAGGCCGAGCACGAAATCGCGGTTGTGTGACGATCCGGTGCCGATCGCTCGTGCTCCCGCGAGCTTTGCGAACTGCACCGCGAAGTGACCGACGCCACCCGCGGCGCCCGCGATCAGCGCCGTCTGCCCGCGCTCGAGCCCGCCGCGGTCGAACAGCGCCTGCCATGCGGTGAGCCCCGCCACGGGTATCGCCGCAGCCTGCTCATGAGTCACGCCGGCGGGCTTTTTCGCGATCAGAGCCGCCGGGGCCGTGGCGAGCTCCCCGTAGGCGCCGCTCGCGGCGAAGCCGAACACGTCGTCTCCCTCGGCGAAGCCCTCGGCGCGCGACACCTCGACGGTTCCCGAGACATCGTTGCCGAGCACCGCCGGTAGCTCCTTGTCTGCGAGGCCGCGCCGGTATTTCCAATCGATCGGGTTGACCGACGCCGCGCGGACCTTGATCAGCACCTCGCCGTCGCCCGGCTCGGGTCGCTCGACCTCCTCGTAACGAAGGACGTCCGGGTTTCCGGTCACGTGGAGCACAACGGCTTGCATCGGCGACTCCTTCTGGGCGGACACGGGTGCGGGAAGGCCCAGTAAGGGTACGGAAGTCCGCTGGGACTACTCGGCCGGGCCGGCGCCCGCGCCGAGCTCGGCCAGCAGCGCCTCGACCACGAGCGGGTCAAACTGCGTTCCGGCACAGCGACGCATCTCCTCGACCGTTTCCGAGACCGCAAGCGCGGGCCGGTGCGGACGGTCGGACGAGCGCTGGGCGGCTTTTCTTGAGCGAGCCGAGAAACTCACGAAGGCCTCCTAATGCCCGGAGCCTCGTACCGTGTGCCAGCTCTCCCAGGTGATGTGCAGGATCATGGCCGTGATCACCAGGGCCAGGACCGGGTCAGCAATCGGCACGCCACGATCGTATCCATCCACGGGATGTGGATGACGCCGCTCAGCGCCATGCCGGCCGATGGAGCGGACGGAAACGCCGCCGCCATGCTCCATTCGCCGACAAACGCAGCCAGGCGCTCGACGGCAGGATTGGTCACGCGCTCACGCCACCGTCGATCGCGAGCTCGCTCCCGGTGACGTAGCCGCTCTCATCGGCCGCCAGGAAGATCGCCGCCTCCGCGACCTCTTCGGGATCACCGATCCGCCGCATCGGGATCGCGGCGACGAGCCGGTCGATCAGCTCGGGAGTGCGCTCGCGCTGGCGAGTGTTCATGTCGGTGTCGATCTGGCCGGATGAAGCGAGTTCACGCGGACGCCCGAGGCCGCGAGCTCCTTCGCCACAGCCTTGGTCATACCGCGCACCGCCCACTTGCCCGCGGCGTAAGCGGTCAGGTACGGCGTGCCCATGAGACCGGCGACAGAGGAGATGTTGATGATCGAGCCGCTGCCACGTGCGACCATCGGTCGTGCGACCGTGCGCATGCCAAGGAATACGCCGACCTGGTTGACCTCCTGCACGCGGCGGAAGTCCTCGAGCGTGGTCTCTTCGAGCGTCGCCGCGAGAAAGATGCCGGCGTTGTTCACGAGCACGTCGATGCGACCGTGGGTTTCGAGGGCCCAGGCCGCGACAGTCTCCCATTCAGCCTCGCTCGTGACATCGTGGGCGTGGGCCCCGGCGCCCTTTCCGATGTCGGCTGCCACCTGTCGTGCACCCGCCTCGTCGGCATCCGTCAGAAGCAGGTTCGCACCCTCCTGGGCGAAGCGGCGGGCGATCGCCGCGCCGATCCCCCCGGCGGCGCCGGTCACGAGCACGACTTTTCCGTCCAGGCGCCCGGGACGGCCGACCTCAGCGTTCTCGTGCGACATCGGCGTGCAGTATCTCGTCCTCACGCTCGGCTGGCTAGGTCAGCCGCCCTAGTGGCCGTGGTACTCGTGCACGACCGCGTGACCCTTTCCGCGGGCAATCATGTAGCGGTTCGCGAGAAAGGCGACCGGATAGGCGATCGCGAAGCCTCCGGCGATGCTCGCGTAGAAGAGGGCGTCACCAAGCCCTGCGTTGATCGCGTTCGGGATCAGGACCACGGTCAGGTTGTCGATCGCTTCCATGATCGTGATCGAAACCGTGTCTGCCGCCAATGCGGTCGACACGATCGCGCCGGCAGTCAGTCCCGCCCGGACAAGCGGCATCACCGTGAGACCGAAGCCGAAGAAGTAGGCGAGCACGATCGCCAGAACGGTTTGAGCGAAGTTCCCCCAGCCCAGCGCCGTCGCCACCGCCATACCGGCGAACTCACCAATCGCGCAACCCGTCAGACAGTGGGTGGTGGCGCTGACAGCGAGCCGGTTGAGGCTCGTCTTCCCGGTTGCTGCGTTCCCCGCGGCTTGCTCCATCGCGATTCCGAGTCAGGTGGCTGTCGAGAGCGCGGCTTGCCAGAGCCGAACACCGCTCTGGAATATCAAGGCGGGGCAGGGAGGACTCGAACCCCCGACTTCTGGTTTTGGAGACCAGCGTTCTACCAACTGAACTACTGCCCCGGGCTCGGCCCAGTCTAGTCCGTCATCCGACGCCCTTTGGGCCGCCCTCAGCGCGGTCGCACGGTCAGCAGCGCGGCGCTTGCGGCCGGTAGCCGGACCTTGTAGAGGCGGCCCCGCGGACGCACTCGGCTGCTTCGAACCGCCCCGTGCAGGCGCCCGTCGAACCCGCCCCGCTCGAAGCTCCGCCCCCCGAACGTCACGCCTGACCGCGAGGCGACGGTATGCGCGAGCAGGCGCTCGACCCTTCCCGGCCCGAGCCGCCGTGGAAGCTTCAGCGCGGCGACCTGGGCGCGGCGCGAGTCCTTGTTGATCACCGCGACGCGCACGACGCCACCGGCGTCCCTCGTGGCCCAGACCTTCACCGGGTCGGAGCGGCGTTGACCCACGTCGAGGAGCCTCGCGCCGTTCTGCACGGCGCGGTCGAAGAACAGCATTCCGTACAGGAGCGGGCGCACGCGGGTCTGGCCGCCGCTGAAGTCGATCGGCGCATACGAGGCGCCCGACCAGGAGTGGACGTTGACCCCGGCGACGCCGGCCTGCGCCATGCCGAACAGTACGTCCGCCGCCCAGAGCGCCGAGGCAAACGCGTCCGACACACCGGGAGCGCCGCCACACGTGGCCGAGTTGATCTCGGAGAGCCGGGTCGCGATGCCGAACGGCCGGACGTCCTTGACGAGCCGCGCCAGCCTCGCCACCGGAAGCGTCCCGGGGGCTGCGAGCAACTGCCTCCGCCAGCGGGCGACGGGCGGCTTCGGATACCGGCAACGGTTGAGCGGATAGGCGTGCGCCTGGAAGTACCCGACGCCGCGGTTTGCGACGTGCTGGAGCACCGTCGCGGCCCGCACCTGCCAGGCATGCCTCGCAAAGCCGCCGACCGCGAGCGGCGGCCAGGCCGCTCCGCGGGCTGCGTTCAGCGGGGCGATGTAGCTGTCGAGATCGGCGAGGTACTGCGGCATCTCGTAGTCGGCCGGGCGGTGCTGGAGGCGCGTGACCGTCTTCCCCCCGACCTGGAAGGTGACGGTGCGGCCGTAGACGTCGGGCTCGTTTCCGAGCTCGTACGCGGCGATCGAGCCGGGAGGCAGCGCGGCGACCGCGGCGCCGAGGAAGCCGGTCGCATTGACAGGGTCCGCGATCGCGAGGTTGCCGCCGAGCACGAAATGCGCTCCAGACTGCGAGGCGACCGGCCCGAAGGTCGAGAAGAAGGCCGGCGAAGCGTCGACCAGGACTCCCGACGGCCGCGCGCGGCCGTCGGGGTTCCACCACGTCTCGTCGGCGGAGTTGCCGCCCAGGTGGATCGTCGGCACGCCGACGCCCCCCTCCCCGAGCGTCCTCAGCAACTGGATGAACGGCAGGTTCGGCTGTCCGGCCGCGCCGAAGTAGTCGAGGGCGCTCCAGTACTCGATCGACAATCCCGCGAAGGAGCGCGGAACCGGCGCCGCGGCAGACCCGATCGTGCGCTTCACGACGGGTGGCTTCGCGGCAGCCGCCGACACCCCGAGGGCGAGGAAGATGCTCGCGGCCAGCGCAGCTCCAGCCGACATCAGTCGCGCCATACTCACGTCATGAGGATCGCATCACTGGTTCCGAGCGCGACCGAGACGCTCTTCGCGCTCGGCTTCGGAGGGCAGGTGGTCGCGGTCACGCACGAGTGCGATTGGCCGCCCGAGGCGAGTTCCCTGCCTCATCTGACGCGCACGGTGATCCCGCCCGGCCTCGGGCCGGCGGAGATCGACCGGGTCGTGCGCGAGACGGTCGGCGCCGGCCGGCCGCTTTACGAGCTCGACGGCGAGCGCCTCCAGGAGCTGGCGCCCAGCCTGATCGTGACGCAGGCCGTCTGCGAAGTCTGTGCGGTCTCCTACGACGACGTCGTGGCGGTCGCCGCGACGCTGCCGGGCAAGCCGCGCGTGCTCTCGCTCGACCCGCTTCAGCTCGACGACGTCCTGAACGACCTCGTGCGCGTCGCCGAGGCGGCAGGCGACCGGGGCGCAGGCCGGCAGGCCCGTGCCGAGGCACACGCCCGCCTTGCGGCGGTCGCGTCCGCGGTGGCCGGCGCCGAGCGACCGCGAGTCGCTGCGATCGAATGGCTCGACCCGGTGTTCGTGGCAGGGCACTGGGTGCCGGAGATGATCTCGATCGCAGGTGGGGTCGACGCGCTCGGAACGGCGGGCGAGAAGTCGCGCACGGTCGAGTGGAGCGAGGTCGAAGGCGCGCGCGTGGACACGGTCGTGGCGATGCCCTGCGGGTACGACGTGGAGCGATCCGCCGAAGAGGCGGGGGCGTTTGCCGGCCGCCTCGCCGCGGTGGGAGCCGGCCGGATCGTCGCGGTCGACGCGTCCGCGTACTTCTCCCGTCCCGGGCCTCGCCTGGTCGACGGCGTAGAGCTGCTCGGCGCGATCCTCCATCCCGATCGCGTGCGCGTACCGGCCGAGGGGATGCTGTCGGAGCTCACCGCCGTGAGTGCGGGCGGAGGGACTTGAACCCCCACAGGCAATGCCCACCAGCTCCTAAGGCTGGCGCGTCTACCAATTCCGCCACGCCCGCGTAACTGCCAAACCGTGCGCCGGCCGCGCACGGCGAGCAGGAAGATTCTAGACTTCGCTTCAGCATGGCCGCGAGGGACGCCCATCACCCCAATCGGGACAAGCCCGAGTCCAGGCAGACCCGCGCGGTCGTCTTCGTCTTGTTGCTCCTCTCCGCGGGACTGATCGCGGTGATCACGTTCGGCGGCTGGGACAAGCTCCAGGGGGCCAAGCCGGTCGACATCTTCTACATCGTGGTCTACCTGCTGTTCGCGTATTACGTGTACCGGTGGAACCGCGGCGTGCTGCCGGTCTCGATGGCGCTTGCTGTGATCCTGATCATCTTCGCGGCGGTCGCAGCACCCGCGTGGTTTGCGCGCGACAAGACTGGATTCAGCTCTCCCCCGCTCCCCGAGCCGCTGCTCGGCCTGCTGACACTCGTGCTGATCCCGATCTCGCTGCTCCTGATCTTCTTCTCGCTCCGGGGCTTCCAGCAGGGCTGGAACATCGAGGCCGGCAGCCGCGCCGACCTCGAGGCGCGCGGTCTGCTGGGCGAGCCCGGCCAGCCCGGCCCACAGCCGGCACCCTGACGACGCGCGTGGGCGCGCCGGACCTCCTCGAGCAGGTGGTCGAGGCGCACGGCGGCGCCGCGTTCGACGCCGCGTCACACGTGGTCGTCAACGTCGGCTGCGGCGGGTGGGCATTTCCGATGAAGCGCCAGCGGAATGCGCTTGCCGACTTCACCGGCACCGTGTCGACGAGCGAGCAACACGTCGTGCTCGCGCCGTACGGCGGCCCAGGACGGCGCGGCGTGCTGGAGCGCGGCGCGGTCAGGATCGAGACCGACGCCGGCGAGGTGCTGGCCTCGCGGGAGGACCCGCGTCCCTGCTACCGCCGCCTTCGCCGGCAGTTCTGGTGGGACGACCTCGACCTCCTCTACTTCGCGTGCTATGCGCTCTGGGGCTACATGAATGCGCCCTTCATGTTTCGCCGGCCCGACTTCGAGGTCGAGGAAGCCGAGCCGTGGCATGAGCACGGCGAGACCTGGCGCGCGCTGCGGGTGCGGTTCCCCGAGGGCGTGCCGGCGCACTCGCGCGAGCAGAGCTACTACTTCGACGATCGCGGCCTCCTGCGGCGCAACGACTACACCGCCGAGGTCTTCGGCTCGTGGGCGAAGGCGGCCCACTACTGCTGGGAGCACAAGAGCTTCGACGGGGTCGTCGTGCCGACCCGCAGGGCGGCGATGCCGAGGCGGCGGAACGGCAAGCCCCTGACCGCCGTGCGGCTCGTCACGATCGCGATCGAGGACGTCGCCGCGCGCCCTCGCGCGGCCGATCAGCGGTAGACGTAGATCGTGTCGCCGAGGCTGACCCAGCGGTAGACCGACACCGCGCTGGGAATCGGGATCCGGATGCAGCCGTGGCTCGCGGCGTAGGACGGCACCGACTCGTAGCCGTGGATCGCGTAGCCGCCGATGAAGTAGTTCGAGTAGTACATGCCGTGTGAGTTGAAGCCCGCCGTCTTGGAGTAGAAGTGGAACTTCCCGAAGACCGTCGGGGTCGAGGGCTTGCCGGAGGACGCGTGGAGGATCTTCGCCGGCTTTCCCCCCCGTGCCAGCACCAGCACCTGCCGCGACCAGTCGAACTCGACGTGCTTGCCGGCGTTCGGGTAGCGAAGCTTGAAGCCGCCCCCGCCGCGCGCGAGCTTCTTGAAGACTGCCGCCGACGCGCTCATCGAGCGCGCGTATCGGTTCACCTTCCGAAAGGCGAGCACGGCGCGAGCGGTGGTCGAGTCGAAGCGCCCGCTCACGTGGATCAGGTAGCCGAGCTGCGCGAGGCGCGCCTGCAGCGCCCTTACGGTGGTGCCGCGCGCTCCCTGGCGCGCGCTGGGCCGCACGACGTAGAGGCGCGTGCTGCCGGTGCCGCCCGGGAGCGACGCACGGACCCGGTACACGCCCCTTCCGCTCGGCACGAGGCCGAGCACGAACCTGCCCTTGCCGCCGGCCTGCGTCACGGCGAGCGACTTCTGCCTGATGTTCCGCGTGCCCTTGAAGACGTCGATCTGGACCGTCTGACCCGCGGCAAAATGGTCGAGCGTACCCGTGATCTTCACCCGCTGGCGCGGAATGCCGACCGCCTTGTGACGGGCGTGCAGATAGGTCGCGACCGAGAGCCTGATCCCGACCATGGGCGCAACCGTGATCGTGTTGCTCTTCGCGCCGAGGTAGATGGGCGCATCGGCGGCGGTGGGTGCATAGGTCGCCTGGAGCTGCGTCGGCGCGGGAATCGTCACTTCGTAGGAGACCTTGCCCTTGGCGCTGGTGGCACCCGTCGCCAGCGGGGCCGCGCCGCCCGCGAAGAGCGAGACCGCCTTGCCGGCAAGCGGCTTGCCGCCGGCTGTCAGGGTCGCAGTGACGGTCGCCTTGCCGCCGGCCGCGGCGCCGTCGTCGGGCCCGGCCAGCGTGAGCTTCGTGGCGGCCGGCGCGGCCTGCGCTGCCGGGGCCAAGAGAAGCGCCGCGACAAGCGCGGCGAGCAAGAGCAGGGGGCGAGCTGTCTTCACGGGCACATCATATTTCGGCGCTGGACGGACGGTTCCTGAATCCGGCCTGCCGCCGGTCGTCTTGTTGCGGCAGGTCGGCCTAGACTTGCGGCTGGACGTGTCATCACCAGCGGCGGTGCTGGAATTGGTAGACAGTGCGGCCTCAAAAGCCGCTGCCCGAAAGGGCGTGTGGGTTCGAGTCCCACCCGCCGCACTGAGGACGTGGTCGGAGCGCGCCAGCGCGAGCCAAGCGATAATCGCTCGGCTGTGGACGTCATGGACACGATCGAGCGCCTCGTCTCGTTCCGCCCGCGCGCGCCCGGCGCCGACGGAGACGCGCCGACGGTCGCATACCTCGCCGCGGAGCTCCGCCGGATCGGCCGCGACGCGACGGTGGAGCGCATCCGGGTGAGGCCGTCGTACCACATCGCGCTCGCGCTACTCGCGGCGCTGGCGGTGGTCGGGGGCGTCGTGTCGGTGAGCTCGCCGCCGCTCGGCGTGGTGATCCTGCTGCTCACGTCGATCGCCCTCTACGCCGACCTGACCGGCCGCCTCTCCCCCGTCCGGTTCCTCACGTCGCCCCGCGACACGGCCAACGTGACCTCTCGGGGCCGCTCCCCGGACGCGCGCCACCGGATCGTCCTGACCGCGCACCACGACGCCGCCCAGGGCGGCCTGCTGTTCGCGCGCCGGGCGCGGCGGCGGCGGCGCCCGTCACCGCTGACGCGGCTCGCGGGACGCATCGACCTCGTCTTCTGGCTCACGATCGCGGCGCTCGCGGCGGCGGTCGTGCGCCTTGTGAGCGGCTGGGACACGAACGTGATGTCGGCGATCCAGTTTGCCCCGGCGGTCGGCTTGGTCGTGCTCGCGGCGCTGCTGCTCGACACCGCCCTCGCGAAGGTCGTACCGGGGGCTTCCGACAATGCGTCGGGCGTCGCCGCGGTACTCGAGGTGGCGGACCGGCTCGAGCGGCGCCGGCCGGAGAACGTCGACGTCTGGGTCGTCTTCACCGGAGCCAAGGAGGGTTTCATGCTCGGCATGCGCGCATGGCTCGACGAGCACGATGAGGAGCTCCACAGGGACCGCACCTACTTCATCAACGTCGACACCGTCGGCAACGGGCGGGTTCATCACGTGACCGGCGAGGGCTTCGCGCTGCTCGTCCGCCACGATCGCCGGCTCGTCGCGACCGCCGAGCGAGTCGGCTCCGAACCGTACGTGTGGCGCCTCGGGACCGACGGCGTGGTGCCCGCGATGCGCGGCTACCCGTCGATCACGCTCTGCGCCCTGGAGCGCGGCCGCATCCCCAACTTCCACCGCCCCAGCGACACCGTCGAGAACGTCGACTCCGGTGCGGTCGAGGACGCAACCGACTTCGTCGAGGACCTGGTCCGCCAGATCGACGCGGCGTTCCCTCAGGAGTCGAGCGCCGCGCGGATGCCGTCGAGCGCCTGAGGGTTCTCCGCGGAGGAGAGGTCGCCCGGGTCCTCGCCGATCGCAACGGCCCGTACGGCCCGCCGCAGGATCTTGGCCGAGCGCGTCTTCGGCAGCGCGTCGACGAACACGATCCGCGACGGCTTGAAGGGCCGGCCGAGCTCGCTCGCGACGAGCTCGCCGAGCGCGGCCGCGACGTCGTCACCGGCCTCGTCGCCGAGCACGCAGAAGCACCAGATCGCCTCGCCCTTCGTGTCGTGCGGAACGCCCACGACGGCCGACTCCGTGACCGCCGGGTGGGAGACCAGCACCGACTCCACCTCCGCCGGGCCCAGCCGCTTGCCCGCGACGTTGATCGTGTCGTCCGAGCGGCCGAGCAGGTACCAGACGCCCTCCTCGACCAGCGCCCAGTCCCCGTGCCGCCAGACGCCCGGGTACATCGACCAGTACGTCTCGATGTAGCGCTCGGGGTCCCCCCAGATTCCACGTGTCATGCCCGGCCACGGGCGCTTGCAGACGAGCTCGCCGACCTCGCCCCGGAGCGGCCGCCCCTCGGCGTCGAAGACGTCGACGTCCATCCCGTGTGACGGGCCGCCGAGCGAGCAGACCTTGATCTCCTCGACCGGATATGGCGTCAGAAAGCACGCGCCGACCTCGGTGCCGCCGGAGATGTTGATGATCGGCACGCGGCCGTCGCCGGCCACCTCTGAAAGCCACCGGTACGGCTCGGGGTTCCACGGCTCGCCGGTCGAGCCGAAGACGCGCAGGCTCGAGCGGTCGTGCTTGCGGACGGGCTCCTCGCCGTGCGTCTTGAGCGCGCGGATGAGGGTTGGCGAGACGCCCAGCACGTTCACGCCGTGCTGCTCGACCGAGGCCCACACGCGATTCGGCTCCGGCCAGTCCGGCGCGCCTTCGTAGAGCACCACGGCCGCGCCCGCGCAGCCGGCGCCGACCATCTCCCACGGGCCCATGATCCAGCCCATGTCAGTGACCCAGTAGAGCGTCTCGTCCGGGTGCAGGTCGGTCTGGTAGGCGGTCTCCGAGGCCATCTTCACGAGAAACCCGCCGTGCACGTGGACGGCGCCCTTGGGCCGGCCCGTGGTCCCGGAGGTGTAGGCGATCATCCAGATGTCCTCGGCGTCCGTGTCCTCGCATTCGAGGCCCTCCGGGGCCGCACGCGCGCCGCGGTCGCGAAGCTCGGCCCAGGTGAGGTCGCGCCCGCCCTGCATCGGCACGTCGGCTCCGAAACGCTCGTAGACGACCACGTGCTGGACCGACGGCGACGTCGCCACGGCCTCGTCGACGCCGGGCTTCATCAGTGCCTGCGAGCCCCGGCGGAAGCCGCCGTCGGCGGTCACCACGGCCTTCGCGTCTGCGTCCTGTAGCCGGGAGGCGACCGCGTGCGGCGCAAAGCCGGAGAAGATCGGCATGTAGATCGCGCCGAGCTTTGCGATCGCGTAGGCGGCGATCACGGCCTCCGGCACCATCGGCATGAACACGGCGACGCGATCGCCCCTGCCGATCCCGAGGTCCCGCAGGCCGGCGGCGATCGCGTCGACCTCGCGCTCGAGCTCCGCGTAGGTGAACCTTCTCACGACGCCGTCCTCGCCCTCGCCGATCAGCGCAACCCGGTCCCCGCGGCCGGCGGCCACGTGCCGGTCGACGCAGTTGTGCGTGAGGTTCACACGGCCGCCGATGAACCATTTCGTCCACGCCGGGCCGGCCGAGTCGTCGAAGACGCGTTCGTAGGGAATCGTGAACTCGATCCCGAGGTCCTTCACGACCGCGTCCCAAAACCACGCCATGTCCTCGACCGAGCGGCGGCGCAACTCGTCGATCGAGCCAACGCCGTGCGCGCGCATCAGCCGCGTCACGTTCGCGTTCTCGACGTATTCCCGGGTCGGGCGCCAGGCCACTTCGGTCACGAGGCGCGATTCTATGCAGTGAGGTGGAGAGGCTGATCGGCACCGGGCGCAGCGCCGACGTGTTCGAGCACGGCGACGGCGAGGTCCTGCGACGGTACCGCGAGCCCCGTGACACCGAGCGCGAGGTGGCCGTGATCGAGCTGGCGCGCGCGCACTGGTATCCGGTGCCGGCGGCGCGTGCGCTCAGCGCGACGGAGATCGTGATGGATCGCATCGACGGCCCGACGATGCTCGACGACCTCGGCCGCCGGCCGTGGCGGATCGACAACTACGCCGAGATGCTCGCGCGGCTGCACGACCGCCTGCACGAGATCGCGGCGCCCGCCTGGCTGCCCACACCGGTCTGGGACGGCGACGCGCTCCTCCATCTGGACCTTCACCCGGACAACGTGATGCTCACCGCCGGCGGCCCGGTCGTGATCGACTGGCCGAACGCAGCACGCGGCCCGCGCGGAGCCGACACCGCACACACCTGGATCGTGCTCGCCTGCTCGACGCCCACGGCCGGCGCCTACCGCCGGGCGATCACTTCGGTCGGGCGCCGTCTGTTGGTACGGAGCTTCCTGCGCCGTTTCGACCGCGCGGAGCTGCTCGCGCACCTGGAGCGCGCCGGCCGGTATCGCCTGGAGAACCGGACGCTTCCCGCGTCCGAGCTCGAGGCGATCCGGCGCATGATCACTCCTGGCTGACCGGCCCGCGCAGCGAACCGGCTCCAGACGCGAAAACGCCCCGTCTTGGCCAGCGGGGCGCTTTCGCGTCACGGAGGACCTCCCAGGAGTAAAAAAAATGGGAGTTCGCCCGTCGTCTGTGGATTCGCAGCATCCAGCTTCTTGCCGGATGTGTCCTTATATCGGCAGTCCTTGCGCTTTCCTTTATACCCGATGAAGGTGCAACTGTTTGCCCAAATGCTGGGACAACGGGATAAAACTTTCCTTAAGAACCGGCCACGTTGAGACCACGGCCGACCGGGCCGGGCTCAGACCGGCGTGACCGAATTTCGCCGCTCCGTGAAGCGGCGATCCTTGCCCTCGTAAAGGGCGAAGCGCCGCTCGAGCTCCCCGCGCAACGCATCCGGCTCGATCACCGCGTCGACGACCAGCTCGGAGGCGAGATGCAGGATGTCGATGTCCGCCGCATACTCGGTGCGCTTGTCCTGCACGAACTGCGCGCGCTCGTCCGGGTCCTCGATCGCCTGGATCTGGTTGTAGAAGACGGCGTTGATCGCCGCCTCGGGACCCATCACCGCGATCTGGGCGCCCGGCAACGCGAGACAGCAGTCAGGCTCGAATGCCGGACCGGCCATCGCGTAGAGGCCGGCGCCGTAGCACTTCCGAACCACCACCGAGATCTTCGGGACCGTCGCCTCCGAGACCGCGGAGATCATCTTCGCGCCCGCGCGGATGATGCCCTCCCGCTCCACCTTCGACCCGATCATGAAGCCGGGCACGTCGGCGAGGAACAGCAACGGCACGTTGAACGCGTTGCAGGTCGTGATGAACCGCGCCGCCTTGTCGGAGGAGTCGACGAACAGCACACCCCCCTTCACCTTGGGCTGGTTCGCCACGATCCCGATCACGCGTCCCGCGAGCCGCGCGTACCCGACCACGAGCTCCCGTGCCCAGCGCGCCTGCACCTCGAGCCACGAGCCCTCGTCGATCAGCCCGTCGACCAGCTCGAGCATGTCGAAGGGCTTGTTCTGGTCGGCCGGGATCACCGCCCCGATGTCCACCCCGCCCCCGGGCTCGCCCGGCGGCGCCGGCGGCGGCGCCTCGTGCCAGTTCGACGGGAAATAGGAGAGATAGCGCCGCGCGAGGTCGATCCCCTGCTCGTCGCTCGAGACGAGGAAGTGGCCGCAGCCCGAGACCGACGTGTGCATGCGCGCTCCGCCCATCTCCTCGAGTGTCACCTTCTCGCCGATCACCATCTCCGCCATGCGGGGGGAACCGAGGTACATCGAGGCGTTGCCCTCGCGCATGATCACGATGTCGCAGAAGGCCGGGATATAGGCGCCCCCCGCTGCCGAGGGCCCGAACAGCACGCACACCTGCGGCACGCGGCCGGAGAGCTTGACCTCGTTGTGGAAGATGCGGCCCGCGCCGCGCCGCCCGGGGAACATCTGGACCTGGTCCGTGATCCTCGCGCCGGCGGAGTCGACCAGGTAGATCATCGGCACGTCGTGGCGAAGCGCCTGCTCCTGGATGCGAAGGATCTTCTCGACCGTCTTCGGGCCCCACGACCCCGCCTTGACGGTCGGGTCATTCGCCATCAGCGCGACTCGGCGGCCGCCGACCAGCGCCATGCCGGTGACGACGCCGTCCGCGCCCAGCCCGTCCGCGTCCCAGTTCGCCAGCAGCGCCTCCTCGGCAAAGGACTCGGGGTCGACCAGGCGCGCGACCCGGTCCCGTACCGGGATCTTGCCCTGGTCGGGAAGCCGCTCGCGGTATTTCGCCGGGCCGCCCGCGAGAGCCCGCTCGAGCGCCTCCTGGAAGGCGTTCGTGGTGCCGGGCCCGTCAGCCGGCATGCGCGTCAGGCGTCCGCGTGCTCGTGATCGATCGGAACGGGCTCGTCACCACGGGTGTAATCGTAAAAGCCCCGTCCCGTCTTCCGGCCCAGATGGCCCGCCGTGACGAGCTTGCGCAGCGTGGGCGGCGGCGCGAACCGCCGCTCCCGGAACTCGTTGAACATGATCTCGCCGACGGATTGGGTGGTGTCGAGACCGACGAAGTCGAGCAGCTGGAACGGCCCCATCGGGTGGTTCGCGCCGCCTTTCATCGCGGTGTCGATCTGCTCGATCGAGCCGAAGCCCTCCTCGAAGGCGCGGATCGCGTCGAGCAAGTACGGGATCAGGAGACGGTTGACGATGAAGCCGGCCTTGTCGCGTGCGTGCACGACCGTCTTCTTCAGCGACCGGCCGAATTCCAGCCCCTCCTCGAGCGTACCGGTGCTGGTCGAGATCGACTGCACGACCTCGAGCAGCGGCATCACCTGCGCGGGGTTGAAGAAGTGAAGCCCGAGGAACCGCTCCGGGCGGCTCGTGACGGCGGCCTGGTCGATCACCCCGAGCGATGAAGTGTTGGTCGCGAACAGCGCCTCGTCCTTGACGAGCTGGTCCAGCGCGCGCCACATCTCCCGCTTGGCCTCGAGGTCCTCGACGATCGCCTCGACCACGAGGTCGCAGTCGGCGAGATCCTCGTAGGCGAGCGTCGGCTTGATCCGGCCCAGGACGTCATCGGCCTGAAACTGCTCCATGCGACCCTTCTCGACCGCGCGGGCGAGCTGCTTCTTGACCTTGCCCAGCCCACTGTCGATCTTCTCCTGCGACACCTCGCGCACGACGACGTCGTAGCCAGCCTGTGCGGCCACCTGCGTGATCCCGTGCCCCATCAAGCCGCACCCGACAACGCCAACGCTCTTGATCGCCATGTAGCCTCCTAGTTGATGGTCGATTCCAAACTCCCTGCACCCGCGAATGACGCTGCAAAGCTTCGCTGTGCTGCGTCCTCCCGGTGACACGGTTGGAAATCGACCATCTAAGCCGAAACCGAGCCGGGGAGCCTATTTGATGAGCGAATACGTGAGCATCGAAGAGCAGGATCGTGTCCGGCACATCGTCCTCGATCGACCGGAGAAGCGAAACGCGATCCACCACGACATGGTGCTGGAGCTCCGGGATGCGGCGCGGGAGGCATACGAGGCCTCCGACGTCCACGTCGTGATCGTGCGCGGCGAGGGCAAGGCCTTCAGCGCCGGCATCGACGTGTCCCAGCTCGGCGGCCTGGGCGGCACGGCGCAGCTGCGCCCGTTCCGCCGCGATTGCATCGAGCTGGTGAACCTGCTCGAGGAGATGCCCAAGCCCGTGATCGCACAGATCCACGGCGCGTGCCTCGGCCTCGGCGCCGAGATCGCGCTCGCCTGTGACATCCGCGTGATGGCCGATGACTCGCTCTTCGGGCTGCCCGAGACCAAGCTCGGCCTGATCCCCGACGTGGGCGGGTCGAGCCGGCTGCCGGCGGTCGTCGGGCTCGGAATCGCAAAGGAGCTGATCATGACCGGGCGGACGATCGACGCCGCGGAATGCCGCCGGATCGGCGCCGCGAACCGCGTCGCGCCGCCGGCCGACCTGGACGCTGCCACGCAGGCGCTGGTCGACGAGTTGCTCACGGCCGCGCCGCTCGCCGCAGGCCTTGCGAAGCGCGTGCTCGACGGCGTCGCCAAGCCGACGCTCGCCGCAAGCCTCGAGCTGGAGGTCTCGATGCAGCAGACGCTGGTCGCGACCGACGATTTCCGCGAGGCCGGGATGGCGTTCATGGAGAAGCGCCCGCCACGCTTCACCGGCGCTCCTCCCGGCGGCGCACCGGTCGCCGAGCCCGAGCGCGCCTGATCAGGTAGCCGCCTGGTCCCCCGGCCGCCTTTCCGGGATCAACAGCGCCACCGCAACGAGCGGAAACACCCACGGCAGGTACGCATAGGTCCAGTAGTTGGCCGCGATCTGCGTGCCGAGCAACACGCCCGCGGCGAGCGCCGCGATGCGCGGCAGGTCGCTCGCGAACGCCCGGTCCACCCACACGCGGGCCGCACCCGCGACCAGCAGCGTCACGACCGCGGCCTGCACCACGACCTGCGCGGCGCCGGCGCCGGCGAGCGTCCAGATCGACAGCAGGGAGCCGCGCTCGGCCTGAAACCCGACTGCGCGTGCCATGTCGCCCAGGCCATCGACACCGCCGAGCACGACCACCCAGACGACGACTCCGGCGACCACCGCGGCGGCGGCTCCCACACTCCGCACGAGCGCTCCGCCCCGCTGGCGCAGGATCCACACCGGCAGCGCCAGGAACGGCACAAGCTTCACCGACCCCGCTAGCGCGAGCGCCACGCTCGCCCGGCCGGCATGGGCAGCGAGCGCCACTGCCCACGCAACGCATGCGGCGGCGGCGAGGTCGTTCGATCCCGCGGAGGCCGCGATCAACACGGGGGGAAAGCAAAGCCATGCGATCGTGAGCCGCAGGCCCGCTGCCCGGCTTGCGCGCGCGCCCGTCCGATACATCGCCCCCGCCGTCAGCAGCGCGAACGCGGCGGCCACCCACAGCGCCCCGTCGAGCTGGTCGAAGGCAGTCTTGACGGGGCTGACGAGCGCCGCCGGAATGTAGGCGGCGTATGCGAGCAGCGGGTAGGTGTCGCCGTGCACGAGCTCGCCCTGGGGAAGGTGGCCGTAGGGCAGGACGCCGTGGGTGAGGTCGGTGGCGCCCGCCATCGAGGCAAACGCGACGTCCCCGACCAGGCCGCCCGGGATCGCCAGCAGCACGAGCGCCGTCGCCGCGCCCGCTGCCACGAGCGCGAGGCCGCGCGGCGGGAGCCGCAGCAGCGGCGCCGCGGGTGCGGCGCTCGTGCGTGGACGGAATCCCACCTGCGCGCAGCGGACACACAGGTATGCGAGCTGCGGATAGCTCGCGTACACGCTTGCCTCCAAAAGGCGCTGGTTGAGCAGCACGATCGGCACGACGAACGAGGCCAGTGCGAGCACATCGAGATTCCTGAGGCTGCGCAGCGGCGCGCTCGCCGTGACGAGCACGAACATTGCCGCCAGCAGCGCCAGCACCAGCGGCCGCTGGGCGACCTCTCCCCCCGCCCGGATGTAGCCCGGCCGGTAACGGATCTCGTTCGTCACGCGGCCGTCCGGCGCGACCGCCGCGTCGAGCACGATCCGCGGGCCGTGGAAGAAGCTGACGCGCACGACTCGGTCGTCGAGTGGCGTCACACGCTCGCGCGTGTAGCCGGCCCCGGCCAGGTATCCCCGCAGCGGCGCGTCGTCGAGCACCGCCCGGATCGCGCTGTCGTCGGGAAGCTGCGCGTTCGATCCGGGCTCGCGATGAAGCGCCGCCAGCAGCGCGAGCACCAGCCCGAACGTGACCACGACCACAAGCGCGCCGCGACCCCGGGGGAGCCCAAGCCGCGCCTGTCTGGGCCACACCGCCACGTGCCGAGTGTGCCATCAACAGCGGCGGGCACCCGAAGGGTGCCCGCCGTGCGTCCAATGGACCTTCTTAAGAGAGCTCGCCTACGTGCGGTCGCGCGTTCCAGCGACCTCGTGGTCGTCCGTGTCGTTTTTCGAGTCGCGGTCGGGATCGATCTCCCGCGCGCGGGTCTCGTGCTCCTCGGCGACCGCGGCCTGCTGCTGCGCGCGCACCGAGCGCTCCTTCGCCTCAGCCGCCTCGCGCCTCGCGGCCGCTGCCTGCTCGTCCGCGCCGGCACGCTCGCGCTCCGCGCGGGCGCCGCTGATGCGGGCCTCGTCACGGTGCTGGTCGCGCTCCACGCGCCGCTGCTCCACCTTGCGCACGCGCTGCCGTTGCGATACGAGGACGACCAGCGCGATCACGATGATCGCTGCGACCACGATCGCAATGATTGCTCCTGTGCTCATTCGCTCTCCTCGTCTTGCTTGCAGCCCATAGATACCCCCGGACGAGCGTCCGAAGCGCAAATCTTCGTGGCAGGCGTTACGAGGGGCCGAGGGAGCCGGCGTGCCAGTCGATCGGGCCCGCCGTGAGCAGGTGTCCGGTCAACGGACGGCCGAGCGCTTCCTGCACCGCGCGTGCGCAGCCCAGCAGCCGCTCGAGGTCGATCCCGGTCTCGACCCCCATCTCGTGCAGCATCGAGACCAGGTCCTCGGTCGCGATGTTGCCGGTCGCACCCTTCGGCACGGGGCAGCCACCGAGCTCGCCGAACGAGCTCTCGAAGGAGGCGACGCCTGCCTCGAGCGCGACGAGCACGTTTGCGAGCCCCTGGCCACGGGTGTTGTGGAAGTGTGCGGTGAGCTCGGTGCCGCCGAGCCGCGCGCGCGCAAGCGCAAGGAACTCGCGGACCTGGACCGGGTTCGCCATCCCCGTCGTGTCTCCGAACGCGACCTCCTCGCAGCCCGCCGCCGCGAGTCGCCCGGCGATCTCGAGCACCCGCTCCGGCGGCACCTCGCCTTCGTATGGGCACCCGAACGAGACCGAGATCACGCCCTCGCACCGAAGCCCTTCGCCCCGTGCCGTCGCGATCACCCGCTCGAGCCCGGAAAGCGACTCCTCGACCGAGCGGTTGACGTTCTTGCGGTTGTGGGTCTCGCTGGCGGAGAGGAACAGGTTGACCTCATCGAAGAGCCGCCGCCCGGTGTCCCGCATCAGCTCGAGTCCCCGCTCGAGCCCGCGCTCGTTCGGGATCAGCACGGTGTACGAGACGCCATCGGCGCGCGTATAGGAGCGCAGCACCTCTTCGGCATCGGCGAGCTGCGGGATCACGTCCGGGCGCACGAACGACGTGAGCTCGAGGCGCGTGAGGCCGGTGCGCGAGAGGCAGTCGATCAGGCGCACCTTGTCCGCCGTCGCGATCACCTCGGGCTCGTTCTGAAACCCGTCGCGCGGACCGACCTCACGGATGCGGACTGACTTCGGAAGCTCGGGCAATTAGATCATCGCAAGGCCGCCGCTCACGCCGAGCGCCTGTCCCGTCACATACGAGGCGTCGTCGGAGCAGAGGAAGGCGATCACCGCGGCGACCTCTTCGGGCTTTCCCATCCTGCGCAGCACGGTCGACCCGACCATGATGTCGATCACCTTCCGGCCGAGGTCGCCGAGCTCCTTCGGGGCGCGGTTCAGGAGCGGCGTGTCGATCGGGCCGGGCGCGACCGCGTTGCAGATCACGCCGTGGCGCGCGCTCTCGCGCGCGATCGCCTTGGTGAAGCCGATCACGCCCCCCTTCGCGGCGGAGTAGGCGGCGGAGCCGTTCGACCCCACCCGGCCGGCCTCCGAGGCGACGTTCACGATGCGCCCGTAGCCGGCGTCCCGCATCCCCGGCAGGGCCGCATGGCTGACGCGGAGGACCCCGAAGAGGTTGACGTCGATGACACGCTGCCAGAGGCCCTCGTCGGTGTCCTGGAAGAACGAGAACTCGTCGTTGCCGGCATTGTTGACGAGCAGCGTCGGCGCGCCGAGCGCCTGCTCGATCGCCGCGATCGCGGTCCGTACGGAAGCGCCGTCGGTGACGTCCATCGCGAACGCCTCGGCATCGATCTCCGAAGCGACCTCACGGGCGCCCTCCAGGTTGAGGTCGCAGATCGCGACGCGCGCGCCCTCGGCGGCGAGCCGCCTGGAGGTTGCCGCCCCGATCCCGCTCGCGCCTCCGGTGACGAGCGCGGTCTTGCCCTCGAGCCTCATCGACGCGGGAGCCTACCGGTCGCCGCCTTTTGGGTTGAAGTAAATTCCCGTTCATGAGCCTGCCGCCAGGACCGAAGACGCCGGCCGCCGTGCAGATGGCGCAGTGGGTCCTCCGGCCGATCCCCTTCATCGAGCGATGCCGGGCGCGGTACGGCGACTTCTTCACGGTTCAGTTCGTGATCGGGCCGGTCGTGTGGATCTCGGACCCGCACGTGATCAAGGCCGTGTTCACCGGCGACCCGGAGGTCTTGCACGCCGGCGAGGGGAACGCGGCGCCGCTCGAGCCGATCATGGGCCGCAACTCGGTGCTGCTGCTCGACGAGCCGGAGCACATGCGCCAGCGCAAGCTGATGCTCCCCTCGTTCCACGGCGAGCGCATGCAGCGCTACGGCGAGCTGATCGCCGACATCACGAACCGGGACGTCGACGATTGGCCCGTGGGCGAACCGTTCGGACTTCGTCTTCGGACCCAGGGGATCACGCTCGAGATCATCATGCGGGCCGTGTTCGGCATCAACGAGGCGGAGCGGCTCGCGCAACTTCGCGACCGCCTCAGCCCGATGCTCGACATGGGCACGAACCAGCTTGCGATGGTCGGGATCGCATTCCCGCTGATGCGGCGCACGCTCGGCAAGCGCGTGTGGGACAGGTTCATCCAGCTGCGCGACGAGGCGGACGAGCTGATCTACGACGAGATCCGCCGGCGCCGCGAGGACCCGTCGACGCCCGAGCGCGACGACGTGCTGTCGATCCTGCTCCAGGCGCGCGACGACGCCGGCCGGCCGATGACCGACGCCGAGCTGCGCGACGAGCTGATCACGCTGCTGGTCGCAGGGCACGAGACCACCGCGACGTCGATCGCGTGGGCATTCGACCTGCTCCTGCACAACCCGGAGAAGCTGGCACGGCTGAGGGAAGAGCTGGCGCGCGGCGAGGACGACTACCTCGACGCCGTGATCAAGGAGACGCTGCGGATCCGGCCGGTCGTGCCGGGCGTCGTGCGCAAGCTCACGCGGCCGCTGGAGCTGCGCGGGTACGAGCTGCCGCCCGGCACGCGGGTCGCCCCCAACATCTATCTCACCCATCGCAACCCGGCCGTGTTCCCGGAGCCGGACCGCTTCCTCCCGGAGCGGTTCCTCGACGGTGGCGCCGACACCTACTCGTGGATCCCGTTCGGCGGCGGCATCCGGCGGTGCCTCGGCGCGAGCTTCGCGATGTACGAGATGAAGGTCGTGATCCCCGCGATCCTGCGCCGCGTCGAGATCGAGGCGGCTGGACCGGCAGAGCGCATCCGCCGGCGCGCGATCACGTTCGCGCCGCACGCGGACGCGCGCGTACTCGTGACCGAGAAGCGCCCGGCGCCGAGCGCCGCTCCGGAGATCGCGGCGGCGGCCTGACGTCCCCGGCTCAGGGTACGAAGATGCCCTGGGTCTCGAACAACGTGTTGCCGGACGTCGTCGACGCGAGGCCATCCGAGCCGCCGTCGTAGACCCGGACCGTGCCGACCTCCCAGATCGCGCGCCCGCCCTCGGAGATCGTTCCGGGGACCAGCGCATCGGCCGTGCTGGCGACCGAGCAGGTCGACCCGATCGCCGTGTCGGCGGTGGACGCGCACGGCACCGTGAGGACATAGGGGACGTCGACGACGGTGGCGGGGTCGACCGGCGCGGAGCCGTTGAGCTTGTCCGTGATGCGCATCGTCATCGCAGCCTGGAGCTCACCGCCGTAGTCGCCGAGGTCGCTCCGCTTGCGAACGTCGGTGATACGCGTGCTCATGATCAGGTCGGCTTCGTCGGCCGCCGTGCTCGGGTCGCCGACTTTCGCATCGATGCGGATCGAGCCGATCGATTGCGTCAGGGCGCCGTTGGAGTCACCCGTGCCCACCGTGAGCCAGCTCGATGCCGGCACGGGTGGGGCGCAGGAGGGACTCGCCAGCGGGGGCCCATGGGCCCGGTTGGGCGTCGTGCAGTCTCTGTAAGCGATCGCCAGCGCGAGCAGCAGCGGGGTCGCTCCCTTGGGTCTGGCATAGGCACCCACATCTACGCTGGCGTAGACATCGGTCTGCGTGTCCCCGTCGTCGGGGAGCAGCTTGTCGCCGGTCGTGAAGAAGCTCCGCGAGCCGTCCGCCGAAGCGCCTGCGAACTGCGCATCGCTGGTCGCTCCTCCGCCGGGCGTGGGCGAAACGAGCGTGGTCGCGCCCTGGTATCGCTGGTAGACGTCGACATAGGTGTCGGTGTCGGCCGCGGTGAGCGAATCGACCGTGTCGAACCACACGTGCGAGCCGTCCGCGGACGCGCCGTCGAAGAAGGCGTCGGAGGGGCCGTTCCGCGCGGCCGGCCCAAGGCTGACCTGGGTCGTGATTCCCGCCGAGCGCTCGTACACGTCGAACGACTGGTCGGTGTCGGTCGGCGCCAGGGGCTCGAAGGTGCCGAGCCAGACGCGAGAGCCGTCGTCGGATGCGCCGTTGAAGCCGGCGTCGAAAGGCCCGCTGCCTCCGGACGGACCGGTGGAGACAAGCGCCGTGGTGCCGCCGGCGCGCTCGTATACGTCCCGCCTTGCATCGGTGTCACCGCTCACGAGCGGTTCCGATGTCTCGAAGAAGACATGCTTCCCGTCCCTCGAGGCCCCTGCAAAAGCGGCATCGTAGGATCCGTTCCCGCCTGCGGGTCCGGTCGACACGAGCGTCGTACCGGCCGAGCGCTCGTAGACGTCGACGGTGGTGTCAGTGTCCGCGGACACGAGCTGTTCGGCGGTTTCGAAGAGGGCACGTGAGCCATCGGCGGAAGCGCCCACATACGTGGCATCGGCCACGCCGTTTCCACCCGTCGGGCCCGTGGACACGAGCGTCGTCGTTCCGCCCGAGCGCTCGTAGACATCCGAGCTCGAGTCCGTGTCCGTGGCGGCGAGCTGCTCGGAGGTCTGGAAGAACACGCGTGTGCCGTCGCTCGACGCCCCTCGATATTGAGCGTCGAACTGCCCGTTGCCGCCGATCGCACCGGTCGAGACGAGCTTCGTGGTGCCGGCGGAGCGTTCATAGATGTCCGGCGAGTCGTCGGTGTCGCCGGACACCAGCTGCTCCCTCGTCGTGAAGAAGACGCGCGACCCGTCGCTCGAGGCCCCGCGGAAGCGCGCGTTGAAGGTCCCCGTGGCACCGTTCGGCCCGGTCGAGACCAGCGACGTCGTGCCGTTCGAGCGGTCATAGACGTCGTAGCAGGGAAGCACGGCCTCCTGCTGGTCGTAACACGTGCCGTCGGCGTCCTCCGGCACCAGCTGCTCCGGAGTTTCGAAGAACACATGCGCGCCGTCCGCCGACATGCCCCTGAAGAAGGGAATCAACTGTCCATTCCCACCGCTGGGGCCGATCGACAGCCGCGTGGTGGTGCCCGCGCTTCGCTCGTAGAGATCGGGGTAGCCGTCCGGGTCGCTGCTCACGAGCGGCTCGTCCGTACGGAACACAACGCGTGTGCCGTCTGCCGACGCGCCCTCGAAGAGCGATGCGAACGCCCCGCTGCCGGAGACGTTCCCGCCGATCGAGATGCGTTCGAGGGAGCTCGCGCTCGCCGAGGGGACAAGACACAGCACCGCGATCGAGGCAGCACCCGCCGCGCAGGCTGCAACTTTCCGGACCAACCGGCTCCCCCGCCCTGTAGTCGAACCGACCTAAGAGCTGTGATCTTACTGCCGGCGGGTAGGCTCGGAAGGCTGTAACGTTGCCCGCGAGCTGGGGGGTTGGGTGAGGAGGAGCGTTTTAGGTGTGGTCGTGGCGGCGGTCTCCGCTTTCGCGATCCTGGCTGCCACCGGCCTCGCTGCAACAGCGCGGGCGGTGAGCGTCACCGTCACCGGTCCGGAGCAGACGGTGTTCGACTGGACCACGATGCGGTGCGACGACGGGGATTACCCCGACACGCCGGCGATCGCCTTCAAAGACGCCACCAACCGCGTCCAGCTGATCTCGGGGAGCCCGCAAACGCGGCGCATGGTCGGGCCGGACCTCAATCAGCTGACGCGCGACTGCAACCCGGTCGGCGGGTCTCAGCGCGACTTCAACCCCGCGCATTTCGACGACGAGCACTGGCTGGCCGGCACCTACACCGAGAACGGCCAGGACGTCTACGCCCTCGTGCACAACGAGTACCACGGCTGGGCCCACGCCGGTGCCTGTCCGACCGGGGGCATCCGCCGGTGCGTGGTGGGCGGTGTCACGTCGGCGGTGTCACACGATGGCGGGAATTCCTACTCGGCCCCCGCTCCGCCGGACAACTTCGTCGCGACACTCGCGCCGCGGTACACGATCGACTTCGGACGCGTCGGTCTCTACGGCGCGGACGGGCCGATCAAGAAGGGGAGCTACTACTACGCCTTCACGATCATCCAGCAGCTGGACCCCCAGGACACCGGCGTCTGCGTGATGCGCACGACCGACATCACCGACCCGGAGAGCTGGAGGGGCTGGGACGGCACTTCGTTCAGCCTCCGCTTCCGCAATCCGTTCTACGAGAGCACCGCGCCGGCCGCCACGCACGGCTGCGAACCGGTCTCCCGTGACAACCTGCTCCAGATCGAGCGGTCGGTCACCTACAACACCGCGCTGGGCAAGTACGTCATGGTTGGAAACTCGGTCCGGTTCGATCCGTCTCTCAGCCGCTATGTGTACGGCTTCTACTTCTCCACCTCTGACGACCTGCTGCACTGGTCGATGCGTCAGCTCGTCATGGAGGTGACCACGGCCACGATCCACCAGTGCGGCGGACCTGACGTGGTCGCCTATCCCTCCATCCTCGACCCCACCAGCACTGACCGCAACTTCCGCGTCACCGGCGCAACCCCCTACCTCTATTACGTCCGGATCCACTACGACGCGCTCTGCAACCAGACGCTGGACCGGGACCTGTTGCGGCTCCCGCTCCAGTTCTCGCCCTAGCCGAGCGGTCCCGGCACGCTCAGTCCCCTAGGTAGGCTTCTCGGCTCGTGGCACGCCTCGAGGAGATAGCGCAGGCCAAGCAGACGGTCGCCGTGATCGGCGGTACGGGCGCGCTCGGATTCGGGCTTGCGATGCGCTGGGCGATCGCGGGGGTGCCGATCGTGATCGGGTCCCGAGACGCCGGGCGAGCGGCCGAGTCGGCGCAGAAGGCAGCCGAGCGGGCGCGTGAGGTGAACAGGGACGCCGCGACGATCGACGGCGCCGAGAACCAGGAGGCCGCCGGGCGCGCCGGCACCGTGGTGCTTGCGGTCCCGTTTCGTGCCCAGTCGGAGAACCTCACCAACCTGCGCCACGCGCTCCAGCCGCAGGCGATCCTGATCGACGCCACGGTGCCGCTCGCAGCCGCGGTCGGGGGCCGTGCCACCCGTACGCTCGGCGTGTGGCAGGGATCGGCCGCGCAGCAGGCCGAGGAGATGGCGCCACGCGGAGTGTCAGTCGTCTCCGCTCTCCACACCGTCAGCGCCGCGGCCCTGTCGGACCCGGCGCACGTGCTCGACGAGGACGTGCTGATCGCCGGCGACGACCGCAAGGCGAAGGACGACGTCTCCGAGCTCGTGCGCCGGATCCCCGGCCTGCGGCCGGTCGATTGTGGTGACCTCGAGATCGCCCGCATCCTCGAGCAGCTCACGCCCCTGCTGATCTCCGTGAACAAACGCCACAAGATCAAGCACTCGGGCGTCAGGCTCACCGGCCTGTCCGGGTAATGGTCGTCCTGCTCTCGGGCGGAACGGGCGGCGCGAAGCTCGCCCGGGGGCTGCTGGAGCTGCTCGGCCCGGACCAACTCGCGGTGGTCGCCAACACCGGCGACGACATCGCCGCCTTCGGCCTGCACGTCTCGCCGGACCCGGACCTCGTCACGTACTGGCTGGCCGGGGTGATCGACGAGCAGCGTGGCTATGGGATCGAGGGCGAGTCGTTCAACACCTTCGAGCAGCTCGTGAAGCTCGGGGCGGCCGACTGGTTCACGCTCGGCGACCACGACCTCGCGACCTGCCTGATGCGCACCGAGCTGCTGCACGAGGGAGCCCGCCTGACCGAGATCGCGCGCGCGGTCGCGGAGGGGTACGGCGTCGGTGCGGCCGTGCTGCCGATGTGCGACGAGCCGGTCCAGACCCACGTCCGCACGGAGGGCGAGTGGCGTCACTTCCAGGAGTACCTGATCCTCCAGCACTCGAAGCCTCCGATCGAGGGCGTCGAGTTCCGGGGCGCCGAGGAGGCGCGGCTCACCCGCGAGACGCGGCGTGCGATCGACGCCGCCGAGGCGATCGTGATCGGGCCCTCCAACCCGATCGCGAGCATCGGGCCGATTCTCGCCGTGCCCGGGATGCGGGACGCGCTCGTCGCCACCGACGCACCCGTCGTGGCGGTCAGCCCACTGGTCGGCGGCCACTCGCTGAAGGGGCCCACCGAAGCGTTCCTGCGCTGGGCCGGCCTGGAGGTGTCGGATGCCGCGATCGCAACGCACTACGCGGGCCTTGCCGACGGCCTGATCGTCGACCGCGGCTCGCCGGTGGGCGGCCCCACGCTGTCGGGCGTGGTCGCCCGCGCGGCCGACACGCTGATGGCGGACGCCGCTGCCCGCGTGCAAGTCGCCCGCGAAACCGTCGAGTTTGCGCGCTCGCTCGCGGGCTGACGGCCTGCAGGGCGAGTATGTTTCGTTCGACGTGCGCCCTGCCGCAATCCTGCCCGTGAAGAGCTTCGAGAGCGCGAAGCAGCGCCTCGGCGAGGTGCTGGGCTCGGGCAGCCGCGCGGCGCTGGCCGCGGCGATGTTCTCGGACGTGCTCGGCGCGCTCGAGCGCGCGCATATGCTGCAGGCGATCATCCTCGTGTCGAGCGATCGCAAGCTGCTCGACATCGTGGCCGGCCGGGACGTGGTCGTGATCGAGGACAGCGTGGAGAAAGGCCAGTCGCACGCCGCCCGGGCGGGGCTTGCCCGCGCGACGGCGATGGGACTCGACCGGGCGGCGCTGGTGCCCTCCGACTGCCCGCTGCTGGATCCGGCCGAGCTCGAGGAGCTCTTCGTGCGGGCCGCTTCGGGGATCGACGTGGTGGTCGTGCCCGACCGGCACGGGACCGGTACGAACGCGCTCGTGGTCGACCCGGCCGGCCCCTTCGAGCCGCAGTTCGGGCCTGGATCGCTGAAGCGGCACACCGAGCAGGCCGAGCAGCGAGGGCTGAGCGCCGCAATCGACCGCCCCGCCTCGCTGACGCTCGACGTCGACACCGAAGACGACCTGGTCGCACTCGGCATCGCGCTGGAGCGGTCTCATGGCCGCGCACCGCGGACCCGCGGCGTCCTGCGGCAGATCGAGCGCACACGCGACTCCCGCCCGGTCGCCGCCTAGATGTAGCGCCGGTGCCGCCGCCGAGGCTGAGGCTCGCCGCCGAGCCGCTCGACGGACTCCCCGAGATCCGTGCCGGGGCCGACCTCGCCGCGTTGATCGCCGGTGCGTTGGAGGGCCTGCGTGGCGGCGAGGTCCTGGTCGTCGCTCAGAAAGTGGTCTCGAAATGCGAAGGCCGGCTGGTGCGCCTGGAGGATGTCGATCCAGGTGAGCGAGCGCATGAGCTCGCCGCGCGCACCGGCAAGGATCCACGTCTCGTCCAGGCGATCCTCGACGAGAGCGCAGAGGTCATCCGGGTCGCGCGCGAGGTGCTGATCGTGCGCACGCACCACGGCCTGGTCTGCGCGAACGCGGGCATCGACCAGTCGAACGTCCCCGATCCGGACACGTTGTGCCTGCTGCCGGCCGATCCCGATGGCTCCGCCCGGCGCCTTCGCGCGGCACTGGTCGCACGGCTCGGCGTCGCGCCCGCCGTACTGGTGTCGGACAGCTTCGGCCGCGCATGGCGCCTCGGCCAGCTCGACGTCGCGATCGGCTGCGCGGGCCTGGCGCCCGTGCACGACCGCCGCGGCGAGCGCGACGCGCAGGGCCGCGAGCTGACCGCGACGATCGACGCGGTCGCCGACGCGGCCGCGGCGGCGGCCTCGCTCGTGCGCCACAAGGGCGGCGGCGAGGCGGTCGTGGTCGTCCACGGCCTGGAGCGCTACGTTACGCCGAAGGACGGGCCTGGGGCGGCCGCGATCGTGCGCCCGCTCGACGAGGACCTGTTCACCTAGCGCGTCGGGGGCGCGAAAACCGGCATGCACAAGGGGCGTGATCAGGGTTTCGTTTCCCTTCCGGTGACGATCGCTGCCTTCGACGCCCGCCGCCCCGTCGCCGAGCGCCTCCACCACGCCCACGATCTGGTGCCCCGGGATCAGCGGCAGCTTTGGATTCGCCAGCTCACCCTCGATCACGTGGAGGTCGGTCCGGCAGATGCCGTTTGCGAGCACTCGCAGCAGCACCTCGCCGGGACCCGGCGACGGAGTCTCGACGTCGCGCAGCTCGAGCCCGGCATCCGCGATCGGAGCCGGGCGCGTCAGCACGACGGCGCGCATCAGTAGCGCTCGAGGATCCGGTAGAGCGTGTCTCTCTGAGCCGGCTCGCGCCCGGCCCGCCGGGCTGCCCCGATCAGCTCGCCGGGATCGAGCTTCACGCCGTGGTAGGACCCGGCCATGCGAGAGATTGACTCCTCCATGAGGGTGCCGCCGAGGTCGTTGACGCCCCAGCGAAGCGACTCGGTGGCGGCGTCGATCCCCATCTTCACCCAGCTGGCCTGCAGGTTCACGACGCTCTCGCCCAGCGCGAGGCGGAACACCGCCGTGTGCTTGAGGTTGTCCTCGCTCGAGATCTCCTCGATCCCGTGGGTGCGACCCAGCAGCGTGTGGAACGGGATGAAGCTGAGCGGCACGAACTCGGTGAAGCCACCGGTGCGCTCCTGCAGCTCCCGCACGACGTGCATGTGCTCGGCCAGCTCCCACGGCTCCTCGATGTGGCCGAACATCACGGTCACGGTCGATCGCAATCCCGACCGGTGAGAGGCCTCGATGATCTCGACCCAGCGCCCCACCGGGAGCTTGTTCGGGGAGATCCGCTGGCGCACGCCGTCGTGCAGCACCTCCGCGGCGGTGCCGGGAGTCGACCCCAGCCCGCATTCGATGAGGTACTCGAACACGGCCTCAGGCGACCGGCCTGAGCGTTCCGACATGAAGTGGACCTCCATCGGCGAGTACGCGTGCAGGTGTACGTCGGGCGCGACCTCCTTGACGAGGCGCAGCCACCGGCCGTAGTCCTCGAGCGTGTACTCCGGGTGGATGCCGCCCTGCATGCAGATCTCGGTGACGCCGAAGTCGACGGCGTCGCGGATCTTCGCGACGAAGTCCTCCTCCGCCACCTCGTAGGCGTCCGGCGAGCGCTTGCCCTGCCCGAATCCGCAGAAGGCGCAACCCACCTGACAGATGTTCGTGAAGTTGACGTTCCGGTTGACGACGAACGTGACGGTGTCCCCGGCCAGCCGGGCGCGCAGCTCGTCGGCCGCGGCGCGCATGTCCTCGATCGCGGCCGGCCGCCGTTCTGCGAAGAGCGCCGTGAGCTCCTCCTTCGTGAGGCGCTGGTTGTCGCGGGCCTTCTCGATCGCGCCTGGGACCAGGTCGGACCGGATCGGCACATCCTGCCGGCGGCCCGAGCCGCGGCGGGGGATGAACGACCAGTACTTCAGCTTGATCGCGTCGAGCACGCCCTGTGCGACCCACTCCTGGTCGATGTACTGCGGGTACACGCAGAGCCGCTCGGTCAGCGCATAGCCCTCCGGCGCGAGGCGCTTGCGCACCTGATGCGGGCTGGGGAAAGGCTCCTCCGGCGAGATGTGGTCCCCGTTGGCCGAAAGGCCGCCCAGGTCGGTGGCGCCCGCCCGGACCAGCTCCAGCCACCAGTCGGAGAGGTTCGGCGGCACCTGGATGCCGACGTCGGGCATCAGCCGCCGGCATTCCGAGATCAGCCGCTTCATGTCGTCGATCGTCACCGGGATGGCCCACTCCGGCAGCTCGGCCTCGCCGGTCACGACCTCGGCCGGCTGGTCTCCCTCCCACCGGCGCCGTGCCGACTCGGCGGCGATCTCCGCGACCTCGCGCCCGTAGTAGCGCGGGTGCGGCACGAAGTTCTGGAGGATCACCTCCTGGAGGTGGCCATGCCTCGCGTGGGACTCGGCGAGCGCCTCGACGGAGGCGACGCGCTCCTCCTCGGTCTCTCCGATTCCGACCAGGATGCCGCTCGTGAAGGGGATATTCAGGGCCCCGGCTGCGTCGATCGTCGCGAGCCGCATCGCCGGGTGCTTCGTCGGCGACCCGGCGTGGACGGTCTCCATCAGGCGCTCGGACACCGACTCCAGCATCAGCCCCATCGATGCGTTCACCTCGCGAAGGCGGGCCAGCTCAGAGCGGTCGAGCACGCCCAGGTTCGAGTGCGGCAGCATCCCTCGCTCGAGCGCGCGCTCGCACGCCCACACGACGTACGCGGTGAAGTCCTCGTGCCCGTAGCCGGCCAGCCGTGCGGCCACCTCCGGGTTCAGCTCGGGCTACTCGCCGGTCAGCACGAGCCGCTCCTTGGTGCCGCGCCTGGCCGCGTCGTCGAGCATCCGCTCGACCTCGTCGGGAGCATGGAGGTGCGCCTGGTGGGTCGCGAATGCGCAGTATTTGCAGAAGCAGCGGCAGGTCCGCGAGAGCGACAGCGTGTAGTTCCGGGAGAAGGTGACGCGCCTCAACGGAAAGAGTCTAATCACCCCGGCAGGGCGCTACTCTCGGCTCCGTGAGCGACGGGCTTCACGCCTTCATCGAGATTCCGAAGGGCAGCCGGAACAAGTACGAGTGGGATCCGGAGCTCGGCGCGATCAAGCTCGACCGGTTCCTGTTCTCGTCGGTGGTCTATCCGGCCGACTACGGCTTCATCCCCGAGACCCTCGCCGCCGACGGCGACCCGCTGGACGCGATGGTGTGCGTCTCGGAGCCGACATTTCCTGGCTGCATGATCGCCGTCGAGGCGATCGCGATGCTCGAGATGCGCGACGAGAAGGGCGAGGACGAGAAGATCGTCTGCGTGCCGCGGCACGACCCGAACTGGAACACGATCGAGCGCCTCGAAGACCTGCCCGAGCAGCTGCGCAGCGAGATCGCGAACTTCTTCTCGATCTACAAGCAGCTCGAGACGTCTCAGGTCGAGGTTGCCGGATGGCACGGGCGCGAAACCGCCCACGAGGCGATCGAGCGCGCCCGCGCCCGCTGGCGCGAGCAGCCGCGCCAGGCCTAGACGAAGCTTTCGGCCGGCGCCCCTACCGCGGCGGGTTGACGTCCTGGCGAAGGCCCTTGGGCCCCGTTTCGGGCGTCGCGGCACGGAAGCCGGGGCCCTCCACGAACAGGTACCAGTACAGCACCGCGGCCAGCACGCCGCCTGCCAGCGGCCCGATCACGTAGACCCAGAAGTCGGTCCACTCGCCGGCCACGAGCGCCGGGCCAAACCACCGCGCGGGGTTCACCGAACCGCCTGTCAGCGGGCCCAGGATCATGACCTGGAGACCGAGCACGCCGCCGATCACCAGGCCGGCCCAGTCGCGCGCCGCGCGCGGGTTGACGGCCACCGCGACCACCGCCCATACGAGCAGGAAGGTCCCGATGCCCTCGGCGACGAGGCCCGCAAAGGTCGAGCCGAGCAGGCTGTGGTTGAGCGCCGCCGCGCCCACGTTCTGCTGGTCGGCGAGCTGGTCGATCAGGAGAAACTTGGTCACGAGCGCTCCCGCAACCGCTCCGGCGAACTGCAGCAGGACGTACACGAGCGCGTCGTTTGGCCGGATTTTCCGCAGCACCAGCAGCGACACCGTGACCGCGGGGTTCAGATGCGCACCCGACACGCTCCCGATCGTCTGGACCAGCATGAAGAGCACGAGGAAGTGAACGAGGCCGACCACGACCCAGTCCGAGCCGGTGCCCTGGGAGTTCACGAAGAGCGTGACGGAAAGCGTGATCGCGAGAACGAGCACGAACGTTCCGATGAACTCGGCTATGTATGCAGCCGGAGAGCGCTGCTCGATCACCTGATACCTCCTAGTCACCTGGGGCTGGGGCGCGGGCAGTCTACACGCGCAGGCGGTTAAAACGCCCCCTGGCGCAAGCGTTCTTCCAGACCGGAGCGGCGCTACTGGGCTCGGCGCTTGGCGAACTCGTCGCGCACGCTCTGGGGACGGCCCCACATCGGGACCACCTCCACGCGGCCTTCGCGCACCCCGGAGAATCGCAGTTCGCCCGCGATCCCGGACCGGTCGAGCTGGGCCAGCACGCCGTGCACCGCCTCGGCGGCGGCGGCGTGCCCGAAGCTGTGAGCGACCGGGATCCGCCAGTCCCATGCGGCGCGAGAGTACGGCTGTGGGTTGACCTGGGCCAGCATCACAGCCGTCTCGACGTAGCGCTCCTCGTCGGCGATCCTGACGTCGAGCTGCAGGTCGGTCCAGTCGCTCGGCAGCGAGTCCACGGTCTCCCTGAAGCGTTCTGCCAGGCCGGCCACGTCCCAGAGCGTAATCGACTGCGATCTAGAATCGGGCTGATGAGCCCCACCGCGCCACCCGAGATCGACGCCCAGTACAGGGAGCTCCGCGAGGGCACGGGCCTCGTCGAGCGCACGGGGCGTTCGACGCTCGCGGTCCGGGGCCCCGACGCGGCGGAGTTCCTGCAGGGCCAGGTCACCAACGACGTGCCCGCGCTCCGGCCGGGCGAGGGTTGCTATGCGGCGATGCTGAACCCGAAGGGCCGGGTCGTGGCCGACATGCGGATCCTGCGGCGAAGCGATCAAGATTTCGTGCTCGACACCGAGGCGGGCGCACAGGAGGCGGTGCTGCGCGACCTTCGCATGTACAAGATCGGGCGGCAGGTCGAGGTCGCCGACACCGGCGCCGAGCAGGCGGTGCTCACGCTGGTGGGGCCGCGCGCAGAGGAGATCGCAGAGCTCGCTCTCGCGGCGCGGCCGCCGGCGGGCGAGCACTCGCTGGTCGAGTCGGCCGGGGTGCTCGTGGTCCGGACCGATGTCGGCATCGACCTGATCGGGCCGGCCGGCGGGGTGTCGGATCTGCGCCACAGGCTGCTCGGCGCCGGCGCCCGCGAGGTCTCACCGGAGGCCGCCGAGATCATCCGGATCGAGAGCGGCAGGCCCCGCCACGGCGTCGACATGACGGAGGACAACCTTCCTGCCGAGGCCGGCATCGTGGAGCGGGCGGTGAGCTTCACGAAGGGCTGCTACGTGGGCCAGGAGCCGGTCGCCCGGATGCACTACAAGGGACACCCGAACCGCCACCTGCGCGGGCTTCGGCTGGGCGCGAGCGCCGATCCCGGCACGCCGCTCTTCGCGGGCGCCAAGGAGGTGGGGCGGGTCACGTCCGCGACCCTGTCTCCCGCGCTGGGCGCAATCGCGCTGGCGCTGGTGCGGCGCGAGGTGGCGCCGGGAGAGGCCGTCACGGTTGGCGCCGAGGGGCCGTTGGCGACAGTCGTCGCGCTTCCCTTCCAAAGTCCGTAGTTCGGTTCCCCGCAGGGACCGCCGCCTCTGTAAGAATGCAGCGCGGCGCGGCCCCCGCCCCGGGTAGCTCGTGTCCGAGGAGGAATCGTTGGAGGCCCGCAGAGCCACCCAAACCGAGCGTCGTCGTTTCCTGAGTACTGAGAGCCCGCTGCTCGGGGGTCCCCTCCCCGCCGAGGCCGGAGCCGAGGACCCGCCGGTCGCAAACGCGACCTACGAGGCCGAGACCGACATCTACCGCATCCCCGCGCCCGAGCCCGCGCCGGCGCGGGCGCCTCTGCGTGACCTGCCCTCGCTCGTGCCGGAGTCCGACGAAGGCCGCGATGTCGACGACTGGGGCCGCTCGGAGCGCATCTACCGGCTCATGGAGCCGGTGCTCAACTTCTATTACCGCTACTGGTTCAGGGTCGAGGTGGAGGGGATCGAGCACATCCCGGCCTCGACGGGGGCACTGCTCGCATCGAACCACTCCGGCGCACTCCCGCCGGACGCGCCCATGATCATGCAGGCGATCCGCAACGAGCACTCGCGCCCGCGCCCGCTGTACATGCTCGGCGAGGACTGGTTCAAGGGGTATCCGGGCGTCGGCATGCTCACCAACAAGATCGGCCTCGTCGCGGCGCACCCAGCCAACGCGCACCGGCTGCTCCACGACGAAGGCCGCCTCGTGCTGGTCTTCCCCGAGGGGCAGAAGGGCACGCGCAAGCTCTTCTGGCAGCGCTACAAGCTGCGGCGCTTCGGCCGGGGCGGCTTCGTGAAGACGGCGATCCGCGCGGGCGTGCCGATCGTCCCGGTGGCCGTCGTGGGGGCCGAGGAGGCAATGCCGATCTTCGCCCACGTGCCGCTCCTTCAGCGGCTGACTGGTCTCATCTACTTTCCGATCAACCACGCATTCCCGCACTTCGGCCTCTTCGCGGCGGGGATGTACCTGCCGGCGAAGTTCAAGATCCGGTTCCTGGAGCCGATCGCGCTGGAGCGCTTCGGCCCCGACGCGGCCGATGACGTCGCGTTCGTCCAGCAGGTCGCCGACGACATCCGCGCCCGTATCCAGGTGGCACTCAACGAGATGCTCCGCGAGCGGGGCTCCGTCTGGTTCGGCTGACGGACCGGAGAACGCTGCTCACCATCACCCGGAGGGCACACCGTCCGATCAGATAGGGTCCGCCACCGGAGGCGAGGGAGAGGGATGGGCACCTTTGGGGACCGACACCGCCGCATCTGGGCGCGACGCGGATGGCTGCGCGTGGCGGTCGCCGCTGCGCTGGGCGGGCTTGCGCTTGCGCTCGTCGCATGCGGCCAGAGCGACAACCGCAACGCGAACCGCCCGCCGGTCCCGATCAACATCTCGGTCCAGATGGGCACTAAGAAGCTGACGGTCTCGCCGGCCAAGTTCGGCGCTGGACCGATCACCTTGCTGGTCGCGAACCAGTCCGGCGCCTCGCAGATCCTCACGATCGACGGGCCGCGCGTCCGTCAGTCGCTGGGCCCGATCAACCCCGAGGACACCGCCACGCTCAAGGTCGTCGTGCAGCCCGGCGACTACACGCTCGCGGTCGACGAAGCGTCCGGCCTGCGGGCCACGCACCTCACCGTCGGCCCGAAGCGCCCGAGCGCGCAGAACACGCTGCTCCTGCCGTAGTAGAGCGGTCCCGTCTACGGCACGAACACGCCCTGCACGGCGAACAGGGTGTTGTCGTCGGAGGAGGGATTGCCGTCCTCCCCCGCGTCCCACAGCTCGATCCGGCCGAGCTGCCAGGTGGTGCGCTTGCCTTCGGTCGCGAGCTCCGGCGCGAGCGCGTCGACCGTGGTGTTGACCGAGCACGTCGACCCGGCGTCGCCGGCCGTGGCGGCACACGGCAGCGCAATCACGAACGGGAGCTGGAAGGATTCGAAGCCCTGGAGCGTCGCGGCTTCCTTGCCCGTGCCGCCGTTGAACTCGTCGGTGGCCTGCAACGAGAAGTTCTCCCGCAGCGTGCCGGTGTAGTCGGCCAGCGTCCCGTCGCATCCGACGATCCCGCCCGCGCGGCAGCGCACGTCGGAGATCGAGGTCGTGAAGGCGACGTCGGCCTCGTCTGCCGCAGTCCCGGGGTCCCCCGGCCGAACCTCGACCCGTGCGCGGCCGATCGAGCTTGCGAGGGCGCCGTTCGCGTCCGGCGTGCCGACGGTGAGGTAGCTCGAGCTCTGCGCCGGCGGCTCACACGATCCGAACGCGAGCGGCGCCCCATGCGTGCTGTTCGCCGAGGTGCACGACTCGAACGCCGGCACCAGCGAGACGGTCATGGGCGTCGCGCCCTTGGGACGCGGATAGCCGGCGATCGCGTTCGGAGGCTGGATCGGCTGCCACGCGGGTCCCAGGCCGGTCGTGACCACGCGCTTGTCCGAGCCGGCGCCGCTCATCGTGTAGATGACTCCGGACTGCATGAACGCAAAACGCGCGCCGTTCGGCGACCAATCCGGGTCCGTCGCGTGCAAGGCCAGCGTCGTGCCGGTCTGCCCGTCGGGGGTCAGGAGCGCCACGTCGACCCAGCTGTAGGCGAGCCAGATGCCTCCCGGCGACCAGCTCGGGGCACGGCCGTCGGTGCGGATCTTCACCGCTGCGGTGTTGTCTGCGTTCGCGACGTAGAGGCCATGCGAGGGGATGGACTCGTCGAAGCCGTAGTACGCCAGCTTCGTGCCGTCGGGAGACCAGTCGGGACCCTCGATCGAGCACTCCGGCCCGGGCGCGAGCGGCGTCTCGCCGGTACCGTCGGAAGCGACGGTGTAGAGGCGCGAGCAGCTGCTGAAATCTCCCGCCTGGCGCACGAACACGATCTTCGTCCCGTCGGGCGACCAGGCCGGGTAGAGGTCGTCGAACCCGGGCTCTCCGGTCGTGACCTGTGCCTTGCCCGTGCCGTCGGCGTTCATGGTCCAGATCGTCACCGGAGCCGTGGCGCTCGGGCGGCTGTCGAACGCCAGTTTGCTGCCGTCGGGAGACCACGCGGGATGGCCGTCGTGCTCGGGATTGGTCGTGAGCTGCGCGACCCCCGAGCCGTCCGGGTTGATCGTGAAGACGTCCGCCGAGCCGGTCCCCCCGGGGCCGGCGGCCCGGTAGAAGGCGATCTTGCCGTTCTGGCCCCAGACGGTCGCGCTCGCCGGCGTCGCGCACACAACCAGCGCCAGGGCCGCGCACACCACTCCGGTCAGCCCGGTGCATGTCCTCCCCGGGGACACGGTGACCGAGATACTAGGCACTGATGCCGTTCGCAACAAGCGACGGCGTAGGGCACATACGGCGCCCTGTGTGACCGCTTTCACAGAGGCAACGGCTGCTCGCCTGCAATAGTTGCATTAATGCAAGTATCTGCTAAGCAGTCCGTATCTCCCGCGCCGGCCGATCTCGCACGCAGCCTGGCCGGCTTCCTGCGCTACGTGACGCTCGCGAGCGACAGCAACTTCCTGCAGCAGGTATCGGACCTCGACATCTCGCTGACGCAGCTGAAGGTGCTCTCGCACCTGTACGAGCTGCCCGTGCCCGTCGAGGGCGAGGAGCCCAAGCTCTTGTCGGTCAAGCAGGTCGCCGAGCAGCTCGGCATCTCGCTGCCGGCTGCCAGCCGCGCGATCGACCCGCTCGTGAAGCGGCGCCTGGTCGCCCGCCACGAGGACCTGCTCGACCGGCGCGTCAAGCGCGTGCGCCTCACCGCCCGCGGCGAGACCGCCGTCGGCCGCCTGCTGGCAACGCGGATCGCCTCGGCCGAGGCCCTCTTGGGCAGCTTCACGGTCTCCGAGCGGGAGAAGCTCGCCGAGGCGCTCGAGGAGATCCTCTCGCGCCCGGAGATCAACCGTTACTGCGTGCGCAAAACACCTGGAAAGGCCGGCTGATGGCACGCCTTCGCGCGATCACCGACCAGAACCGCAAGTGGTGGACGCTGGGCGCGATGAGCTTCGCACTCTTCATGATCATGCTCGACAACACGGTCGTGAACGTGGCGCTGCCGTCGATTCAGAAGGACCTGAACGCGTCGCTCTCCGCGCTCGAGTGGACCATCAACGCGTACACGCTCACCTTCGCGGTGCTGCTGGTCACCGGCGGCCGCCTCGGCGACATCTTCGGTCGCCGGCGCGCGTTCATGTTCGGCGTGGTCGCGTTCGCGCTGTCCTCTGCGACCGCCGGCTTTGCGCCGAACGACACCTCCCTCGTCGTGAGCCGCGCGGTCCAGGGCATCGGCGCCGCATTCATGATGCCGGCGACGCTCTCGATCATCACGAACGCGTTCCCGCCCGCTGAGCGCGGCCGGGCGATCGGCACCTGGGCAGGGGTTTCCGCACTCGCGCTGGCGATGGGCCCGGTGGTGGGCGGCTTTCTCACCGAGCAGGTGAGCTGGCGCGCGATCTTTTTCCTGAACCTGCCGGTCGCGGCGCTCGCAGTCGTGGTCGCGCTGGCCGCCGCCCGAGAGTCGCGTGACCCGACAGTGCCGCGGAAGATCGACTACCTCGGCGTCGGCACGCTCAGCCTGGGCCTCGCCGCACTCGTGCTCGCGCTCGTCGAAGGCAACGCCTGGGGCTGGGGGTCGGCCCGCGTGCTGGGGCTCCTCCTCCTCTCCGTGATCGGGATCGGCGGATTCCAGCTCGCCGAGCGGCGGGTGCGCTTCCCGATGGTGGAGTTCAGCTTCTTCCGCAGCAGGCAGTTCCTCGGCACGAACGGGATCGCCTTCGTGGTCTCCTTCGCGATGCTCGCGATGTTCTTCTTCATGGCGCTCTACCTGCAGAACATCCTCGGCTATTCCCCGCTCCAAGCCGGCGTCAGGTTCCTCCCGTCGACCGCGGTGATCATCGTCGCTGCGCCGATCGCGGGCCGCCTGACCGACCGCATCGGCGCACGTCTGCCGATCGCCGTCGGGCTCACGCTGGTCGCGATCGCGCTCTACATGCAGTCGCAGATCACGGTCGACACCAGCTACGGCACCCTCCTCCCCGCATTCGTACTGATGGGACTCGGGATCGGGCTGACGATGTCGCCGATGTCGACCGCCGCGATGAACTCGGTCCAGGAGGCGAAGGCCGGCGTGGCGTCGGGAATCCTCTCCATGAGCCGGATGGTCGGAGGCACCTTCGGGGTCGCGGCGGTCGGCGCCCTCTTCCAGCACCTCAGCGACAACCGGCTCCACGCGCGGCTCGGGGAGCTTCCGCTCAGCTCCCAGCAGCAGGCCTGGTTTGCCGACAACCTCGGCTCGGGCGCGGTCGACCAGAAGCTCGAGCAGCTCGACCCGGCCACGGCCCACGAGGTCGGCGGGCTCCTGAAGGAGACTTTCGTGCACTCGCTGTCGGTCTCGCTGAAGCTCTCGACCGCCGTCGCGGTGGCGGGAGTCGCGATCGCCCTGCTGACGCTGCGCGGTGAGCCCGCCGGCAGTCCCAAGGCGGTCCGGGCCCAACCGGCTCCCGAGCCCAGCTAGTCCTCCCTGCCTGGGATAGCATTCCGGGCCGCTCGCAACGGCCACCGGAGGTATCTCACTTGGCACAGGCAGATGTAAAGACAGTCAGCCAGCTCGACGTCGAGCCGGGTGAGCTCCCGAAGACGATGACCGCCTGGGTGATCCGCAAGGATCGCGAGGGCGAGCCGAAGGACGCGTTCCAGATCGAGGACATCGAGGTCCCGGAGCCGGCCGCATTCGAGGTGATCGTCCGGGTGATGGCGGCAGGCGTCAACTTCAACAACGTCTGGGCCGCACTCGGTCAGCCGGTGTCGGTCTTCCGCTCCCACCCCGACGAGGACCACCACATCGGCGGCTCGGACGCCTCCGGGGTGGTCTGGAAGGTCGGCGAGGGCGTGACCCGCTGGAAGCCTGGCGACGAGGTCGTGATCCACTGCAACCAGGCCTCCTACGAGGATGTCGAGGTGCACGGGCTCGATCCGCTGGCGGCGCCGTCTCAGAAGATCTGGGGCTACGAGACCAGCTGGGGCTCCTTCGCCCAGTTCACGAAGGTCCAGGCCCAGCAGCTCGTGCCCAAGCCGAAGAACCTCACCTGGGAGGAGGCCGCCTCCTACGGCCTCACCTACTTCACGGCCTATCGCATGCTGATCGACCAGGTGAAGCTCCAAGCCGGCCACCGCGTCCTGATCTGGGGCGCCGCCGGCGGCCTCGGCGTGTTCGCGACCCAGCTGGCGAAGCTCACCGGCGCCGACGCGGTCGGGGTGGTGTCCTCGGACCAGAAGGGCGAGCTGGTCAAGCAGCTCGGCGCCAAGGACTTCATCAACCGCAACGAGTTCGCGGGCATGATGCGCAAGGGCGGCGAGTCGCCGGAGGAGGAGAAGGAGCGCTTCGGCGTGTCGCGCGCGTTCGCGAAGCGCGTGAAGGAGATCCTCGGCGACGCCCCCGACATCGTGTTCGAGCACGTCGGCCAGGCGACCTTCCCGACATCGGTGTTCGTCGTGAAGCCGTTCGGAAAGGTCGTCATCTGTGGCGCGACCTCCGGATACAACCTCGACTTCGACGTGCGCTACCTGTGGATGCGCCAGAAGCAGATCCTCGGCTCGCACTTCGCCAACGCCTACGAGTGCACGAAGGCCAACGACCTCATCCGGGAGTCGAAGATCCGTCCCGTCCTGTGGAAGACCATGCCCTTCGAGGGCGTCGCGGAGGCCCACCAGCTGATGTACGAGAACAAGCATTCCGGGAAGATCGCGATCCTCGTCGGCGCCAACGACGCCGGCGAGGGCAAGACGGCGGAGGGCCCCGGCGCGATCACGGCCGAGGTCGGCAACTGATGGCCGCCGGCGTCGTCCACCTGCCGGTCTACGCGACGGGCTTCCGCGGCGACGACATCGAGGCCGCGCTCGGCGTGATCGCTCCGATCTCGACGCGGTACGGCGCGACCGGCTACGAGGTCTTCCGCTCACGCGACGACCGCTACAAGTTCCTCATGGCCTTCGACTTCGAGCGCAAGGCGCAGTGGGATGCCTACTGGTTCGGTCCCGAGTTCACCGAGCTGCGCGCCGCCTGCAGCGGCTGGTACCAGGTGCCGCTGCTCTACGTCTGGAACGACCTCGTCGCCCGCGGCGAGCTCAGGGAGCCGGCTGCAGTGGGCGAAGCGACGGACTGACGGGCGCCGCGCGGATCGCGTAGGGCGACGGCGTCCGGCGCACCGCCGGGTTCTCGATCCGGCCGAGGCGGTCGACGAGGCGCAGCCACTGCTGCGGGCGCAGGCCGAGGGCGTGCACCCCTCGCCCGCTGGCGGCGCCCGCCAGCGGGCGGAAGCCGACATGGATGTGGTCGGCGTGGTCGCCCAGCGCCAGCGTGTTGGCGACGCCCGGGTACTTCATGAGGCTGATGATCTGATCGGGGGCCATCGTGCCCTGCAGCGTCAGCAGCCGGCGGATCGTCGTGTCGGCGATCGAGCCGGCGCCCTGGTTGCCGAGGATCGGCGTGCCGTTGATCTTCGAGATGTCGACGCCGTTTCCGGACGTGTGCTGGGAGACGTTGCCGCTGGCGGTGTGCGTGCTGTGCCCGCAGCGCAGCGATGACACCGTCGGGCGCAGCCCGCTCGAGGAGAGGACCGCGAGCGTCGCGAGCACACGGCGGTCGACGACCCCGGCCTGGATGTCGCGCCGGCCACAGCCGTAGACCTCGATCGCGGTGTCGGCGAGCACGCGGCGCGTCAGCGTCTCCTTGCTCATGAGCAGGATCTGGCCGATCGA
>JBBQKG010000011.1:0-92401 GCA_038326655.1 Solirubrobacterales bacterium
CCGGCGGAGCTTGTCGGCAAGGATGTTCACGATCTCGGGCGACCACAGGAACTGGTTCTCCAGGTAGATGAGGTGTTGCGCCGAGCGCAGGGCGCGCAGGTATGCCTCGATGATCCGGAAGTCGCCGCGCGGCGCGAAGCCATAGAGCTTCTCGGGGACGGTTCGCACGATCTGCAGCTCCAGATCGCCGGCGCTCGACACGTCCGCCGGCTGCGCTTCCAGGCGCTCGCCGGTGACCGCTTGCCAGCGCTGGGCGACGTGGTGGCCGACGTCGGCCACCGCCGGCCCACGCAGCCGCGAGGCAACGTCGTGCCAGCCCATGCGCCCACGCGCCGGATGCTCTGGCGTGTCATACCGATCACCTCCCAGGTCGGTCAGGTCGATGCCGCCGACAAAGGCGACCTCGTCGTCGATCACGACGAGCTTCTCGTGGTGGCAGTGCATCGGGCGCTCGTTCGAATCCAGCGCGGCCTTGATGCGCGTCCCGCGCACGAGCTCATCGCGACCCTTGCGCACGGAGGCCCGGCGCGGCTTGAACACGGGCACCGGAGCCCCCGCCCACAGCAGCACGCGGACGTCGGCCGACTCAGCCGCCTCGCCCAGTAACTCGCGCAGCAGCACCGGCGGCTCGTCGCGGACGAGCGCGAACTCCGGCGTGATGCACCACCCCGCGATCAGTACGCTGCGCTGGGCGCCGCGGATCGCCTGCTCGAGCGCCGGGAAGTAGGCCGCGCCCTCGATCAGCACGTCGAGCGTGTTGCCCGCCCGCGGCGGCGGATCCCCCGCGGCCCACGGGCGCCCGTCGTCCGGAGGCGTGCGCTGCGCGGACCGCCCGAGCTTGCCCAGCCTGCGGGCATGGTGAGCGTCCGTCAAGCGCTCGATCGCGTTTCCCGCAACGCGGTCGGCGACTCGAAGGACATCCACGGGCATCGCGCTCAGACGATACATAGCCGAGCGTCGCACGACGCGATGCAAGCCGGGCTAGGATTGCGAAACGATCCGACAGGCACGCGAGATGCTTCGCACGAGCGTGCCGCGAACGGCATGAGCGAAGACCCCGCTAAGGACGATCCAGAGCTTCGCCGGCTGCGCTCCGAGGTTGCCGCCCAACACAGCGACATCCACGACATGGATGGCCGAGTGCACCGCCAGGAGACGCTGAACGCGCGCCTGCGCGAAGAAGCCGCGGTGCGCGAAGAGGATCTCGCCGTGCTACGTGAGCGCCTCGAGGCGGCCGAGCATGAGCTGGAGGATCTGCGCGCGATCCGGGATGCCCTCACCCCGCCCGAGTTGCCCCAGCGCCCCGGCTTGGAGCTTGCAGCGGCGTTCCTGCCCGCCGCCGCCGAACGGGTCAGCGGCGACTTTTACCTGGTGGCTGAGGGGCCGCAGGATTCCACCGTGCTGGTCGTCGGCGATGTCGTCGGCCACGGTTTGCAGGCGGGGCGGCGTGCAGCGTTCGTACGGACGGCGTTCGCCGCGACCGCACCGTTCTCCGATGATCCCTGCCGCCTGCTGAGTTGGGCGAACACCGCCCTCAGCGAGCGCGCCGGCATCAGCAACGACTTCGTCACCGCCGCGTGCGTCACGTATCTCCCGAACGAGCAGCTCCTGCGCTGGGCCTACGCCGGCCATCCCCCGGCGCTCTGGATCGATGACGGCCGGGAGCTCATCGCGCCCAGGCAGGGATTCCCACTCGGGCTTCGCGCGGACCCCAGATGCGTCGAGGGTTCGCGGCGGTCGACGGCCGGCGCGGGAGTACTGCTCTACACCGACGGGCTAACCGAAGCACGGCATGACGGCAAGCTGTTCGGAGTGGACGGCGTGAGTACCGCGCTCGGTGGCCTTCAGAGGCCCTCACCGACCGAGGCGGTCGCCGTTCTGCGCGCACGCGTCGCCGACTTCGCCTACGGCACCCTGACCGACGATCTTTGCCTGCTCGCCGCCCGCATCAACCTACCGGAAGCCACCGAAGGTGCGCGAAGGTGAAGCCGACCTTGATCCTCCCCGGCTGATCGCTTCCGCTTCCGGCGTGGTTGCGGTCGTCTCCGCCAAGGCGCTTTGGACGCTCGCATAGGACGACACGCGAGCGTCGCCGCTGGCGCTGAATCCGCTGCCCTTTGCACGAAAAGCGACAGCTGAGGGCCGGACCTCTTGCCCTCGTTAGCCCTCGGATAGCGAGCAGCAGGTCTCGGTACCAGTGGGGCCGTGACTCATGCAACGCCTACCGGGATCGGCTCGCGCAACAGGGTGCGGTAGACCAAGGTGAAGCTGTCGCCCACGGGGCGCGCCCGAAGGGGCCGAGGAACGCGAGCATCGCAAGGCCTACAGCGAGAACGATCCTGTGAAGCTCACGACGCCTCGACCGCCGTCGCCTGCATCGGCTCGGCCGCCGCGGTTGTGGCCATCGTGGGTAAGGCGCACGCCGGTCGGCGTGATCGGTCCGGCCCCAGGACTGCGCAGCCTTCGGGACCCGTTCGGGACCCGCGGGCGGCCCGAATGCGGTGGCACACGAACGAGGAAAAGCCCGCCGTTAGCGGGCTTTCCTTGAGGTAGCGGGGGCGGGATTCGAACCCGCGACCTTCGGGTTATGAGCCCGAAGCCATCGGGTGGGGCACTGCGTGACCCGCCAAGGACAGTACGTGACCGAAGCCCGGACTTCGAATGACGCTCTACAAGTCAGTCAGCCGCAGCCGGTGTTGTTGCCGCAGGACGAACACGTGTAGCAAGACCCCGTCCGCTGCATCATGCCGCCGCACTGGGAGCACGCCGGGCCCAGGTCGAGGCCCTCGATCTTCGCGGGCACGACCGGCGGCGTGTCGGTGAGCGCCGCGGTGGGCGGCTGGGAGCTGCCCGCCGGCTCGTCCCCCGCGTGGCCGTTGCCGTTCGCGTCGCCGTTGGAGTGGCCGTTGCCGCCGTTCGTCGCGGGCGCCTCCTCCGCCATCTTCTTGGCCCGCACGTCGGCGCTCATGATGCCTAGCTCCTCGTGCACCGCCGGGTCCAGGAACCGTGACGCCAGCCAGCGCATGATGTAGTCCGGCAGCGACTTCGCGAACGGGATCTCCGGGTTCGTCGTCATGCCCTCCGGATCGAAGCGCATGTAGCTGAACTTCCGCACGAAGGTCTCGAGCGGCACGCCGTACTGCAGCCCGATCGAGATCGCGGTCGCGAACGCGTTCATCATGCCGCGCAGGGTCGAGCCGTCCTTGCCGATGTCGGTGAGGAAGATCTCGCCGAGCGAGCCGTCTTCGTACTTGCCGGCCGTGATGTAGCCCTCGTGGCCCGCGATCGAGAACTTGTGCGTGAGCGACTCGCGCTCGCGCGGTAGGCGGTTCCGCTGAGGAACGAGCTCGGTCGGCGCATCCGCACTCGTGGCCTTCTTCACCTTCTTGCCCGCGTCGGTCCGAAGGGCTTGCGCCGTCTTCGAGCCGTCGCGGTAGATCGCGAGCGCCTTCAACCCCAGCCGGCCGGCCTCCACGTAGGCCTCGCGGATGTCGGCGACGGCCGAGTCGGCGGGCATGTTGACCGTCTTCGAGATCGCGCCCGAGATGAACGGCTGCACAGCCGCCATCATCTTGATGTGGCCCATGTGCGAGATCGCGTGCTGACCCACGGCCACGTCGAACACCGGCAGGTGCTCGTCCTTCAAGCCGGGCGCGCCGACGATCGTGCGGCGATCGTTCACGTAGGACTCGATCTCGGCGACCTGCGCCTCGCCGTATCCGAGCGTGCGAAGCGCGCGCGGGACCGTGCGGTTCACGATCGTCATCTGACCTCCGCCGACCAGCTCCTTGAGCTTCACGAGCGAGAAGTCGGGCTCCACCCCCGTGGTGTCGCAGTCCATCAGGAAGCTGATCGTCCCGGTCGGCGCGAGCACCGTCGCCTGGGCGTTGCGATGGCCGTGGCGCTCGCCGACGGCGACCGCCTCGTCCCAGCTCCGCTGCGCCGCCGCGACGAGCTCGTCCTCGCCGGAACCCTCGATCGCGTACGCGGCGTCGCGATGCTTGCGCATCACGCGCAGGTGCGGGTCGCGGTTCTTCTCGAACTCGTCATACGGTCCCACCGCCGCTGCGATCTCGCCCGAGGTGCGGTAGGCGCGACCGGTCATCAGCGCCGTGATCCCGGTCGCAACCGTGCGACCCTCGTCGGAGTCGTAGGGCAGCCCGCGCGCCATCAGGAGCGCGCCGAGGTTCGCGTAGCCGAGGCCGAGCTGGCGCATCGCCTTCGCGTTGGCCGTGATCTCTTCGGTCGGGTAGCTCGAGAAGCCGACCACGATCTCCTGTGCCAGGAAGACGACGTCCACCGTGTGCTCGAACGCGGCCGTGTCGAAGCTGCCGTCCTCGCGGAGGAACTTGAGCAGGTTGATCGAGGCGAGGTTGCAGGCCGAGTCGTCGACGTGCATGTACTCAGAGCAGGGGTTGGAGGCGTTGATCCGGCCCGTGTTGGGGCAGGTGTGCCAGTCGTTGATCGTGGTGTCGTATTGGACCCCGGGGTCGGCGCAGCGCCACGCCGCCTCGGCGATCTCCTCCATCAGCTCGCGTGCGTCGAGCGTCTCGACGCGCTCGCCGCTGACCCGGGCGACCGTGTGCCACTCGTCGCCACGCTCGACGGCGTCGAGGAACTCCTGCGTCACGCGCACCGAGTTGTTCGCATTCTGGTACTGGATCGAGAAGAAGCCGTCACCGTCGATCGACATGTCGAAGCCGGCCTCGCGCAGCGCCGCCGCCTTGTCCTCCTCGCGCGCCTTGCACCAGATGAAGTCGCGGATGTCCGGATGGTCGATGTCGAGCACCACCATCTTCGCCGCGCGGCGGGTCTTGCCGCCGCTGCGGATCGTGCCCGCCCACGAGTCGGCGCCGCGCATGAACGACACGGGGCCCGAGGCGTACCCGCCCTTCGAGAGCTGCTCCTTCGAGCCGCGGATCATCGAGAGGTTGATCCCCGCGCCGGAGCCGCCGCGGAAGATGAGCCCCTCCTTGGTGTTCCAGGAGAGAATCGACTCCATCGTGTCGTCGACCGAGAGGATGAAGCAGGCCGAGCACTGCGGCTGCTCCTCGAAGCCCACGTTGAACCAGACCGGCGAGTTGAAGGCGGCGAGCTGGTTCACGAGGATGTGCGTGAGCTCGGCCTCGAAGGCCTCGGCGTCCACGCCCGAACCGAAGTAGCCGCCGGCCCGGCCCCAGGCGGCGATCGTGCCGGCCACCCGGCCGACCATCTGCTTGACGGAGTGCTCGCGCTTGGGTGTCTCGAGCTGACCCCTGAAGTACTTCTGGGCGACGATGTTGGTCGCGTTCTGCGACCAGCTCTTCGGGAACTCGACGCCGCGCTGCTCGAAGGCCGGCTTGGCCGGATCGCCGATCAGCGCATCGCGGAGCTCCCACTCGATCTCGTCGAAGGGATGGACACCCTCACGGGTGAACCTGCGTTCGATGGCCAACCCTTGATCGCCGGCACGCACGCTGTCGATCGTCTGGGCGGAATTCAGGGTTCGGGCCATTCTCCAACTCCTCCGTCGATGCCGTATAGGACCTCTCCCCCGCCCGCGCTGGGACCCTGCCTGGGAGCCTGCCCTGGGGCCGATCTCCCGGTCTGCCACGAGCAGCGATAGGGGGTTGACAACAGTGACGACAGCATCAGACGGAACGTCGGAATTTCGCTTTCCGATGCGGAATCAGGGCTTTCAGCGGATCCTCTCAACGGTCCCCTGATTTTAGAGACTCGCGCCCTCGCTCCGGGCCGGGAAATCCGGATAACGCGCGGAGAACTTGCGGGCGAGTGCGAGGCCCCGGGGCTAGCTGAAAACGCGTGCGCGGGCCCTGCGCACGTACACGATCTGACCCTGCTCGAGCTCGAGGTGGTCGGCCGCCTCGCGCGTCAGCTGCGACCACGCCTCGCTGCCGTCCTTCAGCGTGAACTCGACCCGGACCTCGAACCCGAGGTGCACGATCCGGTCGATCATCGCCTCCTCGGTGGTGCCGTTGGGCTCCAGCATGACCTCGATGTCGTGCGGGCGGACGAGCTCCTTCCCGAGCCGGTTAACCGGCCCCACGAAGCTCATCACGAACTCGTTCGCCGGATGCTCGTAGAGATCGCGTGGCTCGCCGACCTGCTCGACCTTGCCGTCGTTCATGACGACGATCTGCTCGGCCACGTCCATCGCCTCCTCCTGGTCGTGCGTGACGAAGATGGTCGTCACGTGGACGTCGTCGTGGAGCCGGCGAAGCCAGATCCGCAGGTCCTTGCGCACGCGCGCGTCGAGCGCGCCGAACGGCTCGTCGAGCAACAGCACCTTCGGCTCGACCGCGAGCGCGCGCGCGAGCGCCATGCGCTGGCGCTGGCCGCCGGAGAGCTGCGTGGGGTACCGCTCTGCCAGGCCGGCCAGCTGCACCAGCTCGAGCAGCTCCTCGACGCGGCGCGCGATCTCCGGCTTCGTCCGTTTGCGGATCTTCAGGCCGAAGGCGACGTTCTCCCAGACGGTCATGTGCTTGAACGCTGCGTAGTGCTGGAACACGAAGCCGACGTCGCGCTTCTGCGCGGGCAGCGTGGTCGCATTCGTCCCCTCGATGCACACCGTGCCCGTGTCGGGCTGCTCGAGGCCGGCGATCACGCGCAGGAGCGTCGACTTGCCGCTTCCGCTCGGCCCGAGCAGCGCCGTCAGCGACCCGTCGGGTACCCCGATCGAGACGTCGTCGAGAGCGACGAATTCGCCGAAGCGCTTGTACACATGCTGGACGGCGATGCTCATGACGCCACCCTCTTTCGCCTGTTCGCCAAGTTCATGGACAGCAACGTCGCGATCGCGAGCATTGCGAGCACGAACGAGGCAGCGTAGGCGCCTGTGAGGTCGAATTGATGGAAGCGCTGCTCCACGAACAGGGTAGCCGTCTCGGTCTGGCCCTGAAGCTTTCCCGAAACGACGCTGACGGCGCCGAACTCTCCGAGCGCACGCGCCGTCGCCAGCACGACGCCGTACGTGAGCGCCCAGCGGATCGCCGGCAGCGTGATCCGCCAGAAGGTCTGAAACGACGAGGCGCCGAGCGTCGAGGCCGCCTGCTCCTGCTCGGTGCCGATCTCGCGCAGCACCGGCATCACCTCCCGCACCACGAACGGCAACGAGACGAACATCGTCGCGAGGATCATCCCGGGCGTCGCGAAGATCACCTGGATCCCGTGATCGGCGAGCCACGAGCCGAACCATCCGCCCTCGCCGTAGACGAGGATCAGCGCGAGCCCGATCACGACCGGAGAGACCGCGAAGGGGAGGTCGATCGCCGCGTTCAGCAGCGCCCGGCCCGGGAACCTGTGCCGCACGAGCGCGATCGCGGTGATCACGCCGAACACGGTGTTGGCGGGAACCGCGACCAGCACCATCAGGATCGTGAGCCAGAACGCGTGCAACGCCTCCGGCGTGGTGACCGCCTGCCACGCGGGGCCGAAGCCGTGCTCGAAGGTCCTGTAGAAGACCAGGCCAACGGGGGCCGCGAGGAGCACGGCGAGGTAGCCGAGCGCGACCGTGCGCAGCGTGATCCGCGACACGCGGCTAGGCGTCATGCCGTCCCGCCCATCGCGACAGCGCCGAGATCGCGAGCAGCACCACCAGGGAGATCGCCAGCAGCACCACGGAGACGGCCGCCGCGGCGGCCACGCGATCGCTCTCGATCTGGCCGAAGATGAAGACCGAGGACACCTCCGTCTTGAACGGAAGGTTGCCGGAGATCAGCACGAGCGAGCCGAACTCGCCGATCGAGCGCGCAAAGCCGAGCGCGACGCCTGCCAGGATCGCCGGCCAGAGGTTGGGCAGGACGATCCGCCGGAACACCGTCAGCGGGCCGGCGCCGAGCGACGCGGCCGCCTCCTCCATGTCCCGGTCGAGCTCGATCAGCACCGGCTGCACGGCACGCACGACGAACGGCAGCGTCACGAACAAGAGCGCGAGGCCCACCGCGATCCGCGTGTAGGCGACGTCGACACCGACCGGGCTCCGCGGCCCGTACAGCGCGAGCAGCGTGAGGCCCGCGACGATCGTCGGCAGCGCGAAGGGCAGATCGATCAGCGAGTTGACGATGCTCTTGCCGCGGAAGTCGTCGCGCACCAGTACCCAGGCGATCAGGGTGCCGGTGACCCCGTTGATCGCGACCACGATGAACGAGGCGACCACGGTGAGCTTCAGCGCGGAGACCGAGGCGGGCGAGGTGGCGGCCGACCAGAACCCGTCCCAGCCGTTGTCGAACCCCTTCGAGACGACCGCTGCGAGCGGGATCAGCACGATCAGGCTGAGGTAGATGCCCGCCGCACCCCGGCCGTGTGCCGCGCCGGTGGGGCGGGGCACTCCGACCGGCAGGCCGCGCGGCGCGCGCGCGGCTGTCGCGCTACTTGGCAGTCGGCACTCCCTTCGCCTTCTCGATGTCGACCAGGTAGCCCTTGTCCGGATCGAAGAACTCGTCCGTCACGCTCGACCAGCCGCCGAGCTTGTCGATCTGGAACAGCTGCGGCGGCGTCGGGAACTTCGACTTGTCGACCAGCGACGGCACCACGGGGCGGTAGCCCTTGCCCGCGTAGATCTTCTGCGCCTGGTCCGTTCGCAGGAAGTCCACGAACGCCCGGGCATCCTTCAGGTGCTTGCTGTCCTTGATCACCGCGGCCGGGTTCTGGATCAGGATTGTCTGGTCAGGGAGCGTGTAGTCGAGCGACTGGCCCTTTTGCTGGGCGTTGATCGCCTCGTTCTCGTAGGCGAGCAGCACGTCGCCCTTGCCGCCGACGAACGTCTGCAGCGCCTCCCGCGCGCTCTTGTCCTGGACCGGCACGTGCTTGAACAGGTTGTCCAGGTAGTCCAGCGCCTGCTGCTTCGACTTGCCCTGCTCGAGCTGTGCGCCGTAGGCGGCCATCACGTTCCAGCGCGCGCCTCCGGAGGTGAACGGGTTCGGCGTGATCACCTCGACGCCGGGCTTCACGAGGTCGTCCCAGGTCTTGATGTGCTTGGGATTGCCCTTGCGGGTCGCGAGCACCACCACCGAATTCGTCACGAAGCCGTGGTAGCGGCCCTCGTCCCAGCTCGCGTCGACCTTGCCGGCCTTCACGAGCTTCTCGACGTCCGGGGCGAGCGAGAGCGCCACGACGTCGGCCTTGAGGCCTGCCTCGACCGCGCGCTCCTGGTCGCCCGAGGCGCCGTAGGACTGGTTGAAGCCGACGCCCTTCCCCGCGGCTGTCTTCTTGAAAGCCGGGATCAGCTGCTCGTAGGCCTCCTGCGGCGTGGAATAAACGACGAGGCTCAGCTTCGAGTCGCTGCTGCCGCACGCGGCGACTCCGGCCGCCAGCGCGGCCAACGCCACGGCGACCGCTGCGATCCGAATCCTTGAAGGTGACTTCGGCACTAGCCATCCTTCTCTATTCGTTTAATGGGGAAGGGCACCGTAGCATAATGCCATAAATCCAATGGGATATACAGGGTATTGCTGTAGTCCAGCAAGCCAATGGACAAAGTTCAGCATGCCATCCGCCCTCCACCCGCATACCTGTGGACCGAGCACCTGGTGGAAGCACTCGCGTCCCGCAGCCGGCCGCCATTCGCGCGGGCGGCGAACGGCCGCTTCGTGATCTACGTGGCGAACGAGACGGCTGATCTGCTGGATGGAGGACCACGACACCGGCTTCCACGACCGGGCCGCTCGATCGCGACTCGATCGTGCTCCACGGAATCGCCTGCTCGACGAGCAGGTCGCCGGCATCGGCGCCGGACACGCGGCCGCGGCTCGACGCGTCCCGCATGTCCTAGGCTTGCGCCATGCGAGTCTCGGCGAAGGCCGACTATGCCGTCCGCGCAGCCGTCGAGCTGGCGGGGGCGACCGACCCTCCCCTGAAGGGTGAGGCGATCTCCCAGGCCCAGGAGATCCCGCTCAAGTTCCTCGAGAACATCCTGGCCGAGCTCAGGCATGCCGGGCTGGTCCGCAGCCAGCGAGGTGCCGAGGGCGGCTACTGGCTCGCACGGCCCGCCGAGGAGATCACGATCGCGGACGTGATCCGCGCGGTCGAGGGGCCGCTCGCAAGCGTGCGGGGGTCCTCCCCCGAGACGCTCAAGTTCGCCGGCCGGGCGGAGCCGCTCGGCAAGCTCTGGGTCGCGGTGCGGGCAAACCTGCGCGCGGTGCTCGAGTCCGTCACGCTCGCCGACGTGTCGAACGGGGACCTGCCGTCCGTGATCGAGGAGATCACGAGCGACCCCGCTGCCTGGCTCGCCAACTGACGCCCGGCGTCAGGCGGTCCAGCGCGCCGCCCCGAATCCTGGACACCGGTCCAAAGACACGCGCGCCGACAGCGGCGACGATGCAATCGGAGCATGGACAATCCCCTCCCCAAGCCGAGTGGTCCCCGACAACGGACGTCGAGGGACGCTCTCCTCCACCGCGAGGTGCGCTGGCGGCTCTTCAACAGAGAGGAGATGCCGGCGCGCCTGCGGCGGTTGGAACGCCTCGAGCGCGTGGCCGCCGAAGCGCCCGGGCGGCGCCTCGGCGAGGCCGAGCCCAAACCGGGCGGGTAGTCGCGATCGATCGTCTAGCATCGCCCGCGTGGCATGGGACGTCGTCATCTCGGGAGGCGGCTTCGGCGGGCTGTATGCGGCTCGACAACTCGAGTTGTCGATGCCGCGGCACAGCACGCGGGTCACGCTGGTCAACGACGTCAACTTCCTTCTCTACACGCCCTTCCTGCCGGAGGCCGCCGCGGGCACGCTGGAGCCGCGCCACGTCGTCACGCCGCTTCGTGACGTGCTCCGGCACACGCGCCTGATCCTCGGCGCCACGACAGCGCGCGACGCCGCCCGGCGCACCGTCACCGTCCGCGATCAGGAGGGCGAAGAGCACGAGTTCCGCTACGACCGGCTGCTGGTCGCCCACGGATCGATCTCGCGCGTGCTGCCGGTGCCCGGGCTCGAGCAGCACGCGGTCGGCTTCAAGACGCTCGCCGACGCGATCTGGCTCCGCAACCACGTGATCCAGTCGCTCGAGATCGCGGAGGCCGCAGACGACCCCGCCGACCGGGACGAGCTGCTCACATTCGTCTTCGTGGGCGGCGGCTATGCGGGCCTGGAGGCACTCGCGGAGCTTCAGGACTTCGCCGCCGACGCGCTCGACTTCTACCCTCGCGCGAGCCTGCACGGAATGCGCTGGGTGCTCGTCGAGGCGACCGGCCGCGTGCTGCCCGAGATCGAAGGCTCGCTGGCCGACTACGCGCTCGAGCAGCTGCGCGGCCGCGGCATCGACATCCGCCTCGGGACCACGATCGAGGAGGTCGGCCCCACCTCCGCAAGGCTCGCCACGGGAGAGACGATCCCGACCCGGACCGTGGTCTGGACGGCAGGGGTCACGCCCCACCCGAGCATCCGTAACCTCGGCCTGCCGCTCGGCGAGCGCGGGCGTATCAGCGTCGGCAAGGACCTCAAGGTCGACGGCGAGCAGGACGTCTGGGCGATCGGCGACGCGGCCGCCGTCCCGGACCCGACGCGTCCGGGGCTCCCCTGCCCGCCGACGTCCCAGCACGCGATCCGCCAGGGGCGGACCGCCGGCCGCAACATCGCCGCCTCGCTCGGGCGCGGCACGCCGAAGCCGTTCACCTATAGGACCCAGGGCCAGTTCGTGAACCTCGGCCGCTACAAGGCGGTCGCCAAGGTGCGCGGGGTGACGATGCGGGGCTTCCCCGCCTGGTGGCTTGCCCGCAGCTACCACCTGACCCAGATCCCGGGCGCCGCGCGCAAGGTCCGCGCGGTGATGGACTGGACGATCGGCCTCCCGTTCAAGCGCGACATCGCCGAGGTCGGGTCGATCGGACACCCCACACCGCTGCGCACCGAGCGCGCGCCCGTGCCGTCGAAACCGGCGGCCTGACGGTCGCCCGCCGCGACAGGGACCGAGCGATGCTTCGTTACCTGGCGGTCGCAGTCGCCGTGATCGTCGCGATCCTCGTCGTCACGCAGATCGTGCTCCCTCCGCTGCTCGCGGGAAAGGTCGAGGACCGATTGACGAAACGAGGCGGGAGCGCGAGCGTCGACCTCGACGCGGTGCCCGCGCTGCGCCTGGTGGCACACGACGGCGACCGCTTCTCGCTCGATGGCGAGGGGCTCCGGTTCCCGCTCGACCAGCGCACGAAGGTGTTCGACCGGCTCGATGGCTTCGACTCGGTCCGGGTAAGGCTGCGCGACGTGACCGCGGGGCCGTTCACCGTGACGCAGTTCGCGCTGACCCGCGGCGACGGTGACGGGACCTACACGCTCCTGGCGAACGGCGAGTCCACCGTGGCGAGGGTGTCGGGCTACCTCACCTCGGGGCTGCCGCCGTTCGTCGCATCATTGCTGTCGGGCGCGGCCCGCGGGGTCACCGGCCCGGCCGCGGACCGGCGCATCCCGTTCGCGCTCGATGCGGAGCTGAAGAGCGACGGTGGCGACCCGGCGCTCGTGCGCGGCAACGGCAACGTCGCCGGCATCCCGGCCGGGCCGCTGGCCTCGCTGCTCGCCCAGGCGATCGTCTCGCGCCTGTGAAGCGGGCGATCGCCGTGACCGCGCCGAGGCCCTAGTGCGACTTCGCGCGGGCCGGCTTGCGGGCGCGCCCGGCGCCGTCGCGTGAGGCTGTGCGCGCGCGCCGCGCCGCCGTGCGGGCCCGGTCTCGTGGACCCGCGCCGTTCTGGGCGGCGGACGGGACGAGCGCCTCGCGCAGCGCCCGCTCCACCCGCTCGACGAAGATGAACTCGAGGTCCTTGCGGAGATGCGCGGGGATGTCGTCGATGTCCTGCTCGTTGAGCTTCGGCGCGATCACGCGCTCGATCCCGGCGGCCTGCGCGGCGAGCGCCTTCTCCTTCAGGCCTCCGATCGGCAGCACCTGCCCGATCAGCGTGAGCTCGCCGGTCATCGCAGTGTCCTCGCGTACCGGGCGCCGGGAGATCAGCGACGCCAGCGCGGTCGCCATCGCGACCCCCGCGGAAGGCCCATCCTTTGGAATCGCGCCCGCGGGCACGTGCACGTGCAGGTCGTGCGTCTGGAAGTAGTCCTCGGCCAGGTCGGGCTGGAGCTGCGCGGCGTGCGCCCGGACAAACGACAGCGCCGCCTGCGCCGACTCGCGCATCACCTCTCCGAGCTGCCCCGTGATGATCAGCTTTCCCGACCCGGGGTAGTCGGTCGCCTCGATGAACAGCACCTCGCCGCCGAACGGGGTCCAGGCGAGCCCGGTCGCGACGCCCGGCTCCTTCGTGCGCAGGCGCGCCTCGGAGAAGTAGCGCCGCTTGCCCAGCATCGCCTTCGCCTTCGCCTTCGTCACCGTCACCTTGCGCTTCGCCTTGCCCTCCGCGAAGTCACGAGCGACCTTGCGGCAGATCGACCCGATCTCACGCTCGAGGTTGCGCACGCCGGCCTCGCGCGTGTACTCGACGATCACGACGTCGATCGCGTCGTCGCGGATCTCGATCCGCTCGGGCGTGAGGCCGTTGCGCTCGATCTGCCGGGGCACCAGGTACCGCCTGGCGATGTGGTGCTTCTCCTCGCGCGTGTAACCCGACAGCTGGATGATCTCCATGCGGTCCCGCAGCGGGCCCGGAATCGTGTCGAGGACGTTCGCCGTCGTGATGAACATCACGTCCGAGAGGTCGAACGGCAGGTCGAGGTAGTGGTCGCGGAAGCTGTGGTTCTGCTCGGGGTCGAGCACCTCCAGCATCGCGCTCGCCGGGTCGCCTCGGAAGTCCGCCCCCATCTTGTCGATCTCGTCGATCATGAAGACCGGATTGCGGCTCTCCGCATCGCGCAGCGCGCGGATGATGGTGCCCGGCAGCGCCCCGATGTAGGTGCGCCGATGACCGCGGATCTCGGCCTCGTCGCGGACTCCACCGACCGAGATGCGCTCGAACTTGCGGCCCAGCGCGGCTGCGATCGACTTGCCGAGCGAGGTCTTGCCGACGCCCGGCGGTCCGACGAAGCACAGGATCGATCCCTTGAGGTCCGGCTTGAGCTTGCGCACCGCGAGGGTCTCCAGGATCCGGTCCTTGACCCGCTCGATGTCGTAGTGGTCGCGATTGAGGATCCTGCGCGCGTGCTTCATGTCGAGGTTGTCCTCGGTCCACTTCGACCACGGCAGCGTGACGATCCACTCCAGGTAGCTCCGGATCACCCCGTACTCGGCGGCCGCCGACGGCAGGCGCTCGAGCCGGGACAGCTCACGCTCGGCAGCCTTGCGAGCACCCTCCGGAAGGTTCGCCTCCTCGATCTGCCGGCGGATCTCGTTGACCTCGGCCTGGGTCTCGTCCTCCTCGCCGAGCTCCCGCTGGATTGCCTTCAGCTGCTCGCGCAGGAAGTACTCGCGCTGCGTCTTGTCCATCTCGGACTGGACCTCGGACTGGATCTTCGAGCCGAGCTCCATCACCTCCAGCTCGCGGGCAAGGATCGAGGAAAGCTTGCGCAGCCGGTTCGTGACGTTGCGCTCCTCGAGCAGCTCCTGCTTCTCCTCCACCCTGATCCGCAACGAGCCCGCGATCATGTGGCCGAGCGCCTCGGGATCGTCGACGTTCGCGATCGCGATCTGGAGCTCCTCGGGCAGGTAGGGGACGCCTTCGATGATGCTCGAGAAGGTGTTCTGGATGTGTCGCGTGAGCGCCTCGAGCTCGGCAGACAGCTCGAGCACGTCCGGCTCCTCGTGGATCCGGGCGATCAGGTAGGGCTGCTCGCGCACGAACTCGTCGATCCGCACCCGCTGGCCGCCCTGGACCAGGATCCGGAGCGTGCCGTCGGGCATCTTCAGCATGCGCGCGATCACACCGACCACGCCGACGCGGTAGACGTCGTCCGGGCCGGGCTCGTCGACCTCGGGGTCCCCGCTCGCCACCATCACCAGCATGCGGTCGCGTGAGAGCGCGTCGTTCACGAGGTTGACCGAGCGCTCCTGGCCGACCGCGAGCGGCGTCATCGCGTGGGGGAACGCGACCATCTCCTTCAACGGCAGCACCGGCAGGATCTCCGGCAACTGCGGGAACGCTTCCGGCTCGCCGGCCGTCTCGGGTCCGCCCTGGACGACTTCGATCACTCGGGCGCGCCGTCCTCGTCGGCGGCCGAGCCCTTGATCTCGATGTGACGCGCCTCCTCGGGCGCAGCCAGCGGAATCTCGACGCGCAGGACGCCGTCCTCGTAGGTCGCACGGGCCTGTTCGGCGACGACGTCGGCACCGAGCTGGATCTCGCGTAGGAAAGGGCCGCTCTCGACCTCGATCTGCTGGTAGACGCGGCCCTCGGCGTCGCGCGCCTGGCGATCTCCGCTGATCACAACCGTACGTCCCCGCACCTCGATGCTGAGGTGCTCGGAGTCGATCCCCGCGAGGTCGGCCTTGATCACCGCGAGCGGCCGGTCGTCGCCGCAGTAGTACACGTCGACGCGGGGGCGGAAGCCGACCCGCCGTGGCGTGCCCAGCCCGGCACGGCCCCAGGCATCGCCGAAAAGCTCGTCGATTTGCCGCCGCATCCGGTCGAAATTCGCGAATGGATCGCGGGTCCGGGCCATTGCCGGCTAGGTTAGCTCACGGCCCACCGCTGACAAGGGCGCCGTGCGGGGCCCAGGTCGCTAGGTCACGTAGACGTCGCCCTCGCGGGCGACGTCGATCGGGCCGTCGTAGGCGGCCTTCGCGCACTTGCGGACCCAGAGCTCGTCCAGCTCGTCGCTCACGTGGGTGAGCAGCACGCGCTTGACGTTGGCGCGCTTTGCGTGCTGGCCTGCCTCCTCGGGGGTGAGATGCCCGCGTTTCCCGGTGCGCTCGGGCCGCGGCAGCGTCGCCTCGACGATCAGGAGATCCGTGCCCCGCGCGAACTCGACCAGCGTCTCGTTCGGCGAGCAGTCGGCGCCATAGGTCACGCGGCCGCCACCGTTCGTCGAGGCGATGTCGATCGCAAAGGTCTCGGTGAAGTGCGGCACGCTCTCGAAGCGGAATCGCATCGACCCGACGTCGAGCACGCTGTCGCCCTTGAACTCCTCGATGTCGAACGCATTCTCGATCAGGTCCTCGTTGCCCCAGGCGCCGACCACGCGCCGGAACAGCTCGGTCGCGCCGGTGGGCGCGTAGAGCTTCGGCCGTGCAGGGTGATCGGTGCCGGGCCAGCGGTCGACGGGCATCGGCTGCTGGCGCGGCGCATATGTGAGCGCGTAGGAGAACGGCACCAGGTCGAGGAAGTGATCCGCGTGCAGATGGGAGATCACGACGGCGTCGATTCGCGTGTAGTCCCGGAAGCGGCGGAGCTTCGAGAACACGCCGTTCCCGCAGTCGAGCAGGATCGACATCCCGTCCTCTTCCAGCAGGTAACCACTGCAGGCGCCGTCCGCATCCTGCCAGGACGGCGACTTGCCCAGCACCGTGAGCCTCATTCGCTTCTCAGAACCAACTTCCGGCCTCTCCTCAGCCCCAATCAACCCTGCAAGTGGATTCTGCCACTAAACCGATTGCGTGACGCATTCATGTGTGAGATGGGTCACACGCGGCAGGAGCATTGCGGCGCACGACGACCGGATAACGTCCCCGCGGCTCGATGAACCTCGACTTCTCCGAGGCGCTGCTGCTGCTCGGCGCCCTGCTCGCGTGCGCGGCGGCGCTGTCGGGCTGGCTGCGTGCCAGCGTGCTCTCGATCTCCGTGCTCGCGGTGGTCGCCGGGATCGCATTCGCCGGGTTCGACGTGGTATCGGTCGACCCCCGGTCGGTGCTCGTGAAGCACGTCGTCGAGCTCGCGCTGATCGTGACCCTCTTCTCCGACGGCCTGCTCGTCGAGCGCGAGCTGCTCGCGCACCACTGGGGGCCGGCGGCGCGGGCGCTGGTGCTGGCGATGCCGCTCACGCTGGTCCTGCTCGGGGCGGCAGCGCTGCTCGTGTTCCCGGCGCTGACGGTGGCCGAGTGCTTCCTGCTCGCCGCGGTCCTGACCCCCACTGACCCGGTCGTGACCTCGACCGTCGTGACGGCCAAGCACGTGCCCGCGCTCGTGCGGCACACGCTCAACCTCGAATCCGGGCTGAACGATGGGCTCGCGCTGCCGTTCGTGCTGTTCTTCCTCACGCTCGCCGAGCCGCGTGGCGGCGCCGGCAGCGCCGCACTCGAGCTGCTCGGGAAGGTCGCGGTCGGAGCGCTGATCGGGCTCGTGCTGGCGTTCGTCGGCGGGCGCGCGATCGCCCGGCTGCCCGGCCCCGGCCTGGCACGCAACTATGAGGGCGTGTACGCGCTCGGCCTGGCGCTCGCCGCCTACGGCCTGGCGAATGCCACCTTCGGCAACGGGCTGATCGCCGCCTTCGTCGCGGGCGTCGCGCTCGGCGTCGCAGAGCACGACATCCCCGACGCCTTCAGCCAGTTCAACGAAAGCGTCAGCGCCGTGCTCCAGGTGAGCGTGTTCTTCCTGTTCGGGGCGCTGATCGTCACGACCGGGTGGCACCACGGCATTCCCGCGCTCGTGGGCTTCATCGTCTTCGCCTTGGGCGTCGCCCGCCCGGCGGCGGCGCTCGCGGCGCTCGCCGGGACGCGCCTCCCCTCGCCGATCAAGCTGTTCATCGCGTGGTTCGGGCCGAAGGGCGTCGCCTCGATGCTGTTCGCGCTGCTGGTGCTGCGGTCCGCGGCCCCGCACGGGAACCTCGTCTTCGAGGTCGCGTCGTTTGCGATCGTCGCGTCGATCCTCGCCCACGGGCTCACCGACACGCTCGGCGCGCGCTGGATCGAAGCGCGGCTCAGGCGCCGGCCGGCTGAAACGTGAAGGGCTCGGCCCGCCGCTCCTGGCGGAACACGAACGAAAGCTGCTGAGGTGGCCTCAGGCCCTCGGGATGCGCGGGGCGAAAGGTCGGACACGGCTTCTTCTCGGGGAGCGCGCACAGCATCTGCTGGTGGAAGAAGCAGTCCTCGCAGCGCGGCTTGCGCCCGCCGCGGCGGGCGGCGGATGCGATGCGGGGCGCGTGTGTCTCGAGCAGGGGCTCCATCGGAAGCGGCATAGTCGGACATCGGCGGTCCGATGTCCAGCCCCCTCACAGGGCGCTTTTCCCAAATCGCACGAAATTTAGTTCCGGCTTTTTCGCGAAGCCGTGCGCGCTTCCGCGGAACCCGCGCAGTTAGCGCAAAACGGGGGTCAGCGCCGGCTTTCCCGCAAGCACCGCGATCACGTTCTCCGCGACCAGCTTCGCCATCGCGTTGCGGGCCGTGGCGGTCGCCGACCCGAGGTGCGGGAGCAGCACCACGTTGTCGAGCTCGAGCAACTCCGGCTCGACCTCGGGCTCGTGCTCGAAGACGTCGAGCCCCGCCGCGGCCAGGCGGCCGCCGCGCAGGGCGCCCACCAGCGCGCGCGTGTCCGCGAGGCCGCCCCGGGCGGTGTTGACGAGCACGGCGCCCGGCTTGAACCGCTCGAGCAGCGCCGCGTCGACCAGATGCCGCGTATCGGGCGTGAGCGGCGCGTGGAGCGTGACGAAATCGGCGCGGCCCACCAGGCTCGCAAGATCGGACCGCTCCACGCCGAGCCGCTGCTCGGCTTCGGGCCGCGCGCTGCGGGCGGTGTAGAGCAGCTCGGGCTCGAAGCCGCGCAGCAGCTCTGCGACCCGGGTGCCGATCCGGCCGAGGCCCACGATGCCCACGGTCGCGCCGCTCAGCTCGCGCCCCAGCAGCTGCTCGGGCTCCCAGCCGGTCCATTCGCCGTGCCGCAGCATCCGCTCCCCCTCGCCCAGCCGCCGGGCGGCCGCGAGCATCAGCGCGACGGCCAGCTCGGCCGTCGCGTTCGTGAGCATGTCGGGCGTGTTCGTGACGACGACGCCGCGCTCGCGGCAGGCCGCGAGGTCGACGTTGTCATAGCCGACCGCGAAGTTGGCGACCACCCGCAGCGCCGCGCCGGCCGCGTCGAGCAGCGCGGCGTCGACGGGCACAGTCGGGTCCGCGACGATCGCGGCCGCCCCGCGCACGCGCCGCAGGAGCGCTTCGCGGTCGAGCGGCACCTCCCCCACCAGCACCTCGAAGCGCTCGTCGAGCAGATCGAGCCCGGCACCCGGAAGCCGTCGCGCGACCACCACCCGCTCAGAGCCGCTCATCCCCGGCGCTCCCGCCGCGACGGGTGCCGCCGGATACGTGAGGTTACGATTCGCGCCTGTCCCTCGCGGCTCCATACAAGAAGGACGACAAGGTCGTGCGAGGGAAGCACGGGCGCCTCTTCCTCGCGAACGACAGCAACGACGTCATCCTTCAGCACAGCGGGGAACGGCGGTTCGCCGGCGACGACCTCCGGATGTGGCGTGAGCTCCTGGAGGCTCGCGTGGCATGGCTCCAAGGGCTCGGCATCCCGTACTTCTTCATGGTGCCGCCGAATGCGCACTCGGTCTATCCCGAGGATCTGCCGGACGGCGTCGTGAACGCGTCCGAGCGGCCCGTGCATCAGCTGATGGACCATCTCCGCGAGAGCGGCTCGCGAGCCCGGCTGCTCTACCCGCTCGACGACCTGCTCGCTGCAAAGCCCGATCCGCTGCTCTACTCGAAGACGGACCCCCACTGGAGCGGCCGCGGCGCGTTGGTCGCATACGAGCGGCTCGCCGCAGAGGTCGCGCGCGCGGTCGAGCTGCACCGGGTACCGCGCGAAGACGTGCGCTTCATCGACGTGCTCCAGGCGGGCGAGCTGGGCTTCAAGGTCGAGCCCGAGGAAGAGTCGATCGAGGTCTATGCAGAGGTGGTTCGGCCAACGGCGTGGCTGGTTCACGACAACTGCATCGTCAACCTCGGCAAGCTGATCGTGACCGAGTGCCAGGCCGCTCCGGATACCACCTGCGTGCTGCTGGGGGACTCCTACACCGACCACATGCTGCCATGCCTGGCGGCGAGCTTTCGCCGGCTCGTCTTCGCCCAGATCCCGACGCTCGATCGCGAGCTCGTGCTCAAGGAGCGTCCCGACGTGGTGATCACGATGCTGAACGAGCGCTACCTGATCTATGTGCCGCACGATGCGGGGGGACGATCCGTGCACGACTTCGCGGAGACCAAGCTCGCCGCCGGGGCGGTGCGCCGCGAGGCGCGCTTCTGGCCGAAGCAGGACCCCGGCTAGGCCTTCTCGAGCGCCGCCATCGCGTCGACCAGCTCGCGCACGGCCTCGGCCGACCGCTGCAGGTCCGCCCGCTCGGCCTCGGCCAGCTCGATCTCGATGATCTCCTCGACCCCCTCCTTGCCGAGCCTCACCGGAACGCCCACGAAGAGCTTGTCGATCCCGTACTCGCCGTCGCAATAGGCGGCGCACGGGAGCACTCGCTTCTGATCGAACACGATCGAGTCGACCATCTCGGCAACCGCCGCCGAGGGCGCGTAGTAGGCGGACCCAGCCTTGAGCAGCTTCACGACCTCGGCTCCGCCGTCGCGTGTGCGCTGCACGATCTCCTCGAGCCGGGCCGCGTCGATCTTCTGACTCACCGGGACGCCCGCGAGGTTCGTGTAGCTGGTGATCGGGACCATCGTGTCGCCGTGACCACCGAGCACGAATCCGGTCACGTCGCGAACCGACACGCCGAGTTCCCATGCGAGGAACGTGCGGAAGCGCGCGGAGTCGAGGATCCCGGCCATGCCGACCACGCGCTGGCGCGGAAAGCCGCTCACCTCGAGCGCCACGTGGCACATCGCGTCGAGCGGGTTGGTGACAGCGATGATGATCGCGTCGGGTGAGCGCTCCGAGACCTCCCGGGTGACGCTCTCGACCACCTTCCGGTTGGCCGCAAGCAGGTCGTCCCGGCTCATGCCAGGCTTGCGTGGCAGGCCGGAGGTGATCACGACGATGTCGGAACCCGAGGTCTCGTCGTAGGAGTTGGTGCCGATCACGTTCGGCTCGTAGCCGACCACCGGTCCGGCCTGGTTCAAATCGAGCGCCTTCCCCTGCGGGAGGCCCTCGACGATGTCGACCATCACGACGTCGGCGTAATCACGCTCGGCCAGGCGTTGCACCGTCGTGGCACCGACATTGCCCGCTCCCACCACTGTGATCTTTCGTCTCATGTTCACAACCCTCCACGTTCACTTGCACGGAAACACTTCAAAATCTGAAAGAGTTAGTAGGTGCGATCCCCCGCCCCCTATTGAGAGGTGAAACATGGCACCCCGGACCGATTTCTTGACGCAGCAGCGCCGCCAGATCGACACAAGGCTGCAGGAGCTGAGACCGGCGCACGAAGAGTACTTGACCTTGCTGGAGGCGAAGCAGGCGCTGGAAGGCGTGAAAACGCCCTCCTCGGCGCCCTCGTCGGGCGCGCGCACGCCCACTCGTCGCGGTCCCGGCCGCCCGCCCGGATCCGGTCGCGGAAGGCGTGCCACCGCCGCTCGCGCGGCGTCCGCGAACGGGCGTCGCAAGCCCCGCCGCACTCGCCGTCGTGCAGGCGGAACGCGCGCCGACCAGGCACTGGAGCTGATCAAGTCGAATCCCGGCCTGGGCGTTCCGGAGATCGCCGAGCGCATGGGAATCCGGCAGAACTACCTGTACCGCGTCACCGCGGCGCTCCAGAAGCAAGGCGCGGTGAAGCGCAAGGGCCAGGGGTTCGTGGCGGCCTGACTAAGCCGTCACCCCCGCATTCATCTTCTCGATCACCGCATCCGCCATCTCGGAGGTGCCGACGGCGCTCGGGTCGTCACGTGACGGCTTCATGTCGTAGGTGACGAACTTTCCTTCACGAATCACTTCCGCGATCGCGTTCTCCATCCCGTCGGCCGCTTCGCGCTCGCCGAGGTGGCGGAGCATCATCACACCACTGAGCATCAGGGCGGTCGGGTTCACCTTGTTCATCCCGGTGTATTTCGGAGCTGACCCGTGAGTCGCTTCGAACACCGCGTAGTCCTCGCCGATGTTGCCACCGGGCGCGATCCCGAGGCCTCCGCTCATGCCGGCGCCGAGGTCGGAGACGATGTCACCGTAGAGATTCGGCAGCACGATCACGTCGTACTCCTCTGGTCGCGACACGATCTGGTTGCACAGGTTGTCGATGATGCGGTCCTCGAACTCGATGTCCGAGTACTCCTTGGCGACCTCGCGTGCGGTGTGCAGGAACAGCCCGTCCGAGAACTTCATGATGTTGGCCTTGTGCGCAGCGGTCACCTTCCGGCGGCCGTTCTCACGTGCATACTCGAACGCCGCGCTCACGATCCGCCGGCTGCCGAAGATCGAGATCGGCTTGATCGAGATGCCCGAGTCGGGCCGGACGTCGCGTCCCGACAGCTCCTTTAGAACCTCGATCAGCTTCGCGGCCTCCTCGGAGCCCTCCTCGAACTCGATGCCCGCGTACAGATCCTCGTGGTTCTCGCGCACGATCACGATGTCGGTCTCGGGAAATCGCGTGCGCACGCCCTCGTAGGACCTGCACGGGCGCAGGCAGGCGTAGAGGTCGAGCTCCATTCGCAGGGCGACGTTGACCGAGCGAAAGCCAGAGCCCACCGGCGTGGTGATCGGAGCCTTGAGCGCGACCTTGTTCTTGCGGATCGACTCCAGCACCCGGTCCGGCAGCGGCGTCCCCTCCTGCTCGTAGACGTCGGCGCCCGCGGACTGCAGGTCCCATTCGAAGTCCACGCCGGTCGCCTCCAGCACGCGGCTGGCCGTTTCGGCCAGCTCGGGACCGGTGCCGTCGCCCGGAATCAAAGTCACGCTGTATGCCACTTGCTCTCTCCCTCGTAGCCTGCTGAGTCGGGCGTAGCCTAGAGACTCGCGTACCGCAGGCCTCGCCGGTAGAGTGGTGTCAGGCATGGCCGTCGTAGAGCCAGAGCGCACGTACGCGCCCACGCACGAGGTCCTGAACCAGGCTCCGCCGCTTCAGGGCTACAACGCGTTCGAGTCGGACACCGCGCTGGTCGAGGCGCTCGAGCGCGAGGGCGCCGGGTGGGCCCGGGAGCAGGCGGTCGAGGTCGGCGAGTTTGCCGGCGGCGACGGCATCGAGCTTGGCCGCCAGGCCAACGAGAACCCGCCGATCCTGCGCACGCACGACCGCTACGGCAACCGGATCGACGAGGTCGAGTTCCACCCGGCCTGGCACCGGTTGCTGGACTTCGCCGTCTCACACGGCTCGCACTCCCTGCCGTGGACCACCGACCAGCCCGCCGGCCACGCCGCCCGCGCGGCCGTCTTCATGCCGCTCGGCCAGGCGGAGGCGGGGCACGGTTGCCCGATCTCGATGACCTACTCCGGCGTGCCCGCGCTGCGCGCGACGCCGGCGCTCGCCGCCGAATGGGAGCCGCTGCTCACCTCCAGGACCTACGACCCGCGCCTCGTGCCCGCTGCGGACAAGGCCGGCGCGCTCTGCGGGATGGCGATGACCGAGAAGCAGGGCGGCTCCGACGTGCGCGCGAACACGACCGTGGCGCGGCCGCTCAACGGCGGCGGCCCGGGCGCCGAGTACGAGCTCGTCGGCCACAAGTGGTTCTGCTCAGCGCCGATGTGCGACGCCTTCCTGGTGCTGGCCCAGGCCGACGCCGGCCTCTCCTGCTTCCTGCTTCCGCGAGTGCTTCCGGACGGGACGCGCAACCGCTTCCACATCCAGCGGCTGAAGGACAAGCTCGGAAACCGCTCCAACGCTTCCAGCGAGGTCGAGTTCCACGGAGCGTGGGCTCGGCTCGTCGGCGAGGAAGGGCGCGGCGTGCCCACGATCATCGAGATGGTCAACCACACCCGCCTCGACTGCGTGCTCGGGTCCACCGCCGGGATGCGGGCCGGAGTCGCGCAGGCCACCCATCATGCCGCCTACCGCTCCGCCTTCGGCAAGCGCCTCATCGACCAGCCCGCGATGGCCAACGTCCTGGCCGACCTCTGCATCGAGTCCGAGGCCGCCACGATCACCGCGATGCGCCTCGCGCGCGCCTACGACGAAGCTCCCGGTCACGAGACCGAGACCCTCTTCAAGCGACTCGCGACCGCGGTCTCCAAGTACTGGATCTGCAAGCGGGGGCCCGTCCACGCGATCGAGGCACTCGAGTGCCTGGGCGGGAACGGCTACGTCGAGGAGTCCGGCATGCCGCGGCTCTACCGCGAGGCGCCGCTCAACTCGATCTGGGAGGGCTCGGGAAACGTCATCTGCCTCGACGTCCTGCGTGCGATGGCCCGCAGCCCGCAGTCCCTCGGCGCCTTCATGGCCGAGGTCGAGGAGGCCGTGCCGGCCGAGCCGAGGCTGGCCCGCTTCGTCGACTCGCTCAAGTCCGAGCTGTCGAGCTTCAAGGACGCCGAGCGGCGCGCGCGGCGCGTCGTCGAGCGCATGGCGCTCGCGCTACAGGGCTCGCTGGTCGTGCGCTACGCCGACCCGGCCGTCGCGGACGCGTTCTGCGCCTCCCGCCTCGAGGGCGACTGGGGCCGCGTGTTCGGGACGCTCCCGCCCGGCATCGACGCCGCCTCGATCATCGAGCGGCACCGCCCCCACATATAGGCCGACCGCTGGCAAGCCGGCCGTCGGGGTTGAGCAGGCAGGGATCACGGTGCGCGGGATCGCCATGCCGTTCCTCCGGCCGGCCCCTATACGCTTGTTCCACATGCTCAGCGGCAGATCGATCCCGCTCGTGCGCGTGTTCGGCATCCGCATCGGGGTCGACCCGAGCTGGTTCCTCGCGCTCTTCCTCTTCATCTGGCTGCTGACGGGCTACTACCAGGACGCGATCCCGGGGAACAACGACACCGGCGCGTTCCTGCTCGCGACCGCGAGCGCGCTGCTGTTCTTCACCTCGATCCTGCTGCACGAGCTGGGGCACGCATGGGTCGCGATCCGCAACCGCATCCCGATCGCCGGGATCGACCTCTGGCTCTTCGGCGGCATCGCGCGGATGAGCCGGGACACCCCATCACCGGGGGTCGAGTTTCGCGTTGCGATCGCCGGTCCTGCCGTGACGCTCGTAATCGCGGCGTTTTGCGCTGTGATCGGAATGGCCGCGGGCGGGGCAAACGACTTCTGGGATGCGATGCGGGGCGACCCCAAGCAGCTCTCGGACGGGCTGCTCGCGCTGCTCGCCTACCTCGCGTTCATCAACCTGCTTCTCCTGTTCTTCAACCTGATCCCCGCATTCCCCCTCGACGGCGGCCGCGTGGCCCGTGCGATCGCGTGGAAGATCACGGGGGACCGGACGCGCGCGACCAACTTCACGGCCGCGATCGGGCAGGGCTTCTCCTACATCCTGATCGGGATCGGGATCTACTTCGCCGTCTTCCAGGGCGACCTGCTGAGCGGCGCCTGGTCCGTCTTCCTGGGGATCTTCCTGGGCCAGGCGGCCAAGGGCGCCTCCTACCAGACCGCCCTGCTCTCGAAGATCGAGGGCGTGCAGGTCGCGGACGTGATGGACGACGAGCCGGTCGCCGTGCCCGGCGACATGACGATCGAGCAGGCCCTGCACGAGTACTTCCTTCGCTACCGCTACCCCTGGTTCCCGGTCGTCGACAGCCATGGGCGCTTCATCGGCGTCGTCGACCGCGAGCGGGCGGAGCGGATCCCGGAGGACCGGCAGAAGGTCTTCAAGGTGCACGAGATCATGCGCGCGGGAGACCACAACCTGCGCGTGCGGTCCGATGATCCGCTGGAGGCGCTGCTCGGCTCGGAGCCGCTCGCCCGCACCGGCGCCCTCGTGGCCGTGGACGCCGACGGGCGGCTGCTCGGGATCGTGACCTGGGATCAGGTGCGGCGGGCGCTCCAGCAGGGCGTGCCCGGCGTGGCGTCCCGCTAGGTGCGCCGCGAGGCCTGGCCGATCGCGGCGTGGTCGCCGGGGGCACGCAACCTCTTTGCATAGAATCCCCGCCCGTGCCTGAGCATGACGTCCTCGTGATAGGCGCCGGCCTGGCCGGTCAAAGAGCCGCGCTCAGTGCGGCCGAGGCAGGCGCTTCCGTCGGAATCCTCTCCAAGGTCCACCCCGTGCGGTCGCACTCGAACGCGGCCCAGGGCGGCATCAACGCGGCCCTGAACCCCGAGGACTCCTGGGAGTCGCACGCCTACGACACGGTCAAGGGCTCCGACTACCTGGGCGACCAGGACGCGATCGAGATCATGTGCCGCGAGGCGCCCGAGGAGCTCCTGCATCTGGAGCACATGGGTGTCACGTTCCACCGCGACCAGGAGGGCCTGCTCGGCACGCGGGCCTTCGGCGGCGCCTCCGCCGCCCGCACGTACTACGTCGCAGACATCACCGGCCAGGCGATCCTCCACGTGCTCTACGAACAGCTGATGAAGCACGAGGAGGTCGAGCGCTACGAGGAGTGGTTCACGACGGGGCTTGTGCTCGACGAGTCCGGGCACTGCGCCGGTGCAATCACCCGCGATCTGCGCGACGGCTCGATGGAGCTCTTCAAGGCGAGATCGGTGATCCTCGCGACCGGCGGCAACGGGCAATGCTTCAAGCCCACCACGAACGCACTGATCTGCACCGGGGACGGGATCTCGCTGGCCTACCGCATCGGCGCCCCGCTGATGGACATGGAGATGGTCCAGTACCACCCCACGACGCTCGCCGGCAACGGCCTGCTGATCACGGAAGGTGCCAGGGGCGAGGGCGCACACCTCTACAACGCGCTCGGCGAGCGGTTCATGGAGAAGTACGCACCGAACAAGATGGAGCTGGCCTCGCGCGACGTCGTGTCGCGCGCCGAGCAGACCGAGATCAACGAGGGGCGCGGATTCCCGGACGGGACGGTCGCGCTGGACATCACGGTGGTGCCGCGCAAGCGGATCCACGAGGCGCTTCGCGAGATTGTCAACGTCGGCCGTGACTTCGCGGGCGTCGACATCACACGGGAGCCGATTCACATCAAGCCCGGCAACCATTACGTGATGGGCGGCGTGAAGACCGACGTGCACGGCCAGACGGAGGTGCCCGGGCTCTACGCCGCCGGAGAGTGTGCCTGCGTGTCCGTGCACGGCGGCAACCGCCTCGGCGCCAACTCGCTGCTCGACACGCTGGTCTTCGGCCGCCGCTCGGGCGCCCACGCCGCCGAGCGCGCGCAGAGCATCGTGCTGAACCCGCCCTCCGCGGCCCTGCTCTCCGACGAACAGCGCCGGATCGGCGACCTCGTCGCACGCGATCGGGGGCCAGGGCGGCGCGTCGCCGACCTCAAGCTCGAGCTCGGCGAGACGATGGACCGCCACTGCGCGGTGTTCCGCGACGCGGAGGGGCTCGACACAGCGCTCGAGGTCGTCCGGAGGCTCAAGGAGGAATACAAGGACGTTGCGATCGACGACCGCGGGAGCGTCTTCAACCAGGATCTGCTCGGCGCGCTCGAACTGGGGTACATGCTGGACGGCGCCGAGGCGACAGTCGTGTCGGCGATCCACCGGGCCGAGAGCCGCGGCGCGCACTTCCGCACCGACTTCCCGGATCGAAACGACGGAGAGTGGCTCAAGCACATCGACCTCACCCTCGGTGGCGACGGCGAGCCGCACATCAGCTACTCGCCGGTAACGATCACTCAATGGCAGCCCGAAGAGAGGAAGTACTAGGCTGGCGACGGCCGCACCGATGCCCCAGTACACGCTGAAAATCCGCCGTTACGACCCCGAGGAGGGCACGCCGCCGTTCTGGAAGGAGTACACCGTCGACCTCGAGGGGCACCGCAGCGTGCTCGACGGCATCCTTGCGATCAAGGACCACGAGGACGGCTCGCTCGGGATCCGCTGCTCGTGCCAGGCCGCGATCTGCGGGTCGTGCGGCGTGCGGATCAACGGCCAGGCAAAGCTCGCCTGCAATACCAAGCTGCGGGACGCAGCCGCCGAGCCGGTGCGCCCGTCGCAGCGCGCCTCGATCCGCGACGTCGGCGAGATCACGGTCGAGCCGATGGGCAACATGCCGGTGCTCAAGGACCTGATCGTGAACATGGACGCCGTCCACTGGAAGAAGGTGCAGCGGGTGGTGCCGTGGCTGCTCCCGGCCGGTGAGCCGCCCGAGCGCGAGTACGTGGTGCCGCCGGAGTCGATGATCGACGTGACGCAGTCGATGGCCTGCATCCATTGCGGCGCGTGCGTGTCCGACTGCCTCTCGATGGAGGTCGACCCGCTCTTCATCGGGCCGGCCGCGCTTGCGAAGGCCTATCGGTTCGTCGGAGACCCGCGCGACTCCCAGACCGAGGAGCGCCTTCGCGACCTCGCCGAGGACCCGCACGGGATCTACGACTGCACCCACTGCTTCAACTGCATCCAGGTCTGTCCGAAGGGCGTCGCCCCGATGGACCAGATCATGCGGCTCCGCCGGCGGGCGACGCGCGACTTCAAGATCGACGATCAGAACAACGGCCGCCGCCACGAGCACGCGTTCACGAAGATCATCGAAAAGAAGGGCACGCTCGACGAGCGCAAGCTGCTCCAGGACAGCTTCGGGCCGTTCCGGCCCCAGGGTGGGGTCGCGCTGCTGCGCGCGCTGCCAACCGGGCTGCGAGGTTTCGCGAGGGGGAAGATCACGCCGCGCAAAGCTCTCCTGCACGAGCGGCTCGAGGGGATCGAGAACGTCAAGCGGATCTACGAGCACGCCGAGAACCACGCCGAGGAGATCAACCTCTACATCTTGGGCGAAGGCGAAGAAACAGGGGCCGCGGACGAGCAAGCTCATCCGCGGGTTGACAAGGCACCTGCGATGGGCGAGACGCCCGAGGCGACGACCGCGGCCGGCGCCACGGATGGAGAGCCCCGATGAAGGTCGCCTACTGGCCAGGGTGCGTCTCGCGTGGCTTCACCCCCGAGCTGCACGGTTCGATGGCGCTGGTCGCCGACCGGCTCGGGATCGAGCTGGTCGAGCTCGACCGCGCGAATTGCTGCGGCGCCGGCGTGATCGCGGAGCACAATCCGGAGCTGGCCGACACGCTCAACGCGCGCACATTTGCGATGGCACAGCAGACGGGCCTCTCGATGATGAACATCTGCTCCACCTGCCAGGGCGCGCAGTCGGAGTGCCAGCAGCGCCTCGATGCCGACGACGCCTACCGCCAGCACATCAACGAGGCGCTTTCGGCCGAGGGGCTGCAATATGAGCGCGGCCTCGACAACAAGAACTTCCTCTGGCTGCTCGTCGAGGACTACGGGCTGGAAAAGCTCAGCCAGCTCGTGGTGCGGCCGCTCACCGGCCTGAGAGTCGGACCTTTCTACGGCTGCTACGTGCTTCGGCCGACGTCGCGCCTCGGCTACCGGGACCACCCGGAGCGTGACCAGTACCTCGAGCGCGTGATCGCGGCGCTCGGCGGCGAGCCGGTCGACTACGAGGGCGCGCACAAGTGTTGCGGCTTCCCGGTGATCACGATGAACCGGGAGACGTCGCTGTCCCAGGCCGGCCGTCACGTCGGCGACGCGATCGACGCCGACGCGGACGCGCTCGTGACGCCGTGCCCGCTGTGCCACCTGAACCTCGATCTCCAGCAGCCCGACGCGGCCAAGGTCGTCGATCGCGATCTCGACCTGCCGGTGCTGCATCTGCCCCAGTTGGTCGGATTGGCACTCGGATTCGAGCCGAAGCAGCTGGGCATGAACAAGCACGTCGTGCGCACGGCCGGCGTGGAGCGCAAGCTACGCCCGGCCGGGCGGTCAAGCGAGCCGGTCGCGGCCGCCTCGAGCTAGGGCGCCCTTGCGGCCGCGCCTCGCGATCCTGGCCGGCGCCGCAAACGATGTTCGTGACTCTGTGCGCCGGGCGCGCAGGCGCAAGGACGCGAGTGCAAACCGGGCAGACGACGCAAGCGCCGACGAGGTGAAGCGGCGCCTGGATCAGACGCGCATGCGCCTGCGCAGCGAGATCCCCCCTAAGCGCGACTAGCGCCCGCGGCTTCCGGCGACGCCGAAGCCGCTAGGACTTCTTCGGGATGATGCTGATGTCGCCGTTCGTCTCGAGCACCGCGAGCCGGACGTCGTCGAGCGACTCGATCTGCGAGAGCCGCGCCTTCTCTTCGATCTCCTCGACCGTGAGCCGCTCGCGCCTCAGGTTCCGCTCGATCGGGCGTCCGTTCTCGAGCAGCACGACCGGCTCGCCGTCCATCACACGCCGGAGGGGGCGGAACCGGAAATTGAGATAGCTGAAGGTGACGGTCATCAGCGCCATGGTCGAGATCACGATCAACGCGCCAGTGACGGAGTAATCGTCCTGCGTGACTCCCTGCTGCACCAGGTCTCCCATCACGACGAGCAGAATCAGGTCGAAGGGCTCGAGCGTCGAGAGCTCCCGCCTCCCCACCACCCGGGTGACGATGAAGATGAACGTGAAAACCGCTACGGCTCGGATCACGAGGTCCATTACGGGAAGCTCCTCAGCGAGTGGTCGAGGTGCACGAGCCTGGTGGTGCCGTCCCACAGCTCCACGTCCTGGTCGGTCTGCCCGACATGGGTGGGGTTGACCTGGTACTGGAGCCAGACCTCGAGCTTGCGACCGGCGGGGATAGTGTCGTACTCGAGCACGAGCCGGCCGTTGTCGGTCCGCTCGGACTTGGCCGAAGGCTCCGAAGTGTTCTGCGTCAGCCCGTCGAGCCAGCCGGGATCGAGGACCAGCAGCGGCTGCTTGACCTCGCGCAAGGCGTGCACGGTGAAGCGCGCCTGAAAGATCACTCCGCCGCGGACGTGTTCGGGCGCGTCGAGGTTCAACGATGCAGCGGGAGCGGTCGCGGTCGAGATCTCGGTGCGCTGCCCAAAGGTGTTCAGCAGGGCCGCGACGACCAGCGCCGCGAGCACGAGCAGCCCGGCCCGCCGAGCCCAGGGGTCCCACCTCATGCCGTCGAGCTCACGGTGGCGTTCGAGCCACTGCTGGTGGCGGTTTCCCTCCATGCCCGGCGGAGGTTCGTCCCGTGGACGGCTTTCCCTCTCGACAATCGGTGAGAGAGCTCAGCGGCGCAGCTTCAGGTTCAGCGGCGCCGAGCCGTCCCCGGCCTGGCCGTCGTCCCCGATCCACTGGGCGACGAAGGTACTCGCCCTCGTGAGGCGCCAGCTGGTCGTGAACGCGCCGGACGCCGTCACGCGCGCGAGCTTGTGGTCCCAGCCCGACTCACCCCCGAAGCGGCGCGAGACGAGCACGCCGCTGCCCGGAGCCGCGCCATTCACGGTACCCGTGAGGCGAATCGTGCCGGGCGCCCGGAGCGTCCTGGGGTGCGCCGAGAGCGTCACGGCCGACGGCAGCCCCGCGTCGCCGCCCGAGGTCGTGTGAAAGAGCGAGCCATCGCCGGCCAGCGCGAAGTCGCTCGCGCCCCTCGCCGCGACGCTGTCCGGGTCGAGCGGGGTGCCGGTCAGGAGCTGCGGCCTCCAGGTGCGGCCGCCGTCGCTGGTGCGAAGCAGATAGCCGCCCGGGTGGTTGCCGAACCTGGAAAGCACCAGATAGCCGCTCGACCGGCTCGAGAACGAGAGGCCGATCCCGTTGTCGGTGCCGGTCCCGCGCAGGAGATGCCACGTCCTCCCCCGGTTGCGCGTCTTCCAGAGGCGCCCGTCCTGCTCGAGCAGGAAGCCGGCCCGGCTCGTGACGAAATCGAGCGCGGCGAGCAGCGCGCGCCGTGGCCTGCGGACGGTCTTCCACGACCGCCCCCGGTTTGTCGAGACCGCGATCCTTCGCGACCCGTACGCGAAGACCGCTTTGCCGCCACGGTCCACCTCGAAAAGCTTCGCGCGCCGGGCCGCACGGCTGCGCGCGCGGGTGAACGTCGCCCCTGCACTCGACGAGCGCAGGATGCTGTGCGGCCCGATCAGCAGCACGCGTTCGCGGCTGAGCGCGAGCACCGCCTGCGGGCGCGCCGGGAAGCCGGTCCTCACCCGGCGCCACGTCGAGCCGCCGTCCTCGGTACGGAGCACGCGGCCGAAGAGGTCGAGCGCATAACCGTGATCGGAGTCGACGAACGAGAGGTCCGTGAGGTCCTCGGCGCTCGCGGGCGCGAGCGGCTCCCAGTTGCGGCCGCCGTCGCGCGTCCGGGCGACGGCGCCGGCGCGGCCGGCGGCGAACGCCAGCGTGGCGGAGGTCGCCCGCAGCACCGTGAGGCTTCCGCTCAGACGGCCGCCGACGGGCGTCCAGGTCGCTCCGAGGTCGGCCGAGACGATCGTTGCGCCGGACGTGCCCGCCGCGACGGCGCGCGATCCGGCCGCGAACGCGGCCGTCAGGATGTCGCCCGACGACGGGATCGCCTTGAAGGTCTTTCCGCCGTCGGTGGTGCGCAGCAGGCGATCGCCGGTGTCGGTCGTGGCCAGGCAGACGAGCACCGTCGCGCAGCGAATCGAGGTCAGCGTGAGCGGCGCGTCGCCGGCGCGCACGATCCAGGTTCCTCCGCCGTCGAGCGTCTCCAGCACGGTCGCGCCCTCGCCGACGGCGAAGCCGATCTGCGTGCCGAGAAAGTCCACCCCGCGAAGACCGTGCGGCGCCAGCGACGCCGGCACCCACGACCCGCCCGCGTCCGTTGTGCGAAAGATGAATCCCGCCGAGGTCGTCACGACCCCCGCGTCGGGTGAGGTGAAGGCGGCATCGGTCGCCCCCGGCACGGGCGCGCCGGCGAGCACCGTCCAGGTCGCGCCGCCATCGTCGGTCCGCCATACCCCGCCGTTGAGGAGCACCAGATATCCACGCTGATCGCTCGGAAACGCAAGCGCCGCGATCGGCGCCGGGCACGCGCTGTCGCTGGGCCACCACGGCAACCGTCTGAACGTGGCGCCGCCGTCGTCCGAGCGGCGCGCGGTGCAGCCGCCCGCCACCACGACCGAGTCCCCGTCGATCACGGCGACGCGAGCGAGCGCGCTGCTGGTGCCGGGAAGGAGGCCGGACCACGTCGCGCCCGCGTCGGTGGTCTTCAGCACGGTGCCGAAGTCGCCCACGGCATAGCCGGCGTCGCCCCCGAAGGCGAGCGCATTGATCGTGTGGCCCTGGGGGAGCGGGCTCGCCCACTCCCAACCGGAGTGGCCGGCTCGAACCGCGCCGAAACAGAAGGGCACCGCGGCAGCGAGTGCCAGCGCCGCGATCAGCACTGAGATGATCACCCGCCTCAGGGTCATTGGGCCGGTTTAAACTCGCATCGACGTCGGAAGTTGCGCGGCTGGGAGCTGCGGATGGACAGCGACAACATCAGACTGATCAAGCAGGAGCTGGACGCGGTCAACCGCATGGACGCCGATGGCATGATCGCCGCGATCCATCCGGACTACGAGTTCGTCCCGATCATGGCGGCACTCGAGGGGCACGTGTACCGCGGCGCCGACGGGGTGCGGCAGTGGATCGGCGAGATGCAGGCCCACTGGGAGTACTTCGAGTGCTGGCCGGAGAGGTTTTACGACCTCGGCGACCGCGTGTTGGCGTTCGGCCACTGGCGTGCGCGCGGTCGGGTCAGCGGCGTCGTGGTGGACGGGCAGCCGGCGACCTGGCTCGCCTGGGTGCAGGACGGGCAGCTTCGCCGGTGGCGTACCTACACGGACCGTGACGAAGGACTGCAGGCGGCCGGCGTGACCGAGCAGGACCTGCTCGACCTGCCGGTCTAGCGCGCCAGGGCGCGCGGGCCCACGAGCCCTCGCTCCAGCACCAGCTCGGCGAGCTGGACGGCATTCGTCGCGGCGCCCTTCCGGAGGTTGTCCGACACGATCCACAGGTTCAGGCATCGCTCGTGCGAGGGGTCGCGGCGAATGCGGCCGACGAAGACGTCGTCGCGCCCCGCGGCGTCGATCGGCATCGGGTAGCGGCCGGCGGCCGGCTCGTCCACGACCACGACGCCCGGGAACGCGCTCAAGACCTCACGGCAGCGCTCCGGCGACAGGTCGTCGCGCGTCTGCACGTTGACCGACTCGGAATGGGCGTTGTAGACAGGCACGCGCACGCAGGTGGCCGAGATCCCGATCGTCTCGTCGGCGAGGATCTTGCGCGTCTCGGCCATCATCTTGCGCTCCTCGGTGGTGTAGTCGTCGCCGTCCTTGAAGATCTCGACCTGCGGCAGGATGTTGAAGGCGATCTGGTGCGGATACACCGAGACCTCGACCTGATCGGCCTCCAGCACGGCGCGTGCCTGGTCGTGAAGCTCCTCGACGGCGCGCTGGCCGGTACCGGACGTGGACTGGTAGGTGGAGACCACCACCCGCTCCAGGCCCGCCGCGTCGTGGATCGGCTTGAGCGCCATCGTCAGCTGCATCGTCGAGCAGTTCGGGTTCGCGACGATGCCCGCGTGACGGTCGAGCGCGGCGCCGTTCACCTCCGCCACCACGAGTGGCACGTGCTCGGCCATCCGCCAGGCGCTCGAGTTGTCGATCACGACGCAGCCCGCCTCGGCGAAGCGCGGCGCCCACTCGCGCGAAACGCTGCCCCCGGCGGAGAAGAGCGCGACGTCGAACCCATGGATCGAGTCGGGGGTGAGCGCGCACACCTCGAGGTCGGCGTCGCCGAAGTCGATCCTGCGACCGGCGGAGCGCTCGGAGGCGAACGGCACCACCTCGCTCGCGGGCAGGCGGCGCTCGCGCATTACGCCGAGCATCGTCGAGCCGACCGCGCCGGTCGCGCCCACCACGGCGACCCTGGTCATCCGCTCACCCGTGGCCGGTGGTCGGGCCCGTAGGGGTCCTCGGGGCGAATGTCCTCCGCGCCGAGTCCGAACGCCTGGTGCAGTGCGCGCACCGCGTCGGGAACCCGGCCTGCCGCGATCACGCAGGAGATCTTGATCGGGGAGGTGGAGATCATCTCGATGTTGATCTCGTGTTCGCCAAGCACGTCGAAAACCTTCGCCGCGACGCCCGGGTGGCTCCGCATGCCGGCGCCCACGATCGACACCTTGCCCATTTGGTCGTCGGTGATGACGTCTCCCAGCCCCAGCTCGCGCGCGACCAGCTCGAGCGACCGCTGTGCGTCGGGTGCGTCGTCCTTTGGAACGGTGAAGGAGATCTCGGCGCTGCGGTCTCCCGCAACCGGCTCGTTCTGGACGATCATGTCGACGTTGATGTCGGCGCCCGCGAGCGTCCCGAAGATCCGTCCTGCGATTCCGGGCCGGTCGGGCACGCCGGTGAGGGTCACGCGAGCCTCGTTGGTTGAGTGGGTCACGGCTGTCACGAGTGGTCGTTCCATGGTTTCCTCTTCGCCTGCCACGAGAGTACCCGAGCCGTCTCCGAAGCTCGGGCGCACGTGGATGCGCACGCCGTAGTTGCGCGCGTACTCGACCGACCGCAGCTGGAGGACGCGCGCGCCCGAGGCGGCCATCTCGAGCATCTCCTCGAATGACACGATCGGGAGCTTGCGCGCGTCGGGCACGATCCGCGGGTCGGCCGAGAAGACCCCGTCCACGTCGGTGTAGATCTCGCAGACCTCGGCGCCGAGCGCCGCCGCGAGCGCGACCGCGGTCGTGTCCGACCCGCCACGGCCGAGCGTCGTGACGTTGCTCGCCGTCGAGACGCCCTGAAAGCCGGCGACCAGCACGATGCTGTCCTCCGCCAGCGCGGCACGGATCCGATCCGCGCGCACATCCAGAATCCGCGCCCTGGTGTGTGAGGTGTCCGTGACGATCCCCGCCTGCGAGCCGGAGAGCGATATCGCCTGGCCGCCGAGGTCGTGGATCGCCATCGCACACAACGCGCACGAGATCCGCTCGCCGGTCGAGAGCAGCATGTCCATCTCTCGCGGCTGCGGCTCCGGCGAGATGTCCCGTGCCATCTGGACAAGCTCGTCGGTGGTCGCACCACGCGCGGAGAGCACCGCGACCACGCCGCTGCCCTCCTCCTTGGCTTCCACGATCCGGCGTGCAGCGCTCTTGAGCTGCTCGGGGCCGGCGACAGAGGTGCCGCCGAACTTCATGACGATGATCGGCTGATCCTGCATCGGGGCTGCCTCTTATAGAGCGCGGCGCCCGGACAGTGCCTTGCCGAGCGTGACCTCGTCTGCGTACTCGAGATCCGCGCCCATCGGCAGGCCGCTCGCGAGGCGTGTCACCGACACCTCGCCGCTTCCCTCGCGGAGCGCCTCGGCGATGTAGAAAGCGGTCGCCTCGCCGGACGTGGTCGGGTTCGTCGCGATCACGACCTCGCTGACCCCGCCCTCGCGGACTCGCTTGACGAGCTCGGTGATCTTCAGGTCCTCCGGATCGATCCCGTCGATCGGCGACAGCGCGCCGCCGAGCACGTGGTAGACGCCGCTGTACTCGTGTGTGCGCTCGATCGGAATCACGTCAGCGGGCTCCTCGACCACGCAAATCACCGAGCGGTCGCGGCGCTCGTCCTCGCAGATCCCGCAGCGCGGGCCCTCGGAGAGGTTGAAGCAGGTCTCGCAGAGCCCGACCCGCTCCTTGACCTCGCGGATCGCGTCGGCGAGCCCGAGCGCATCCTGCTCGGAAGCGCGCAGAACGTGGAAAGCGAGCCGTTGCGCGGTGCGCTGCCCGATGCCGGGCAGCTTGCTGAGCTCGGTGATGAGCCTGTCGACAGGTGCCGCGTACACGTGGGTGTTACATGCCCGGAAGGCCGAGCCCGCCGAGGTCGAGCCCGCCGGTCAGGCCGCCGAGCTTGCGGTTGGCGAGTTCCTGGGCGGAGCGCATCGCCTCGTTGATCGCCGCGAGCACCATGTCCTGAAGCAGCTCGACATCCTCCGGGTCGACGGCCTCGGGGTTGATCTTGATCTCCCTGATCTCGAGGTCGCCGGAAACCTTGACGCGGACCATGCCTCCGCCGGCGGAGGCCTCGACGACCTCATCCTTCAGCGACTCCTGGGCCTTCGCCATGTCGGCCTGCATCTGCTGGACCTGTTTCATCATCTTGTTCAAGTTGGGCGGCTGGGGCATCGCTACCTCGCTTCCTCCGGGGCGGGCTCTGGGTCTGGCTCTGGAAGGTCTTCTTCGGCGTCGAAGGTGTCCTTGATGCGCCCGATCATCTCGTCCTCGTCGATGCGGGCCGCGTGCACCTGGTCCTCCGCGGGGCGGTCCCTCAGCTCGATCCGCACCCTCACCGGCCTCCCGGCGACGAGCTTGAGAGCGTCGGCAAGCCGCTCGCTGTTCACGGAGTCCTCGATCTTGCGTTTGCTGAACGAGGCCGACTGCGGGTACTCGAGCACGAGCTCGTCGTCGGCGAGCGCCACGGGGCGCGCGTCGGCGAGCAGCGCCGCGAGCATCTCGCCGCCCTCGCCGTCCCGCACGCGCTCGAGCACGGCAGGCCAGAGCGTCTCGATCCCGACCACAGGCTCGTCCGAGACAGGCTCGGGCACCGCGGCGACCGGCTTCGGGTTGGCGACTGGCGCCGGCTTCACCAGTCTCGGGGGCGGCTCCGCGCCCTCGCCGTCCTGCGCGCGCTCGAGCTGCTCGATGCGAAGCAGAAGCGCCTCGACCGAGGCGTCGGCGCGCGGTCTGGCCGCCTTCAGCAGAGCGACCTCGAGCTGGATGCGGGGCTCGGAACCTTCCTTGACCGCCGACAGCGCGGCGGCGATCAGGTCGATCGCGCGAATCGCCTCGGTCTGTGGGAGCACCTGGGCCTGTGCCTCCAGGCGGGCGGTCTGGTCGGCCGTCACGCTGAAGGAGTCGGGCGCCTCGCCGAGCGTCTGGACCACGACCAACTGGCGCAAGTGGGCGGTCAGGTCGCGCATGAACTGGACCGGGTCACGGCCGGAGTCGGCGAGCTCCTGAACACGCTCGAGCGCGGCCCCGGGATCGTGTTCGGCGACAGCGTCCGTGGCGCCGAAGATCAGGTCGGCGTCCGCCACGTCGAGCACCTCGAGCACGGCCTCCAGCGTCACCTTGTGGTCCTCGTATGTGACGAGCTGGTCGAGCGTGCCGATCGCGTCACGAAAGCTGCCGCCGGCGGAGCGCGCGACCATCGCGAGCGCGCGTTCGTCGGCGTCGATCCCCTCGGCGGCGGCGATCCGCTTCAGCACCGTCATGATCTCGGCGAGCGATGGCCGCCGGAAGTCGAAGCGATGGCAGCGGTCGACAATCGTGGCGGGCACCTTGTGTGCCTCGGTCGTGGCGAGCACGAAAATCGTGTTCGGCGGCGGCTCCTCGAGCGTCTTCAGGAACGCGTTCCAGGCCGAGGTGGAGAGCATGTGCGCCTCGTCCATGATGTAGACCTTCCAGCCGCCCATCGCCGGCGCGAAGCCGACCTTCTCGCGCAGCTCCCGGATGTCGTCGACCGAGTTGTTCGAGGCGGCGTCCATCTCGATCACGTCGAGCGACGTTCCCGCTGCGATCGATCGGCACGACTCGCACTCGCCGCAGGGCTCGAGCGTCGGCCCGTTCACGCAGTTCAGCGAGCGCGCGAGGATCTTTGCGATCGACGTCTTGCCCGTGCCGCGCGAGCCGACGAAGAGATAGGCATGGTGGACCTTCTCGTGGTCGACCGCGTTTCGCATCGTGCGCACGATCGGCGCCTGGCCGACGACCTCGTCGAAGGTCTGCGGCCTGTGACGGCGATAGAGGGAGGTCATGCGAGCATCCTAGTGGGCAGCCTCGGCGCGCTTCCGAAGCAAATGGACCGTGCACCCACCTTCGAGAATGGCTCCCAGGCGTGTCAGTCGTGCTTAGGCTCCGGCCAGGCTCGCCCGCGGCGCACGGAGAAGACCGCTTAAGGCTGCTTCCTTCCGGACCTGACCTGATTCACGGGACCCCGTCGCGCGGGACCTGGCCATCGACGCCGCACACGACGTACTGGCCCTGAGAGCCGAACCCTCGGGTGGGAGTTCAGCCCCGCTAGAGCGGGTGACGGGTTACAGGGCACCGCTAACGCCCCACCTAGCACGGTCCACTCTGAAGATTAGCCGAGGAAGAGCGGTCGAGGGCGCGGGTCTCACTTTCCTTCCGTCTCCGCTGGCCGAAGGTTCAAGGCCTGGACGCCAAGCCAGACCCTCGAAGCCGAATGTGGTTGCTCCGCTTCGGCTCTAGACTGCCTTTCTTGGGCGCGTAGCTCAGTGGGAGAGCGCTCGCTTCACACGCGAGAGGTCGCAGGTTCGAAACCCGCCGCGCCCATGCCGCGAACACCCTTGCAGCGGCGCCCAGCCTACTAACACTTCTGAGGCGACTTTCCGTGGCTCTTTGGCTGGCACCCGGGCTGCGCGATCTTCGAGACGTAGATGTCGTTGAGGCCGCCGTCCGTGTCGTTCGATGCAAGAGACAGGTCGGTCTCGAAGAAGACGCGGTTTCCATCCGCCGATACTCCGATGAAGCTTGGGCATCGCGGTCCGTCTGGCGTGCAACTTCCCTGTGGATCTGATGGCCCTGTCGAGATCAGCGTAGTCGCGCCGGTAGCGAGGTCGCGCTCGTAGATGTCTTGGCAGCCGTGCACGTTCCCGTCATATGCGACGCAACGATCGGTGTCCTGCGCCGCCAGTGCCTGGTCGGTCGTGAAGAAGACTCGCCTTCCGTCTCTGGATGCGCCGACGACCTCGCCGGGCACTTCTGGCGGCGGCTGACTCGTCTGTCGAGGGGCCAGCGATGTGACTCCGTTGACGGTGTCGCGGACGTAGACATCCGTTGTGGTGTTCGTGTCCTCGGGCAGGAGGGCCTCGGTGGTCGAGAAGTACATGTAGCGCCCGTCGGGCGATACCTGTTGCAGCCGGGGGTCGAGCCTGCCGTTGTGGTCCAGAGGACCCGTCGAAACCAGCGAATACCGCCCGTTCGACCACGCGTAGATGTCCGGGTCGAGCTTGAAGACGAAGGTATCCGGGATCGGGTCGTAGACCATGCTCCCGTCCTGGTCTTCCGGAACGAGCGACTCGTCGGTCGTGAAGAAAGCCTTCGAGCCGTCCTCCGATACCAGCACCTGACCCCTGGCGCTCACCCGCCGGCCGACCAGGGTCGTCGTGTCGCCTATCCGCGCGTACAGCTCAACCGTCGCCGCCGGATCCCACCAGTTCAGGGGTGGCGTGGAGGTCGTAAAGAAGATCTGATCGGCATTGGCCGACGCGCTGACGAAGCTTGCGTCGACGGAGTCACTGCTCGCGGGGGTAGAGATGAGCTTGATTCGCCCGTCCAACATCCTCTCGTAGATGTCCACACATCCTTGGTTCTGGGAGCTGCGGCTCGAGCCGGCGCAGTTGTCATCGTCCTCCGGCACCAGCGCGCTTGTCGTCGTGAACAGGACATGTTGCCCGTCGGCAGACAGGCGTTTGACGATCTGCACGTCAGCCGCCGGATTCGACTCCGACGGGAAGCGGTGGACGCTGGCTGCCGAGGTCCACTCGTAGAGCCATGGCACGGGATCGCCAAAGGTGTCGAAGGCGTAGAGGACCCGATTCGCATCCGGGCTCACGAACGAGAAGTAAGCGCGATACGAGTACTCACCGTTCGCCGGTCCGGCAGTGGAGATCAGGCGAAGCCCTTGCGGCGAGCGGATGTAGACGTCGGTACCCCGGGCACCGTCTTCGGCCACGAGGCGGCTGGGAGTCTCGAAGACCACCGTGCGGCCATCCGCTGTCTGCTCGTAGCTGCACGGGCCGCTGTACGGGTAGCAGTGGTCCCCTTCGCCGGTGCCGAGCGGACCCGCGGAGACAACCCTGCTCTCGCCCACTTGCCATTGGAGCAGTGGACCGCCGCTCATGGCGAACAAGACATGCCGGCTGTCGGGCGTGACCTTGATGTCGCACCCGTGACGCTGCGCGCGGCCGCACACGCCGGTATCAGCGATCCCCGGCGGCAGTTGCGACAGCAACTGGGTGACACGCTGCTCAGCGACTGGCTTGGCGATGGCGCTGTCGGTCGCCCAAACCCCAAACACCAGCGCAAGCAACACGAGAGCCCGGACGAGGCGCTCCACCGCTACTTCCCCCCGCTCACGCTCGGCCGAAGCGTTCAACCCACCGGCTCACGTCGCTACCCCTTCGGCTTTCCGTTCGTGCTGCACAACGCACTGGGCACGCACTGGAGCGGGTTGCCGTTGTGTTTGGCCCAATTGCCGCCGCCGCGCGTGCCGGAGACCGCCTCGATCCCCAGGTCCCCGTTTCGCCATGCATGGTTTGCCGAGACGGTCGCGCCTTGAGGGAAGTACCTGATCTCTATCCCGTCATCGCCATTGCCGTCGGTCGTATTACGAAGCAATGTCGCACTGCCGCCTTCCGTGAAGTACGGGTCAATTTGATCGCCGTAGATGCCGTCGAGACGATTCCCGCTGACAATGCTGTCGAGCACTGAGCCGCCGTAGTCGATCTCAGCTCCGTGTTGCCCGTTGTCCGTGATCGTTGCGCCGGAATGGTTCGCCTCGAAGGCCGTGTAGTTGCGGCGAAAGACCATGTTGCTTGCGACCATCTCCGTCTTGCCTGCGTTGACCGCGTCCCCGAATTCTTGGATCACGCCGTTCTCGACCGTGACGCCGCTGGAGCGGAACGCCAGCACGCCGACGGTCGAACGCGACAAATCGGATGCTGCGCGCACTCCATCGATCACATGGCCGTTCAGATTGATCGTCACGTGAGGGGTCGAGGCAGGGACCACAACGCCGCTCTCGGGACAGTTGACCAAATCCGAGTCGAGCGTCGTGTCCTGCGTGATCGTGTCGCCGCAGTGCACGGTCGTTGCGAGCGCCTCACCGGCGCCGACAGCGAAAAGCACTGAAGCGGCGGCAATCGCCGAAAGAAGGCCAAGAACTTTGCGCATCCGAATCCTCTCCGTGGACGGGCCAAACGACTGTATAGCCGGTAAGACGTGGGGTCAATGCGACTTCAGCTCGGCCGAGTGGGCGCGTCCCGAGATCGAGTTCGTATCCGTCACGGGCCCGCACCGGCGTCTGGACCGGGCTGGCCGGAGGGGAGAAGGGTGGCGCGGCTTCCTGAACGCCTGGGAGGAGTTCGGCATCGAGCCGGACCAGTATCGGGGGCTCGACGACGAGCGCGTCCTCGCGCTCGTCCATCTCAGCGGGCGCGGCAAGACGAGCGGACTGGAGCTCGGGCAGATGCGGGGTAAGGGAGCAGCGGCTCTCTTCGAGCGAATCGGGCCGGGCGAGACCGGCCCGATTCCTCTCGATCTGAATCGTGATCAGTTGATGAGGATCACGAAGCTGATGTCGTCCGTGGCGGTCCCGCCCGAGTTATAGGTCTGGATTCGCGCCTGGGTGCCCGCCGGGCAGGCGCCCACGTCCGGTGCAACACCGGCGTTGATCTCGCCGGCGCCGAAATTCGCCAGCGTCGCGACGATGTTCTTCGGCGTGAACGGCAGACCTGATATGCATGTCCCGCCGGTGCCAAAGTCGCTGACGTTTGCGTCCGTGACACCCTTCGACTGGCTGGCGTCGACCGTGTCAGCGGCAGCGGTCGAGATTACCTTCGCGTAGGCCAGAGCCGTCCCGGGTGCGCCTGTGGCGCCAGCAGCGCCAGCGACGCCCGTGGCTCCAATCTTGCCAGTGCGCCCCCGCGTACCACGGAGCTTCTTGCGTGCCTTCTTGCTCAGGTCGTTGTACTGGAGCGACCCGTTCTTGATCTGCTTGCCGGTGATCAGGCTTGCTGCCGTCGCGCTCCCTATTCCACCAACGAGCAACGAGACGACGATTGCCGCGACAACTGGCCGCGACGGTAGGTAATGCTTGATGCGTCGCATACGACCTCCTTGTTCTCCCGAAGAGGCTGGCGACCATAGCTGACCCCCCGGAGGCCACAAGGTGCCTATTCGTCCATCGCTGCTTCGAGGGCTACCGGCCGGGCCGGTACATCCGCTCGACCACGCGCAGCTTCACCGACGTGGGCGCCGGCTTGTTGATGCGCATGTACCACCGGATCACGAAGCCGGGGATGAGCGTGCGCCGGCCGCGCTCGAAAGCCCGCAGCGACTCCCTCGCCACCTGCGCGGCCGAGATCTTCCCCGGCACCGGCGGCAGGTGGTCCGCCTCGTAGCCGGCGACCTGCTGCCATTCGGTCGGCACCGGACCGGGGTTCACGCACAGGGCGCGCACGCCGGTGCCGCGCAGCTCGCCGCTCAGCGCATCGCTGAAGGTGCGGGCGAACGCCTTCGATGCGCTGTAGGTGGCCTCGTAGGGGATCGGCTGCATGCCCGCCGTCGAGGCCACGATGATGACGCCGCCGCGACGGCGCTCCACCATCGCCGGCAGGAAGGCATGCGTGAGCGTGACGACCGCCTCGCAGTTCAGGCGCACCTGCTCGGCGTCGCGGGCCGGGTCGATTTCGATAAAGGGGCCATGCGTGCCGAACCCGGCGTTGTTCACGAGCACGTCGACCGCGAGGCCGAGCTCGGCAACCTTTGCCGGCAGCGCACCGGCGTCGTTGGCGAGGTCGCAGGCGACCACGTGCGCCGGCCCCGACAGCTCGGCCGCGAGCTGCTCCAGCCGGTCCGCCCGCCGGGCTACGAGGATCACCTCGTAGCCACTCTGCGAGAGCTGCTTCGCAAACTCCGCGCCGATGCCCGAGGATGCGCCTGTGACCAGGGCGACGTCAGTCATCGAGGCGCCACACTAACCACCGGCGGGCCGCTGCGTCACCCGGCGCTCGCTTTCGTGCCCGGGCAGCGCAGGCCCGCGGCGGCGGCGTTGCTCGCGCTCCCGATCGCGCGGCGGCCTTTGGGCTTGCCCCAGTAGGCGGTCCAGCATGAGCGAAGCATCTTCGCCGGCGGCCGGCGCGAGATGCGGGAGTAGTGCAGCGCCCGCTTCGAGATGAAGGCGAAGCAGTACGCGGATGGCGCCTTGCTCAGGTTCTCCTCGACGCAGTGCTGCGCCTGCGTCAGCGGACTGCCACCGCCCGGGCTGACGACGAAGTACGTGACCTGCGATTTGGCGCCGAAGAAGGAGGTCTCGAGGAAGCTGATCCTGCCGCGGTCTGCCGCCGGCGCGCGCTGCGAGTCGCGGCCGGGCTTCGAGGCGGTTGCCGGCCCGGTCGGTCCCGGCCCCGGCCCCGGCCCCGGCCGCGAGCTCGTCTTGGTCGGATCGTCCGGCGAGCCCGAGCCCCCGCACGATGCGGCCGCGAGGCTGAGCGCGATCACGAGAAGTAGGCAGATGGAGCGCAACGCGGCCGATACTACGGCCTATCTTTACCGCCATGGACGTCGCGATCGCAGGCGCACACGGGAAGGTCGCTCGACGCCTGGCGCGGGCGCCCGCGGCCTGATTCGCAATCCCGAGCATGCCGCCGACCTGCCTGCCGGCGGAGTCGAGCGTTGGGCCGGACGCTCTACGTGAACGCCGGCGAGGATCCGATCGAGACGGCGATCGCGGCCTGCCTCGCCTGATCCGGCTTGCGCACGGTCGCGAAGGGCCTATCCTCCAGGCTCATGGAACGCTCAGGGTCCGGACCCGATCGAGAGCACTTCGGCCAGGCAAGCCTGGGCGAGGCGCAATCGTCCAACCCTCCCGACGACCCCGGCATGATCGAGCCCGACGCCAATCCGCTCGACACGGACGTCGAAGACGCGGATCTCTTTCTCGGCCTCGAGGACGAAGAAAAGGACGAGGAAGAGGGCCAGGAGTAGCGGCCGTCTAGCGGTCGCCGGAGGAGTCCGGCTCGAACAGGAATATCTCGACTGCCGTGTCGGTCTTCGCGTCGATCGCACTCATGAAGGCCCGCACGGGACGCCCGACGACCTCCTCGACCGCGGATCTGAACTGGTCCTCGGTTGCGGCCTGGAAGAACATCCGGATGTCGCGGAGCCGTTGGTGCTCCCCCATCTCGACGAGCTTTCGCTCTGCCGGGGTGAAGGAGTTCTCGAGCACGCAGACGATCGTGTCGGGGCCGGCGAAGTGCGATCGAACCCTGTTGGGACCTCGCCCGAATTGCTCCTTGAAGAGCCGGACCATCGCATTCGACACTGCGGCAAGCAGGGAGCCGGAAGGGTCACGCTGCTCGGCGAGATCTGCATGGGGCTCGTTCATGATTGAACGACAGGGAAAACTAGCGCGTTCGCCCGGCTGCGTTCCGGAAGGTGATCGCCTCGCTGCTCGCGGCCGAGAGCAACTTGCACGTCTGCTGCGTGCCGCGCGACGGTCGCAGGTACACGTGCAGCGTGCCCATCACGTCGTTTCGCCGGATGCTGTTGTCGTACGCCACGCTCAGCGTGAGCGGCTCGTCGGCGGAAACGGGGATGCCGAGGGGCGAGGTGAAGCTCGTCACGTGCACGGGGCCGTCGGTTGGCGACAGCGCGCCGGTCGGGTACAGCGGCCGGCTCGCGATCAGCTGCCGGCTGGCGCAGGCGGGCTGGCTCAGGGAAAGCGAGACTGCGCCGGCGTGCAGGTGGCCGGTGGCCGCGACGATCCGGCCCCCGATGCGGGCCGGAAGGGTCCTGCTCCTTGTGAAGAGGGAACCTGCCCCGCCGCCGCCCGGCACGTCGAAGTACTCCTCGCGGCACGCGACCACGCGCAGCCAGAGCGGCACGACGGGCAGCACCAACGATGAGGTGTCGACCCGCACGTCGTAGTTGATGAACGCCTGCTGCACGCGGTTGGTGTGGTTCATCAGCATCCAGCGCACGCGCCACTGGCTTCCGGGATGGGTCCGGATCCCGTAGCCGCGCGGAAGGCGGAGTGCCTCGTCCTCCTCGCCCGTGGCGTAGAAGGGCTCTGAGTCGCGCATCTCCCTGCAATCGCTGTCGTAGCGCGGCGAGATCACACGACCGAAGACGGCGTGGTGCAGCATCACCTGCGTGCCCGCGAGCCGGTGCCCCCGGCGGTCCGTCACGTACGCGTGCATGCTCGTGATCAGCCCCGCCAGCGGAGGGGGCTTGACTCTCCTCACGCGGGCCTCGAGCTCGGCAGGCGCGAGCGCCACCGGCCCGTAGCGCAGCGTGAAGGTCTGCTCCCGCGCAAGCGCCGCAGATGGCGCCAGGCATGCCAGGACGATCAGTGCCGTGGCCGCCACGGCACTGCCAACGAGGAGCCTCAGGGCCGAGTCTCCGCGGGCACGAGTTCGTTGGGCGGGCTCATAGGGAAGCCCACCGGGAGCGCCTGGACCGAGCCATTCGTGCATCATCGCATCTGATCCGTACGCTGTACGGTCTGACAGCGGTGCCCATCCGGCGAAGCGCGCCCCCGGATTTTCGGGAGCCAGACAAAGTTGTTTGTTTCCTTACAGCCCGGATTGGGTAACAATGAAGCCTGATCCAGCTTCGGATTTCTGAGCCATGACGCACACCCGCTACAACGCCTACCGCCACCTGATCTCGTCGCTCGAGCTGGCGACCTTCACGGACTCCGAGATGGCCCTGCTCCGCGACGCGGCAGAGGGCTTTCTGCTCGCGGCCTCGCTCGACTGCGAGGAGCTGGCCGAGCTGGCGCTGGCGGTGGTCGTCACGCTCGAAGGCGTGGTCGAGTCAGGGCGGATGTCGCGCTGGGCGGCCGAGCAGGCGAAGGCGTGGATCGATGCGTGCGGCCCGACGCCGGAGCCGCTCGTGCCGGCGCTCGTCTGACCGCACCGTTATGTCGTAGACGAACGTCGGGGTTCCGTCCGCCCGGGGGCGGGCAGACCAGAACTGAGCCGCCGTCTTCCGGCCTCCGGCCCGAAGCCGTATGCGAGCACCCCCTCAGGAGTCAAAGGCAAGGAGGCCTTCCATTGAAACGCTTCGTACCCATGCTGGCCGCCGGCGTATGCGCGGCCGCGTTCCTGCCCCAGGCGGTCGGTGCGCAGAGCTTCGCCGTCGACCCGTTGCTCGGTGACAATCTCGCAGGCAACGTCGACCTCACGGTCGCGAACGTCACCACCGGCGGGGTCGAGATCAGCGACCCCACGACTGCCCGCCTCACCGCCACCGTGGACCCGAACAGCCTCGGCACCACCTACTACTTCGAATACGGCACGAACGGCAACCTGAGTCTCCGAACACCCGTCGTGAGCGTCGGAGGCAGCCTCGATCCGCGGCAGGTGTTCGCCGACCTGACCGGGCTCGCACCGGGCACCGTCTACGACTACCGGGTCGTGGCCTCCGGGCCTGCCGGCCTGTCGATCGGGGCGACCGAGTCGTTCCAGACCGCCGCTGCCTCGGCGGCCAGCGCGAAGAAGGGCGCCACGTCGCGCTGCACGATTCGGGGGACGAAGCAGCGAGACGTCCTTCGCGGCACTCGAAAGCGGGACGTGATCTGCGGCCTGGGCGGCGCGGACACGATCCGCGGGCTCGGCGGAAACGACGTGATCCGCGGCGGCGCCGGCAAGGACCGCGTGCTGGCCGGTGCCGGCCGGGACCGGGTCTGGGGCAACGCGGGCAACGACGCGCTGTACGGGCAAAAGGGCGCCGACCGCCTCTACGGCGGCAAGGGCCGCGACCGCATCGTGGGCGGGCCCGGCCGCGACCGCGCGCGGATCGACCGGGGTGACACCCTGCGCTCGGTCGAGAAGGCCTCGCGCCGGTAGGTCATCACCGCCATCTCAGCTCGGCGACGCCGGCTCTTCGGGGCCGGCGTCGTCATACTGGCGCTGGGACGCGACCATGATCGTCGACTGTGCCGTTTACGAGGGAGGGCGGCGCCGCGCCGGCGAGATCAGCCTGCACAGCGCCTCCGAGGCATGCCGGCGCGACGGCGCATTCGTGTGGCTGGGCCTGTTCGAGCCGACACCCGACGAGCTCGACGCCGTTCGCCGCGAGTTCGGCCTCCACGAGCTTGCCGTCGAGGACGCCCTCAAGGCACACCAGCGTCCCAAGCTGGAGGTCTACGACGACACCCTCTTCGTGGTCCTGAAGCCGGCCCGGTACATCGACTCCGAGGAGGTGGTCGAGACGGGTGAGATCCACCTCTTCGTGAGCAGCTCGTTCGTGGTCGCGGTCAGGCACGGGCAGGCCAGCTCGTTGCGGGACGCGCGCGCTCGCCTGGAGCACCGGCCCGAGCTCGTCGCGACGGGCACGGGCGGGGTGCTCTACGCGATCCTCGACAAGATCGTGGACGACTACGAGCCCGTCGTGGAGGGCGTTGCCAACGACATCCAGGAGATCGAGCAGCAGGTGTTCTCCGCCGTCCGCGACAACCCCGCCGAGCGGATCTACAAGATGGAGCGTGAGGTGCTCGAGTTCAGCCGGGCCGTCGTCCCGCTCACGCCCGTGCTGGACCGGCTCGCTCGCGGCCACTTCACGATCGTCGACGACGGCCTGCACGAGTACTTCCGTGACGTGCACGACCACCTGCTGCGGGTCGGCCAGCGGATCGACGGCTTTCGGGACCTGTTGTCGAGCGCGCTCCAGGCCAATCTCACGCAGGTGAGCGTGCGCCAGAACGAGGACATGCGCAAGATCACAGCGTGGGTCGCGATTCTCGCCGTGCCGACCGCGGTGGCCGGCATCTACGGGATGAACTTCCGCCACATGCCCGAGCTCGAATGGACCTACGGCTACCCGACCGTGCTGGCCGTGACCCTCCTGGCCTGCCTCGCGCTCTACCGGCGCTTTCGGCGCTCGGGCTGGCTCTAGCGGGCGCTACGCGGCGCGTTCGCCCGCGCCCAGCAGCTCTGCAATCGCTTCGGCGGGTCGCGGCCGGGCGAAGTAGTAGCCCTGTCCGACGTCACAGCCGACTTCCTTGAGCTGCTCGAGCTGCGTGCGCGTCTCGACACCGTCCGCGACCGTCAAGAGCCCGAGCGCGTGCGCCATGTTGATCACGGCGTTCACGATCGCGCTGTCCTCGGGCTCCTCGCCAAGGCCGGCCACGAACGAGCGGTCAACCTTCAGGATGTCGAGCGGAAAACGCTTCAGCGCCCCCAGCGAGGACTGGCTCGATCCGAAGTCGTCCATGCTGATCACGACCCCGAGCCCTTCGAGCGCGCGCAGCGTGCGAAGCGCCGCCTCCTCGTCCTGCATCACGATTCCCTCGGTGATCTCGAGACAGAGGCTGGACGGATCGATCCCGGCCTCCTCGGTGACGCGGCTGACGGTCTCCACGAGCGCCGGGTCGGCGTGCTGGCGGGCGGAGAGCTTGATGCACACCCGCAGCGGTGTCCGTTCGGGGCCGGCCTCGCGCCAGCGCGCTGCCTGCCGGCTGGATTCCGCCAGCACCCAGTCGCCGATGCCCTTGATCGCGCCCGTCTCCTCGGCCAGCCACAGGAACTCGGCCGGCTCGATCAGGCCGCGCATCGGATGGTCCCAGCGCAGCAGCGCCTGCAGGCCGACGATCTCGCCGCTTCGCAGGCTCACCTGCGGCTGGTAGAGGAGCCTGAACTCGCCCTCGCCCACGGCGCGGCGAAGGTCCGCCTCGAGGTCGCCCCGGGCGCGCGCGCGTGTGCGGATGCCGTCGTCGAACACCTCGAGCGAGGTGTCCTGGCGCTTTGCCCCGTACATCGCGGCATCTGCGTTCCGGATCAGGCTTTCGGCCGTGTCGGCCTTGCCGTCGGTCATCGCGATGCCCATGCTGGCCTTGACCGACAACCGCTCGCCGCCGATCTCGAACGGCTCCTCGATCGCCAGGAGGATGCGCTGCGCGATGTTGATCACGTCCTGCTGCCCGGCGACGTCCTCGCACAGGATCATGAACTCGTCCCCGCCGAAGCGAGCGGCGGTGTCGCTCGCGCGCAGGCCGTCCTGAAGCCGCCCCGCAATCGCCACGAGCAGCCCGTCGCCGACATCATGCCCGTAGGTGTCGTTGATCGGCTTGAAGCCGTCGAGGTCGAGGAACATGACGCCGATCAGCGAGTGATGGCGTTTTGCGCGCATGACCGCGTGCTTCAGGCGGTCGAGGAACAGCGTGCGGTTGGGCAGCCCGGTGAGCGCGTCGTGCATCGCCTTGTGCGAGAGCTCCATCTCGGCCGCCTTGCGCTCGACGGCGTAGGTGATCGACCGCCCCAGCGCGTGACCGTCGACGCGGCCCTTGACGAGATAGTCCTGCGCCCCCTCCTGCACCGCCTTCACTGCTAGGAGCTCGTCCTGCAGCCCCGTGAGGATCACGATCGGGACGTCCGGCGCCGCCGCACGGAGCTGCATCAGGGCCTCGAGCCGCGTGGCGTCGGGCAGCGAGAGGTCGAGCAGCACGCAGCCCGCGCCGGCTTCCATCAGGCGCTTGCGCGCATCTGCGAGGCGCTCGACGTGAAGCACGTCGAACCGGCCGCCATCCGCTTCCTTCAGGAGCTCCTGAACCAGGCGGGCGTCGCCCCGGTTGTCCTCGACGAGCAGAACCGGGAAGGTCTTCGACTCGTCAAGTGTCGCCGTCATCTCGCCTAGCCGGAGGGCAGGCGCGCCGTCGTGAGCCAGAAGTCCTCGATCGCGCGCACCACGTCGAAGAACTCGTCTAGGTCGAGCGGCTTCGTGATGAAGCAGTTCGCCTGCAGGTCATACGAGTGCAGGATGTCCGCCTCGGCTGCCGAGGTCGTCAGCACGATCACCGGGATCCGGCTGAGCGCTCGGTCGGACTTCAGCTCCTGGAGCACCTCGCGCCCGTCCTTGCGCGGGAGGTTCAGGTCGAGCAGGACGAGCTTGGGGCGGGGGCTCTCCGAGTACTGCCCCTCCCTGCGCAGGAAGGCGAGCGCCTCCTCGCCGTCATTGACGATGTTGAGGTGCGTCGTCAGCCGGCCGCCCTCGAAGACCTCTCGGGTGAGTCGTGCGTCGGCGGGGTTGTCCTCGACCAGCAGGATCTCGACCGCGCCGTCCATGCCGTTCGCGGCGATCGGGATGTCGTGCGGCCGTTGCACGACGAACTCCTCCGTCACCGGAATCGCCATGTCGCTCTCTCTAAGCACCCGAAATCCCAAAGCATTCGCCTTTCTGTCGCACGAAGGGTCCATCCCCCTGTGCAGTCCTCCATGTCTTTGTCGAGACGGGCGCGGCCGGGTGCGATCGAACATCCGTCCGCGGGCTCACTGCGACCGGTCCTCGGCGACCGGCAACGTGAAGCAGAATCGGCTCCCTCCCCCCTCGTTGGGCTCGACCCAGATGCGCCCGTTGTGGCGCTCGACGATGCGCTTGCAGATCGAGAGCCCGATCCCGCTTCCCGGATAGGAGTCACGGCCGTGAAGGCGCTTGAAGACGGCAAAGATCCGGTCGGCGTGGTGAGGGTCGATCCCGATCCCGTTGTCGCCCACGGCGAATCGCCACTCATGCCCGTCTCGCTCGGCCGACACGTGCACCCGCGGGGGGCCCTCCTCGACGAACTTGATCCCGTTCGAGACCAGGTTCTGGAAGAGCTGCCGGAGCTGTCCGGGGTCGCCGACGATCTCCGGCAACGAGTCGTGCGTGACGATCGCGCCCGAGTCTGCGACCGTTGCACGCATGCCGCGGAGCGTGTCCTCGACGAGCGCGCCCACGTCGACGCGCTCGAGACGGTACTCGGACGTCCCCACCCGCGAGTAAGCGAGCAGGTCCTCGATCAGGCGCTGCATCCGGTTGACGCCGTCGACCGCGAACTCGATGAACTCGTGCGCGTCCTGGTCGAGCTGGTCGCTGTAGCGGCGCTCGAGCAGCTGGACGTAGCTCGACACCATGCGAAGCGGCTCGGAAAGGTCGTGCGAGGCGACATAGGCGAACTGCGCCAGGTCCGCGTTAGAGCGCTCGAGCTCGATCGCGCGCCGCTCGAGCTCGGCGGCGACGCGTCCGAGACCCTCCTCGGCACGCTTGCGCTCCGTGATGTCCTGCACCTGCGCGATGCCGTAGAGGAGCCGCCCGGAGGAGTCGTGGACCGTCGAGGCGTTGTGCACGACCCAGACCGGCTCCCCGCCCCTGCGCACGAAGCGCTTCTCGAGCTGGTAGTTGGGGATCTTGCCGGCGAGGAGCTCTTCCGCCAGCGGCAGCTCCTGCTCCTGGTCGAGCGGATGCGTGACGGCGTGCAGGCTCTTGCGCAGCAGCTCGTCCGGCGAGTAGCCCGTGATCTCGCATAGCGACGCGTTGACCTGGAGCAGGCGGCCGTCCTCGCCGGGGTCGACGCTGAAGAGCGCCATGCCGATCGGCGCGTCCTCGAACGCGGTGCGGAACGCCTCCTGCACCTCCCGGAGCGCCTCCTCGGCGCGCTTGCGCTCGGTCCGGTCACGTGCGATCACCGACGCCCCCACGAGCGCTCCGGAGGAGCCGCGGATCGGCGAGACGGACAGCGACACCGGCATCACGGTGCCGTCCTTGCGCAGCTGCTCGGTCTCGAGGTCCGATAGTGGGCTGCCGTTCAGCGCGCGGGAGAGCACTTCGAAGTCGCGCTTCGCGCGAGCCGGCGCGACCAGCATCCGCAGGGAGCCGCCGACGGCCTCCGCGCCCGTGTATCCGTAGAGCTGCTGGGCGCCGGCGTTCCAGCTCGTGATCTCGCCGGAGTTCGTGGTGGCGAAGATCGCGTCCCCCGAGGCTTCGATGATGTCGGCCAGCTGATGGAGCGCCTGCTCGGCCTGCTTGCGCTCGCTGATGTCGTGGAGGAAGGCGTTGAACGCATACCTTCCGCCCACCCGCACGGGCGTGATCGTCATCTCGACCGGGAACTCGTGCCCGTCGCGGTGGAGCGCCTCGATCTCCACGCGGCGGTTGAGCAGCGTCGCGTGCCCGCTCGCCAGAAACTGCCGCAGGCCCCGGCTGTGGGCGCCGCGATAGCGCGCCGGGATGATCGTCTCCACGACCTCCCGTCCGAGCGCCTCCTGCTCACTCCAGCCGAACGTCGTCTCCGCCTCGGGGTTCCAGGCCGTGACCCGCCCGGACTCGTCCATCGACACGAACGCCTCGTGCGTGGTGTTGACGATCTCGCGGAAGTGCTGCTCACTGGCGCGCACCCCCTCCTCGGCGCGCTTGCGCTCGGTGATGTCGGTCGAGATTCCGCAGACCGCGTACGGCCGCCTGGTGGCGTCGAGCAGCGGGAACTTGATCGAGAGATACGTGCGGGCCCGGTCACCGCTCGAAATCGCCTCCTCGATCTCGATGGGCAGCTGCTCTCGCATCACGCGCAGGTCGTTGGATCGAAGCTGCTCCGCCAGCTCCGACTCGAACAGCGCGCGGTCGTCACGACCGACCGCCTCGTCCCGCGTCACTCCGAAGAGGGCCTCGAATTGGCGGTTGACCAGTAGGTAGCGGCCCTCGAGGTCCTTCAGGTAGACGACCGCCGTCGTGTTGTCGAGAATCGCCTGCATCCGCTCGCTGCTCTCGTGGAGCTTGCGCTCGACCTCCTTGCGCGCGGTCAGGTCCTGGAGCTGGACGATCAGGTAGAGCGGGCGCTCGTGCGCGTCGCGCACGAGCGACACGCTCAAGAGCACGTCGAGCATCCGCCCGTCCGCGTGGCGCATGCGGGTGTCCGCCTCGTAGCTCGAGATCTCGCCGGCGAGCATCCAGGGGACATAGCGCCGGTCGGAGTCGTCGCTGCCGGCCGGGTCCAGGATTCCGGAGAGGTCGCGCCCGATCAGCTCCGCCGCCGAGTACCCGGTGATGTCGCGCAGCGCAGCGTTGACGCGGAGGAAGCATCCTGCCCGGTCGGCCTCGATGCTGACGAGGGCGATCCCGATCGGAGCCTGGTCGAACGCGCCGCGGAAGCGCTGCTCGGCCTCGTGCATCGCCTCGGCGGTTCGTCGCTGCTCCGTGACGTCGCGAAGTACGACCGTCAGAAACCGCTCGCCGTCGGCCTCCCAGGAGGAGAAGGTCGCCTCGACCGGCACCTCGACGCCGCCCTTGCGCCGCGCCTCCAGCTCCGCCCGTTGCTCCGTGGGCGCCGTGCCCTCGTCAAGCCCCGGAAGGATCAGCGACACCGGCGCGCCGAGGATCTCGTCGCGGCTGTATCCGAGCGTGCGTTGGGCCGCCTCGTTGAAGAAAGTCACCTTGCCGGCCTGGTCGATCGAGATGATCGCGTCCGCGGCACTCGCGGCGATCGCTGCGAACTGGCGCTCGCTGTGGCGAAGCGCGCCCTCCACCTGCTTCTGCTTCATGACTGCGCCGAGCTGCCTCGCGGCGGCCCACACGAGCCTGACCAGGGCAGGGTCGTGCTCGGCTGCCTCCACGAGGAAGAACTCGAGCACCGCCACTGCTTCTTCGCCGGCCATCACGGGGAGCGCGACGCCCACCGAGAGACCGGCCTCGCTGGCGAACGGCCCGCGCGAGAACTCTCCACCCGCGGTGAGGTCTTCGAGCACGACCGGCTCGTGCGAGTCGAGCGCCAGGCCGGGAAGCCCGACGCCCGGAGCGAACGTGAAGGCCTCGCTCAGGCGCCTGAAGGCCTCGAACCGGCCCGAGGCAGCATGCCATGCGCCGGCGCATCCGAGCTTGCCCTGGGCGTTCGGGAGCCATGCCTGTCCGAGCTGCCATCCGGTTCGATCGCACACCGCGCGCAGCACCGCCCCGAGCGCGTGCTCGGCCGTCTCGGCCTCGCCGATCGCCAACGCGAGCGCGCCTGCCAGTGCCAGCTCGTCCTCGCTGCGACGGTGACCGGCGACCTCCTTGCCGACGCTGTAGAGCAGCTCGTCCTCGGCGCTCGGCGTGGTGCTGAAGGAAAACTCCCGGTACGCGCCCGTGCGCGTGCGCAGGCGCGCCTCGAACGATGTCTTGGCGGCCGCGGTGTCGCGATCGTCCGGGTGCAGCAGGTCGGCGTAGTGCGCGCCGACCAGCTCGTCGGGCGGATGGCCGAGCAGCTGCTCGTGAGCGGCGTTCGCCCACAGGATGCGTCCGTCGAATCTCGTGATCGCGAGCAGGTCGGGCGAGTCGTCGGCGAAACGCCTGGCTGCGCGGTCGATCCACTCGTCCCCCCCTGCTCCGGGAGGGACGAGCACACTGACCTGCGGGGTCTCCTCGAAGGGGCGGTGGGGCACCGTCTCTCGGTCGTCATCGGCCTCCTGAGCGCCTTCCTGAAGCCGTCAACGTCTATTCTGGAGCGCGTGTGCCGGAACATCCGAACACTTCACAACTTCGAGCCCCCGGCGACCGAGGACGAAGTCCGCGCGTCCGCCCTCCAGTACGTCCGGAAGATCAGCGGTTTCACCAAGCCCTCGCACGCCAACTTGGCCGCGTTCGATCGTGCAGTGGAGGCGGTCGTCGCTGCGTCGTCCGAGCTGCTCGGCGAGCTGGTGACGTCGGCGCCGCCCAAGGACCGCGAGGTCGAGGCCGCGAAGGCGAAGGCTCGCAGCGCGCAGCGCTACGCCGCTTAGGGGAAGCCGGTCAGCCGGCCGGTGACCCGACCGCCGCCGCGCTTGCGCGCAGGGCGACGTCGGTCACGACCTGCTTGGGCGTGTCCGGGTGGTCGATCCACCACAGCGCCAGCCCGGCGAGCCCACTGGTGAGCAACTCGGCGGTCGGCTCGACCTGCGCCGCCGGCAATCCCGGGCCCGGCTGGCCGGCGATGAATGTCGCGATCACCTCGCGCGCCCGCTGGTTGACCTGCCGCCGGAACGCCTGGATCTCGTCGTCCCCTGAGCTGTCGCGGAACAGCATCACCCACGCATGCTGGTTCTCGCGAACGTAGTCGAGCCAATGCTCGAGGATCTCCCGCACCACGATCTCCGGCGTGCGATCGCCCGAGGGACCCTGGACCTGCCGGAAGAAGCTCGGCAGGTCGTCCCGGTGCCTCGCCAGCAGCGCCAGGTAGAGCGCCTTCTTCGAGGCGAAGTGCTTGTACACCACCGGCTTCGTGACATGGGCCGCGGCGGCGATGTCCTCGAGCCTCGCGCCGGCGTAGCCGTCGCGGGCGAACAGGCGCCCGGCCGCCCGCACGATCAGGAGACGGCGCTCGTCGGCCGAGATGCGCCCTGGCTGTGTCCTGGTGGACATGGTTACCGAAGGGTAACTCAGGGTAGTAAGTTACCAGCCGGTAACGGAACACTGTCGAAAGGAGCACCAGATGACCGAGCCGACCCGCGATCCCGTGCATCGTGTCCGCTACACCTTTCAGCCCGACGGCGAGAACATGATCGTCGACACCTGGATGGAGCCCGGCGGGGCGCTGCCGCCGCATTTCCACCCCCGCCAGGAGGAGCGCTGGTCGGTGGTCGACGGCCAGGTCCGCTTTCAGCTCGGCGACGAAAAGCGCGTGATCGGCCCCGAGGACGGCGAGATGATCGTCAGGCCCGGCGTCAAGCACTCGCTCGCGAGCTCCGGAGACCGCGAGGCGCACCTGCGCTGCCTGGTGCTCCCCGCCGGCGCGATCGAGGCATTCCTCACCGACAGCGCCGCCGCCGCCCGCGCGGGGCTGTTCATGCGAGGCGGGATCCCGCGGAGCCTCCGCGGCGCGCGCTGGGCGGCGAACTTCCTGAAGCGGCACCGCGACGAAGTCGTGATGACGTTCCCGCCGCCGATCGTGCAGCGATCGATGGTTGCGCTGCTCGCACGCGACTGAGCGGGGGGCTCGAGTCGCCTCGGTGATTGGCCTCGCTCGAGCACGCCCATGAGCCAAGCTGGTTTTCGTCGAAGGAGCCGATGATCGCGTCATCGCCTCCAGCGCGTCGGCGGAGCGGACCTACACTGCTGCCGGCACCCAACGCGAGGAGGAACGGGAATCACCGCAAGGCACGAAACGGAGCGGTCGACTGGTATGGCGCCGGCAACTACGCAAAGAACAGTTAGCGCCGACGCCTACAAGGCGCTCGAGCGAGCCGGCTGGGGCGCGAGGGCCGAGACCTACGGCCGCCTCACCGGCCGGATCACCGTCCGGTTCGTGGAGCCGCTGCTCGATGCGGCCGGAGTCGTCACGGGCATGGGCGTCCTCGACGTCGGGACGGGTCCGGGGTATGCGGCTCAGCGGGCGGCGGAGCGCGGCGCGGTCGCGACGGGGGTGGACATCGCCGACGAGGTGCTCGCGCTCGCGCGCAGGCGTCATCCCGGGGTCCGATTCGTTCGGGGGGACGCCGAGGCGCTTCCCTTCGCGGAGCGCTCGTTCGACGCGCTCGTGTCCAACTTCACGATCAACCACCTGCCGCGGCCGGAGCGCGGGATCCGGGAGTTCGCGCGCGTCGTGGTGCCGGGGGGACGGATTGCGCTCTCGGCGTGGGACGTGTCCGAGCACAACCGCTTTCTCGGCGTGATGGTCGACGCGCTTCGGGAGTGCGGAGTAACCGCCTCGCCGGAGGCGGTTGCCGGTCCCGACCCCTACCGCTTCGCCGACGACGATGAGTTCCGCGAGCTCCTGCGGGGCGCGGGTCTCGAGGACGTGGAGGTCCGGTCGGTCTCGCTCACCCATCTGGTGCCCGACACCGAAGACCTATGGGCGGGGATGCTCGGCGGCAGCGTGCGCAGCGGGGGGCTCGTCATGCGGCAGCCGCCACGCACCCGCAGGAGGATCCGCGCGGCGGTGGAGCGTCTTCTCGAGGAGTACCGCGACGGCGACGGGCTCGCGATTCCGGCCAGCGCGAAGATCGCCTGGGGGAGCAGGCCGTGAGCGGGCTCGAGACCGGCGCAGGCTCGGCCAAGAGGGTGGCCGCGTGCCTGCACGACGCCCTCGTGGCGGGCGACTTCACCGCAATGGACGATCTCTACGCGGACGATGCATTGCTCGACGCGAGCCTGACCGGCGGACGCGCCACGGTCACCGGACCAGAACGACTGACCGAGTTCCTCGCATCGCGGTTCCCTGGCCCCGGGCACCTCGTCGAGTGGTCGCCGCAGGTGTATCCGGCGGGGATCGCGCTGTGGTTCGAGCGCGTGTCCGACGACGGCACGGCGGTGCGCCAGCGCCACTACCTCCACCTCCGCGCCGGGCGCATCGAGCGGCACTGGGCTTATTCTGCCCCGCCGCGCACGCGCGCGCCGGGCGCGCGAGAGAACGGCGGCGTCCTGTTCGACGCGCGGCTCGTCTCGCGGCTCGGCGAGGTCGTCGAGCAGGAGCCGCTGATCTCGACCGGGTGGTCGGGAAATCTGCTCGAGCGCCTCGTGCTCGCAGACGGCCGCCGCCTGATCGTCAAGCGGATCGTGCCCGGCACGAACTGGATCGACCGGCACACGAAAGACGAGGGCCGCGAGGCGCTCCTGTTCACCTCCGGCGTGCTCGGCCGGATGCCCGATGCGATCGACCACGCGGTCGTCGCCGCCGAGCGCGACGGCGACGCGTGGTGGGTGGTGATGCGCGACGTCTCCGCGTCCCTGCTGCCCGACAGCAAGCGGCTGAGCCGAGCGGAGCACAGGCGCATCCTCGAGGCGGCGAACGTGATGTGGGAGGAGTTCTGGGGAGAGCGGGTCCCCCACCTCTGCACCCTTCACGACTGCCTCCAACTGTTCTCCCCGGCGATCGCGGAGGCGGAACGCGACGGCCTCGACCTGCTGCCGAAGCAGTACGAGGCCTTCTGGGAGGCGTTCGCCGAGGCCGTGGACCCGGACGTGGCGGAGCCGGTGCTGGCGCTGGTCGAGGACCCCGCGCCGTTGGTGGCGGAGCTCGAAGCCCTCGGCACGACCCTCATCCACGCTGACATCCGCGACGAGCAGATCGGCCTCGACGGCGACCGTCTCGTCCTACTCGACTGGGGCCGCGCCAGCCAGGGCCACCCGGTGGTCGACTTCTTCTGGTCGATCTGCCACAACGCCTGGCGGACCGACGCCACCCACGACGAGCTGGTCGAGGACTTCCGGCGCACCCGAGGAGAGCGGGACGACCCGCGCGCTGTCGAGCTCGGCGTGATCGCAGGGCTCGTCATGTACGGATGGGTCTTCGGCCACAGCGCCGTCTGGCACCCCGACAGGGGGGAGCGAGACTGGGCCCACCAGGAGCTGGGTTGGTGGGTGCCACGGGCGCGACGGGCGCTCGATGCGTGGTCGCCCGTCTGACCCGCGATCGGGGTCCGAGACTTTTCACCGCCTCACCCAGGGCGCGATACTGCAGGGCACGGTGTCACAGGAGAACGCGGACATCATGCGGGCGGTGATCGAGGCGTTCAACCGGCGCGATGGCGAAGGGTTCGGGGCGCTGCTCGCCAGGGACGCCGAGATCGTGCCGGTGCGAGCGGCCCTGGAGGGAACGGTCTACCGTGGCCCCGACGCCGGCGCACAGTACTGCGCCGCTGTCGAGGAGAGCTGGGAGAACCTCAGATGGGAGATCGAGGAGGTCCGGGACGGCGGCAGTTGGGTCCTTGCGCTGGGACGGATTCGAGGGGGCGGGCGTGGCAGCGGTGCCGCGATCGACGTCAGAGCCGGGTGGGTCGCCCGTCTGCGCGAGGGACTGGTCACGAGCTTTCACACATACGCCGACCGTGCCGACGCCCTCGATGCGGTCGGCCTCTCGGAATAGGGCGATCTCGTGTTCCACGAGCCACTCGATCGGTCAACGGGCAGCGGCCCGTCGCAGCCCCCATGCGACTCGGATATTCTCGGCGCCGCCAGATACCAATGCCGACCCGAGAGAAGAGGATGTCCCAGCAAGTCGATCCTTCACACATCATGCAGGTCGGGATGGGGTTTTGGGCGTCGAAGACGGTCCTTTCGGCGGTCGAGCTCGAGCTGTTCACCAAGCTGGGCAGCGACGCGATGACCGGTTCGCAGATCGCCGAGGCGCTCGAGCTGCATCCGCGCGCGATCCCCGACTTCCCCGATGCGCTGGTCGCCCTCGACCTACTCGATCGCGACGGTGAAGGGAGCGATGCCCTCTACCGCAATACGCAGGCGACCGCTGTCTTCCTCGACAAGGCGAGCCCGGCCTACATCGGCGGGATCCTCGAGATGAGCAACGCGCGGCTCTATCGATTCTGGGGCGACCTCACCGAGGCTCTGCAGAATGGGAAGCCGCAGAACGAGATCAAGCACACCGGTAAGCCGATGTTCGAGGAGCTCTACAGCGATCCGGAGAGGCTCGAGCAGTTCATGAACGCGATGGCAGGGATCTCGTTGGGCCCATTCCGGGCGTTGGCAGAGAAGTTCGATTTCTCCAGGTACAAGACACTCTGCGACGTGGGAGGCGCAACCGGTCAGCTCTCGATCAACGTCGCGAACCGTCACCCCCACATACGCTGTATCAGCTTGGACCTGCCGGTCGTCGAGCCGATCGCAAAGCGAACGATCGAGGGCGCCGGACTGAACGATCGCGTCACCGCCCAGGCGGGTGACTTCTTTGCCGACCCGCTGCCCGAAGCCGACGTCATCACGATGGGGCTGATCCTGCACGACTGGAATCTCGAGCGCAAGATGCACCTGATCAAGGCTGCCTATGACGCTCTGCCAGAGGGCGGCGCATTCATCGCCATCGAGAACCTCATCGATGACCTCCGCCGCGAGAACGCGTTCGGGCTCTTGATGTCGCTCAACATGCTGATCGAGTTCGGAGACGCCTTCGACTTCACCGGCGCTGACTTTGCTGGATGGTGCAAAGAGGTCGGGTTCAAGCAAACAGACGTCATCCCGCTCGGCGGCCCGACCAGCGCCGGCATCGCCTACAAGTAGGGCTGCCCCACCGCTTGCTTCAGCGGGCTGGGCGGGATTCAGCGGAGAGGGAGGGATTCGAACCCTCGAGGCAGGGATTACCCGCCCACGCGATTTCCAGTCGCGCTCCTTAAGCCGCTCGGACACCTCTCCGGGGAGGCTAAGAGCGTAGCGACCCGGCGGGGTGTCCCGGCGAGCGGAGGTGGGCGGAGCGCCGCTGCACGATCGCCACGCAGACGGCGTCGATCGGCCCGAACTCCGGGCCGAGCACCAGCCGTCCCTGCCGATCCCCACGTGGAGCATGCGTCGCCAACGCCAGCAACCGGGGCGGCGTCGCGCCCGACTGATCCAACCGCGGCAAGGCTGCGTAAGGCCGCTCGAAAGGTTCAAAACGCCCCGTCGCGTGGATTCGCGGGGCCGAACCCCCGGAGCCTCGCCCGGCTGCCGGAAGGAGGGGTCGATGATCGGTCTGGACGACAAGATCGCCGCGCTCGGCACGGGCGATGCGTTCCTGATCGTGATCGCGGTCGCGACGCTACTTGGCCTGCGTCACGCGGCCGACCCCGATCACCTCACGGCGGTCTCGACTCTGATCGCCTCGGGTGAGAAGCAGAGCGGCAGGCGGGCGGGGGTCCTCGGGCTGAGCTGGGGCCTCGGCCACGCGACCACTCTGATCGCGTTCGGCCTGCCGATCGTGCTCTTCAACGGGTACCTGCCCGAAGCGGTTCAACGCACGGCGGAGGTGGCGGTCGGCGTCCTGATCGTGGTGCTCGCGCTACGGCTCCTGATCCGCTGGCGCCGCGGCTATCTCCATGCGCATCTCCACCAGCACGACGGCGACTTCCACCGCCACCTACACGTGCACGAGCGCCCGCAGCCGAAGAGGGCCGGGTCGCACAAGCACCGGCACGCGCCGAGCCTCGGGCGGTCGCCGACACAGGCTTACGGGATCGGCCTCGTGCATGGGATGGGCGGCTCTGCCGGCGTCGGCCTGCTGCTGCTCGCCGCGATCCCGAGTCATGTCGAGGGCCTCGTGGCGCTGATCGTGTTCGCGCTGTTCACGGCCGTGTCGATGGCGATCGCCTCGACCAGCTTCGGGTACGTGCTGTCGCGGGGGCCGGTCCTGCGAAGGTTCGTCACGGCGGCGCCGGCGCTCGGCGTGGTGAGCCTCGCATTCGGCGTCTGGTACGCACTGGGCGCGCTGAACGCGGTTCCCTATTACTTCTAGCGTCCGGCTAGAGCGCGGCGAAGTCCGGCGGCTCCTCCACCAAGGGCAGGATCTTGGCAGTGCCGGTCATCCGGAAGATCTTGGAAGGCGGGTCCTCCGTGCCGCTCACGATCCACAGGGCGAAGCCCTGATCATGAGACGTCTCGTTGACCCGGAGCAGCATCGCGAGGCCGGTCGAGTCGAGGAAGGTGAGCGACCGGAGGTCGATCACCACATGGCGTGGCTCGTCCTCCGTCACGTCCGCCAACCGCCGTTTGAACGTGTCCGCGCAGACCACGTCGAGCTCTCCCGTGAGCGTGACGATCGCCGCGCGTGGCGTACGAGCGACGTCGATGCCGAATCGAGGCCGCGGTTGCGTGGGTTCGAGTGACTCGCGGCCTGCCGTCCCCCTCGACGGCTGGTCGCTGGGGCCGGCATCGTGTCTTTCCGGCGAGGTCGGGTCCATCCGAGCCTCGACAGCATAGACCTCTTCCCGCCGCCCTATCGCCTCGGGCACCGCTCGCCCCGAAGCGTGAACCAGCCACGCTGGTCGGCGTCCCAGCTGATCCGCTCGGCCTCCACACGCCGGAGATCGATTTCGAGCAGCTCCTGATAGGCGATGCCGGGGAGGCCGGGCGTGAGAGCGACCATCACGTCTGTCGCCTCGTCCGTGAAGACCACGCTGCCGCTGTCGGCACGAAACGCATCCGAGACCTGTTCGATGAAGGCTGAGAGGCCTGGGGCGAGCTCGTCCGAGGGGGCTTCCGCCGCCGTCCGCACGAACCGGGACGAGAACCAGGCGATCGGCGCCGAGACGTACAGCACCCACGGCGAGTCGACGCTGAAACGGGCGATTTCCTCGTCCACGAGCACGGGGATCTCGGCCCAGCGGAAGACCTGCTCGAGCGCCTCGACCTCCTCAACGGTGGTCTCGAGCCCGACCGACACGCGCATCAAGCCCCTCATCACGACCACCCTCTCATGGCGCCCATCCTAGGACGATGTCCGACCTCTCAGGCAGACTGATTAGTTCGACAGGGATCGAACCAAGTTTGCTACCATGTAATTCGACGCACATCGAACAATGTTTCGTGGCGCCGCGAGGCGCCCTTTTTGACCCTAAGAAAGGGTGATGTAACTACGGAAGCGACGTTTGTAGAAGTGCCGCAAGAGACGCTGGAGAGCACGACCGACTGGTACGCGCTCTTCTATCGCCGTGCCAACCGCTACGCGCTGCTGACCAAGGATCAGGAGATCGAGCTGGCCAAGGCGATCGAGCGTGGCGACCTCGAGGCGAAGGAGCTGCTGGTCAACTCGAACCTGCGGCTCGTGATCTCGAACGCGCGCAAGTACCAGAACCTCGGGCTGCCACTCCAGGACCTGATCCAGGAGGGCATGTTCGGGCTGATCCGCGCATCGGAGAAGTTCGACTGGAGGCGCGGCTACAAGTTCTCGACCTACGCGACGATCTGGATCCGCCAGGCGATCGAGCGTGCGCTCGGCAACACTTCGCGGATCATCCGCCTGCCGGTCCACATCGGGGCCCGGCAGCGCAAGATCGCGCGCGCCGAGGAGCGGCTTCGCAACAAGCTCGACCGCGACCCGACCGACGAGGAGATCGCGAAGGTGACCGAGCTCGAGCTCGAGCAGGTGATCGCGGCGCGTGACGTCGCGAAGGTCACGACGAGCCTCGACCAGTCGGTCCAGGAAGACAGCGAGACCTCGCTCGGCGACCTGATCGCGGACGAGCGGCCGGCGATCGAGGACGAAGTCGAGGAAACGCTTCGCGACGAGGCGGTCGACCGGGCGCTCGCCGAGCTGCCCGACGACGAGCGCAAGGTCGTGGAGCTGCGATTCGGCCTCGGCCGCGAGGAGCCGGTGAGCCAGCGCGAAACCGGCAAGCGGCTAGGGATCAGCGAGGACGGCGCTCGCGAGCTCGAAAGCCGGGCGCTGAGCCGTCTCTCGCGCAACGACGACCTCGCCGCTCTGCGCGAGGCAGCGTAGGGAATACTGGTAAGGGCCGTGACCGAGCGAATGCACCAGGACACTGGAGTCGCAGCGGCCCGCAAGCTGGGTGGCCCGGCGCGAGACGAGATGGCTCTCGCGCCGGTGCTCACCGCTCTGAGCGACCCGGTCAGGCTCAAGATCGTGCGGATGCTCGCCGACGGCTGTGAGCTGTCGTGCGGCTCGTTCGGCTTCCCGCTTGCGAAGTCGACTCTCACACATCATTTGAGGGTCCTGCGCGACGCCGGCGTGATCTCACAGCGGGCGGTCGGGACGTCACGGATGACGTGTCTGCGCCGGAAGGACCTCGACGCTCGTTTTCCGGGCCTACTCGACTCCGTCCTTGTCGCCGCTGCGGTGGCCGAGGGCAGGCGCTACGCGCAGAAGCGCAAGGGCACCCCGCTGCACTAGCCAGGCCTAGCGGCCTACGCGACCATCCGCCCGCCATCGACGGCAGCACCACGCCGGTGATGAACGAGGCTCGTCGGAGGCAAGGAAGACCGCGGCGAAGCGCTCGGCGATCGCCTTCCCGAGACCGGCCTGCTTGCCCCAGCGGAGGGGGAGGGATTCGAACCCTCGGTGGACCGTAAGGCCCACAACGGTTTTCGAGACCGCCCCGTTCAACCGCTCCGGCACCCCTCCGGGTACGCCGGCGAACCTTAGCGGGGGGTCCAGCGCATGCCGCGGTCGCGGATGTCCACTGGGCGACGTCGCCACCCGCCGCATATGCTGAGCGATCAGCACAGACCGAGGAGGAGCGATGGGAGCAGACGACGGGAAAACCTCCAAAGCCGTTCTGATCACGGGTTGCTCGACCGGCATCGGCCGCGCGACCGCCGAGCACCTCGCCGACAAGGGATGGACCGTGTATGCGACCGCCCGCCGCCTCGATGCGATCGCTGATCTCGAGGCGAAGGGCTGCAAGACGCTCGCGCTCGACGTGACTGACGAGGAATCGATGCAGAGCGCGGTGCGCGCGGTGGAGGCGGCCGAGGGCGCGGTCGGCGTGCTCGTGAACAACGCCGGCTACAGCCAGAGCGGCGCCGTCGAAAGCGTCAAGCTCGACGACGTCCGGGCGCAGTTCGAGACCAACGTCTTCGGCCTCGTGCGGATGTGCCAGCTCGTGCTTCCGGGCATGCGGCGCCAGGGCTGGGGGAAGATCGTGAATGTCAGCTCGATGGGCGGGAAGCTCACCTTCCCCGGCGGCGGCATCTACCACGCGACCAAGCATGCGGTCGAGGCGCTCAGCGACGCGCTGCGCTTCGAGGTGCGGGGCTTCGGCGTCGACGTGATCGTGATCGAGCCGGGCCTGATCAAGACACATTTCGCGGACGCGGCCGTCGGCAAGATCGAGACCGGCACGACCGCGAATGGTCCCTACTCCGAGTTCAACGCTGCCGTGGCGGAGGCGACCGCGGGCGCCTACGAGGGCCAGCTCGCGAAGCTCGGCGGCGGCCCGGAGACGGTCGCGCACAAGATCCAGAAGGCGATCTCGAGCCGGCGGCCGAAGGCGCGGTACCCGGTCACGCCCTCGGCGCGCGTGATTCTCGGCATCCACACCCTGCTGCCGGACCGCGGCTGGGACGCGTTCACCGGGAGCAGCTTCCCGCGCCCCAAGCCGTGACGTCGGCCGCGATCCGGCCGCTCTGTCCACCGTTCAGCGACGCGACCCGAAGAAGCTCGTCAGCAGCGCCGCGCACTCGTCCGCGAGCAGCCCCGCCGCCACCTCTGGCCGCCAGTTGAGGCGCGGCTCGCCGAGCACGTCGAGGACACTCCCGGCCGCGCCCGCCTTGGCGTCTGCGGCCCCAAACACGACGCGGGGCACACGCGCCCACACGATCGCCCCCGCGCACATCACGCACGGCTCGATCGTCACGTAGAGCACGGAGTCGGCGATGCGCCAGCCGCCCAGCTTCTGCCCGGCCTCGCGCAAAACCAGCACCTCGGCGTGAGCGGTGGGGTCCTTTCTCAGCTCGCGCTCGTTGCAGGCGGCGGCGAGCACCTCACCCTCCCGCACCAGGACCGCGCCGATCGGCACGTCGTCGTGCTCGAGCGCGCGCTCGGCCTCTCTCAGCGCAAGGCGCATGTAGTACTCGTCGCGCGGGAAGAAGTGCATCAGAACTTCAGTTATAGGACGGTCCTGCGGCCTGCGACGCTGCCGGCGACCTTCAGCGGCGTGAGCAGCCCGAGCCTGTTCGCGGTGTGCACGGCACCGGTCATCCAGTCGAACGAGCGCGTACGCCGCGCCGGCATCCGGTCGTCCTCGATCAGCTCGAAGTACCAGTCGACGGTGCGCCGGAGGGTTTCTGTCGCCGAGCGGGGCGAATAGCCGAGCTGCCGCCGGGCCTTCGCCGACGAGTACCGCCAGTCCGGCGCCATCAGGCGCGCTCCCTCGAAGACGCCCGGCCGGCGCCCAAGGCGCTGGAGCACGCCGGCTGCCGCCGCGACCTGGGGCGGAATCGCGATCAGCGGGTAATGGATCCCGGAGAGCGTCGCGACCCGTTCGATCAGCTCGGGCCAGCGCAGGTTGTCGCCGCCCAGGATGTAGCGCTCGCCGGGCCTGCCCTTCCCAGCCACCAGCAGGTGGCCGTCGGCGACGTCCTCGACATCGACGATGTTCGTGTAGGCGTCGACCACGGCGGGCAGCCGCCCGCGGAGATAGTTGGCGACGATCCTGGTGGAGGTCTCCCCCGCGAGCGAGCGGTTCAGCGCAGGCCCCAGCACGTAGGCGGGGTTCGCGCTCACGACCTCGAGCCCGAGCCGCTCGCCGGCCTCGAACGCGGCCAGTTCGCCTTCGTGCTTTGCGTCCGTGTAGACGAACCCGGTGCCCTGATAGGGCCAGGGGTTTCGCTCGTTCGCCGCCCGGTCGGCGCGTGCCGGCCCGCAGGCTCCCGTGCTCGAGGTGATGATCACGCGCCGCACTCCCGCGCGGGCGGCGGCCTCGACGGCCAGCCGGGGCGCGACCGCATTGACCCGCCAAACCTCGCTCTGTGGGTTGGAGCCGACGAGTCCGGCCGTGTGGAACACGAGTTCCGCGCCGGCGAAGGCGCGGCGAAGCGCGCGCCGGTCGAGCACGTTCGCCTGGACCGGCTCGACCGCAACGCCCTCGAGCGCCCGCAGGCGCCGCCGGTCGCGCACGGTCACGCGAACCTCGTGGCCGGCCTCCGCCAGCCTCGCCGCCACATGGGCGCCGACGAAGCCGGTCGCGCCGGTGACGCAGACCCTCACCCAGCCTCCCGCAACGACGCGTCCGTGAGTCGAATAACTATGGCCTTTTCCCGCTCGCTCACCGATACTTATGTTTCGCCCTGGGTTAAAGCAGGCACAAGCATCTCCATCTAAGTATCGAGCAACGCTAGACCTCGCCGCCTTGAAGTCCCCACTACGAGCCGTCGTCGTGACGGCTGTTGCATCTCTCGGCCTGACACTCGGGCTGCTGCCCATGCCCGCGACAGCTGCCGAGCACGTCCATCGGGAGCTTGTCGTGAAGTACCGCCTCGGGACTACGGGCGCCGAGCGCAACGAGATCCGCGCTGCCGCCGGTGTCCGCTCCGCCAGCCTGGTGGACGGCAGGACCCAGACCGTCGAGGTGGCCGGAAATGGCACCGCGGACGGCGCCGCGGCGAGGCTCCGGGCCGACCGCCGCGTGGTCCATGCCCTTCCCAACTACGTCGCCACGTCCAGCGCTCTGTATCCGAACGATCCGGGCCGCGAAGGGCCGGGTGGCTGGGCAAAGCTGCAGTGGAACTTCACCGGTGCATTCGGGGTGGACGCGCCCAACGCCTGGCAGAACGCGATCAACGCGGGCGATCCGGGTGGCCGCGGCGTCACCGTCGCGGTCCTCGACACCGGAGTCGCCTACCGGAACTCCGGCGACGGCCGCTTCCTCAAGGCGCCGGACCTGAACCGCAAGCGGTTCGTCCAGGGGCACGATTTCGTCCGCCACAACCAATACCCCTACGACCGCAACGGCCATGGCACGTTCGTGGCCGGCCTGATCGCCCAATCCACGAACAACGGGCTCGGCGTGACGGGATTGGCGTACAGCGCGAGGATCATGCCGGTGCGCGTGCTCGACTACGAGGGGAAGGGCGACGTCGCCACGATCGCGCGGGGCATCCGGTACGCCGCGCGCCACGGGGCAAAGGTGATCAACATGAGCTTCGAGTTCGACATCGGCCTCACCGCGTCCCAGATCCCCGACGTGATCTCGGCGCTGCGCGAGGCCAACCGCGCCGGCGTCGTGCTGGTCGCCGCCGCCGGGAACACCGAGGACACCCAGGTCGCATACCCGGCCCGCGCGAAGCACACGATCGCGGTCGGCGCAACCACGGAGCACGGGTGCCTCGCCGAGTACTCGAACACCGGCAGCGGCCTGGACCTGGTCGCCCCCGGCGGAGGGGCGGACGCCGCAATCGACGGCGATCCCAACTGCCGCCCGCTCGACGACGCGGGCCACGACGTCTACCAGTACACCTTCCGTGGCACGAGCCCGCGTCGTTTCGGGCTTCCGGGCGGCTACGAGGGCACGTCGATGGCCGTTCCGCACGTCGCCGCGACGATCGCGCTGATGGTCGGGGCGCGAGTGCTCGGCCCGGACCCGAGTCCCGAAGCGCTCACCGCCCAGATCGAGGGCACGGCCCGCGACCTCGGCGCGCCGGGCGTCGACGATCTGTACGGCGCCGGCCTGCTGAACGCCGCCGCCGCCACGACGCCCCTGCCGTAACTCTTACGTCGTTCGAACGATCAGGACGCTGCAGGGGGCGTGGTGCGAAACCTTGTTCGGGACGCTCCCGAGCAGGAAGCGCTTTGCGCCCGTCATGCCCTTGTTGCCGACGATGATCAGGTCGGCGTTCTGCTCTTCGGCGACATCGAGGATCGCGTCCGCCGGCTCGCCCTGCCGCGCGAAGATCTCGACCGGCACGCCGGCCTCCCCGACCTCCCGGGCAGCCTCGCGGAGAATCGCGTCGACGTCCTCGTGCGGGTTGACGGCATGTTCGATGTCGCTCGGCGCCTGGAGCCGCTCCTCCCGCAGGCGGGACGTCGGCACCGGGTCGAAGGCGCTCACCAGGCCGAGCGACGCGCCGGTCTTCTTGGCCAGCTCCGTCGCCTCGCGAACCGCCTGCCTGGCGGTTTCGGAGCCGTCGGTTCCGACGACGATGCGAGCGAACATCTGCCCTCCTTCGGAATGGACACGCGGCCTGAGCAGCGGCCGGTCGGGCGCGCATCATAGAAGAGAGCCGCGTTCGGGACCGTGTAGATTCGGCTGAGATGCAGCGTCAACCGATTCCACCCTTCTGGCTCGCGGTCCAGGTCGCGATCATTGTCTGCGTCCTGATCTCGGCCGTGATCGTGATCGTCAAGCTCTGAGGCCCGGCGCCCGCCGGGCGCTGCTCAGCCCGGGCCGGTGGTTCCGGCCGACGGCGACGTCGGGCCGGTGGGCGGCGAGGTGGTGCCCGTCGCGCCGCTGCCGGTGACCGGCGCGGGCGGCTTCGCCGTGGGCGGGGGCGGCGCCGCGCCGCCCGTCTGTGTGGTCGTGCCCTGAGAGACACCGGTGCTGCTGCCGCTGGCGGGAGGGGCCGCCGAGGCGGGAGCGGTACCGGAGACTGCGCCGGACCCGCCCGAGTCGGACAGGCCGCTCTCACCGGTCGTGCCGGTGCCGCCGGTCGTGCCCGTGTCGGTGGCTTTCGCCTCCTTGGCCTTCCGCCTGGGCGGTTTCGCCTTTGCCACCAGCTGGTTCGCCGCCGCCGGTGCTGCCGCACCGCCGGTGGTCTGCGGAGGCGACTGGACGACCGTCGCGGACACGTGCACGTGCCTCGCCGGCGGGTCAGGGGTCGTGACCCGCTTGGCCTCGACGGCGCCGCCGGCGAGGATCGCCGTCACGGCAAGGCTTGCGACGGCTTTCGAGGTGACGGCGCCGATCGCCGCACCTCCCGCGGCCATGCCACCGGCCCCCGCGCCCCCCGCGGCGCCGGCTGCCACGCCGGTGCTTGCGCCTGCCGCCACGCCGCCCGTCGCGGCCGCTCCGCCTCCGCCCCCACCGCCGCCCGCGAGCGCGGCGGCGCCGGCCTTGGCCAGCACCAGCTTCTTCAGCGCAAATAGCGGCGCCACGGGGAAGACCGCGGCCATCCTCGCGGTGGTCTTGCGAAGCTGCTTGCGGTAGTTACGGCACTCGCCGCATTCGCGCATGTGGCGCTTGTGCGCCGGGGACGTGCGCCGCAGGCCCTCCGCCACCTCGGCGAGCTGCTCCCGAACCTCCGCGCAGGTGAGCTGACGCGCCTCGGCTGCCTCGGCGAGCGACATGCGCGCTCGCACGAGGAGCGACTTGACGCTCGGCACGGTGGTCTCCATCGCGATGGAGATCTGCTCGTACGAGAGCGCCTCGATCTCGCGCAGCAGCAGGGCGGTCCGCTGGGTCTCGGGAAGCTTCTGGACGTCGGCGAGCAGGTGCCGCAGGTCTGCGCGCTTGTGCACCAGGTCAGCCGTGGAGATGCCGCCCGCGTAGACCTGATCGTCCATCGTGTCGCGGCCGTCGGGGACGGGGCGGCGAAGGTGGTTGAGGCAGCGGTTCCGCGCGATCCGGTAGAGCCAGGGCCGCGCGTTGATCTCACGCGTGTCCGCGAGGATCGCGTTGTAGGCGGCGGCGAAGACTTCCTGGAGGATGTCCTCGGCGTCCTCCTTGGAGCCGAGCATGTGGCGGCAGAAGGCGAGCAGGCGAGACCTGTACCTGCCCAGGAGCGCCTCGAAGGCGGCGTCGTTGCCGCCACGCAGCAGCTGGATCAGGCGGTCGTCCGACTGCAGCCGGAGCAGCGGCGACCGCCCGCCGAGGGCTCCCAGCCTCGTCGTCGGAGTTGCAGCAGCGGGTGTGGCGACACCGGCCTCCACCGTCATCTTGAACACCGTAGCAATGGGTTTGTTCCGGTTCGCCGTACCGGCGCACCGATAGAGTTGTATCGGCGCCCGGGTGCTGGAACTGGACAGACAGGGCGGGCTTAAACCCCGCTGCCCGTGGGGCGTGTGGGTTCGAATCCCACCCCGGGCACTTGAGCGGGCGCCGGCCATCGATCGGCGAGCCGGTGGTGCTCGCGGACGGATCGACGATCTCGATCGCCCGATCGCCCCTGGTGACAAGAGCGCGATCGAGACAGCTTTCGAGCATCTGAGCCAGGAATCGCGCTACCGGCGGTTCTTCGCGCCGCTCGAGCGACTGAAGGCTCGCGACCTCGCCTATCTCACCGAAGTCGACCACCACGACCACGAAGCGCTGATCGCCCATAGCGCCCAGCGCGAGCCGATCGGGGTCGCGCGCTATGTCCGCGGCAAGGAGCGGAACAAGGCCGAGGTGGCCGTCGCGGTCGTGGACGGCTGGCACCGGCGCGGCGTCGCGACGGCGCTGCTCAGACGGCTGGTCGAGCGCGCCCGGGTCGAAGGGATCGACACGTTCACGGCGACGGTGCTCGCCGAAAACAGGCATGCGCTCGACCTGATGAGCTCGCTCGGGGACGCCCAGAGGGTGGGATCGGAGCACTCGTCGGTCGACCTCGAGATCGAGCTCCCGCGCGAGGGCATCGGCAAGCGCCTGCGGGACGCGCTTCGCGAGGCCGCCGCGGGCGTGTTGACCGGGCGCGACCCCGCACACCCCCGCACGCGACTGCGCAAAAGGCCTTAGGCGGGGCTGTCCGCGACGCGCTCGAGCTGCGAGCGGAGATCGCTGCCCATGAGCGGGTCGGCGTGGCCGGGCCAAACCGCCCGCGGCTCGAGTGCCGCGAGCTTGCGAACGCTCGCGCGGGCCTGCTCGGTGTCCTTGTTGAACGCGCGGTGCGGAACCCGGGGCGCCCCCTTCTTGCCGGTCTGCGGGTCGAGCGTGTAGATCGTGTCGCTCACGAGCGCGAGCCGGTCCGACTCCCGCCAGAGGCCGATCATGCCCGGAGCGTGGCCGGGCAGGTGGATCACCTCGAAGCCGGCCACCTCGGCGCCCTCCGCGACGGTGCCGGCCACCTCGACCGGGCCACCGTCCCAGCTCTTCAGGAGGAGGGGCATGCCGAACCTCGCGAAGCCGCGCTCGAGCTGCGAGAAGTCGAAGTAATGCGCGCCGCCGTCGCCTTCGGCGTCGGCGACCTCGTCCGGATGGCAGAACACGGGTGCCGCGAGCGATCTGGCGGCGCCGCGGTGATCGCCGTGCCCGTGCCCGAGCACGATGCGGGTGATTCCCCCGAGCGACGCGGCGACCGGGCCGATCTGGTTCCGCATCGCCTTGATGCCGGCGTCGAAGCACACGACGCCGTCGCCGTCCCGCACCAGGTAAACGTTCATGACCTTCGAGGGGAAGCCGCCCTGCACGAGCCACACGCCATCGGCGACGTCGACCACGTTCGGCTTGAGCAGCGAGCGCAAGAGACGCGTGCGCGCGTTGAACGCTCCCGTCATGCCGCGCTCGGCGGCGCTGTCGCGCGGCGGCATCAGCCCGATCTGCCGCGCGAACTGCGTGCCGTCGTAATAGGCGTCGTTACGGCGGATCCGCCCGTCCTCGACCGTCAGGAGGTCGATCCCCTCGAGATCGACCCGTGCTCCCGACGGCTCGATGCCCTGGAACGGCCCACCGCAGAACGTGCCGGTCGCGTGCCAGCGCACGGCCGCATGGTTGCGCGCCGCGACGATGTCGAGGACCTCGAACTTCATGTCCGGCACGGCCGTGAACAGCTCCGTGAAGAAGGTGCGCACCTCGTCCGGCGCCGTGAGGTCGCCGATCGGGGCGAGGCGGTCCACCCCGCCGGGATGCCAGCACGCGGTCATCGCATCTACATCGCGTGCGGCGACGGCGTCGAAGTAGGTCCGCGCGACCTTCGCGGGGCCCGGCGTCTTCGTCGCGCGCTCGCGCTCGCTTGTCTCGGCCGCCTGGCCGGCTGTGATCGGGTCCGTGCTTCCGGTCGCGTCCGTCATGGGGCTCCCCTCTCCTCGCTCGGCGCGGAGCATACGCCTCTTCCGCCGTGCCGGAGCGGCGGGCGCATGCGCCAAACTGCAGTTCTCACGCCGGCAATCAGGCGGCGAAGGCCACGGACAGCGTCCCGAGTGCGCCGAGGTCGACCGCGACGAGGTCGCCAGGCTCGACGAACACGATCGGCGTGAGCGAGCCGGCGATGATCACCTGGCCCGGTCGCAGCACCTCTCCGACCAGCGCGAGGCGCTCGGCCACGATGCGCACGACCTCCGCGGGCTGCTCGCCCGTCTCGCCGAACCGCTCACGCTGTTCGACCGCACCGTTTCTCGTCACGGTCACATCCAGCGCGGCCAGATCGCCCGCGCCGACCCCGGGAACCGGGTCCCCGAGCACCACGCCACGGTGGAACACGTTGCCCGCCAGGATCGCCTCGAGCTCGTCGAGAGCGGGATCGAGATCGACGATCTCGATCGCCGGCCCGAGCGACTCGATCGCCGCGCCCGCGCCCAGGTGGATCGCGACCTCCGGCTCGACGCCGATCCGCGTGCCGGCCTCAACGGAGTGAGCGGAGCCCGGCTCGATCAGCGATCCGGTCGTGAGGTGGCCGACGACCGGTCGCTCGAGACCGAGGTGTTGCTGGACCGGCGCGAGGTTCAGCCCGATCTTCCAGCCGATCAGCTCGTCGCCCGCGGCGCGCTTTGCCGCCAGGGCGGCGAGCTGCGCCTCGAGCCCGCGAGCGACCCCGGCGCCCGCCGGTTCGCTCAAGCCTCGTGGTAACGCGTCGAGATCGTGAGCAGCAGGAACCCGACGCCGACGACGATGAAGTAGGCGGTCGCACGCACGTCATCGGTGAAGCTGAAGATGAACGGCGTCACGACCATGAAGAGGCTGAGGACATAGTCGAGCACGACGTGCGAGGCAAGCGGCAGCGTGCGCGCCACTCCGGTCGGTGCCTCGGTGACGAAGCCGAGCACGACGATACCCGCGCCGAGCAGGATCGAGATCACGGTCGCGGTATCGGAATCCCAGCCGAAGAAGAACGGCGCGCCGATCGATAGCCCCGCGACCCCGTACTCGACGAGGCCGTGCACGAAGAGCGGGACGGAGTTCCTGCGAAAACGCCGGTCCCGGCGCACGGGTGGTTTCGGCGCGGCATTCATGGGCTTCATCCTAAAGGGGCCGTCCCCGGCCGTCCCAGGCAGTCCCGGGCAGTCCCGGCAGTCCCCGGGCAGTCCTCTAGACTCTTGCCCGTGAGCACGGGGTCCGCGACAGCGTCGCAGAGCCACTCGGGGCCGCCGCAGGAGGTCTCGCCGCGGATGTTCGACAACCCGATCCTCGAATGGGGCTCCCGGGTCCACCCGATCGTGCCCCCGGTGCTCTATCTGCCGTTGATCTGCTTTCTGCTCGTCCGCAGTGTCGTGGCCGCGGACCTTGCCGTGCCGGCCGTGGCAGGCGTGTTCGTGCTGGGAATCTTCTTCTGGTCCCTCGGCGAGTACCTGCTGCACCGGTTCGTCTTCCACCTCGAGCCCGATAGCCGCTGGGGCAGGCGGCTGCATTTCGTCATCCACGGCGTCCACCACGACTTCCCGCACGACCCGATGCGGCTCGTGATGCCGCCCTCGGTGAGCATCCCGCTCGCGATTGCCTTCTGGTTCGGGTTCCGCGCTGTGCTCGGCCCGGACTGGTCGATGCCCGCCTTCGCCGGATTTCTCGTCGGCTACCTGATCTACGACATGACGCACTACCACGTGCACCATCACCGCGCCAAGAACAGGCTCAGCCTCGCGCTTCGGCGATACCACTACCGCCACCACTTCCAGCAGTCCGACCGCGGCTTCGGAGTCACCTCGCCGGTGTGGGACCGCGTCTTCCGGACCGCTCCGCTGGTACGCCGGCGCTCCTCCTAGTCGGTCCGCGACAGCAACGCCTGCGCGCGCCCGAGGTCTTCGGGCGTGTTGACGTTGAACAGCAGGCGGTCCGGCTCCCCGAATGCACGTAGCTCGTCCTCTCCCACGACACGCGCGCCCAGCGCCGTGATCGTCTCGTGCAGCGGCGCCCGGCGGTCGAGGGCGTCCCGGAGCGGTCCGAGCACCGCTGCTCCGTAGCGTCCGAGCAGCGGGTGCAGCCGCCCACCCGCGCGCGGCACGGCGAGCGGCGCGTCGAGCTCTGCCAGGAACAGCGCCAGCTCGGCGGTCACGAACGGCATGTCACACGCGCACGCGAGCACCGCGCGGCCGTCCGCGCGCTCGAGCGCCGTGACGATCCCGAGCAGAGGGTGAACGGGCTCCGCGGGCTCGGTCCAGATCGGCACCGCCACGATCGGAAGCGCGCTGTCCGGCTTGGCCACCACGACGGTGTCCAACCCGGCCGCGGCGAGTGCCTCGAGTGAATACTCCAGCAGCGTGCGACCGCCCAGCGGCGCGGTCGCCTTCGGTCGCCCGAGGCGCCTGCCGCGACCGCCCGCGAGCACCGCTCCGACGACGTCTGCCACGGTCGCAGACTAGTTAGAGTGAATCTTTCGTGGCGACCAAGGAACAAACGCAGCAGGCGCCGCCCCCGGAAGCCGACGCAAAGCAGCCCCACGGCGGGCTGCTCGTGGCCCGGCGCCTGAAGGCACACGGCGTCCGCAAGCTCTTCACGCTTTCCGGCGGGCACCTGTTCTCGATCTACGACGGCTGCGTACGCGAGGGCGTCGACCTGGTCGACACGCGCCACGAGTCCGCCGCGGCGTTCGCGGCCGAGGGCTGGGCGAAGGTCACGCGCGAGCCCGGTATCTGCGCGCTGACCGCGGGGCCCGGCGTGACAAACGGGATGAGCGCGATTGCCTCCGCACACAAGAACAACTCCCCGGTGGTCGTGCTCGGCGGGCGTGCGCCACAGCTGCGCTGGGGGATGGGCTCGCTGCAGGAGATCGACCACGTGCCGTTCGTCGCGCCACTGACCAAGAGCGCGCGCACCGCGACCGCGACCGGGGACATCCCGGCGCTCGTCGACGAGGCGATCGCAACCGCGCTCGAGGCCCCCACCGGCCCCACGTTCGTCGACTTCCCCCTCGACGCGGTCTTCAGCGAGGCCGACGATTCAGAGCTGCCCGCAGCCGCGCCCGATCCCGCGGCGCTCCCGGCCGCCGACGGCACCGCGATCGAGCGGGTCGCCGCGCTGCTGGCGCGCGCGGAGCGCCCGGCCGTGATGGCGGGCACCGACCTCTACTGGGGCCACGGCGAGGTCGCCTTGCTTGCGTTGATCGAGGCGCTCGGGATCCCGGTGTTCCTGAACGGGCTCGCGCGCGGATGCGTGCCGGCCGACCACCACAACTACTTCTCGCGCACCCGCGGCACCGCCCTGAAGGGCGCCGACGTCGCGCTCGTGATCGGCGTCCCGATGGATTTCCGCCTCGGCTTCGGCGCGAGCTTCGGCGACGAGACCGAGATCGTGCAGATCGCGGCCGCCGCGCCGGACCGTGAGCCGCCGCGGCCGCTCGCGGGCGAGCTCTACGGCGGGCTGCCCGCGACGCTCACGGCGCTGCGCGAGACTGCGCTCGCGGCCGGGGCACGACCGGAGCGAACGGCCGGCTGGCGCGAGACGCTCCGCGAGCAGGAAAGCGAGAAGCGCGCGGCCGAGCAGGCCGACCTGAACGACGAGCGCGCTCCGCTTCATCCGCTGCGGGTCTACAACGAGCTTCAGTCGGTGCTCGACCGCGACGCGATCGTGATCGGCGACGGAGGCGACTTCGTTTCCTATGCCGGCCGCGTGATCGACACCTACGAGCCGGGTTGCTGGCTCGACCCCGGCCCCTACGGCTGCCTGGGAGCGGGGCCCGGCTACGCGATCGCGGCACGACTTGCGCGTCCAGACAAGCAGGTCTGCCTGCTGCTCGGCGACGGCGCATTCGGGTTCTCCGGCATGGAGTTCGACACGATGATCCGCCACGACCTGCCGATCGTCGCGGTGATCGGCAACAACGGGATCTGGGCGCTCGAGAAGCACCCGATGGAGTTTCTGTACGGCTATTCCGTCGCGGCCGAGCTCCGCCCGGCTACTCGTTACGACGAGGTCGTCAAGGCACTCGGCGGTCACGGCGAGCTGGTCCAGCGTCCCGACGAGCTGAGGCCGGCGCTCGAGCGGGCGTTCGCATCGGGCAAGCCTGCCTGCGTGAACGTTCTGACGGATCCGGACGTGGTCTATCCGCGCCGCTCGAATCTCGCCTGACTCGCGGCTCACGCATCAAGGCTCCCGAGCGTTGAACGGAGTGTGATGGAGATTCCCAGGACCCGATACGCCAAGAGCGACGACCTGAACATCGCCTACCAGGTCTTCGGCGAGGGCCAGATCGACCTCGTCTTCGTCTCCGGACTCATCTCGCATGTCGAGCTCGCATGGGAGATCCCGGCACTCGCGAGGTTCTTCGAGCGGTTGGGGCGATTCGCGCGCGTGATCAACTTCGACAAGCGCGGGCAGGGCATGTCGGACCCGGTCGGCGGCGTGCCGACGCTCGAGGAGCGCATGGACGACGTGCGCGCCGTGATGGACGCCGCGGGAGTCGAACGCGCCGCGTTCTTCACGGTCTCGGAGGGCGGCCCGATGACACTGCTCTTCACCGCCACCTATCCCGAGCGCGTGTCGGCGCTCGTGCTCTACGGAACACTGCTCAAGGGCACCTACTCGGAGGACTTTCCGTGCGCGCCCTCGCGTGAGCTGTGGGACATGTTCATCGAGGCGGTCGAGTCGGAGTGGGGCAGCGGCATCAGCCTCAACCTGATCGCGCCGGGCTACGCGCTCGACGAGGACTTCGCCGCTCAATGGGGCCGGTACGAGCGTCTCGCCTCGAGCCCCGGCATGACCCGAGACGTCCTGCGCATGTGCACGCAGATCGACGCCCGCCACGTGCTGTCGGCGATCAACGCGCCGACGCTCGTGCTCCACCGGACCGAAGAGCTGCTTCCGGTCGAAGGCGCGCGGTACATGGCCGAGCACATCCAGGGCGCGCGGCTGGTCGAGCTTCCTGGCGACGATCACCTGTTCTGCGTCGGCGACACCGACGCGCTGGTCGGCGAGGCAGAGGAGTTCCTGACAGGCACGCGGCACGATCACGAGCCGGACCGCATCCTCGCGACCGTGATGTTCACCGACATCGTGGACTCCACCCGGCGCGCGGCGGAGCTCGGCGACCGCGGCTGGCGCGAGCTGGTCGAACGCCACGACCAGTTGATGCGGCGAGAGCTCGACCGCCATCGCGGCCGTGAGGTGAAGACGATGGGAGACGGGTTTTTCGCGACCTTCGACGGGCCCGCGCGGGCGATCCGCTGCGCGTGCGCAGCCCGGGACGCGATCCGCGCGCTCGGGATCGAGATCCGCGCCGGCCTGCACACGGGCGAATGCGAGCTGGTCGGCAACGGCGACGTGCGCGGCATCGCCGTGAACATCGGTGCGCGGGTCGGCTCGTCTGCGAATGCAGGCGAGGTGCTGGTGTCGAGAACCGTCACGGACCTGGTCGCGGGCTCGGGAATCGAGTTCGCCGACCGCGGCTTGCACGCACTCAAGGGCGTGCCGGGCGAGTGGCAGCTGTACGCCGTCGGCTAGGAAGCGAAGAGGCGACCAGCAAATCCAGCCGGTCGCCTCTTGCATGAGGGCCCCGTCAGGACGGGCAGGGGTACGTGCCTTGAAGGGGCCATGAAGCGGTCCGAGCAGCGGGAGGCGCCGATACTTGCGGCTGCGCCCGAACCTATGAACGATGACCGAGCCGAAATGCAGCTCACATCACCGCGGACCGCATTATGTACGGGCGCCAGGACGAATAGCAACAGCAAACACCCCAAAGTGGACGTTTAACCGATTCTTCCGCGAATTTGCGTGTTTCCAGCGGATTTCGGATCAGGCGGCTCGTGCCGCAGCCTCGAGCGCGGCGCCCTCGAGGATGTCTCGCTCGGAGACCTCGATCGCCTCCAGACCGAACAGCGCGATCGTCTCGACGAGGATCAGGCCGCCGGCCACGATCGTCGGCGCCCGGTCGGGATGCAGGCCGAGTACCTGCCGGCGCTCCGCGAGCGGCAATGCGGCAAGCTCTCCGACGATCCGCTCGCACGAGCCGAGCGTGAGGCGGTGGCCGTGCACGCGCTCGGGATCGTAGGGCTCGAGACGTTGCTCGATCGCGGCCAGCGACGTCGGCGTGCCTGCGACCGCGACGCCGTCCCGCGGCCGCGCGCGCACCGGCGCCGGCACGGCGGCCCCGAGCCCTTCGCGGATCGCGGCGCGGCAGGCGGCCAGCGCCTCGGGCGGCGGCGGGTCCTGGTCGAGGTAGCGCTCCGTGAACCGGACCGACCCGATCTGCGTCGATATGTGCCACTCGACCTCCTCGCCGGCGCCGACCACGAGCTCCGTGCTGCCGCCCCCGATGTCGACCACGAGCAGTGGATCCGGATGGTCGCGCCAGCTCGTCGCGCCCAGGTAGGTGAGGTGCGCCTCCCGCTCGCCGGAGATCGTGGTCGCCTCGAACCCGAAGCCACGCCGCAGCTCGTCACGCAGCCGGTCGCCGTTTGCAGCGTCCCGGGCGGCGCTCGTCTGCACGGCCACGACGCGCTCGGCGCCGAGCCGGTCGATCTCCTTCCGGTAATCGGCGCAGGTCTCGAGGACGCGGGCGATCGCATCCTCCGAGAGGCGCCCCGTGCGGTCGACGCCTTCGCCGAGCCGCGTCACGGAGGTCCGCCGGATCAGCTCCTCGACGAGCCTGCCGCCGGCCAGCTCGGCGACGAGCAGGCGCGTCGAATTCGTCCCGATGTCGACGACCGCCACGCGCACGTAACGAAGTCTTGCCGATCGGGTAAACCTTGACCTCGATGGTCACGCTGCCGAGCAAGCCGAGAATGCGCGGCGTCCTGCACCAGTGGGCGTTCTTCGTTGCGATCGTCGCCGGTGCGGCGCTGGTGGCAGCCGCCCCACCGGGCCGCGCGACGCTCGCGACCGCGATCTACGCGTTCACGGTCGTGGGCCTGTTCGGCGTCAGCGCCCTCTATCACCGCGTCAACTGGTCCTCCATCGCCGCGCGGCGATGGATGCGCCGGCTCGACCACTCGATGATCTTCCTCGTGATCGCCGGCACCTACACTCCGTTCGCGCTGCTGGCGCTGCACGGATCGCTCGCGACCGCGATCCTGATCGTGGTCTGGGCCGGCGCGTTCGGGGGGATCGTGTTGAACCTGGTCTGGATCGACGCTCCGAGGTGGGTCACGGCGCTCGTCTACGTGGCGCTCGGCTGGGTCGCCGTGATCGCGTTCCCGTCGCTGTTCGACGCGCTCGGCGTGACCGCGACGGCGCTCGTCGCCGCCGGCGGTGTGCTCTACACGCTCGGCGCGCTCGTTTACGCCCTGCGCCGCCCCGACCCGGCGCCAACGGTGTTCGGCTACCACGAGATCTTCCACGCGCTCGTGGTCGCGGCGGCCGCGTTGCAGTACGCCGTGGTCGCGTTCTTCGTGCTCTAGGTCAGCGACTTCGCCAGGCGGCGCCAGCGGCGCTGGCGGTACCGGTAGAAGACCTTCGCGTAGCCCTCCACCAGCGGCGTCATGTTGCCGGCGTCGATCTCGAGCGCGTCCGTGTACCGCGTGCCCGCCGGGGCCGGCTCGACCGTGATCACGTGGTTCCACGTCCTGATCGCGCCGCCGCGCTCGGCGGTCTCGATGCGCCGCTCGCGCTCGTCCACGTGCACGATGCGGATCTCGTGCTTCCAGGCCGGGACGAAATGGAGGAAGAGCAGGCGCATGCGCACCACGTCGCCTGGGGATAGTCGTGCCGGGATCGGGTCGAGCAGGCGGAACCCGAGCACGCCGCGGGTGACATAGCGGAGCGTGTCGACCTTCTGGACCGCCTCCCACACCAGCTCGGGCGGAGCCGCAAGCTCGGTGGAGACGCGAACGCTCAGGGCACGAAGACGCCCTCCACGGCGAAGAGCGTGTTGTCGGAGGTCGAGACGACGCCGTCGGGGCCGCCGTCGAACACCTTCACCTGGCCGAGCTGCCAGATCGCCCGGCGACCCTCCTTGACGGTGCCTGGCGTGACCGCGTCGGCCGTGGTCGTGGCCGCGCAGGTCCCGCCCACCGACGCGAGCGAGGTCGCGGTGCACGGGACGGTGACCGGGAAGCTTGTGTCGACGACGGTGCCCGTCTCCCCCGGGCCGTTGTAGCGATCGGTGATCCGCAGGCTCGGGTTGACCTGAAGCTGGCCCGTGTAGTCGGAGAGATCGCCGGCCTTCCGGACGTCGCTGACCGAGACCGTGAAGCGGACGTCGGCCTCGTCCGCCGCGGTCGAGGCATTGCCGGGGAGCACGTCGACCTTCACGGAGCCGAGCATGTTGGCGTCCGGGCCGTTGGAGTCGGCGGTGCCGACGGTCAGGTAGCTCGACGCAAGCGCCGGCGGCGCACAGGACGGATAGGCCAGCGGCGCGCCGTGGTTGCGGTTGGATGCCGAACACTGCCGGTACGCCGGCACGAGCGAGGCGCGCAGCGGCGTCGCACCCTTGGGCCGCGGATACGGGTCCGCGAACGCCAACCACAGGTTCATGATCCCCATCACGTCGGTCTTGGGGACTCCGGAATCGTTCTGGTACTCGCTGTGGAGGCGGATCACCTGTCCCCTCCGGATCGGGTAGCCCTCGAATGAGTAGGCCGCCGCCGGGGGATAGGCCTCCGGCTGTGCCCCGGCGGGCACCTCGCTGAAGATCCCGCACTGCCCCATCGTGTCGAGGTGTCCCGCGCCGCCGTGGGCGAGCCCGTAGGACGTGCCGTAATAGGCCTCGGAGCGACAGAGCGTCGCGCCCGTGATATCCGAGGGCGGTGGGTTGTTCGGCGGAATCGGGCCGAAGTAGTCGCTCGCTGGGCCACCGCGGACCTCCGCGGACAGCGCGATGCCGCCCCCGCGCTCGGGGCAGTGGGTCAGGCACGGGTTCGAGTCGATGATGTCGATGTCGTGGAGATGCCCCCACGTGTTGATCACCCGCGCGTCGACGGTCGAGGTCCAATCGACGTGGGTGTCCGAGTAGCCGGTCGGGATCGTGTACTCGGAGTCGCCTCCGTTGCAGAAGCTGTCGATGTCGAGCCAGGCCGGCCGGGCCGGCTCGGTCTCCGACAGCGGCCGGTCGCGGAACACGACCTGCACGTAGACCGTCTTGGCCTGCGGGTTGAGGTTCACGATGTGCGTCAGCATCGACCACGTCGCGCTGTTGTTCTCGTATCCGTAGGGAGACGGCAGGTGCAGCGGAGTGCGCTCGTTGCCGGATCCCCAGAACGGCTCGCTGAGCGGGCTCGAGCAGGCCAGCGCCTGGTTGCCCGGGTTGAAGAAGACGACGTGGTGAAGCAGCAGCCCCTGCTGCATGTTCGCGGTCGTGCCGTCCGAGAAGACGAGCTCGGGGACCATGTCGGTGATCCGGCAGTTCGTGCAGGGCGCCGGCTCCGAGGTGGGGACGTTGTGGATCTGGCCGGGCTGGCTCGGGCTCGTCGCGGCGGGCACGTTGAAGGGCCCGTAGAGAGCCTTGTGAAGCGTGCCGGGATGGCTCGGCATCGCGCCGCGCGGGTCCGTGTAGGACGAGATCGTGGTGATCGTGGAGGCGCCGGCGGGCGCGGCAAGCGCAAGGGCCGCGATCAAGAGCGCGAACCCCAGTAGCAGACGTTTGCCCTGCCGTTCTCCCATTTCCCCCTCCATTCCCCGCGTCGAGTCTACCTTTGACTCGCCTTTTGCGTTATGCGAACATACGTTCGCTTCCATGGTGGTGTGCATCCTCATCCCCCGCTTCCAGCTCACGACCGCCGTGGGCGCGAGAAAAGAGCTCCTGCGCGGTCCCGTCGCGCTGGCGCCGGAGCCCGACCGGGAGCAGGTCGTGGGCGAGGTCTCCGGCGCCGCGCAGGCGGTCGGCGTCCACGCGGGGATGCGGCTGGGGGAGGCACTCGCACGCTGCCCGGCGCTACGGCTCGTCGCGCCCGATCCCGACGCCGCCGCGACAGCCTGGGAATCCGTGCTCGCCGCGCTCGAGGCGATCGGCGCGGCGGTCGAGCCTGCGCGCGCCGGCGAGGCCTATTTCGAGGCGGACGGGCTCATGCGCCTCTACGGCGGGAACGTCGAGGGAGTGACCGCGCGCACGCGCCGCGCGGTCGCGATGCCGGCGCGGCTGGGCGCGGGCCCGAGCCGCTTCTGCGCCTACGCGGCCGCGGGCCGCGCACGTCCGGGGCGCGCGGCGAAGGTCGTGCCGCCGGGCGCCGCACGCGCGTTCCTGGCGCCGCTCCCCGTGACGCTCCTGCGGGCGCGGGCGGAGGTGGTCGCGCGCGGTCGTGCCGAGGATCTCTGCACGGTCCTCGAGCGACTCGGCGTGCGCACGCTCGGCGCGCTTGCCGCGCTCGAGCCCGGCATGGTCGCGGACCGCTTCGGCCGGCCGGGGATGTCGGCACGCGACCTCGCGCTCGGCCACGACGCCTCGCTTCGGCCGCGCCCCTTTCGCGACGTGCTGGTCGAGCGCCTGGAGCTTCCCGAGGCCGTCTCCGGGCCGCAGCTCGAACGCACCCTGGAGCTCTTGATCGACCGGCTGCTTGCGCGCTCCGACCGGCACGGCCGGTCGCTGCGAAAGCTCCGCCTCGGCGCCCGCTTCGTGGAGCAGGGGACCTGGCGCCGAGAGGTCACGATGCGCGAGGCGACGGTCTCCAGGGAGCGGCTGCGCCTCGCGCTCGTGCCCAGGATCGCGGAGCTGCCGGCGCCGATCGACGAGTTGAGCCTCGCCGTGGTCGCGTTCGGGCCGCCCGCGTCGGACCAGCTGAGCTTCCGGCGCCCGGACGAGCAGGAACGGCGAAAGCGCCTCGGCGAGGCGCTTCGCCAGACGCGCGCCGCCGCGGGCGAGGAGTCGCTCCTGCGCGCACTCGAGATCGACCCCCGCTCGCGCATCCCCGAGCGGCGGATCGTGCTGACCCCGTTCCCCGAATGACGGCGCATGTCTATCGCCCTCGCCCGGTGAGCGTTCACGTCGCCGCGGACGGCGTCCCGAGCGTCGTCGGCCGCACGCCGGTCGAGGCGCTGCGTGAGGAATGGCTCGTCGAGGACCGGTGGTGGACCGCTCGCCCGCTGCGACGCCGCTACCTCGAGCTCGTCACCTCCGACGGCGCCGACCGCGTCGTCTTCTGCGATCTCGAGACCGGCCGCTGGTTCGCTCAGCGCGGGGCCTGACGCGATGACAGCGCACGGATGCGCACGAGACTACGTCGAGCTGCACGCGCACTCCGCATACTCGTTCCTGGACGGCGCCTCGACCCCTGAGGAGCTCCTCGCGGCAGCCGCCGTGCACGGCTATCCGGCGCTCGCGCTCACCGACCACGACGGCCTCTGGGGGGCGATGGAGTTCGGGCAGGCTGCAAAGGGCCTCGGGATCAAGGCGATCACCGGCGCCGAGCTGACGATCGAAGAACCGCGGGCTGCGCCGGCTCATCTCACCTTGCTCGTCCAGGATCGTGCGGGCTACCGCAACCTCTGCCGGCTGGTCACGCAGGCGCACGCCGGTACGCGCACGAATCCCCGCGAGCCGCTGCCGCCGAGTGTCTCGCTGGAGCGGGTCGAGCACCATGCCGAGGGACTCGTCTGCCTCTCGGGCTGCGCACGCGACGGGCTGCTCACACGGCCGATCGAGACGGGCGCCCTGCGAGAGGCCGAGCGCCTCGGGCAGCGCCTGCGCTCGGCCTTCGGCCCCGAGCGCTTTCGGATCGAGCTCCAGCGGCCGCTCTGGCGCCGTGACCGTGCGCGCAACCGCGTGCTCGCACAACTCGCCGCACAGCTCGGCATCCCCTGCGTCGCGACCGGCAACGTGCACTCGCACCACCCGGACCGCGCGCGCCTGCAGGACGCACTCGTGGCGGTGCGGCTGCGCGCCTCGCTGGACCAGACCGAGCCCGAGCGCCGCGGCAACGCGACCAGCGTGTTGGCACCACCCGAGGCGATGAGCGAGCGCTTCCGCGACCACCCCGCGGCGGTGAGCGAGACGGCGCGGCTTGCCGAGCGGCTCGAGTTCGACCTCACGCGCGACCTCGGCTACCGCTATCCGGGCTCGCAGGACCCCGGGGCCGACCGCAAGCTCGCCGAGCTGTGCAAGGTGAAGCTGAAGGAGCGCTATCCGGGCACTTCCGAGCAAAGCGAGGCAAGTGCCCGCCTTGATGAAGAGCTTCGCGTGATCCGCGCGCTCGGCCTCTCCGGCTTCTTCCTCCTCCACCACGACCTGCTCGAGCTCGCGCGCGAGGTGGCCGCCGAAGTGCGCGGGCGCGACTCCGCTCGGAGGCTCCTGCCGCCCGGCCGCGGGCGCGGCTCGAGCGTCAGCTCGCTCGTCTGCTACCTCACCGGCCTCTCCCACATCGACCCGATCGAGAACCGGCTCTGCCTCGGGCGCTTCCTGAACGAGGAGATCACGGCGCTCCCCGACATCGACCTCGACTTCCCGCGCGACATCCGCGAGCGGCTCCTCCCGCGTGTGCACGACCGTTATGGGCGCGAGCGAGCCGCGCTCGTGGCGTCGTTTGCGACCTATCGCTGGCGCGGCGCGATCCGCGACCTCGGCAAGGCGCTCGGCCTCCCGGCGGGCGAGATCGAGCGGGTCGCACGCTCCGCGGACATATATGGAGATCAAGACCAGTTCACGAACGGCGTCGAGGAAGTGATCGGCGCCGGGCGCGCCGCCTCCCCGCGCTGGCGCGCGCTGATCGAGCTTGCGCCGGAGGCCTATGGCCTCCCGCGCCACGCCTCCCAGCACCCGGGCGGGATGGTGATCTCGACCGAGCCGCTGATCGACCTCTGCCCGGTGCAGCCCTCCGCGATGGAGGGCCGCAACCTGGTCCAGTGGGACAAGGACTCGTGCGCGGACGCGGGCTTCCTGAAGATCGACCTGCTCGGGCTCGGGATGCTCTCGGCGGTCGAGCGCTGCATCGACGAGATCGCGCGCGAGCGCGGCGAGCGGATCGACCTCTCGCGGATCGACTACGAAGACCGCGAGGTCTATCGCACGATCCAGGGCGCCGAGACCACCGGCGTGTTCCAGATCGAGAGCCGGGCCCAGATGCAGAGCATCAGGCGCACGAAGCCGGAGAACCTCGACGACCTCACCGTGCAGGTCGCGCTCGTGCGGCCGGGGCCGATCCAGGGCGGGGCCGTGCACCCCTACATAGAGAGGCGCGAGCGGCTCCGGCAGGACCCCGGCTTCCGCGTGCCCTACGCGCACCCGGCGCTCGAGCCGGTGCTGGCCGAGACGCTCGGCGTGATCGTCTTCCAGGATCAGGTGCTGGAGGTCGCGATGGCGCTCGCGGGCTTCGGGCCCGGCGAGGCCGAGGGGCTGCGCCGCGCGATGAGCCGCAAGCGCTCGGATGCCGCGATGGCCGTCTACCAGGAGCGCTTCGTCGAGGGCGCGGTCGAGCGCGGCGTCGAGCGACCGCTGGCCGAGCGCGTTTTCGAGCAGGTGCGCGCGTTCTCGGGATTCGGCTTCCCGAAGGCCCACGCGGCCGCGTTCGGCCTGCTCGCCTACCAGTCCACCTGGCTGCGCGTGCACTACGCCCCGGAGTTCCTCTGCGCGCTGCTGAACGAGCAGCCGATGGGCTTCTATCCACCCGACGCGCTCGTGCACGAGGCGCAGCGGCGCGGGATCGAGGTCCTTCCCCCCCACGTCAACCGCAGCGCGGTCGAGTGCAGGGTCGAACGGCACTCGGTGCGGATCGGGCTCGGGTACGTGCTCGGAGTCGCCGCGCAGGACGTGCAGGCGCTCGTGGCCGAGCGCGAGCGGGGCGGCGAGTACGCCGACGCGGGGGACCTCGCGGCGCGCTCGGGCGCCGCGCGCGACACGCTCGAGCGGCTGGCATGGGCGGGCGCGTGCGAAGGGTTGGCGCGCCGGGAAGCCTTGTGGCAGATGGGCGTGGTCGCGCCCGGGAAGCCGGTCGCCGGTGGCGTCCAGCTGGCGCTGCCGATCGAGGCGCCCGCGGCGCCGCCGCTCCCGGAGCTCACGCGCTGGGAGCGGCTCGTGGCCGACTACGGCTCGATCCGGATCAGCCTGGCCGAGCACCCGCTCGCCCTGCTCCGCCCCGACCTTCCGGCCGATACGGCCGCGAGCCCGACGCTCGAACGGATCGCGCACGGGCGCCGCGTGAGCGTCGCCGGGCTGGTGGTCGCGCGCCAGCGCCCTGCGACCGCGAACGGCGTCACCTTCATGCTGCTCGAGGACGAGTGGGGAACGATCAACCTGGTGATCACGCTGCCGGTCTACGAGCGGCACCGCATGATCGTGCGAACCGAGCCGTTCGTGCTCGTGAGCGGCCGGCTGGAGCGCCGATCGGGAGTGATCAACGTGGTCGTGGACGCCTTGCGGGCACTGGAGCAGCCGGACCTGCCACGGGCCCAGGTCAAGCACATCGAGCCGCCCGCTGGGCGCGAGACCGGCCGCGACGCGGGCGCCCGAGAAGGGCTTCCGGCGGCCGCCGCGGCCGGCGACCTGCGCTCGGTCCTGCCTTCGCCGCACAGCTTCGGCCGGCGCGGGCAGTAGGCAGCCCGGTTGGCGCGTGCCGGGCGGTGCCGTACGCTCGCCGGCGTGGCCCCTTCCGAGCAGCTCGACCCGGAGGTCCGCCGAGGCACGTTGACCTTCCGCATGCACGGCAGTAGGGTCGCCTCCGCAGGGGGATGAAGACTCGCAGGCACCACTTGGCCGGATTGGTAGCGCTCGCAGCTGCGCTGTGGTCGTTGACCGCCGGCGCAGCGGCTCACACCGGCGCCGGCTCAGTGCTCGCCGTGCCGGCACCGTCGACCTCGTTCGGGCCGGCCTCCTGCCCGGGTGAGCCGATCAACCCGACGCACGTCGTCACCGGCCAGTTCGACGCGAGCCTGCAGGGCAGCTTCGTCGACATCCCGGTCGACGTGCCCGCCGGGACCACCGCCGTGCGCGTCAAGTACTGCTACGACCCGCCGCTCGGGCCGTTCACCAAGCACACGCTCGACCTCGGCCTCTACCAGCCGCGCCCGGACGCCACGAGACCCTGGGGCCCACACGAGTTCCGCGGCTGGGGCGGCTCCAGCCATCCGGACGTGATCGTCTCGCCGGAGGGCTTCTCGACGGAGGCGCAGTACAAGCTGAACCCGAAGGGCAACGCTCCCGGGAAGACCACCCGCGGGTTCCTGCCCGGGCCGATCCCGGCCGGGCAGTGGGCCGTCGAGCTCGGGGTCGCGGCCGTGATCACCCCCGATCTCGGTGACGCCGACGGGAAGGTCGGCTGGCACGTCGAGGTCGAGCTGAGCGACAACGCCTCCTACGCGGACGAGCCCTACCAGCCCGCGCCCTACAACTCCACTCCGGCGCGCGGCACGCCCGGTTGGTACGCGGGCGACTTCCACGTGCATGCCGAGCACTCGGCACTCGGCGACGCGACCATGACCGACGCGTTCAACTTCGCCTTCCGGCCACTCGAAGAGGGCGGCGCCGGCCTCGACTTCATCACGCTCGACGACTCCGTGACCGGCAGCTCGTGGGGGGAGATCGGCCGCTACCAGCCCAACTACGGTGGCAAGCTGATCGCACGGGGCGACGAGGTGATCACCTACCACGGCCACACGAACAACCAGGTCAGCGCGAAGTACGTGGACTACCGAACGGGACCGATCTACGAGCGCGGCGACGACGGCTCGCTCAAGCTCGTGCGCGGACCGCGGCCGCCGCGCGAAATATTCGACGATGTGCACGCGGCGGGCGGCTTCACCCAGATCAACCACCCGACGATCTTTCCCTCGTCGATCGCGTTCTTCGCTCAGCTCTGCCGTGGCTGCCCCTGGGACTACAGCGACGCCGAGACGGACTGGTCCAAGGTCGACGCAATCGAGATCTCGACCGGACCGCCGCCGCCCTTCAACACGTTCACCGCGAACGCGATCGCGCTGTGGGAGCGCACGCTCGACCTCGGCTACAAGATCGCCGCGGTCGGGTCGAGCGACTCTCACCGCGCCGGCCAGGCCGCGGGCGGCCTCTCGCCGCAGGCGCCGATCGGCACGGCGACCACCGTCGTGCACGCCCAGGAGCTCTCGGAGGCCGGGCTCGCACGGGCCGTGAAGGCCGGCCACACCTACGTCAAGCTGCCGGGCAACTCGGCGCCCGATGTCCGCTTCACGGCGACGACCGCCGGCCGCCGCGCGCCCGCGATCTTCGGCGACACGCTACGCGGCAACGAGGCGAGCTTCGTCGCGCGCGTAATCGGCGGCATCTCGCGCACGTTGCCTTCGAACGGGCCGGTCGAGCTTCAAATCGTCAAGGACGGCGTCGCGGTCCAGAGCGTGAACGTGACGAGCGACGACTTCAGCTACCCGTTCACGACCACCGATCACGGGCGGTACCTCCTCCAGGTGCAGCAGGGGCCGTTCCTCCAGGACATCTCCAGCCCGATCTACTTCGAGCCCTTGCCGCCGCGCCCGGGGAAGGGGTGTGGGGACCGCAACCACGCTCACGACCGCGCGGGCGAGTGCGGGTAGCCAGCCTCAGCGACTGAGCCGCGCCTCGAGCGCGCCAAGCACAGCGCCGAATAGCGCATGCCGCCAAGTCGCCAGCGCGAGCGCACGCCGGTTGCCTGCGAGCACGGGCAGCTCGCGGCGGGCCGGGTGCAGGCGGTCGGTGAAGCGCACCGCAGGCCATGAGCCGAAGTTCTCGATCTGTGCGGCGGTGAGGCCGCGGATCGCCGCGGGACCGGGAAGCAGCCTGCCGAGCCGCGCGTACGCCGCGCCGAAGAGTGCACCGTTCGTGAGATGCATCACGAGGCCGACGTAGATCCAGGCAGGCCGCCGCGTGACGAGCTTGCCGAGCAGCTCGACGTCGTCGTACCGGCTACCGAACAGGCGCTTGTCGAGCGGCTGCTGGGCCGCCCACACCGCCGCCGCGGCGATGCCCGCGAGCGCTCCGTTCAGGGAATGTCGCGCATTCATGATTGCGTGCTCCAACGAGAAACGCCCCTCGGCGTTCCGAAGGGCGCATCCCCCGTGACCTGTGCTCTTGAATCTCGTTAGTTCCGGTAACCCATTTTGTTCCCCTCGCTATCCGTGTCCAGTGAAGCTCTCTGACTCACTTGACGGGCGAGGGGCGCGGAATCTTCCCGCCCCTAGAATTCTTTCCGATGCACGAATTGCCCGTGATCGCCTGCTCGCTGCCGGGCGCCGACCTGGACGAGCGCCGGGCGCGCTGGAAGGCGCTCGTGGACTGCGCATTCCACGAGCGTGTGCTGCTGCCCACGGGCGTGCGGCTCTCGTTCCTCCCCGGCGACGGAGTCGAGTCGGAGCTGCGCGCGCTCGCCGAGCTCGAGCGCGAATGCTGCTCGTTCGCGTCCTTTCGGGTCTCCACGCCGCGCAATGTCGTGACCCTCGACGTAACCGCGGAGGGCGACGGCGTCGCGGCGGTCCGCGAGATCTTCGCCTAGCCCGCTCGTACGGGTACGTGCGGTGTTAATCTGACGTTTACGTGAGCAAGATGTTTGGCAGCAACGGGGCCCGCCGGCTGGGAGTCGATGCCGGCCACGCCAATTACAAGTGGTGGGCCCTCTCCTGCACGAGCCTCGGGATGCTGCTCGCGACGATCAACTCAGGCACGCTGATCATCGCGTTGCCGGACCTCGAGCGAAGCCTTCACACCTCCTTGCTCCAGCTCGTCTGGGTGATCCTCGCCTACATGATCTCCTCGACCGTGCTGGTGCTGACGGCCGGCCGGCTGTCGGACCTCTTCGGGCGCAAGAAGGCCTACCTCGGCGGGTTCCTGCTGTTCTCGATCGCCTCGCTGGGAGCGGGCTTTGCCGCGAACGGGACGGAGCTGATCCTGTGGCGGATCCTCCAGGGGATCGGCGGGGCATTCCTGTTCGCGAACTCGGCCGCGCTCGTGACCGACGCGTTCCCGCGGGAGCAGCTCGGCCTCGCGCTCGGCACGAACACGATGGTGGCCGCGGTCGGGCTCGTGATCGGTCCCATCCTGGGCGGCGTGCTGGTCGCGATCTCCTGGCACTGGGTGTTCTGGTTCAACGTCCCGCTCGGCCTCCTCGGCACGGTCTGGGGCGGGCTGATCCTGCGCGAGCTGGCCAAGCGCGACGAGGTGCGGGGGCTCGATCTGCTCGGCACGCTCGTCTTCGTGATCGGGCTCACCGGGCTCGTCTTCGGGCTCTCCCGCGGCGGCATCTCGGGCTGGGGCGACCCGCTCGTGATCGGCGGCCTGATCGCCGCGGCGGTACTACTGCCGCTGTTCGTGCTGATCGAGCGCCACGCCCGCGCGCCGATGCTCGACCTGTCGATCTTCCGCAACCGCCTTTTCGCCGCGGCCACCGGAGCCGCCTTCATCAACGGCCTCTCCCGCTTCGCGCTGCTCTTCCTGTTCGTCTTCTACTTCCAGGGCGCGCAGGGCGATGACCCGATCACCGCCGGCATCAAGCTGACGCCGATGGCGATCGGAATGCTGATCTCCTCCCCGCTCGCGGGCCTCTGGGCCGACCGGCGGGGCTCCCGCACGCTCGCCGCGCTCGGCATACTCGTGACCGCCGGCGCCCTTGCCGGAATGACGACGCTGCAGGTGCATTCTCCGTACTGGCGGAGCACGCTCTGGCTCGGCCTCGTCGGGATCGGGTCGGGCATGTTCAACAGCCCGAACACCGCCGCGATGATGGGTGCCGTGCCCGCCCGCCGCCGGGGCATCGCGGCCGGCACCCGCACGATGGTTCAGAACACCGGGGCCGTGATCTCGATCGCCTTCGTGCTCGCGATCATCACCGCGGCGGTCCCGAAGCCGATCCTGCTCGCGATCTTCTCGGGCCTCACCAAAGGCCTCTCGGACGCGAAGCTCGAGCCGTTCATCCACAACATGCACACGGCGCTGTGGGTGCTGGCCGCCACCTCGTTCGTGGGGGCATTCGTATCGCTGCTGCGGCCCTCGCACCAGCCGGCCGAGCGCCGCGCCGCCGAGCCGCTGCTGGCCGGGGAGCGTGGCTGATGGGCGTGACCGACACGACCGCCGGCCTCCTGCGGATCGGCGAGGTCGCCCGGGTGGTCGGGACCACACCGCGGACGATCCGCTACTACGAGGAGATCGGGCTGCTGCCCGAGTCGCCGGAGCGCGGCCGCGGCCGGCACCGGCTCTACACCGAGGCCGACGTCGAGTGGCTCCGGGAGCTCTTGAGGCTGAAGGACCTGCTCGGAGTGTCGCTCGACGAGCTGAAGGAACTGGTCGAGGCCGAGACCGCGCGCGCGGCGCTCCGGGAGGAGTGGCGCCAGGGCGGCGAGGACACCCGCCCTCGCGAGATCCTCAGCGAGGGCATCGCCTACATCGAGCGCCAGCTCGCGCTCGTACGCGGGCGCCGGGCCCAGCTCAAGCGCCTCGAGGAGGAGCTGACGGCGCGGCGGCGGCGGGTGCGCGACCGCCTCCGGCGCGTCGAGTCGGGTGAGGGGGCCTGAGGCCCGCGGGCCGTTCTGGACGTTAGTTTCGATTCATCTCCGCCCGGCGCGGATCGACAAAGGTCTTGCCGGTCGCCCATGGGCGACGTCGGACCGGCAAATCGCACCCCTCCCCTAGTTCACCAGCGCCCTCTGACACGGATGTCGCCCAACGCCGCTGCGCGTAACCACGCGGCTTCCCTCCGAGCCGCGCGCACCGCGACTCGTCCCTCCCGGATTCTCCGGGGCTGGGGCCGTACCGTGCTGCGAACCGCCAGGCAGCGGCCCTCGCCGCGATCGTCGGCGAGGTCGCGCACACGCGCTTCGGCCTCGGGAAGCCTGCGCTCAACGGGTTCTTCGACAACTGGGTCTACAACGGCCTGATCGTCGCGGCGGCGCGCTTCTGCCTGACACGGGCCGTGCTCATCAAGCAGGAGCGCGGCGCCTGGCTTGGGATCGGGTTCGCTCTCGCGCTCTGGTCGGGTGGCGAGATCTACTACTCCGCGGTGCTCGCCCACCAGGCCGAGCCACCGTATCCCTCGCTCAGCGACGGGCTCTACCTCGCCTTCTGCCCAGGGCAAGAAGCGCCGGGTCAACGTCTCCATGACCGCCAAGGCTCGCCGGATGGTCAAGCCTCACAGGCACCTGAAGGTGACCGCGAAGCTCAAGGTCACGCAGCACGGCAAGACCAACACCACGAGCCAGTCGCTGAGGATCAAGGCGCCGCGGCACTAGCTGTGCAGCAGGCGCGGGGCGGGGGCGGTAGGCCCCCCCCCCGCCGCGCCAAAATTGGGTCGCGGTCGGGTCCACCGGGGGCGCCGGCGGGGGCGCCGCCCCCATGGGGGGCGGCAAGGGGGGGGGCC
>JBBQKG010000012.1:0-79800 GCA_038326655.1 Solirubrobacterales bacterium
CGTGCCCGGCCCAGATGCATTCACGGCCGCGCTGCTCGTCGCGCTGCTGACCACCTTGCTGCCCCGTCTTCTCCGTCCTCTCGGCGGCCTGCGGCTGCCGACGCAGCGGGTCGCCTTCGTCTCCGCGCTCGACCGCCCCGGCTAGGCGTCGCCTGAGCTCAGCAGGCTGCGCCGGGAGCCTCGATCGCCCGGCGGATCGAACACACCGTTAGGAGACACACATGAAGTCACGTGCAATTGCGCTCGGGGCGAGCGTCATCGCCCTCACGCTGACGAGCGGCAGCCAAGCGCTCGCCACCGGCGTGGAAGACATCACCCAGCAGGTCAGCGGCCACACCGACGCGGCCGTGAACGGGCCCGCCGGCGTGGTGACGGTCGAGGGGAACATGAAGGTGCCCTCGACGGGGCTTCCCTCCAGGAAGCCCAGCACGGGCGAAGCGCGGACGCTCGACCGTACGAGCGCGAGCGTGGAGGCCAACCGCCACAGCGGTCCGGACCGGTCCGAGGCGTTCTTCGGCTGGAACGGCCACGGGCCGTCGCTCTACGTCGATCACACGCGAAAGGGCACGCTCGAGGTCGAGGGGCAGTCACGGGCACGCCGGCACTCGGCGGCCGCGACCGTCCACGCGACTGCGCGGCCCGGGCAGGCGGCGGCAAACCGGCGCGCGCAGCGCCCGAAGGCCGCGATCGCCCACGGCGGTGAGCGGGCTCGCAACGCCGTCCGCAGCGGGAGCGAGACGCTTCGCGCGCCCGCCGGCCACCGCAAGGAGCTCGCGTCGCTTCGGTCGATCGGCCGTGAGGTCGGCAACCCGATCGCGCTCAGCCTCGCCGGCTGGATGACGCTCCTGTTCGGAGGCCTGTGCCTGGGCGCCGGGCAGCTCACCCGGCGCCGGCGCCGCTTCAACTAGCGGCGTTCCGACACCGGACCAGGGGGGCCGGGGCGAGAGCCTCGGCCCCCTTTGGGTCGCACGGTCCGCCGCGCTGAGATAATTGCCTGCAAATGGCAGTCCACACGGGGAGAGGCCCGACCGAGGCGATCATCGACCTGCTGCGCCGGGTGTCGCTTTTCTCGGAGCTGTCCCCCCAGGAGCTCGAGCAGATCGCGCGGGTCGCGGTGCCTCGGAGCTATCCCGCCGGCTCGATCATCCTGCGGGAGGGCGACCCCGGGGACACCTGCTACATCCTGCGGGCAGGGGGCGCTCGGGTCGTTCGGCAGCACGGCGACGGGCGTGCGATCACGCTCACGAACCTGGGGGCGGGCGAGATCTTCGGCGAGCTCGCGATGTTCGGCGGAGAGGTCCGCTCCGCGACGGTCGAGGCGGTCGACGACGTGCTGGCCGTGGCGATCCTCGCGGGTGACCTCAAGCGGCTCCTGAACGATCATCCCGAGATCGCGGTGAAGCTGCTGGGCGCGCTCGCGGAGCGCCTGCGCGAGACGAATGCCCGGATCTCCCGCCAGTCCTTTCAGAAGGTCTCCAGCCGCGTCGCCGGAGTGCTCGTCGAGCTGGTCGAGACCGGCATCCGAGGCGCGACTCCCGAGGGCGTCCCGCCCGAGGTGACCGTGCGCTCGACCCAGGCCGACCTCGCCCAGCTCGCCGGGACCTCGCGCGAGGCCGCGAGCCGGTTCCTGGCCACGCTGCAGCGCGCCGGGGTCCTCACGACGAAACGCGGCAGGATCGTCGTGCACGACCCGGCAGCCCTCCATCGGTACATATACTGAGCGGCTGAGGAGCAACTTCGCCGAGCCGGCCCCCGGGCGACTCGGTCCCCGCATGCCCTTCGATCCCTCACTGCCCTTGTACGTCCTGAACTTCTACTCGCCGGTCTTCGTGGACCAGCTCAAGCGCGGCCGGAAGACCGCCACGATCAGGCTCGGCGACAAGAGCATGAAGTACCGGCGCGGCCAGCTCGTCTGGATCACCGTCGGGTACCGCCACGAGCCGCGCGAGAAGGTCTTCACGGCGGTCGTCGACGACGTCGAGGTGAAACGCGTCCGTGAGCTTTCGCCGCGGGACATCGAGCACGACAACCCCGAGTTCCGCCGCGTCGAGGACACGATCCACTTCCTCGAGCAGATCTACGGCCGCGAGGTCTCACCCGAGGACTTCGTGACCGTGATCCGCTTCTCGCAGGTGATCGAGAGCACCGCTCGGCAGGGATTGCCTGGCAACGGCCACCGCCCGGGCTAGACGCCTGCGCCGAGCGGCCTGGAGAACCTTCTGCAACCCGTAATCCGGGGCCCGGGCGCCTGGCACTCTCCGTGCTAGAGTGCCAAAGAAGCGCTCCGCTGTCCCCCGCGGAGCAGAAAAACCCCCAAAACAGAGTTCGCTCACCCAGGGAGGTCAGCCAGTGAAACTCAAGCCTTTGGGCGACCGCGTGGTCGTCCAGCCGGTGGAGGAAGAGGAGATGACCGCAAGCGGCATCGTCCTTCCCGACACCGCCAAGGAGAAGCCCCAGAAGGGCAAGGTGCTCGCCACCGGCGACGGTAAATGGGACGAGGATGGCGAAAAGCGCATCCCGCTCGACGTCGCCGAGGGAGATGAGGTCCTCTACAGCAAGTACGGAGGCACCGAGATCACCGTCGACGGCGAGGACCTACTCGTCCTTCGCGAGTCAGACGTGCTGGCCAAGGTCGAGAGCTAAGGAGTTCGGATGGCACACAAAGAGCTGAAATACAACGAGGAGGCACGCCGGTCGCTCGAGGCGGGCGTCAACGCGGTCGCGAATGCGGTCAAGGTGACGCTCGGTCCCACGGGTCGCTACGTCGTGCTCGACAAGAAGTTCGGCGCCCCCACGATCACCAACGACGGAGTCACGATCGCTCGTGAGATCGACGTCGAGGACGTCTTCGAGAACCAGGGCGCGCAACTAGTGCGTGAGGTTGCCACGGCGACCAACGACGTGGCCGGCGACGGCACCACGACCGCCACGCTGCTCGCCCAGTCGATGGTGCGGCAGGGCATGAAGAACGTCGCCGCGGGCGCGAACCCGATGGCGCTCAAGCGCGGCGTCGAGGGGGCCGTCGACCAGGTCGTCGACCACCTGCGCAACAAGCAGTCGAAGGACATCTCCGGCAAGGACCAGATCGCGCGTGTCGCGGCGATCTCGGCCGGCGACGAGGACATCGGGAACGTGATCGCGGACGCGATCGACAAGGTCGGCAAGGACGGCGTCGTGAACGTCGAGGAAGGCCAGACCTTCGGGATGGAGCTCGAGTTCACCGAGGGCATGCAGTTCGACAAGGGCTACATCTCGCCCTACATGGTCACCGACCAGGACCGCATGGAGGCCGTGCTCAGCGACCCCTTCATCCTGATCGCCAACCAGAAGGTCAGCGCGGTCCGCGACCCGCTGCCGGTGCTGGAGCAGGTGATGCAGTCGGGCAAGCCGCTGCTGATCATCGCCGAGGACATCGAGGGCGAGGCGCTCGCGACGCTCGTCGTGAACAAGCTGCGCGGCACGTTCCTGAGCGTCGCCGTCAAGGCCCCCGGCTTCGGCGACCGCCGCAAGCGGATGCTCGAGGACATCGCGATCCTGGCCGGCGGTGACGTGATCACCGAAGAGATGGGCCTGAAGCTGGAGAACACCCAGGTGGCCCAGCTCGGCTCGGCTCGGAAGGTCGTCGTCACCAAGGACACGACCACGATCATCGACGGGGGCGGCGAGCCCGAGATGATCAAGGGCCGCATCAAGCAGATCAAGCAGGAGATCGAGTCGACCGACTCCGACTTCGACCGCGAGAAGCTGCAGGAGCGGCTGGCCAAGCTGGCCGGCGGCGTCGCGGTCGTGAAGGTCGGCGCGGCCACGGAGACCGAGATGAAGGAGCGCAAGCACCGCGTCGAGGACGCGCTGCAGGCCACCCGGGCCGCCCTCGAGGAGGGCATCGTCCCCGGTGGCGGCGTCGCGCTCCTGAACGCCGAGGAGGCGATCAACTTCGAGTCGTTCGAGGACCCCGATGAGCGCACCGGTGCGCAAATCGTGCTTCGCACGCTCGAGGAGCCGGTTCGCCAGATCGCTCAGAACGGCGGTCTCGAAGGCTCGATCGTGGTGGCCAAGATCCGCGAGTCGAAGAAGCCGGGTTGGGGCCTGAACGCGGCCACCGGGGAGTACACCGACCTCGTCAAGGCCGGCGTGATCGACCCCACGATGGTGACCCGGTCAGCGCTTCAGAACGCTGCCTCGATCTCGAAGAACATCCTCACGACCGAGTGCGTCATCGCGGAGATCCCCGACAAGGAGCCGTCGATGGGCATGCCGGGCGGTGGCATGCCGGACATGATGTAAGAACTAGGGCCGCCGATCCGCAAGCGGATCGGCGGGTTTGTGGCGGGATGCCCGCACCTTGCAACGAGAGGGGCTCGGCGAAAGCCGGGCCCCTTCTTTTCTCTTATTCGCCGATCACGCGGCGGTATGCGTTGGCAAACGGGCCCAGCAGCACCGACTTGGGGCCATGCTGGCCGAAGAAGGCGCTGGCGCGGCTGGCGGCGCCGGGGATCACGACGCGCTTGCCGCTTTCTGCCCCCTCGATGCCGGCTTTCGCGACATCCGCGGGCGTCGACCAGATGAACGACGGCCCGGGCGACTCGTTCTTGAACCCACCGGCCTCGAGGAACTCGGTCGCGACGGGCCCTGGGCAGAGCGCCGTCATCGTGACGCCGGTGCCCTTCAGCTCCGCCGACACCGCTTCGCTGAAGCTGCGCACGAACGCCTTCGTGGCGGCGTAGACAGCCTGGACCGGGATCGGCTGGAAGCTGGCCACCGAGGCGACCTGGATCACGGCGCCACGGCCGCGCTCCACCATCGCGGGCAGGTAGGCGCACGTGAGCGCGAGGAGAGCCTCGACGTTCACCTGCACCATGCCGAGCTGGCGATCCGGATTGAGGTGGACGTCCCCGACCGTCGTGAACCCAGCGTTGTTGACCAGCACCTCGACGTCGAGTCCGCGCTCCGCGATACGCCCCGGCAGCGCCTCGACGGCGGCCGGATCGGCGAGGTCGGCGGCGGCGACCTCCGCGCGGATGCCGTGCAGCCGCTCGAGGTCCGCGGCCAGCGTGCGCAGCCGCTCTTCGCGGCGCGCGACCAGGAAGACGCCGTAGCCCCGGGCCGCAAGCCCGCGCGCGATCTCCTCGCCGATGCCACTCGAGGCGCCGGTGATCAGGCAGGTGGAGCCGGGCTTGGGAGGCGGAAGGGCCACCGGAGTCCGGAGCTTAACCAGCTTCTGCGCAATTGAAGCTTCGGTCGCCCATACAATTCGAGTGATGGAAGGCGAGAACCCATTTGGCGGCCTCTTCGGCGATCCGGACGAGATCCAGCGCCGGCTCTCCGAGATGGCCGAGCAGATGCAGGGCGCACAGCGCGTCGCGTGGGCCGACAACGCGATCAAGCTGGCGGTCGACATGACCGTCGCCGCGATCCATGCGATCGACCTGTCGGGCACCCCGGACGAGCAGGCGACTCAGGTGCGCGACGCGATCCGCATGATCTTTCCCGAAGCCGTCACGCTCGTGCGCGAAGCGCGCGAGGGCCTCGCGTAGCTGCGCTCAGCCGGCCGTGCCCTCCGCCTCGCGCCGGTCCTCCCTGCCGACCCGGATCACCTGCCGGATGTCGAGCGTCCTCACCATCAGGAAGATCGCGATCAGCGAGCAGGTCAGGTTGAAGGCCGCGAGCGCGATCTGCTGGCCGACGCTGTAGGCCAGCACGGCGCTCCTGGGGGCGACGCCGCGGAACACATAGACCAGCAGCGCCTGCTGTGCGCCCGCGCCGCCAGGCGTGAACGGCGTCACGGTGGACAGCGCCTGGACGCTCATCACGAGCAGCACGTTGCGGATCGAGCCGCCGATGTTGAACGCCTCGAGGAAGAAGTAGAAGCTCGCGAAGCGAAGCAGCCAGCCGGCGGTCATCCAGGTCGCGACGTGGCGGAGGTAGCGCCTGAAGTCCCGCAGGATCACGACGCCCTGCTTGATGCGGTTCCAGAAGACGACCGCCCGGACAGACAGCACCGCGTACAGGGCCAGCAGGCCGAGCGTGACCACGGTGATCGTGAAGAGCGCAAAGTGCTGGTGCTGCGCCCAGAAGGCGAGGTCGAACGCGGGCAGGCTCGGAAGGATGTCGAGGCTCGGCAGGGTGCCCGTGGTGAGCGCGAAGACGAGCACCAGGAGGCCGACGGGCGTATCGAACACGGAGTCCACGAAGAACGAGGACGTGACCGCCGGATAGGTCGAGCTCGGAATACTGTGCTTAGCGAGGTAGATCTTCGTGACGTCGCCCGCGCGGGCCGGCAGCACGCTGTTCACGCCGACGCCGGCGACGTACGCGCCGAGGATCCTCCGCCACGGGAAGGGCTCATTCGGATACGCGGCGCGGAGGGTGTTGAACCAGGCGCGGCTGCGGCATGCGAGGTGGCTGAGATGCAGGAGCAAAGCGATCGCAAGCGCCCCCCACTGGACCGCGGCGAGATTCGAAAAGAACGAATCGACCGCGTCCAGGAACGCGTCGAGGCTGGAGCCGAGTGAGGCCAGCAGGGGCCAGGCAGGCGTGGCGAGTCCCATCGCCCTAAGCTAACGGCCAAACTCGAAGGAGGTGCGCAGTGGCGGTACGGGAAGCAGCAGAAACGCGCGGGATGGTGTCACTTTCGGAAGAGTTCGCCCGCGAGTTCGCCGACCGCTGGCAGGTGGCCTGGAACAGCCGGCGCCCCGAGGACGTCACCGCTCTCTGTACCGAGGACGTCGTCTGGGACGATCCGGTGACGGAGGCGCCCGAGCGTGGCAGGGCGGCCGTGGCCGAGTACCTACGGTCGGTCTGGCGCACCTTTCCGGACCTCGAGTTCACTTGGCCGGAGGGACCGTACTGCTCGTTCGACCGGACCAAGCTCGCCTGCCACTGGCACGTGACGGGCACGATGTTGGGGTCCGTGGACCCGGGCTTTGCGCCCACCGGGCGCCCGATCGAGGCCGACGGAGTCGACCTGCTGGAGCTGCGCGACGGCCTCGTGTGCAACTACGTCGGCTTCTTCGACGGACGCGACATGGGACAGCAGATCGGCGTCCTCCCGGCCCCCGGGAGCCGTGCTGAACGCCTTGCGGTGCTGCTCCAGCGCCTCGGCGCCCGGCTTGGAAGGAGACAAGCGTGAAGCTGTACGTCTGCTACGGAACGTTCAAGAGCCCCCGGCCGGGCGGACACCCGTGCGGCAACGCCTACCGGGCGCTGAAGGAGGCCGGGCACGACCCGGAGGTCGTGAAGTCCTACGGCTGGGGCATCCTGCCCGACTTCATGAACCCGACCAGCGGCCGGCGCGAGGTCAAGGCGCTCACCGGCAGGACCTGGGTTCCGGTGCTCGTGACCGACGACGACGAGATCGTCTCGGAGTCGAAGAACATCGTCGCCTGGGCGGAGCAGCACCCCGCGGCCGCATGACCGAGCGGGGGCCTCGCGGCCCCCGCATTCAGCCCGGATTCAGCAGATCACGACGACGTGGAAGCCGCTGCCCGAGCCGGGGTTGACCAACCCCGTGTGGTCGAATGTTCGGACGATGATCGTGTCGGCGGCGCCCACCCGCTGCTCAACCGTCGCGTAAAACGGAGGCGCGGTGCCGTTCGTGGTGCTTCCGACGGAAGCGACGTACGCGCATGCCGTGACGCTCTGGTTGAAGGTCACGGTGTACGTTCCGCTGCCGAGCTCGGCAGCGCCGGTGGCGGTCCCTCGGATTACCGTCGCACTGCTCGACGTCGCCTCGACGACGGCCCATAGCGAGCTGCCGCCGCCGGAGCCGGGTCGCCCCCGTCGCCCCCGTCGCCCCCGTCCCACCGGTCGCGCCGCCAGGACCCGATGTGCCTGCGGGCCCGGTCGCACCTACATTTCCGGTCGCGCCAGTCGGCCCAGCCGCTCCCGCGGGTCCGGTTGGGCCGGTCGTGCCGCCGGACCCGCCGTTCGCGCCGGCCGGTCCCTGCAGGCCGGCCGCACCGGCCGCACCGGCGGGCCCGGCCGGTCCCGCGGGCCCGACCTTCCCACCCGCGGCAGCGGCGTCCGTTTGAGCCTGGTGGGCGGCGGTGAGTGCCCGCCCGGCGTTCCGGTTTGCCTTCTTTCCGAGCTTCAGCGCCTGTTTGGCGGTGGCAGCCACGCTCGCCGCGGAATGCGCGACAGGGCTCGCCATGCCGGCCGCCGAGAGCAGGCCGGCCACGGCAAGGCAAGAGACGACGACAGCGGCGCCGGCACCCTGCCGCCGCGGCGAAAATCGGTTGAGCATGGATCCTCCTCCGTAGCGCTTGCGGGGAGAATGACCCCGAGGGCCGACGGAACCCAGCCGCTAGGGCGAGTCGGCGGCGACCTGCGCCAGCACGGCGAGCACCTCGTCGGCGAGCCGCCCGCCGTCGACGTCCACGACCGGTGTCGCGCTGACCCGCACGATCACGCCGTTCGCGTAGACCTCCTCCAGCGTGATGTCCGGCCGGTCGCGCGTCGGCGTGTGGACGCGCTGCTCGAGCATCCGCTGGAGGTCGCTCGGCTTCACGTCGTTCCGCAGCCGCGCGCGCAGGTTGATGCCCGCCGGGTCCCGAAGCGGGACGACCGTCGCGCTCAGCGCGCTGTTGTTCGGCACCAGCAGGGTCCCGTTCCCTCGCGCGAAGGTCGTATAGACCAGCCCGATACCGGCGACGGTGCCTTCGACCACGTTGCCGAGCGACCCGCCCTGGAGGCGCACCCGCTGCCCCACCCGGAACGGTCGCGAGCCCAACAGCACCATGCCGGCGATCACGTTGCCGAGCGTGCTCTGGGCGGCGAGTCCGAGCACGACCGCGGTGAGCGCGCCCCCGACCGCGATCGCGCGCGTCTGGACGTCCATCAGCCGCAGCGCGACGATGATCACCACGAGCAGCGTCACGAGCTGGACGAGGAAGCTCACGGTCGCGGCGGTGGCCGGATCGAACCGCGTCAGCAGCCGCGGGCCAAGCGATCTGCCGATGTCTCGCGCGAAGCGCCACCCGACCGCGGCGAGCAGCACGGCGGCCGCGATCCGCGCCGGCGTGTCGGTGCCGAATAGGTTCTCCCGGTAGACCCAGAGCAGCACTACGCCGGCGGCGACCGGGATCAGGGCGAGTGCCTCACGGCGGGCGCGCTGGGCGCGGCGGGCCGCCTCGATCGTCAGTCGCCGTCCGAAGGCGGACTGCCGGAAGTAGCTGATGTCCTTGGCGCTCGTTGGGTCGCGCGGCGCTTCACCCGGCGCGGTTGCAGCGTCCGCTCCCTCGAGCGGAGTGGGTGTGCTGGGTTCGGCCATCAGTCGATCAACGCGAGGTCACCGTAGACACGCTCCTCCACGGAAGCCCATTGCGGGTTGTTCTCGTACATGGTCTTCACCTGGCCGGCCGTGAACCAGTGCTCGACCTCGTGGTCGTGGTTGAGCGCGTTGACCGGCGCGAAGGTCCGGATCCGCTCGCGAGCGGACTCCGCGACGTCGGTGAACTCGGCGATGAGCTCGGGGAGGTCGTCGGAGAGCTGCTCCATCCGCAGCCAGCGGTCGACCCCGAAGCGGCCCGCGCCGGTGAGGACGTCGAGCCGCTTGTCGGCGCGCGCGACGTCGACCATCTGCTGAGGAGAGTTCATCTTGACCGGGCGCCCGTCGGGACGCGTCGCATACCGCGACCGGTGCTGAGCCCAGCTGAGCGTCCATGCCGGCAGCCTCCGCAGGGTCGCGTCGCCCGCTGTCTTTGCAGGTGCCCCCATGCGAACCGCTCACCGATCACCATCAGGCGTGATGGTAGGGTCGCGACGCGGCAAATGGGGTCGAGGACAGAAGCAGCCCGGACGCGAGAGCGACCCAGAGCACATCCGGTGGCTCCAGCCGCAGTTCGTCTCCCTGAGCAGCCGGTCCCGTGACCCACGCTGACGCCCCGGCCGGCTACTTCACCCCGAACGACACCGTCTGGCGCGTGGGCCGGGAGCTGGCGCTCATGCTCGGCGGCGGGCGCGCACTGCTTCTGCAGGTCGCCCATCCGCTCGTCGCCGCGGGCGTCGCGGAGCACTCCGATTTCCGGACTGACCCCTGGAAGCGGCTGGAGGGGACGATGAGCGCGGTGTGGGCGGTCGTGTTCGGCACCCGCGCGCAGGCCGACCGCGCGGCCGCCCGCGTGCGTGCGATGCACCGCCGGGTGAACGGCAGGCTCGCCGAGGAGATGGGCCCGTTCCCCGCCGGGACGCGGTACTCGGCGCTCGACCCCGACCTCCTGCTCTGGGTGCACGCGACGCTGGTCGACACGGCGCTGCTCGTCCACTCGCAGTGGGTGCGGCCACTCACCGTGCGCGAGCAGGAGGGCTACTACGAGGACATGAAGACGTGCGGGCGCCTGTTCGGTGTGCCGGCCGACGTGCTGCCCCCGACATACGCGGACTTCCGCCTGTACATGGAGGAGCGCCTCGGCAGCGAGGAGATCTGCGTGACCGAGGCCGCGCGCGAGATCGCTCGCGACGTGCTGCGGCCGCCGATGCCGCTTGCGCTCCGGCCCGCGGTCGAGATCGTCAACCTCGTCACCGCAAGTCTCATGCCGTCTCGCCTTCGCCGCGAGTACGGGCTCTCGTGGGATCCCGTGAGAAGCATCGCGGTGAGCGTGTCCCGCGAGTCGGTGAGGCGCATCGCGATGCCGCTCCTGCCCGAGCGCCTTCGCCGCGTGCCGGCCGCCGGATATCCTGCCCGCCGATGAGGATCGCCGTCTCGAGCGACATGGATACGCCGGTTGCGCGCCGGGTGATCGAGGAGCTCGAGGCGCGCGGGCACGAGCCGACCTCCCACGGCGCGCTGGCCGCCGGCGAGCGCAGCGACTGGGCGTGGGCGTCGGAGCGGGCTGCCCGCGAGGTCGCCGACGGGACGGCGGACCAGGGCGTCGTGTGCTGCTGGACAGGGACGGGCGCTTCGATCGCCGCGAACAAGGTGTCCGGCGTGCGCGCGGCCCTCTGCGGCGACGCCGAGACGGCTCGCGGCGCGCGCGCCTGGAACGACGCAAACGTGCTCGCGCTCAGCCTCCGCTCCACCTCGGAGGCGCTGCTCGGCGAGATCCTCGACGGCTGGTTCGAGTCGAGACCCAGCGAGGACCCGGAGGACCGGGCCAACATCGATCACGTCGGCGAGCTCGACCACGCCCTCGACCGTCCGGGCGGCTGACCTTGACCGTCCAGGCGCCCGACATAGTCGCCACGCGCGCGGAGGCGGATCAGCTCGAGCTGCCGCCGCTGATCATCTGCGACAGCCTCGAGCGCTACCTCGCCGAGCACCTTCCCGGAGACTCCGGCGAGCTGGGGTTCGAGCGGATCGGAGAGGGACACTCGAACATCACATACCTCGTCACGCGGGGTGGGGACCGGTTCGTGCTGCGCCGGCCGCCGCGGCCGCCGCTGCCGCCGAGCGCACACGACGTGCTGCGCGAGTACCGCCTGCTGGACGCGATCAAAGACACGCGAGCGCGCGTGCCGAGGACACTGCTCGGCTGCGACGACGAGCGCGTGATCGGAGCGCCCTTCTACGTGATGGAGTACTGCGTCGGCTCGGTGATCACGAGCGACATCCCGGCGCAGCTCGACAGTCCGGAGGAGCGGCGGCGCATCGGGCGCGACCTGGTGGAGGCGCTCGCCGAGGTACACGAGGTGGACTGGCAGGCGTGCGGGCTCGAGGGCTACGGCAAGCCGACCGGATACCTCGAGCGCCAGCTCCGGCGATTCAACGGACTCTGGGAGCACAACAAGACCCGCGACCTCCCGCGGGTGCAGGAGCTGTCCGACTGGCTCACGGCGAACATGCCGGAGTCGCCGCCGGCGACGATCGTCCACGGCGACTACCGCCTGGGCAACACGATGGTGGCAAACGACCCACCGGGGCAGGTCATCGCGATCTTCGACTGGGAGCTTTCGACGATCGGCGACCCGCTCGCGGACCTCGGCTATCTGACCGTGACCTGGGCGGAGGCGAGCGATGCCGAGACCACCAGCTTCAGCTCGCTGTCGGCGGCCACGCGCCTGGAGGGGTTCCCGACGCGTGACGAGCTGATCGCCTGCTACGAAGAGCGCTCGGGGCGCTCGATGTCGGACCTGCGCTGGTACCAGACGCTCGCCCTGTGGAAGGCGGCGGTGTTCATGGAGGGCAACTACAAGCGCTCGCTGGCCGGCACCACGGACGACCCTTACCTGGCGCTGTTCGACGAGGGTGTGCCGATGCTGGCCGAGGCCGCCTACGAGATCAGCCGGGCGCCTGCGCCGGGTAGCGGAACATGAGCGCGCTCGAGGGGCTGCTGGTCGACTACGGCGGCGTCCTCACGACCAACGTCTGGGACAGCTTTCGCGCCTTCTGCGACGCCGAGAGCATCGATCGCGAGCAAGTCAAGAAGCTCTTCCGCGAGGACCCCCAGGCGCTCGGGCTGCTACGCAGGCTCGAGACGGGCGAGCTGGACGAGGACGAGTTCTCGGCCGGCTTCGGGCCGCTGCTCGGAATTCCGCAGGATCGCCACGAGGGACTGGTCGGTCGCCTGTTCGCCGGGATGGAGCCCGAGGAGCCGATGTTCGAGGCACTCCGGCGCGCCCGGGCGGCGGGGCTCAAGACGGGCATGATCTCCAACTCCTGGGGGCGCGGCCGTTACGACCGCTCGCTGTTCGAGGAGCTCTTCGACGGCGTCGTGATATCCGGGGAGGTCGGGCTCCACAAACCCCAGCCGCAGATCTTCGAGCTCGGCGCGGAACGGGTCGGGCTGCACCCCTCGCGGTGCGTGTTCGTCGACGACCTGCGCGAGAACTGCGAGGGCGCCGAGGCGGTCGGGATGGTTCCGGTGCTGCACCGCGGCGTGGACGAGACGCTCGCGCGGCTCGAGGACCTACTCGAGGTCGAGCTGCGCTAGCACCGCCTCGCTGTAGGCGCGCGCCAGACGGCGCGTGACAGCGCCCGGCTCGCCGCTGCCGACCGGCCTGCCGCCGACCGCGACCACGGGTTGGATCTCGCGCGTCGAGGAGGTCAGGAAGAGCTCCTCGGCGTCATGCAGCGCGTCGGCTGGCAGCTCGGTCTCCTCACACTCGAGGCCCTCGTCTCTGCAGACGCGGAGCACGTGCTCCCGCGTGATGCCGGCGAGACAGCCTGACGCCAGCGGCGGGGTCTCGACGCGGCCGGCGCGCACGCAGAAGATGTTTGCGGTGCTGGCCTCGCAGAGCTCGTCGCGGCGGTTCAGCACGATCGCCTCGTCGGCGCCCTGCGCGCGCGCCTCGCGCAGCACGACCACGCTCTCCGCCAGTGAGATCGTCTTGACTCCCGCGAGCGGGCTGCGCTCGTCCCGGCGCCAGCGCGACACGATCGCGGTGGCGGTGGGCGGCCAGGGCTGGAGCGGTTGGGTGGTGATCAGCACCGTCGGGCGCGTCTCGCCGCGCATCAGGCCCGGCGGGCCGGTACCGCTCGTGAGCGTGATCCGCATGCGCGCGTCGGTGAGCTGGTTGGCGTCCACCACCTCCTGAACGGCGTCGGTCAGGACCGCCCGCTGGAGCGGCTCGATTCCCAGGGCGGCCGCGCCCCCTTCGAGGCGCCCGAGGTGCTGGTCGAGGGCAAACGGCCTGCCGGCGTAGCAGCGCAGGGTCTCGAAGACGCCGTCCCCGAGCAGGAAGCCGTGGTCGCCGGGCGAGATGCAGGCCTCGCCGTCCTCGACCAGCGCTCCGTTCAGCCAGACCTTCAAACCAGCGCGGGCGCGGCCCGTGAGTTTCCGGCGAGCCGGCCGCCGGCAGCCTCGAGGAGCCGGCCGGCCTTGTGCATGGTCTCGCGCCACTCGCGGGCCGGGTCCGAGTCGGCCGTGACGGCGCCGCCCACGTGGAGATGGAGCCGCTCGCGCGCCGCGACGAAGGTCCGGATCGCAACCGACAGCTCGAGGTCGCCGCTTCCGTCGATCCAGCCGATCGCGCCGCAATACGGGCCGCGGCGGACCGGCTCGAGCTCGTCGATGATCTCCATCGCCCGCACCTTCGGCGCGCCGGTCACGGACCCCGGCGGGAACGTCGCCCGCAGGATGTCCGCGGCGCCGATGCCGTCGCGCAGTCGCGCGCTGACGGTCGAGACGAGGTGATGGACGCCGGGATGGCGCTCGAGCGCGTAGAGCTGCTCGACGGTCACCGTGCCGTACCGGGCGACACGGCCGAGATCGTTGCGGGCGAGGTCCACGATCATCACGTTCTCGGCCCGGTCCTTTGCGCTTGCGACCAGCTCGGCGGCGAGCGCGTCGTCGTCGTCGGGCACGCGGCCGCGCGGTCGTGTGCCCTTGATCGGGCGCGTCTCGATGCGATCCCCGCGGACCGAGAGAAAGCGCTCGGGCGAGGCGGAGACGACGTCCGCGCCGCCGAGCCGGGTCAACGCCATGAAGGGCGCCGGACTGGTCTCGCGCAGCCGCGCGTAGAGCGCAAACGGGTCTCCGTGCCAGCCGGCGGTGAGCCGCTGGGACAGGTTCACCTGAAACGCGTCGCCGGCGCGGATGTAGTCGATCGCCCGGCCGACCGCGTGCTCGTAAGCGTCCCTCGGAAGCGAGCTCTCCCAGCGTCCCAGTGGCCCATGCCGCGGCGCTTCGAGCGCTAGCACGAGCGGGAGGGCGTCGCCGTGAGGGATCACCGTCCGCCGCTCGTGATCGAACTCGAGCCAGGCTTCGTAGCGGCCGAGTGCCAGCGGCGGCAGCTCGAGGTCGTCCTCGGCCAGCGAAGGCAGGCGCTCGATCTGGCGCCCGAGGTCGTAGGAGAGCCAGCCGGCCCACCAGCCGTCGTCGAGGCGGTCGAGGTCCTCGAGCCCGGTCGTCGCCACCTCGGAGGGCCGGACCGCGAGATACGAGCGCCCGCCGAGCGCGCCGAAGCCCGGCCTGCTCTCGAGCAGCACCAGGCCGGGCTCGTTCCGGAGATTCAAGGCGGCGGCGAACGGCTCCGCCCAGGGCAGCGGCATCGGTCTGATGCTACCGAGAGGGTCTTTCCGGCTCAGCCCGCGGCGACCAGCGCGACGCCCAGGAGGGCGGTCACGACGCCGGCCTGCGCGAGCCGGTGCGGGCGCTCACGCAGCACGATCGCGGCGAGGCCGACGGTCGTCAGCGGGTAGAGCGAGCCCAGCACCGAGACCACGCTCACGAGGCCCTTCGTCGTGGCGATCGCGAAAGTCGCGTTGGCGGCGATGTCGAGCGTGCCCACGAGGAGGAGCGCCGGCACGTCCGCCCGGCGCACGCGCACGGGCGGACGGAGGATCAGCGCCGCGCACAGCAGCAGGCTGAAGCCCGTTACCCGGTTGACCAGCATCGCCCAGGCGACGTCCGCGTCGCTGGCCTTGTCCATCCCCAGGAAGAAACAGCCGAAGCCGAGCGCGGACACGATCGCGAGGCCGGCGCCCCGGGCCGTCCGCCTCGACGAGCCTTCGCCCACCACCTCCTCCCGCGAGGCCAGCACGACCCCGATCAGCGCCAGCGCGAGTCCAACCACCTGTACCGGTCCCGGCCGGTCGCCGGTGGCGATGCCGACGACCACCGGGACGACCGCCGCGGTCGCCGAGATCGGCGCCACGACTCCCATGTTCCCGACCGCGAGCGCGCGGTAGAAGGCGGCCAGCCCGATCACTCCCGCAACCCCCGAGAGCGCCGCGAACACCGCGAAGTCGCCACCCGGAGCGCCCTGCGCGCGCACGGCCACGAACACCGAGATCAGGATCAGCCCGACGCCCTGCGAGGCCACGAGCACGTTCAGGAGCGGCAGCGCGCGGCTCTTCAGGCCGCCGACGAAGTCCGCAGCGCCCCAGGAGACGCTCGAGACAAATGCGAGGACGACTGCGGACATCGACGTGCATCTTCTAGGCTTCGAGCCCTCGATGAGCCTTGTTGTTGTCGGATCGATCGCCTTCGACGCCGTCCGGACCCCGTTCGGCGAGCGCGAGCGCATGCTCGGCGGCTCCGCCGTGCACTTCTCGCTCGCGGCGAGCTTCTTCACCGACGTCCGCGTGGTGGGGCCGGTCGGCGACGACTTCGGCCCCGAGCAGTATGCGGTGCTCCGCGAGCGCGGCGTGAATACCGACGACGTCGAGCACGTCGCGGGTGGCAAGACCTTCTTCTGGCGTGGCCACTACGAGTTCGACCTGAACACCGCGCACACGGACGACACGCAGCTGAACGTGTTCGGTGACTTCGAGCCGAAGCTGTCGGAGGAGTCGAAGTCCTGCCGGACCCTGTTCCTGGCCAACATCCAGCCCGACCTCCAGCGTCAGGTCCGCGAGCAGTGCGACGGCGCCACGCTGGCAGGGCTCGACTCCATGAACCTCTGGATCGAGATCGCGCGGGACTCGCTCACGGCGGCGATCGGCGGCGTCGACGTCGTGCTGATGAACGACGCCGAGCTGCGGATGCTCACCGAGCAGCCCAACCTCCTGCGCGCGGCGCGTGACGTGATCGCGATGGGCCCCCGGATGGTCGTCGCCAAGCAGGGCGAGTATGGTGCCGCGCTCTACACCGACGAAAGCGTGTTCGCGCTGCCCGCGTACCCGCTCGAGACGGTCGTCGACCCGACCGGCGCGGGCGACAGCTTCGCGGGCGGCTTCCTCGGCTATCTGGACGGGCACGGCGGCGACCTCGGCGAGCAACAGGTCAGGCGGGCGATGACCTACGGCTCGGTGATGGCCTCCTTCAACGTCGAGGAGTTCGGGACGGACCGCGTCCGGCGTCTGAGCAGCGACGAGATCAACCGCCGGTTCGAGGAGTTCCGGTCGATGACGCACATCGAAGCGGTTCCGATCGAGCAGGACGTCTTTCAGAGCTGACGCCAGGTGGCGCCGCCGGCGGGGGTTCGCCGGCGTGGGTGAGCTAGCCTTGAGCCTCGAAAATGCGCACTTTGCGCTGAGGACGAGAGGAAGCCGCGATGACGACCGAGCAGAGAGTCGAGACCGAGGATGGGCGCGTGGCCGGCAACGGCAGGGATGTGCTGAGCGTCACCGACGAGCGAACCGGTAGCACGTACGAGCTGCCGATCACCGATGGGGCGATCCGGGCCTCGGAGCTCCGCCAGATCAAGGTCTCCGAAGACGACTTCGGGCTCATGTCGTACGACCCGGCGTTCCTGAACACGGCCTCCTGCCGCAGCGCGATCACCTGGATCGACGGCGACAAGGGCGAGCTCTGGTATCGCGGGATCCCGATCGAGCAGCTGTCCGAGCAGAGCACCTACCTCGAGGTCGCCTACCTCCTGGTCTTCGGCCATCTGCCGACCAGCGCCGAGCTGGAAGGCTGGACTCACGACATCACCCACCACACGTACGTCCACGAGAACATCAAGATGTTCGTCGAGGGCTTTCGCTACGACGCGCATCCGATGGGAATGCTGCTGGCCTCGGTGGGGGCGCTCTCGACCTTCTATCCAGGCGCAAAGCACATCAAGGACCCGGAGGAGCGCTACATGGCGACGATCCGCATGATCGCCAAGATGCCGACGCTCGCCGCCTTCGCCTACCGGCACAACCTGGGGCTTCCATACGTCTATCCCGACAACGACCTCGACTACCCGGGCAACTTTCTCTCGATGATGTTCAAGATGACCGAGCTCAAGTACGAGCCGGACCCGCGCCTTTCAAAAGCCCTCGACGTCCTGTGGATCCTGCACGCCGACCACGAGCAGAACTGCTCCACCAACGCGGTCCGGGGCGTCGGCTCGTCCCAGGTCGATCCCTACTCGGCGATCGCGGCCGGCGTCGCCGCGCTCTACGGCCCGCTTCACGGCGGCGCCAACGAGGAGGTGCTGCGCATGCTCGACCGCATCGGATCGGTCGAGCACATCCCCGATTTCCTCGAAGGCGTAAAGAACCGCAAGGAGAAGCTGATGGGCTTCGGGCACCGGGTCTACAAGAACTACGACCCGCGGGCACGGATTATCAAGAAGCACGTCGACGAGGTGTTCGAGGTGACCGGGCGCAATCCGAAGCTCGACATCGCGATCGAGCTCGAGAAGCGGGCGCTCGACGACGAGTACTTCACCAGCCGCAAGCTCTACCCGAACGTCGACTTCTACTCCGGCCTGATCTACGAGGCACTGAGCCTGCCGCCGGCGATGTTCACCGTGATGTTCGCGATCCCGCGCACGTCCGGCTGGATGGCCCAGTGGCTCGAGATGGTCGACGACTCGGAGCAGAAGATCGCGCGCCCCCGCCAGATCTACACCGGCGGCGGGCCGCGCGACTACGTGCCGATCGACCAGCGGTAGCCCCGTGCCGAGCGAGCGGGTCGAGCGGGTGCACGCCGGCTACGCCGCCTTCAACAACGGCGACCTCGATGCCGCGCTGGCCGGCGTGTCCGAGGACGTCCAGTGGGAGGTGCTCGATGTGATGCCCGACCAGGGCCCGTTCCGCGGCGTGGAGGGAGTGCTGGGGTTCTGGGGCGGATGGCGCGGCAGCTTCGACGAGTTCCAGGCGGTGATCGAGGAGACGTTCGAGCTCGGCGACCACGTGATCTCCGTGATGCATGTCTCCGGGCGCCTCCGTGGCAGCGAGGCATGGACCAGCACCCCGCCCTTCGCGCAGATATGGTCGTTCCGCGACGATGAGATCGTCCGCGTGCGGATGGTCTCCGGCAAGGACGAGGCCCTGAGCCTTGTCGCGGAGGAGCGTGGAGGTTAGATGTAGCCGCGAAGCTTCGCGGTCTCGACCACGCGCTTGATGCCGACCTCATAGGCGGCGTGGCGCATCGTGACGCCCTGCTCCTTGGCGAGCGCGTCCACCTCGCGGAAGGCGCGGCGCATGATGTTCCCGAGCTTGTCGTTGATCTCGCGCTCCTCCCAGCGGAAGTGCTGCATGTTCTGGACCCACTCGAAGTACGAGACCACCACGCCGCCGGCATTGGCCATCACGTCGGGGACCACGTAGACGCCCTTCTGATGCAGCAGCTCGTCGGCGTCCGGCGTGGTGGGGCTGTTCGCCCCCTCGAGCAGCACGCGGCAGTTGATCCCGTCCGCGTTGCCCTCGTGGATCAGGCCGCCGAGCGCAGCCGGAAGCAGCACGTCACACGGAATCGTCAGCAGCTCGCCGGCCGAGATCGGCTCGGTCCCGGCGAAGTCGGTGATCTTGCCGCCGCCTCCGACGAACTCGGAGAGCTTGGCCGGGTCGATGCCGGCGTCGGAGCGGATCGCGCCATCCGCGTTCGAGACGCCCACGATCCGAACGCCGAGCTGGGCGAGAATCCGTGCCGCCCACGAACCGACGTTGCCGAACCCCTGCACCACACATGTGCAGTCCGAGGGCGTCAGCCCGACGCGGGGCGCCGCCTCCCTGAACATGTAGACGAGTCCGCGACCGGTCGCCGACTCGCGCCCGTACGACCCCTCGAGCTGGATCGGCTTGCCCGTCACGATCGCCGGGGTGTGGCCGTTGAGCTTCCCGTACTCGTCCATCAGCCAGGCCATCACCTGAGCGCTCGTGTTGACGTCCGGCGCCATGATGTCCCGGTTCGGGCCGAGCACCTTCTCGATCTTGTCCATGAAGGAGCGCGTGACCGCCTGGAGCTCCTCGGGGGAAAGCTCGTTGCCGGCGCAATCGACGCCGCCCTTGGCGCCCCCGTAGGGGATCCCGACGATCGCCGTCTTCCAGGTCATCAGCATCGCGAGCGCGCGGACTTCGTCCAGGTCGACCGAGGGGTGGTACCGAAGCCCGCCCTTGTAGGGGCCGCGCGCGCCGTTGTGCTGGACGCGATACCCACGGTAGACGTGGATCTTGCCGTCCTGGCGGCGAACCGGGATCTGGACCGAGGTCTCCCGGTAGGACGTACGCAGGACCTCGCGGACGTCATCGGCGAGGTGAAGCCGGTCACAGGCACCGTCGAAGTAATGCCGGACGATGTCGATGTCGCTCATCCGGGCGCGCGTCGCGGCGCTGCCGTCGTCGCCACCCCCGTTCGGCGAAGCCCCGGCGGGCGCCGCCGGCGCCTCGACAACGGATGCCTGTCCCTCGCTGTGTCCGGAGTCGTCCACCAGCCCCCTGCGCGGCAGTGTCCCACAATCCGCGTTCGGCTCAGCGACCCTCGTAGAATCGGCCCATGGGGCATTAGCTCAGTTGGGAGAGCGCCGGCTTTGCAAGCCGGAGGCCGCCGGTTCGAGCCCGGCATGCTCCATTTAAAGGACTTCTTGCTTTGAAAAGGGCTTCTTGCTTTGCTCACGCCCTGCCGAATGCCGAGCGCATCGGCCGGCGCGCAGGTATGATCGATCAGTGCTCACGGACCCCCGGGTTGGGTTCGTGTGAGGGGTTGTGTGAGCGGGAGAACGGATGCTCCTAGAGGGCAGGGGACGCAGCTATGGAAGGGCGCTTGGCCGACGCGTGGTTCGCTGCGTGGTGGTCACGATGCTCGCGGCGCTCGCCGCGGGCGGCCCGGTCACCCCGCGCGCGGGGGCGATCTTCCGCGCCTTCGAGCCGTCGAGCCCATGGAACCAGACCGCGGTTGCGGTCGGGCAGTCCAACCCCTGGGCGGCCCAGCTCACGAACCATCCCGCGCTGCCGCTGCGGATCTCGGGCACACCCGACAACCCGACCTACGCGGCGCCTGTCTTCTTCGCCCAGCGCGGCGATCCGGTCGCACCGGTGTTCGTGACCCAGCCGGACTGGCTCCCAAAAGGGGAGACGGGATGGAGCGGAAGGCCGATCCCGGCACCAAGCGGGGTGCGGCCGGCAGCCGGCGGGGACGGCCACCTGGTCGTTGTATCCGCTGACCGCCGCACCGCCTGGGACTTCTTCGGCTGCACGGTCGCCGGCCCAAATGGATACGTCACCAGGGTGATCGCGCAATGGGACCTCACCGGCCCCGGCTACTCGATGCAGGCCGACGAGACATCCGCCCGTGGCTCGGGGGCGCCCTTGATCAGCACGTCGCTGCGCGGCGAGGAGGCGATCAGGGGCTATCAGCATGCGCTCGGGATCAGCGTTCCGCAGGTCAGCTCCGACTACGTCAACCCTGCGACCCACTCGGACGGCCGGCAGGGACCGGGCGCAATCAAGTACGGCATGCGTTTCGTGCTCCGGCCCGACTATGCGGTGCCGCCCGACGCGAGCCTCGGGGTCGTGAACGTGATCTACGCGCTCAAGGTCTACGGCCTCTTCGTGGTCGACCAGGGCGCCGACATCGAGATGGACGCCGACTTCACGCACCCGGGGCTGTGGGAGCAGGCCGGCATCGGGGCCAAGGCCTTCGACTTCACGGCGGCGGACCTCCGGCCGGCGGTGCCGGGCACTCCCCCGCCGTTGCCGACGATCGTCTCGCCGGTGAAGCAATCCTCCGTCGCCAACCGAGTGTCGCTGCACGGCAACCGCAAGGCCGTCCGAGTCGGGCGGCGCGTTCACCTGTACGGGAAGATCCGAGCCGATCTCGTCGGGGACGAGCGGGTCCACTTCGAAGCCTTCGCACGGGGACGGTGGCGCTATCTGAAGAGCGTTCCGGTCAAGGCCAATCGCACCTACGGCACCACGGCGAAGCTCTACGCGTCCGTGCACGGCGCCCGGCGCGGGGGCCCGGCGATCGCGCTGAAGATCGGACGCCTGCGCCTGGGGCCGGGGCCCCGCCTCCAGATCCGGGCGATCGTGCCCGACGTTGGCCGCTCGCCCACGGTCGCCGTGCGGCTGGCGCGCTAGTTCCGAGCACGCCCGGCCTGCCCGCGGGCAAGCGCGGTCGCGCCCATTCCAGGAATCCGGAGGGCGTTTGCTAGCGTCTTGGGAGACGGACCCCTCCCCCCTTTGGCACGGATGCCATGCTGTCGCTGCGCCCTCCGGCTCGCCGTGGGGGCGCAGCGGCCGGTTTCCCCGCTAAGACCGGCAAAAGTGCGGTATCGGCGCGCACCCCCCGCGCTATAGTGCGTTGAGTCCCGAGCGTCTCGCCCCAGGCCCCCGCGAGCGGTTTGGGCGAGACCGATTGTCTGTGGAGGTCAGGATGGCTCGGGCTGCCGAACAGCCGACGTCGGGTTCTACTTTGCCGTGCCCATGAGGCGGTTGACGCTTGGGGGCTGCATGGTGCTCATTGCAGCTCTGCTTCCGGCCGCCGCGGCAGCCGCCGCCGACTTCTCCGTCGCTCCGTCCTCGGTCAAGAACGGTGGCACGGTCGTGAACACCGGGGCCACGATCACCTTCGAAGCGACGCCCTCCCAGTCCACGGACGGCTGGGACCTCGACGGCGACGGCGCCGGCGACAAGACAGGCTCGGTGGTGCAGTGGCGCTACGGCACCCCAGGCCCGGTGACGGTCACCCTCTACGCCCCCGACGGTCCTGTCTCCAAGCAGATTCAGGTACTCGGCCCGTCCGCCCTCTTCGTCAGCTTTCCGCCTGCGCCGCTGGCAGGGCAGCAGGTGCGGTTCGTCTACACGCAGCACGAGGACGTGGACACGATCGAGTGGGATCTGAACGCTGACGGCCAGTTCGGCGACGTGAAGGGGGCGGTCGCCACGACCACGTTCCCGACGCCGGGCACGTATGCCGTGAGCCTCCGCGTCACCAATCTCGACGATCCGCCGGCCCGCTCCACGTCAACCCAGCTGATCCCGGTCAGCGCAGCCCCGCCGCTGGTCAAGCTCACGGCTACGGCAAAGCTGCGGCTGATCTCACCCTTCCCGATCGTCCGCATCACAGGCAAGGTCAGCCGCCGCGGTGCGCGCATCAAGCGCTTCACCGTCCAGGCGCCGTTCGGGTCGACCCTGAAGGTCAGCTGCCGCGGGCGCGGCTGTCCCTTTCGGCGCTCGACGAAGACACTCGCCTCCACCGGCAGCACGAAGTCCCCTGCGAAGACCGTGATGATCCGCAGGCTCCAGCAGCGCCTCCTGTACGGCGGGGCCAGCGTCAAGGTGCTCGTCTCGCGGCCCGGAGAGATCGGCAAGTACACCCGCTTCAAGATTCGGCGCGGCAAGCCTCCGCAGAGAAGCGACTCCTGCCTCCGACCCGGCTCGACGGCGCCGGTGCAGTGCCCGAGCACGTGATGCGCCGGGACCTAGTCGTCATGGGAGCGATCGCGGCGGTCGCAGGCATCGCGCTTGCCGCGCTCCTCACCGCCTCGCTCGGGGCCCGATCATCGGGCGCCCCCGCCCTCCTGAAGCCTGCCGCCGAGCCTCCGCCCGCGAAGACCGCGTCGCCTCGCGCCACGCTGGCCGAGGCCAAGCGGGCCCAGGCGCAGCGGCGTCGCCAACAGTCGCGCGCCCGGCGGGCACGGCAAAGCCCGCCGGCTCAGGCGACCGCGCCCGCGATCGCGGAGACCCAGCCAAGCACGACCACGGTGCCTCCCCAGCAGCCGACGCAGACCCGGCAGCCGGTCGTTTCGCCGGCGCCGGCTCCGCAGCCGGTCAAGCCGCTCAGCCGGCCCACGCAGCCGAAGGGCGGCGGCGGCAGCTTCGACGACTCAGGCTGAACCGGCGGCGCTGCCCGTGGGCGGGATCGGCGCCAGGCGGCCAAGAAAAAGCCCATCGGGGTCAAGCGCAGTGCCCCTGCGGACGATGAATACAGCAGGACGATGGGGCTGGTCGGCCGGCACACGCGCTATGTCCCAGCGCGGCATCTCGCTGCCGCGGGCTTTGTCGTTCGCCAAGCCGGGCCGAGGCCATGAAGCCGGCGTCCGGCGTCTACCCATGAGACAGCTGCTCAAGCCCCCGACACAGCATCATGAGACGCCGACCACGTCAGCCGGCTCGATCGCCTTTCCGGGTGGCCCCAGGGTCGCCCGCGCCGCGGTCGTGGCGGCGGGCGTGGTGCTGCTCGTGCACGCCACCAATGCCGTCGTGGCGGGAGGCAACTCACCCTTCGCACGGTTGCTGTTCGGGGTGCTCGCGCTGGGCGCTCTGATCGCGGTCACAGCCCGCGCGGCGCTCGTCCCGGCCGAGCGCGATGCCTGGACGCCGGCCGCGATCGCATTCGGGGCGTGGCTGATCGGCTCCGTCTACTACATCGGCTCCGACCAAAGCGTTCACTCGCTTGCATCGTTCTGGAGCGGCGACGTCTTCCTGCTGTCCGCGGGCGCCCTCGCCGCGCTCAGCGTCGGGCGTCTGGTCAAGGACCGGGTCGAGCAGTTCCAGCCCACGATCTTGCTCGACGGCGTGATCGTCGCCCTCGCGACGGCCGCACTCGGCGCGGCGCTGATGACCGAGGCGCTGTCGCGCATCGCCGTGCAGTCACATCCGGGCGCGCTCCGGCTCGCCTATCCGATCGGCGCCCTTCTCTTCCTGGCCTTCTGCACGTGGGTGGTCGCCCTGACCGACTGGCGGCCCGACCGCCTGTGGTCGCTGCTCGTCGGCGGGCTCGGCCTGCTCACGCTCGCGAGCACGGCCTTCGTGCTGTCGGCCGCGCGTGGCACCTATCAGCCCGGCGGGCTGCTCGACACGATGTGGATCGCCGGCGGCATCGTGATCGCGCTCGCCGCCTGGCAGCCAGACGTCGAGGAGCTCGAGGTCCGGCTTGATCCTCTGACACGGATCACGATCACGTCGCTGGCCGCATTCGCCCCACTCGCATTGCTGGTGCTCGCCCACTTCACGGCCGTGAGCACGCTGTCGGTGTGCTTCGCCACGGCCGCCGTCGCGGCCGTGATCGCGCGCGCAGGAGTGTCGTTCAAGGAGAACATCCAGATGTTCGCCGACGCTCGGATCGAGGCCCAGACGGACTCCCTGACCGGCCTCGGCAACCGGCGAAAGCTGATGGCCGACCTGCGCAAGCAGCTCACGCTTGCGAGCGTCCAGTCGCCGCGTGTGCTGGCGATGTTCGACCTCGACGGGTTCAAGCGCTACAACGACACCTACGGCCACCCTGCCGGCGACGCGCTGCTGACAAGGCTCGGAGCCAACCTCGGGCGCTCGATCAGGCCCTACGGAAATGCCTACCGGCTCGGCGGCGACGAGTTCTGCGTGCTGGTCGTGACGGGCGCGTCGAGTGCCAAGACGATCATCGCGCTCTCCGCGGCGGCGCTTTCCGAGCACGGCGAGGGCTTCACCGTCCGCAGCTCGCACGGCTCTGTGATCCTTCCCCACGAGGCGCACGACGCGACACAGGCGCTGCGGGTGGCCGACCAGCGGATGTATGCCCAGAAGGAGGACCGCCGCTCGTCCGCCACGCGCCAGACCCGGGACATCCTGCTGCAGGTCCTCAACGAGCGCACGCCCGATCTCGGCGACCACCTGAAGGGCGTCGCGAAGCTCGCGATGGGCGTCGGGGCGCGCCTCGCGCTGGGCGTCGAGGAGCTCGACGAGCTGGTGCGGGCGGCCGAGCTGCACGACGTCGGCAAGATGGCGATTCCGGACGAGATCTTGCACAAGGCGGAGGCGCTCACGGAGGACGAGTGGTTCTTCGTTCGCCAGCACACGATCATCGGGGAGCGGATCCTGAGCGCGGCACCCGCGCTGCTGCCGGTCGCGAAGCTGGTGCGCGCGAGCCACGAGCACTTCGACGGCTCCGGCTATCCCGACGGCCTCGCCGCCGACGCGATCCCGCTCGGCGCCCGGGTGGTCGCGGTGTGCGACGCCTTCGACGCGATGACCAGCAGCCGTCCATACCGGCCCGCGATCCCGGTCGAGGACGCGCTCGCCGAGCTTCAAGCGTGTGCCGGCACGCAGTTCGACCCGGCTGTCGTGGCCGCCTTCTGCGCGGAGATTGCCGCGATCGGCCCTCGCTATGGCGCTCCCGGCGTCGTCGGCATCTCCCGTCCCGCCGCCTGAAGCCGTGCCCAGCAGCGGGTGCCTGCGCGACCCGCTCTAGCCCTTCGCGTGGAGAGCCGTGAAGCCGCGATCGAGCAGCTTCTCAGCCTGGTCGCCGATGTTGTAGGCGTGCAGCAGGACCACGCCGAGCTCGACGTTGCCGCGCTTCGCGGTGGCGACGATCGAGTGCCCGGCGCGGTCGGTGTAGCCCGTCTTCAGCCCGGTGACGCCGCGGTATCCGCCGCGGATCAGCGGATTGTTGTTGTAGAGGAAGAGCCGGCCCCCCTTGATCGGAAACGCGACGATCGCGCGATCGCGGCGCGTCACCCGCCGGATCCGCCGCAGGTGAAGGTCGGCCCGCGCCAGCGTCGCGAGGTCCGCCGCGCAGGAACGGTTGCCCGCATCCTGCAGGCCGTGCGGCGACGTGTAGTGGGTGCAGGAGAGCCCGAGCTGCCGGACCCGCTCGTTCATCATGCGGACGAATCCCGCCACGCTGCCGCCGGTGTGCTGAGCGAGCGCCACCGCAGCATCGTTCCCGGAGACCAGCAGCAGGCCGTTCAGCAATGCCTCGAGCTGCACCTTCCTGTGCGCGGGCAGGACGCCGACCGCCGAGCCGGGCGTGTGCCTGGCACGTGAGGTGATCCGGACCCGCTCGTGCGGGTCGCGGCGCTCCACCACCACCAGCGCGGTCATCATCTTCGTGAGGCTTGCGATCGCCAGCCGGCGGGTCGGGTCGAGGCGCCAGAGCACGTGCCCACTGCGCACGTCGAACAGCACACCGCCCCGAGGAGGGTGGGTGAAGCGCAGGTGGACGAGGTCGGGCCCGGAGAGCTTCACCGCGAAGCGAGACGCGTCGCCTCCGCCACCGGCGGCCTGGTCGAGTGCCGCGGGCGGCTGAGCGAGGCTTTCCGGGCGGACCTTCGCCTGCTGGGCGCCGCTGCCCCCGGAGTCGCTCCCGGAGGAGGCGAGCAGGATCGCAAGGAGCGCGGCGGCGCCGACAACCGGGACGAGGAACAGCCCGCGGACAAAGCGCGGCCGCCGCCCGCCGGGACGGACGCTGCGGGGGCGCGCGGGCCGGCGACCGCGCCGCCGCCGGGCTCCGCCGGTCAGGAGGGGCGGCAGGTCGTCGGTCACTCGTCCGGGGGTGGCCGCAACAGCCCACCGATCACGGGGACTGCGATCACGACCAGGAAGAAGAGCGATATCACGGTCAGGACGTCGAGCCCCGAGCTGGCGATCACGCTGATCGTCAGCGAGGCAAACAGCACTATGAACGCCAGGACGGCTACCAAACCAGCCGATTGCATCGGGGACCGCCTCAGCCGGGGACGAGGAAGTTCTAGTAAACGGGGTGGCGGGGCGCGCCGTAGGCGGCGCTTCGCCGCACTGCGAACAGCTTCACCAGCAGCAGGCCGAACAGGAATCCGCCGAGGTGCGCAAAGTAGGCCGTGCCGCCGCCGTTGCCTCCGACCTCCGGCGTGGCGAGCTGTCCGATTGCCGGCAGGAACTGGGTGAAGATCCATATGCCGAGCATCACCAGCGCCGGTATCTCGATCAGGAATATGAAGAAGACGAACACGGCCGTGAGCACGCGTGCGCGTGGATAGAGCAACGCATATCCGCCCAGCACAGCGGCTATCGCCCCGCTCGCGCCGATCAGAGGCGCCGTCGAGTCGGGCGACACCAGCACCTGCGTGAGCGCCGCCGCGACGCCGCCGAGCAGATAGAACAGGGTGTACCGGAGCTTTCCCATCGAGTCCTCGATGTTGTTGCCGAAGATCCACAGGAACAGCATGTTGAAACCGATGTGGAGCCATCCCCCGTGCATGAACATCGAGGTGAAGATCGTCAGCCACGCCGGCGGCTCGTGGAGGTTCTGCTGGGCCGCGTCATAGCCGGGCATCCCCTCGCACACGAGCTGCTCGGACGGGCCGCCGGTGCCGGCCAGCTCGCATTCCTTGCTGGGATGGGTGATGCGGTAGGGAACCGCGCCGTACTCGACCACCGGCTTGGTCTGGACCGACTCGAACCCGGTCGGATGCTGAAGGAAGAGGAAGACGAAGACGTTGATCACGATGATCGCGAGCGTGATCACCGGGAAGTTGTCGGTGGGGATGTTGTCGCGGAGCGGGATCAAGGTCGGGCAAGACTAACCACAAGCCGCCCGGCCGTCGTTGCCGCTAGGAGCCCTGGGACGCGGCCGTGCGCCGCACCGGCACCTGCTCGTCCGCGTGGTAGGAGCTTCTCACCAGGGGGCCGGAGGCGACGGACTCGAAGCCGAGCGCGTAGGCCTCGCGCGCGAGCGCGACGAACTCGTCGGGGGTCCAGTACCGGACGAGCGGCAGGTGATCCTCGGAGGGGCGCAGGTACTGCCCCACGGTCAACACCTGGACCTCGTGCTCGCGGAGCGTCGTGAACGCGCCGACGATCTCGTCGAAGGTCTCGCCGAGGCCGACCATCAGCCCCGACTTCGTGACCACTTCGGGGTCCATCCGGCGGGCGTTCAGGAGCACCCGGCAGGAGCGCTGGAAGTCCGAGCCGCGGCGCGCCTTCGGGTACAGGCGCGGGACCGTCTCGACGTTGTGGTTGAAGACGTCGGGCCGCGCGTCGATCACCCGGGCGAGCGGCATCTCCTGGCCCCGGAAGTCGGGGGTCAGGACCTCGACGGCGCACCCCGGCGCGCGTGCTTTGATCGCCCGGATCGTGTCGGCGAAGACGGTCGCGCCGCCGTCGGGAAGGTCGTCGCGGTCGACCGACGTGACGACACAGTGGCGCAGGCCCATCTGCAGGACCGCGTGGGCGACGCGTAACGGCTCGGCGCGGTCCACCAAGCCGGGCACGCCCGACTTGACGTTGCAGAAACCACAGCGGCGCGTGCAAACGTCCCCGAGGATCATGAAGGTGGCGGTCCCGCGCTCCCAGCACTCGCCGATGTTGGGGCAGTTGGCCTCCTCGCACACGGTGTGCAGGGACTTGCTCCGCATCAGCGCCTGGATGCGGCGGTAGCCCGGGCTTCCGGGCGCCTTGACCTTCAGCCACGGCGGCTTGCGCTCCCGGAACGGGAGCACGCCCGGCTCGGCGCCGTCGCGGCCACCGGGCCGCACGCGGGAGCGCGTGACGTGCCGCGACTCGCTCACGCCGGCACCGCCTGCCGGCTGTCGAGCTCGGCGGGTGCGAGGTCCACCGCTTCACGATCGAAGGCACGGCCGAACTCTTCGCAGACACGTCTCGCGAAGTCCTGCAGGTCGACCGCCTCGCGGCGCTCGCGCGCGACCGACGACATCCGGCAATGATCGATCCCGCAGGGAACGACCCACTCGAACGGCTGCAGGTCGTTGTTGACGTTGACCGCGAAGCCGTGCGTGGTCACGCCGCGGCTGACATGAATCCCGATCGAGCCGATCTTGCGGCGATCGGCGGTCCAGACGCCCGTGAGGCCCTCGACCGTGCGCGCCTCGACGCCGTAGGCGCCGAGCACCGCGATCACGACCGCCTCCATCCTGCGGATGTAGTCGTGCACGTCGTCGCCGTACGGGCGCAGGCTCACGACCGGATAGCCGACGAGCTGGCCCGGCCCGTGGTAGGTGACGCGACCGCCACGATCGGTGTCGAATACCTCGATCCCCTGCGCGCGGTACCACTCCACGCCCATCGGCAGCTCGTCCGCGGTCGAGCGTGGCCCGCGCGTGTAGGTCGGGGGGTGCTGGAGCAGCAGCAGCACGTCCGGAACCCGCTCCGCCTGACGTGCCGCCTCGAGCCGCTTCTGAAGCTCGAGCGCTTCCGCATAGGGCACGACACCGAGCTCCACGCACCAGACCGGGGGCTGATTCGCCGGGGACATCTTCCTATTGTCCTAAATCCGTGTGGAATGCTCGGCCGGCCTTCCTCTACCTTGGATCCTGAGCCATCCGTGCGCAGCTTCCTCGGATCCATGCTCTTGGCCGCAGCGCTCCTCGCCGGTGCGCTGGCGACGGCTGCCCCGGCGTCCGGTGCCGCGCTCGTGGTGCCGCCCGACGGAGGCCACGTGAGCGGCACGCCCACGCTTGCCTGGGGCCCCGGGCCGGGCGAAGAGGCTAACCTGCTCGAGCTCAGCCGCCGGCCGGCGACCGCGGACGACGGCGCGTTCGCCGACGACGCCGACAAGCGCATCGTGATCCTCTCCGACTCCCAGGCCAGCTACACCGTCCCGCCCACGGCACCGCTGTTCGCGGGCGCCTGGTACTGGCACGTGCAGACGATCGACCTCTCGAGCGAGCCCAGCGGACTGTGGTCGGTGACCAGGCGGCTCGTCGTGGAAGATGCGCGAATCCGGCTCAGCTCCTTCAAGCTCGGGTTCCTCCGGGGCATCGACAACCTCGTCGCTCGCTTCGCATACTCGGACAACAGCGAGAACCTCGGCGCCCGTTACCGCCTGGAGTTCCGCAGGCGACCGCACGGACGGCGTCTCGCCACCCGTTCGGGAGAGGTCGACAGAGGCGACTTTCAGAACGGCGAAGCGTTTGTGTCGGCGCGGCGGCCGAATCGCCTCCGGCGTGGAGCCCGGTATTACGCGCGGCTCGAGCTAAGGGACGCGGTCGGGCACATCACCCGCTCGCGCTTCGTTCGAATCCGCCTGTAGCGCCGCCGCTGGGCGCGGGTAGAGCTCGACGTGGACGCGATCGCAGAACGCCTCGACCAGCTCGGGGTCGAACTGCGTCCCGGCGCAGCGGCGAAGCTCCTCGAGCGCGTCTTCGTGGTTCATCGTCTCGCGCCAGGGGCGCGGCTGGGTCATCGCCATGAACGCGTCGCAGACCGCGATCACACGTGATCCGAGCGGAATCTCTGTCCCCATGAGGCTGTCCGGGTAACCGGCGCCGTCCCAGCGCTCGTGCGTCGAGCGGACCAGGGTCGCGACGGGCGCCATCGCCGGCGCCGAGGACAGGATGCGCTCGCCGATCAGGGTGTGGTTTCGCATCAGGCTCCACTCCTCCTGGTTGAGCGGGCCGCGCTTGCGCAGGATCCCGTCAGGCACGCCGATCTTGCCGATGTCGTGCAGCTCCGACGCCCGCGCGATCTCGTCGAGCTGCTCGTGGTCGAGCTCCATGGCCTGGCCGAGCGCAACCGCAAGCGGCGCGACCCCCTGCAGGTGGTCGCCGATCGCGGGCGAGCGCTCGTGCAGGGCGCGCAGGAGCACGTTGCGGGTCTGGCGCTCGGGCGAGCGCGGCCGGCGGCTCTTCTGGACGTACATCCGCCGGTCCGCCAGGCTGATCGCCTCAACGGCGTCGTCGGCTTCCTCGGGGATGAACACGGCACCCCACGAGCTGCGGATCGCGAAGCCGCTGCCCTGCTCCGAGAGCGCGGCCGAGGCAGCCGCGATCGGCTCGCCGCGGGTCGCTTCCATGGGGACGAGGATGCAGAACTCGTCTCCGCCGAGGCGGTATGCGGCGCCGTCGGAGGAGAAAGCGCCCTCGAGGTTCTGCGCCATCTTCTCGAGCAGCGCATCCCCCGCGGGGTGGCCGAAGCTGTCGTTGTAGGCCTTGAAGCCGTCGAGGTCGAAGAGCGCGAAGAGCGACTGCTCGTTGCCGCGATCGATCAGGCGGGTCAGATCCTCGATCAGGCGCCGGCGGTTGCCGAGACCCGTCAGAGGGTCGGTCCGGGCTTCGGCGCGGCTTGCGCTCAGCAGCGTGCGGTTCTCGCCGAACATCAGCGCGCAGGCCCCGGCGGCGCATGCCACGAGCCCGTAGTAGAGCGACCGGCCGAGCAGCCAGTCGAGCCCAGAGCCGCCGAGCCCGAAGGACTGGTGAAGGATGTGCACGGCCAGCCCGGCCAGCGCTACGTAGAGGAGAGCTCGCGCGATGAGCGATTTGGGCGGCGCGCCGGCAGATGACACCGTGGTCAGTATCGACCCGCCCGCGCCCGCGCTTGAGAGGAACGGATGTCCGGCGTTAGAGCGCCATCGAGAGCGGCCGCTCGAGCAGCTCCCGGATGCGCGCAAGGAACTGCGCTCCGTCTGCGCCGTAGAGGATGCGGTGGTCGCAGGCGAGCGTCACGCCCATCATGTCCCGCACCACGACTCGCCGCGTCTCGCGATCGGCGACCGGCTTGGGCTCGAGCGCGCCGACTGCCAGCAGGGCCGCCTGCGGCGGATTGATCACGGCGGCGAACTCGGTCACGCCGTACATGCCGAGGTTCGAGACCGTGAACGTGCCGCCCGACAGCTCGGGCGGCGTCACGGTGCCGTCGCGGACCTTCTCGGCGAGGCTGCGTGTCTCGGAGGCGATCTCGCCGAGCGATTTGTGGTCCGCGTCGAACACGGTGGGAACCACGAGCGCGTCCCGGGCGGCCACGGCGACGCCCACGTTCACGCGCGAGTAGAGCTCGACGCGACCGTCGCGGTAGGCGCCATTCGCACGCGGGAAGGCACGCAAGGCGAGCGCAGACGCCTTCACGATCAGGTCGTTGAAGGTGGGCGCGGGCGAGTCGCCGGCGAGCTGCTTCAGCTCCGCACGAATCCTGACCGCCTCGGTCATGTCGATCGCGGTCGTCAGGTAGAAGTGAGGCACGGTCGCCTTCGACTCCGCCATGCGACGCGCAACCGTCTGCTGCAGGCGGTTCAGCTCGACGACCTCCACCTCGCCCTTCGCGCCCTCGGGCGCCGGCGCGGCCGCGGGGCGAGTGGGCGCCGGTCGCTCGGCCTCCGGAGTGGGCGCTTCACGGGCGGGCGGGGCCTCGCCGGCGGCAGCCTCGACATCGGCTTTGACGATCCGGCCTCCGGGTCCCGAGCCGTGCAGCGAGCCGAGCTCGACATCGAGGTCGCGGGCCATGCGCCGTGCGATCGGCGAAGCCTTCACCCGCCCGTCGTCGTCGGTCTGAGCGGGGCGCCGCTCAACTGTCCGCGTGGACTGGGTCTCCGGCTGGGGATCCGGGCGAGCCTCCCGAGCTTCAGTCGCACCTTCGGCCGACCCGTCGGGGGCCTTGGCCGCCGACGGCAGTTTCTCATCGCCCGGATCCCCGATCCGGGCGATGGTCTCGCCGATAGGAAGCGTGTCGCCCTCCTGGGCGACCACCTCGAGCAGCACGCCCTCGTCGGTCGCCTCATAGGTCATGTTGGCCTTGTCGGTCTCGATCTCGACGAGCTCGTCGCCACGCTTGACCTCGTCCCCCACGCCCTTGAGCCAGCGCAGGATCGTGCCCTCCTCCATCGAGTCGGAAAGGCGCGGCATCGTGACGTCGGTGGCCACGGCGGTCGCTACACGTCCCTGAACGTCGCCAGCGCCGCTTTGACGACATGCTCCTCGTGCGGCATCGCCGCTTGCTCCAGGGCCTTCGAGTAGGGCATCGGGACGTCCGCACCGGTGACGCGCTGAATTGGCGCGTCGAGATAGTCGAACGCCTGCTCCTGGACCAGTGCCGCGAGGTTGGCGCCGACGCCGCCGTGGGGCCAGCCCTCCTCCACGATCACGCAGCGGTTGGTCTTGCGAACGGAGTCGAGAATCGTGTCCAGGTCGAGCGGGCGAAGCGTCCGCGGGTCGATCACCTCGGCCTCGATGTCCTCCTCGGCGGCCAGCTTCTCGGCCGCGCGCGCGGCCGTCACGGCCATGCGGGAGATGCCGACGATCGTGACGTCGCTCCCCTCCCGCCGCACCGCCGCTTCGCCGAAGCGCATCGGACCGCCGTTGTCGGGCACGTCGCCGCGCATGCCGTACAGCGACTCGTGCTCGATGAAGATCACGGGGTTGTCGTCGCGGATCGCCGACTTCAGAAGGCCCTTCGCGTCGGCGGGCGTGGAGGGCACGGCGACCAGCAATCCGGGCACGTGAAGGAACATCGCTTCGAGCGTGTGCGAGTGCGTCGGGCCGAGCTGGTGGCCGCCTCCCTGCGGGAAGCGGATCACCAGCGGCACCTTCGCCTGGCCGCCGAACATGTAGTGGATGTGGGCGGCCGAGTTGATGATCTGGTCCATCGCCAGCAGCGCGAAGTTCACGGTCATGATCTCGACGATCGGCCGCAGCCCCGCCATCGCGGCGCCGACGCCCATGCCGACGATCGTGTTCTCCGAGATCGGCGTGTCCCGGACCCGCTTCTCGCCGAACTCCTCGAGCAGCCCCTCCGTGACCTTGAAGGCGCCCTGGAAGACGCCCACGTCCTCGCCCATCAGGAAGACCGACTCGTCGGCCTCCATCTCCTCGCGCATCGCCTGGTTCAGCGCCTCGCGATAGCGCATCGCGGCCATCAGGAGCCGTCCTCGTAAGCCGTGTCGGCCGGGCTCGCCTGGTCCGCCTCCTTGGACCCTTCACCCGACCCGTCCGGCACTTTTTCCGCACGGCGCCGCTTCTGCACGTCGCCCGCGCCCGCGTAGGCGGCGCCGGCCTCGGCCAGTTCGTGGGCGACGCCGTGGGTGCCGACCTCGTGCTCGTCCTCGCCACGGTGCACCTCTGGCGTGCGCTCGTCGACCGAGTACCAGCCCTGGACCTGGTCACCGAGCACGTAGATGTTGTCGTAGAGGGACTCGAGCGCCGGCTCCGGGCTCTGGTCGGCGAACGCGACGGCTTCGTCGACGATCTCCACGGCCCGCCGGTCGCGCCGCTCGATCTCCTCGTGGTCGATGTAGCCGGCTTCCTCGAGCACGTTCTCGTACAGCAAGATCGGATCGCGCTCACGCCACTGCTGCACCTCTTGCTTTGTCCGGTAGACCTCCGGATCGGCGGCGGAGTGGCCGCGGAAGCGGTACGTGAGGGCTTCGACCAGGGTCGGCCGGCGCTCCTCGCGGGCCTGGCGGACGTGCTCGGCGACGCACTCCCGCACCGCCAGCACGTCCATGCCGTCGACGCGCTCACCCGGCACGCCCAGGCATTCGGCCTTGCTCGAGAGGTCGGTCACGGCGGAGTGCCGCGAAAGCGCGGTGCCCATCCCGTACTGGTTGTTGACCACGAGGAACACGACCGGAAGCTTCCAGAGCGCGGCAAGGTTCATGGTCTCGCCGAAGGTGCCCTGGTTCGAGGCGCCGTCGCCGAACATGCACAGCGTGACCGCGTCGTCCCCGCGGTAGTCCGAGGCCAGCGCGACGCCTGCCGCAAGCGGCAGGTTGCCGCCGACGATCCCGTAGCCCCCGAGGAAGCGACGCTCGGCGTCGTACAGGTGCATCGACCCCCCGCGGCCGTGCGAGACGCCGCCCTCGCGGCCGAAGAGCTCTGCCATCACGGCCTTCGGGTCGGTGCCGCGAGCGAGCGCCTGCCCGTGCTCGCGGTACGTGGAGAGGAGATAGTCCTGCGGGCGGAGCGCGGAGGTCGTGCCGACGACCGTCGCCTCCTCCCCGACCGCGAGATGCAGGAAGCCGCCGACCTTGGCCTTCATGTACATCTCCTGCGCGCGCTCCTCGAAGTGGCGGATCAGGAGCATCTTGTCGAGCAGCTCCAGCGCCTCGTCCCTCGGCGGCAGCTGATGCTCGCGACGGCCGCGGCCGTCGCCCTGCGCAGTCCTCGAACCCTTCTTCTGAGCGGCGCTCTCCACCTCAGGTCACATTAGCGCTCGGGCCGCTTTGGACAATTGGTCATCGCCCCAGAAGACCTGATCCCCGATCGCCACCGAGGGAACGCCCACGACACCGCGTACGAGCGCCTCCTGTGTGGCGGCCTTGAGCGCATCCTTCACGTTCGGGCGCTCGGCCGCCTTGATCACGGCATTCGGGTGAAGCTCACAGGCCGCAGCCGCGATCAGGACGTTGTCCGGGTCCGACAGGTCGCGGCCGCCCGCGAACGCCTGCCTGAAGGCCGCAAGCGGAAACGAGACGCCCTTGCCGATCTCGGCCGCGAAGGTTGCGACGCGCATCGCGAAGAGGGTGTTGCCCGGCCAGGGATCCGGCCAGTTGACCGGCTGAAGGCCGTACTCGGCGGCGCGGCACTCGACCTCGCGCATGCCTTCCTCGCGGGCGTCCGTGGTGGCCCAGGACTGCCTGCCGAGCGACTTGAACAAGCCGCCGAGCAGGATCGGCCGCCAGACGGGCGGCTCCGGGAGCAGCGAGTTGACCCGCTCGGCGGCAAGCCAGGAATAGGGCGAGCCGACGTCGTAAAAAAAGACTGGGTGCCGGTCTTCCACGCTAAGCGTGGATGACCCAGCCGTCGGCGGCGCGCGCTGCCTCCATGACCGCCTCGGAGAAGGTCGGGTGCGGGTGTACCGTGCGCGCGACCTCGGCGTAACCGCCCTCGAGCTGCTTCGCCACGACCAGCTCGGCGATCATCTCGGTCGCGCGGACGCCGACCACGTGCGCGCCGAGCAGCTCGCCGTACTTGCGGTCGCCGACGAGCTTCACCATCCCCTTGCGGTCGCCGTAGACGGTCGCCGCGCCGACGCCCCCCATCGGGAACTTCGCCACCACGACATCGAAGTCGCCGCGCGCCGTCGCCTCCGCCTCGGTGAGGCCGAAGCTCGCGACCTGCGGCGAGCAAAACGTGGCCGCCGGAATGTCGTCGTAGTCGAGCGGATGCGTCGGCTGCCCGGCCGCGTCCTCGACCGCGATGATGCCCTCGTCCGAGGCCTTGTGCGCGAGCGCCGGGCCGTGCACGAGGTCTCCGATCGCGTAGAAGCCGTCGGCCGACGTGCGCATCGCGCCGTTGACTTCGACGAGGCCGCGCTCACCGGTCTCGATGCCGGCCTCCTCCAGGCCGAGCCCCTCGGTATCGGGCGCGCGTCCGGCCGCGATGCACAGATAGTCGAACTTGCCCGAGTTGCCGCCGTAGGTGATCTCGACGGAGTCCTTGCCGGCCTTCGCCTCCTCGAGTGGCGTGCCGGTCGCGACTGTCACGTTCTGCTTGCGAAGCTCACTCTGCACCACCTTCGCGATGTCGATGTCCTCGGCGGGAAGGATCTGATCGAGCATCTCGAGCAGCACGACCTCGGTCCCGAAGCGGCCGAACGCGGACGCGATCTCGACGCCGGAGGCGCCCGCGCCAACGACCGCAAGCCGCCGCGGGCGCTCGTTCATGAGCCAGGCTCCGGCCGTGTCGATGACGCGGCCACCGAAGGTGGTCCCTGGCACCGGCAGCGAAACCGACCCCGTCGCGAGCACGACCTTGGCAGTTTCGTAATCGGTTCCGTCGACTGCGACCCGGCCGGAGCCTGCGAGCCGGCCGTTTCCTTCGAGCACGTCGATCTTGTGCTTCTTGAAGAGGCCGCCCACTCCGCCCGTGAGCGTCTTCACGACCTTGTCGCGGTGCTTTCCGGCGGCCGCCATGTCGAACGACACCTCGCCGGCGTTCACCCCGAACTCGGCGCCGTCCCGCAGCTCTCCGAGCACGTCGGCCGCCCGCAGCATCGCCTTCGCGGGAATGCAGGCGATGTTCAGGCACCGTCCGCCGACGAACTCCCGCTCCACGACCGCGGTCTTCATGCCGAGCTGCGTCGCCCGGATCGCCGCCACATAGCCCCCCGGACCGGAGCCGATCACGACCATGTCGTACTTCTCAGCCACTCAGTTGACTCTATCCATCGAACACCCGAGCGGCTTTGCCGCTCGCTATCTTGGCGGTCGTCTCTCGGGCATCTGGATGCGGGCCAGCGCTTTCACGAGGAACCAGAACAGCGTGCCCGCGAGCGCGATCACGGTGACCGCCACCAGCACCCCCGGCAGGCTCTCGGCGCGCACCAGGAAGAGTGACCAGACCAGGATCAGAAGCGCCAGCAGCGCCTGGAAGCCGAGCACCGCCCAGTACCGCGCGCGCCACATCCCGAGCCCCATCATGAGCATCAGCGCGGCGTAGACGATTGTCGCCGGGGAGCGGGTGTTGTCGCCTCCGACCCCCGCGGCGAACAGGACCAGCGTCGAGATCCCGAGACCGAACGCGATCAGCGCGCCGACCGTGACCGCGAGCGGCCGCTCCCCCTCCTTCAACGGCACGAGGCGGTCGCGCGCGAGGTCGTTCCGGCTGGGGCGCGCCGGCGCGTCCGGCGGCACCTCGACGGCGGCTCCGGCGACCTTCCGCTTGCGCCGCCGCTTGCTCTTTTCCCTGCCGGACACGCGCCGAACGCTACCGGGCAGGCGCGGTTTCGACCCGCTGCCGCAACAGCCGTGCCGCTTCGCCGGGATCGGCGGCGTCCTGGATCGCCCGTACCACCGCGATCCGCTCGGCGCCCGCCGCGAGGACCTCGGCGACGTTGGACGGATCGATGCCGCCGATCGCAAAGAACGGCACGTGCGCGTGCGTGGCCGCATACGCCACGAGCGCGGTGCCGACGGGCGCGTATTCGGGCTTGGTCGGAGTGGCATGAACCGGGCCCACCGCGATGTAGTCGACGCCTCGCGCCGCCTCGATCTGCTCGGCCGAGTGTGTCGAGAGGCCGATCAGGAGGTCGTCGCCGACAAGCTGCCGGGCCGCGGAGACGTCCCCGTCGTCCTGGCCGAGGTGGACGCCGTCGGCGGCGCACGCGAGCGCGAGGTCGGGGCGGTCGTTCACCACGAACAGCGCGTCGTAGGCGTCGCAGAGGCGCCGGAACACGCGGCCCGCGCGCACGATCGCGCGTTCGTCGCCCGACTTCTCGCGGAGCTGGACCACGTCGACGCCACCCCGGAGCGCGGCGCGCAGCAGCTCTTCGGTTCCCGCGCCTCCGAGTGCGCCGGTGACCAGGTAGAGCCGTGCGCGGGCGAGCCAGTCCCGCCGGCGTGCCTCCACGGGGTCGCCCATCAGGAGCTCCACTCCGGCGTGCCCTCGACGGGCGTGGAGGCCTCCGCGTGAAGCTTCCGCGGTATCCGGCCCGCCTCGAAGGCGAGCCTTCCGGCCTCGATCGCGGCTCGCATCGCGGCCGCCATCTTGACCGGATCCCGGGCGCGCGCGACGGCGCTCGCGAGCAGCACCCCATCGCAGCCGAGCTCCATCGCGATTGCCGCGTCCGAAGCGGTCCCGACGCCGGCGTCGCAGATCACTGGCACCGATGCCTGCTCGACGATGATCCGCAGGTTGTACGGGTTGCGGATGCCCATGCCGCTTCCGATCGGAGCCCCGAGCGGCATCACCGCCGCGCATCCGAGCTCCTCCAGGCGGCGCGCGAGAATCGGGTCGTCGTTCGTATAGGGAAGCACGACGAAGCCTTCGCCGACGAGCGTCTCCGCCGCATCGAGCAGCTCGGTCGGGTCCGGGAAGAGCGTGCGGTCGTCGCCGATCACCTCGAGCTTCACCCAGTCGGTCGCGAACGCCTCGCGGGCCATGCGGGCGGTGAGGACGGCGTCGTGCGCCGTGTAGCAGCCCGCCGTGTTCGGGAGCAGGAAGCGCTCCGCGCCGCGCAGCGACCCGATCACGGACCCCGAGGCGGCCACTTCGACGCGGCGGAGCGCCACCGTCACGATCTCGGCTCCGGATGCGGCGATCGCCTCCTCCATCGAGCGCAGGCTGCGAAAGCCCCCGGTTCCCATGATCAGCCGGGAGCCCCAGCTGCGGCCGCCGAGCTCGAGGTCGCCCATCGCCTATCCCCCCTGCATCGCGGCGAGCACCTCGATGCGCTGCCCGTCCTGGAGCTTCGTCGCGTCCCAAGCGCTGTGCGGCACGACCTGCTCGTCGATCGCGACAGCGACGCCGCGACCGTCACCGAGCCCCGGCGCCTCGCCGGCGACGAGCTCCGCGACGCTGATCGCATCGGGCAGCTCTCGCGCCTCGCCGTTGACCAGCACCCTCATCGCACCTCCGCGGGGGCGAAGCGATCAGGCGTGAACGGGCGCAGCTCGGGTGCCAGCTCGCCGTCGACGAGCAGGCTCACGACCGCGTCGGCGGTCACGGGCGCGAGCAGCACGCCGTTGCGCCAATGCCCCGTGGCCCAGATCAACCCGGGCACCGCTCCCTCGCCCACGACCGGCTCGTTGTCCGGCGTTGCGGGGCGGTGGCCGGCCGAGGCCTGCAGCAGCTCGAGCTCGGTGATGCCCGGCAGCACGTCGTAGGCCTCGCGCAGCAGCTCGAGCACGCCGCCCGCCGTCACGGCGGCGTCGAAGCCGCGGTCCTCGACAGTCGCACCCACCACCAGCCGGCCGTCGGCACGCGGCACCGCGTACACCCCGGGCGTCCGCACGATCCGCGTCGTCACGGGCGCGGCGGGGTCGCCCCGCAGCCTCAGGATCTGCCCCTTGACCGGTCTCACCGGCACGGCTGCGCCCGGCGGAAGCCCCAACTCGGCCGAGCGTGCTCCCGCGGCCACCACGACCGTGCGGGCTGCCACGAGCTCGCCGGAGTCGAGCACCACGCCCGCGGTCTCCCCGCTCTCGATCGCCAGGGAGTCGGCGCGCGTGTGGGGACGCACCGAGCCGCCGGCGCGCTCGAGCGCCGCGCGCAACGCGCTCGCGAGCAGGCGTGGCGAGACCTGGTGATCGCCGGGCGCCTCGATGCCGCCGGCCACGCGGGTCGAGAGCCCCGGCTCGAGCGCGCGGCACTCGCGCGCCGAGATCCAGCGTGCCTCGAGCCCGAGCGAGCGCTGGAGGTCGTGGAGCCGCGCCAGCTCCTCAGCCTGGTCGCGGTCGACGGCGACGCTCAGAGTGCCTGTCCTGAGGTAGCCCGTCAGATCGCCGCCGGCCTGCTCGAGCTCGGTGACGAAGGCGGGATACCGCCGCGCGGATGCAAGGTTCAGCTCGACCAGCGCCTGCTCGCCGAAGTCCGCCTCCGTGACGGGCGCGAGCATCCCGGCCGCGACGCCGGTCGCGCCGCCACCGGGCTCGCCGGCGTCGAGCACGAGCGGCCGCATCCCACGCCGCGCGGCACGCCAGGCGATCGCAAGCCCGATCACGCCCGCCCCGATCACGAGGAGGTCGTGCGTGGAGTGCTGCTGTCGAGGGTCTGACATCGCCACCGCTTCGTCACGGGCGGCGGTCACGGCCACCTTCCTGCGCCGGCATTACCCGGATCAGGTTCGACGGTCGGCGGCGACCAGCCGCCCTCTCAGCCCGGTTCGCCGGGCTCCCGTTGGGCCCATATTAGAGGCCACGCCGTTCACGAGAGCAGCAGCTCGAGCAGGGCTTTCTGGGCGTGCAGCCGGTTCTCGGCCTGGTCCCAGACCGCCGAGCGCTCGCCATAGAGCAGCCCTTCGGTGATCTCCTCGCCCGGATGGGCGGGCAGGCAGTGCAGCACGACTGCGTCGTCGCGCGCGACCGCGAGCAGCCGCTCGTCGAGACGGAACGGTGCGAGCAGCCGGCGCCGCTCGTCGGCCTCGGCCTCGTCGCCCATGCTCACCCAGACGTCGGTGTAGAGCGCGTGGGCGCCCTTCGCGGCGGCGAGTGGATCGTGCCCGATGCTGACCGCGGCGCCCGCCTGGCGCACGACCTCGGGATTGGGCTCCAGCTCGGGCGGGCAGGCGACGGTGACCTCCACACCGGCCGCGCCGCCGAGCAGCATCAAGGAGTGGCAGACGTTGTTGCCCTCGCCGACGTAGGCGAGCCGCAGGCCGTCGAGCGAACCGAAGCGCTCCAAGAGCGTGAGCAGGTCGGCGAGCGCCTGGCACGGATGGTGAAGCGGCGTGAGCGCGTTCACGACAGGCACCTCGGCGAAGCGGGCCAGCTCCTCGATCGTCTCGTGCTCGGCGAGCCTCGCGACCAGCGCGTCGACGTAGCGGGAAAGCACCAGCGCGGTGTCGCGGGGAGATTCCCCGCGCATCAGTTGAAGCTCGTCGCCGCGCAGCACGACCGTGGTGCCGCCCAGCTCGGCGATGCCCACGTCGAACGACACACGCGTGCGGGTCGACGGCTTCGCGAGCAGCATCGCGACGCTCCGGCCGCGCAGCGCATCCGATCGGTGACGGTCCTGCTTCAGCTCACCGGCACGAGCGATCACGCCGAGGAGCTCGTCGCGCCTAAGCTCCGTGCCGGTTATGAAGTGTCGCGGCCCGCTCACGGAAAGATCCTAGTTGGCCGAGCTCCGGGTTCTGTGCTGGAACATCTTCCACGGGCGCGACGCGCCACCGGACCCGCGGCTCTTCACGCTGCGGTCGCGCGTCTGGCGGGTGACGGAGCGGAACGCGACCCATGTGCAGGTCAACCGCCCGCTGTTCGCAGAGTTCGCCGCGATGATCGCTGACGCCCGCTGGTCGGTGTGCCTGCTCCAGGAATGCCCGCCCGTCTGGGCGGCGCCGCTCGCGAAGCGCTGCGAGGCCGACTTCCAGGTCGTGCTCACGTCGCGCAACCAGCTCGCGCCGGCGCGCCGGCGGCTGGCGCGGTGGAACCCGGACTTGATCGCCTCCGGTGAGGGTGGCTCGAACGTGACGCTCGTGCGGCGGCCGTGGACGATCGCGGAGCGGCGCTCGGAGCTGCTCAATCCGTTCCCGCGACGTGGCCTGCGCGAGCGCCGGCGCATGGGGCTCGCGCTGATCGCCTCCGGCGCCGCGGAGGTGCTGGTCGCAGATCTCCACGCGACCGCGGGGGACGAGTCTCAGGCGGAGCGGGACGTGCGGCACGGCGCCGAGCAGGCCGTCGCGATGTCGCGCGGGCGGCCACTGCTCTTCGGCGGTGACTTCAATCTCCGTCCCTCCCACTCGCCTGTCTTCGCCGAGCTGCAACGGCGCTTCGGGCTGGCTTCGCCGACCGCCCCCGATGCGATCGACCATCTCCTGGTGCGCGGCCTGCGGGTGGTCGCGTCGCCGCAGCGGTGGCCGGCGGAGCGGCGGGAGCTGCCCGCCGGGCCCGGGAGACACCTCCGGCTGTCCGACCATGCGCCGCTGGAGGCGGTCTTCGAGACTTGACGCTGCCGGTGCGGTACAACTTGGTCCGGGATGCCAACTGGTCGGAGCTCAGCGCGGGGCAGCGGCTCCTCGGGACCGAGACGGCCTGAGCGCAATCCCGCACCGGGGAGGGTCGCAGCAGCGCGCGATCGCGTAGTCCGCTCGATGCTGAGCCCGCTCAACGTAGTCTTGATCTCGCGGCGCAACATCGAGGAGCTCTTCGACGACGCGGTGACGCGCGGGCGCATCACTCGCTCCGACGCGCAAGACATGGTGCAGACCCTCGTCTCGCGCGGAGCGCGCGCGACCGACGACTTCCTCTCCGACCTCGAGCGCATGCTGGGACGAGGCGGTTCGCTGGAGCTGGAGGCCGAGGAGATCGACGGCGATGCGCACAGCTCCGCGGCCGCAAACCTCCCGATCGCCGGTTACGACGACCTCTCCGCGGCTCAGGTCCAGGAGCGGCTCGAGGGGCTGACTCCCGCCGAGCTTCGGAAGCTGCGCGACTACGAGCAGCGCAACGCGAACCGCAAGACCGTGCTCGACCGCATCGAGCGGCGCCTGCGCTAGCAGCACACGCTTGGCAGAAATCGTCCGGTAGTTGTCCTTGCTGCCAGGCGGTTTAGCGGCGATGATCTGCGCATGAGTGCCAGACCAGACCGCCGCCGCGTCGTGTTCGTCGCGTTCGACCGCCTTCAGGCGCTCGACCTGGTCGGGCCTGTCGAGGTCTTCTCGCTCGCCTCGCGCCTGTTCGGCGAGGCGTACTCGATCGAGGTCGTCGCTCCCCGCGAAGCCGAGCTCTCCACCTCGAGCGGCCTGCGGCTGCTGCCCCACGGCTCGCTCGCGGGCTGCCGCGGCGCGATCGACACACTCATCGTCGTCGGCGGCGAGGGCGTCACCGGCGCGCTCGAAGACGAGGCACTCGTGCGCTGGGTCGGTCGTGCGGCCGGCCGTGCGCGCAGGGTCGCCTCCGTCTGCAACGGGGCGTTCGTGCTCGCAGCCGCGGGGCTGCTGGCGGGCAGGCGCGCGACCACGCACTGGGCAGCCTGCGCTGAGCTGAAGCGACGCCACCCCGATGTCGTGCTGGAGCCCGACGCCATCTTCGTCAACGACGGCGACGTGTTCACCTCCGCCGGCGTCACCGCGGGCATGGACCTAAGCCTCGCGCTCGTCGAAGGAGACCTCGGTCGCAAGGCGGCGCTCGAGGTCGCGCGCTGGCTCGTGCTGTTCCTGAAGCGGCCGGGCGGCCAATCCCAGTTCAGCGCCCAACTCGCCGCGCAGGTCGCAGAGCGAGAGCCCCTGCGGGACCTCCAGGCGTGGATCGCCGACAACCTCGCCGCGGACCTCTCGGTGCCGGCGCTTGCCGAGCGTGCCTGCATGAGCCCCCGCAACTTCGCGCGCGCGTTCCGGCGCGAGGTCGGCATGACGCCCGGCACTTATGTCGAGGCGGCGCGCGTCGAAGCGGCGCGCATCGCCCTCGACGGTACGCAGGAGCCGATCGACGCAGTCGCGCGCCGCTGCGGATTCGGCACGATCGAGACGATGCGGCGCGCGTTTCACCGTCGCCTGGGAGTCGGCCCCGGCGGCTACCGCGACCACTTCCGCGGCCTACTCGAAAATCGTCAGGCCGCCTGACAAAAGGAGACCCGGATGGACATCGCGATACCGATATATGAGGGCTTCACCGCGCTCGACGCGGTCGGTCCCTATGAAGTGCTCTCGCGGCTGCCGGACGCGCGCGTGCAGTTCATCGCCGCCGAGGCACGCCCATACAAGACCGACAACGGGATGCTGACGATCGTCGCCGAACGCCGGCTCGACGAGGTCCCGTCGCCGGAGATCTTCGTCGTGCCCGGAGGCCTCGGCACGCGTGCGCTGCTGGAGGACGAGCAGATGCTCGGTTGGATCCGGGCCGCGCACGAGACTTCCACCTGGACCACCTCGGTCTGCACCGGATCGCTGCTGCTCGCCGCGGCGGGAGTGCTGGACGGCCTCGAGGCCACGACGCACTGGCTCGAGCTCGGCCTCCTGGAGCGCCTCGGCGCGCGGCCGACGTCGAAGCGTGTCGTCGAGCAGGGCAAGGTGATCACCGCCGCGGGCGTCTCGTCAGGGATCGACATGGCGCTGGTGCTGGCAGCCCACGTCGCGGGCGAGCAGTTCGCGCAGGGCATCCAGCTCCTGATCGAGTACGACCCGCAGCCGCCGTTCGATGCCGGCTCGCCGGACAAGGCGCCCCCCGAGGTCGTGCAGCTGATCGAGACCGCGGCGCGCTCGTATCTCGAGGATGCCACGGCTGCCCGCTAGACCTCTTCGAGCATCACGCGGAAGTCGAGCTGCTCGCCGGTCACCTCGGCGAGCAGCTCGTCGGCGCTCAGCCGCTGCCCCTCGCGCCACAGCGACCGCAGGAGGTCGCCGGCCTCCCGCCGGGTGAACCACTCCTCCCCGAAACGATCGCGCAGGATCGCGCGCAGGTGCGTCTCGAACGCCCAGGCGCGCAGGTAATTCGCCGCGTAGTAGCCCGGATCCACGTCGGAGAGATACGTGACGGCCGGCCATTCGACGCCGACCGCCTCGCCGAGCAGGCGCGCGTAGAGCGGGGGCATCTCCGACAGCGGCCGAGCGCCCCCGTGGAGGTCGAGCTCGTACCGGAGCTTTGCCGCATACCGGCGCAGGAAGACGAGCTTGCTCGCCCGCGCGAAGGCGAGATACGCCTCCACGTCGTCGGCGCCCATCACGCTCCGCAGCCATGCCTGCTCTGCGAGCACGTGCTCGAAGAGAAACGCGAACCCCTCCGTGACCGAGTTGTCGCCGAGGTGGCGGAACTCGAACGGGAGCCCGGCGTCGACGTTCGCGTAGTGCTCCGTGTGCCCGCCCTCGTGGAACAGCGCGGCGAAGTCGTCGCGTCCGCCCGTGCGCGGGATGACGAGGTAGACCTCGTTGGGCACCTGGACCGGAGAGCAGAACGCACGCGGGCTCTTGCGCGGCCGCTGCTCGGTGTCGAGCCGGACGTTGGCCTGTGCGTGGAGATCGATGCCCAGGCCTTCGAGCGTGCGCTCGAAGGCCTCCATCAGCCGATCGTCGGGAAAGATCGAATCGAAGCCGCGTGCGCGAAAGAAGTACGGCAGGTCGGATCGGCGGAAGGAGTCGAATCCGACTCCCGCCTGTGCCCGCAGCTGTGGATCCACCTTCGCCGCGTACGCCGCGTCGGTCGCCTCCGCGAAGGCGCGCGTCTGGCGCTCGAGCGCCTCCAGGTCGATCGCCTTCAGCTCCTCGCACATCGCCCGGTAGGTCGGCCAGCCGAGCTCGCCCGCCAGCTCGTGCGAGCGCTCGGTGACCTCCACGTGGAGCGGGTTCAGCTCGGCGTCGAGCACCTCGAGCCGGGCTCCCTCGATGCGGGCGCGAAGGTCCGCGTCGGGCTCGTTCGCCTGCCAGATCGTGGCCTGGCGGTACGCCTCCCGGCGTCCGTCGACCTCGATCTCGAGCGTCGCCTCGCGCTCCGCGAGGGCGGTCTCCTGCTCCTTCGTGGCCTCGCCCATGAACCCGCCCACGGCCAGGTCGAGCAGGTACCTCGCGCGGCGCTCCGCGTCCCCCGGGGCGGCCGCCGCGAGGCGCTCCCGCAGCTCGTCGATCGCGGCGCGCTGGAAGAGCCCGTCGTGGCGCGCGTAGATCGGCTCGATCTCGAGCTCGGCCTTGTGGCCGGCGAAGTGCAGGTAGTACTCGCGGTCCATCGCGCCGACGAATTCCTCGGCTTCGGCCGCATAGGCTTGGAGATCGAGGGGCAAGGGCATGCCAGGATACGCAGATGGCCACCCGTGCCCCAGGGACGCAGCGCCGGGCCGAGCAACCGCGCCGCGGCGAGTTGCTCGAGCTCCGCATCGAGGGCATCGCGCAGGGCGGCGCCGGCGTCGCGCGCGCGGAGGGCTTCGTCGTGTTCGTCGAGGGCGCGATCCCGGGGGACCGCGTGCGGGCCGAGGTCACGAAGTCCAAGCGCCACTACGCCCACGCACGCGCGGTCGAGATCCTCGAGCCGGGGCCCGACCGGGTCCCGATCCGCTGTGACCACGCGAGCGGCGAATGTCCGGGGTCGCCGTGGCAGGCGATGCGCTACGAGGCCCAGCTAGCACACAAGCAACAGCTGCTCGAGGACGGGCTGCGCCGGCTCGGAGGCCTGGAGGGCTTCGAGGTCGAGCCGTTCATGCCCGCCGATGACCCGTGGCGCTACCGGAACAAGATGGAGTACTCGTTCGGTGAGGAAGAGCACGACGGCGGGCACGGCCTGCTCGTCTGCGGGTTCCACCTCAGGGGCCGTTGGAACGAGATCGACGACGTGCGCGACTGCGTGCTGGCCTCGGAGCGCTCCAACGCCGCGCGGAACCTCGTGCGCGACTGGTGCCGCGCCGAGGGCCTCGACGCCTATGACCGCCGCACAGGGCACGGCTTCCTGCGCAACCTGGTGGTGCGCGAAGGCCGCCGCACCGGGGACCTCCAGGTCCGCATCGTGACGAGCGAGGGGCAGTTGCGCGCCGACGCGCTGGCGTCCGCCTTGCAGGAGCGGTTTCCGACCGCGGGCGTCCTGTGGAGCCAGATCAGCGGTGTCGCCGAGGTTTCCCACGGCGGCACCACGGACGTGATCGCCGGTGTCGACCGGATCGAGGAGGAGCTGGCCGGCCTGCGGTTCCGGATCTCTCCCGAGGCCTTTTTCCAGACCAACACGGAGATGGCCGAGCGGCTCTACGGCCTCGCCTCCGACTATGCCGGCCTGGCTGGCGCAGAGCGTGTCTGGGACCTCTACTGCGGGATCGGCACGCTCTCGCTCGTGCTCTCGATTCACGCCGGCGAGGTGTTCGGCGTCGACATCGTCGAGGCCGCGATCGCCGATGCGATCGAGAACGAGAAGCTGAACGAGATCGACAACGTGCAGTTCTTCGCCGGAGACGTGCGCGAGGCGATCCGCCCGCTCGCGGAGCAGGCGCCGCGGCCCGACCTCGTGGTCGTGGACCCACCGCGAGCGGGGCTCTCGCAGAAGGTGGTGCGCCGGCTGGTGGAGCAGCACCCGCGCCGGATTGTCTACGTGTCGTGCAACCCGACCACGCTCGCGCCCAACGCGCGGCAGATCGTGGACGCCGGCTACCGGCTCGTTAAGGTGCGCGGCGTGGACATGTTCCCCCACACGCCGCACCTCGAGTGCGTCGCCGTGCTGGAGCGGGTGAGTGGCTGACGGTGGACGGCCCCGCGGACTGGGGGTCGCGGCAGGGCTCGACCCGGAGGTGGCGGCGGAGCTGGCCCGGCGATGTGAGCGGCTCGGATATGCATCGATGTGGTCGAACGACCATCCGGTCGCAAGCGGGCTCGAGACCGTCGCCTATTTCCACGAGGCGGCGCGGCAGCTCGACGTGGGCGTCGCCGTGCTGGCGCTCGACCGGCACGCGCCCGACTCGATCGCCGCGAAGGCCGACGAGGAAGGGCTCGACCCGGCGCGTCTGTGGGTCGGCATCGGCGCCGGGTTCACGAAGCGGCCGCTCGGGGTCGTGCGCAAGGGGATCGCCGAGCTTCGCGAGGTGCTGCCCGCCCCGGCACGCATCGCGGTGGCCGCGATGGGGCCGAAGATGTGTGCGCTGGCGGGCGCCGAGGCGGACGGCGTGTTTCTCAACTGGATGACGCCCGAGCGGGCCGCATGGGCACGTGAGCGCGTCTACGAGGGCGCCGCCGAGGCGGGCCGGAAGGTGGTGCCCACGATCTTCGGCTACGTGCGCGTCGCGGTCGGCGACGACGCGGTCGAGCGGCTGCTCAAGGAGGAGTCGTTCTACCGGCAGCTCCACCAGGGCTACATCCGCCACTTCGAGGAGCTCGGCGCCGAGCCGGGCGCGGTCGGGATCGCCGCGAGCGACCCGGCGTCGGTGCCGGCGCTGCTTGCGCCCTACGAGGAGGCGACCGATCACGTGGTCGTGCGCGCGCTGGCGAGCGCCGACATCGATGCGCTCACGGGCGTCGCGGAGGCCGCGGCCCCCTAAGGGCTCAGGTCTCTTCGAGCTCGTCCGCGACCGGCACCTGCTCCGCGGCACAGCGCGCGCACAGGAACGAGTCGTTCGGGCCCTCGAGTGCGGCCTGGAGCTCCGCCGGCGTGAGCGTCGCCTCGCAGGACTGGCAGCGCTCGTGGAGCGGCTCTACGCCCTCGCGTTCTTCGAGGTCCATGCGGCGCAGTGTAGCCCCTAGGATCGGGCCGTGAGCGAGGCGCAGGAGACGATCGCCGGCCGGCTCCGCTGGCAGGCCGACTGGTGTGCGCGGCTCGGTTCTCCGCTGTACGGGGAGGTGCTGGAGGCCGCGGCCGCAGACGTCGCGCGCGGCGGTCCCGCGTGGCGGCTGCTTGCCGGCCGCGAGCAGGAGCCGGCCCGCGGCTTCCTTGCAGTGCGGCTGCTGGGCGCAGTGCACCGGCTGGTCCTGATGGGCCGTCTGCCGGAGCTCGCGGCGCTCTATCCCTCCGCCGGGGGCACGGTCGACCTGAAGCTTGCGCCGGCGCTGTTCGTGGAGACGCTCGCGCAGCATGCCGGGGAGGTCGAAGCACACCTCGACCGGCCGGCGCAGACCAACGAGGTCGCGCGCGCCAAGGGGCTGCTCGGCGGCTTTCTGCTGATCTCCCGGGAGACCGGCCTGCCGCTCGCGCTGCACGAGGTCGGCGCGAGCGCCGGCCTCAACCTCCGCTTCGACCGGTACCGCTACGACTCCGGTGAGTGGAGCTGGGGCGACCCGCACTCCCCGGTGCGTTTCGAGCACGTGTTTGCAGACGCAACACCGCCGCCCGGCGTCGGCCTCGAAGTCGCCGCGCGCCGCGGGTGCGACCGCAACCCGCTCGACCCGCGCTCGGAGGAGGACCGCCTGACGCTGATGTCGTTTGTGTGGCCCGACCAGGCCGGCCGTTTCGAGCTCCTGCGCGCGGCCCTCGACTTCGCGTGTGAAGACGGCTTCGAGGTCGAGCGCGCGAACGCCGCGGATTGGGCCGAACGGGTGCTTGCACCGACGCCCACCGGGGTCGCGACCGTGCTCTATCACTCGATCGTCGTGCAGTACCTGAGCGCCGAGGATGCTTCCCGCCTTCACCGCGCGATCACGGCCGCGGGCGAGCGAGCCACGCCCGAGGCGCCGTTCGCGTGGCTCTTCCTCGAGCCGGGCGAGGAGGAGGCCGACGTACGCCTGACCGTGTGGCCGGGCGGCGAGCAGCGGCTGCTCGCCCGCGCAGGGTTTCACGGCGGCGCGGTGCGGTGGCTCGTGCCGCGGCCGACCCGGTAGCGGCCCGCTAGTACGGGGGCTGGTCCGCGTACCAGTCGCCGAGCGGCCGGAACGCCTTCCAGAAGGCCTGCTTCGCCTGCTGCTCGTCGAGCGAGGCGTCGATGTCCGTCACGTAGAGCGCGTCCACCGTGGGCGTGAAGCGCTGGATCTCACCCAGCCGCGCCGCGACCGGGGAGGCGAGTGGCAGCTCGAGCCGGTTCAGCGTCGCAAGCGCCGGCTCCCCCATCACGACCACGATGCGGGGCTGGACCACCGCCAGCTCTTCCACGACGCGGGCGATGCACTCGTCGGCCGCCTGCTCGACCTCTGCCACGGGGCACTTGATGCAGAGCGTTCCGTATACCGCGAGGGGGTCGATGCCGAGCCGCTTGAAGCTCTTCATCAGCGCGCTGCCGCTGCGGCCGTAGAACGCGACTCCCTCCTCGACCTCGGAGGTGACGGGCGCGAACTTCAGCAGGAAAACGTCGGCCTGGGGATGGCCCGAGCCGAGCACGGGCATGAGGCTGCCGCGCGGGCAGTAGGGACATTCCTGAAGCTCGTGCGTGAGGCGGTTGAGCTCACGGATCGCGCGCTCCAGGTACTTCTCTCGTATCTCGTCGTCGGTAGCCGGCATCCGGCCCACCGATTTAGACGACGCTCGGTCTTGTCCTTTGCGCTGCATCAAACGTTGCCCTGCGCACGGCTCATTTCGTTGATTATCGCCAAGCAGGAATGCCGCCGTGATGGGGTCGGGACTACGATCGGCCCATGGACCACTACCTGAGCGTGTGCGCGATCTACCTCGACGAGGGTCCCTACCTGCGCGAGTGGATCGAGTTCCACAAGCTGGTCGGCGTCGAGCGCTTCTTCCTGTACGACAACTCGAGTACCGACGACCACCGCGAGCAGCTGGCGCCTTACGTGGCCGACGGCACAGTCGTGATCCACCACTGGCCCCTGCGCCCAGGCCAGCTTCCGGCCTACGAGCATTGCCTGGCCGAGCACGGACGCTCGTCCCGCTGGATCGCTTTCATCGACCTCGACGAGTTCCTGTTCTCGCCCACGCGGGCGCCCCTGACCGAGATCCTTCCGGACTACGACCACCACCCCGCGGTTGCCGCCAACTGGGTCATGTTCGGGACCTCCGGGCACCGCACCAAGCCGCCCGGCCTGGTGCTCGAGAGCTATCACCTCCGCAAGGACTATCCCGCGGGGGCAATCGAGCACGTCAAGTGCATCGTCGACCCCGCCCGCACGGTCAGGTGCATCGGTCCCCATTCGTTCGTCTACCGGGACGGCTTTGCAGCGACCGAGCAGCACCTGCCGCTCGACAAGCCGCCATACGGGTTCGCGCCGGTCTCGATCGAGCGCCTGCGCGTCAACCACTACGCGCGCAAGTCCGAGGAGGAGTACGCGCGAAAGCTCGCCCGCGGGCATGCCCACCCGGTCGAGGTCGACCACGCGCCGCACACGCGCGACCGCCGGGAGCGCAAGCTGAACGCCGTTCCCGACGACACGATCGAGGTCTATGCGGCGCCGGTGCGGGAAGCGATCGCGCGCACCGAGGCGGCCGGCGCGGAAGCTCGCGCCCGCTGACGGTCAGGCCGGCTGCGGGGCCCCTTGCCCGCCTGCTCCGCGCACCTTCGTCTGCACGAACTTCAGTGACTGGAGGTAGATCAGGCTCTTGCGCTTGTGCAGGATGTCGGCGTCGCGGAGGCTTTCCAGAAACTCCGCCGCGCCGTCGAAATCGCGCATCCTGATCTTGACCGTGCCGAGCCCCTGTGTGACGTGGCTGTCCGAGCCGGCGCCGGCCACGAGGCGGTACTTGGCCGCAAAACGGCGTGCCTCTTCGTTGAACCCCTGCACCGCGACGCGCGCGTTGAAGATCTCGAGGATGTCGATGTCGTCGACCACCTTGAGGAGGTGCTCGTAGTCGGGCACGGAGTGAAGCCGGTCGAATGGGTGCGGCACGTATGCCAGGCCGCCCTGCGCATGGATCGCGTCGACCGTCTCCTTCAACGACATTCCCCGAGGAATCTTCTCCTCGATGAAGAGGCCGATCACCTCCCCCTCGTGGGCGGTCTTGACCTCCTCCGAGACGATCACCTTGATCCCGTTCGCGCGCTTCCGCGCCTCGAGCGCGCCCGAGATCTCGTTGTGATCGGTGACCGCGATCGCACCCAGGCCGCGCCGCTTGGCGGTATCGAGCAGCACGTCCACGGGCGTGGCGCAGTCCGGAGAGTGGTCGGTGTGCATGTGGAGGTCGCAATGGATGAACTCGCGGCGGCTGAGCCGGCGGGCGATCGCCGGACGCGCCTGCGGGGGGCTGTGGCGGTGCGCGACCACCCGGCGGTAGACGTCCTCGACCTCGCCGGCGACGCGGTCCCAGCCGAGCCCGTCCCGTCGGGACAGGCAGCGCTCGCGGAACGACTCGCGCAGCACGTGGTCCGAGACCAGCCGCGCGATCTGCGCGCTCAACACCTCGGCATCGCCGGGCTCGAACAGGAGGCCGTCGTCGCCGTCGCGCAGCGTCTCCTCGTAGACCGGGATGCGGGACGCGACCGGCACGGCGCCGGCGGCGAGCGCCTTCAACAGGGTCGACGAGGCAGGCGCGAGCCCGCTCGAGGCCGCGCAGAACACGTCGGCGCGGCCGAGCAGCGCGCTGAGGTCGAGGTCCTGCTCGGTCGCGAAGCGCACGCGCTCGCGCAGGCGGCGGCCCAGCCGCGGCAGTGGATCGGCCGTGCGCGGTGACCACACGGTGGCGCTCCACTCCAGGTCCGGGGGCACGGCCCGCAGCGCGCGCAGGAAGAGCCGCAACGCCTGGCGCTCCTCTCCGGCGACGAATGCGATCTCGAGCGAGTCGCCGTCGCGGGAGCGTGGCTCGAAGCGCTCGAGGTCGACGCCACGGCCGAGGAGCTCGTAGTCGCCCGGGAAGAAATTCGAGACCAGCCCGCGGGTGACGTCGAAGATCGCCGTGCGCGCATCGAGCCGGCCGAAGAACAGCTCGATGAACCGCCGCGCGACCTGTGTCGATAGGACGCGCTCGGTCGGAGAGTGGAACGTGCCGACGTTCAGCGCCGAGGAGTGCCGCAGCGCCGTGGCCGAGGCGCTCGGCGCGAACGGCTCGTGCACGTGGAGCAGGTCGAGCGGGAGCTGGTCGAGCAGGCGCTCGATCGTGCGCGCGCCGTCGAGCGGGAGCGACATGCTTCCGCCCCGGCGGGCGGGCGGCACGGGGACGCTCTGCCCGACCGCGATCACGCGCGGCCTGCCCTCCAGAAACAGCACGTCGGGGTCGCCCGCGGCGGCGCGGATCAGCCGCCTCGACTCCCGCACCAGCGTGCGTGAGCTGGAGGGCGCCAGCACCAGCACACGATGCCCCCGGCCGGCCAGCTCGCCAGACAGGCGCTCGACGTACTCGTTCACCTCGCGACTGGACTCCCATGGATAGGGAGTCACCTGCGCGATCGTCAGTTGCCCGCCGTCCGTCACGGGGCCAACTTACCGACCAGCATTACTTCGCGGCGGTTCTTGCCTTCTTCGGCTCGCCGGCCCGCTTCAGCGCGTGCTTGCGGATGAACTCCTCGGTGTCGTCGTGCGCGATCGGGTCCGGGACCTGCTCGGGCGGCGACTTCATGAGGTACGAGCTGGGGCCCTTGAGCGCGCCCGCGACGCCCTTGTTCAGGGCGAGCTTGCACATCCGCACGGCGTCGATCACGATCCCCGCCGAGTTCGGCGAGTCCCACACCTCGAGCTTGAGCTCCATGTTCAGCGGTACGCCGCCGAACGACTCGCCCTCGAGCCTGATATGCGCCCACTTGCGGTCCGTCAGCCACGGCACGTAGTCCGAAGGCCCGATGTAGACGTCGTCCTTGGGCAGCTCGTAGTCGAGCATCGACGTAACCGCGTTGGTCTTGGAGATCTTCTTGGACTCGAGCCGCTCGCGCTCGAGCATGTTGTAGAAGTCCATGTTGCCGCCGACGTTCAGCTGGCTCGTGCGCTCGAGCCGCACACCGCGCTCGCGGAACAGTCGCGTCAGCGTGCGGTGCACGATCGTGGCGCCGACCTGTGACTTGATGTCGTCGCCGATGATCGGCAGGCCGGCCTGCTTGAAGCGCTTCTGCCAGTACGGCTCGCGCGCGATGAAGACGGGAATGCAGTTGACGAACCCGCAGCCGGCCGCCAGCGCCTGCTCGACGTACCACTTCGTGGCCTGCTCGGCGCCGACCGGGAGATAGGAGACGACCACGTCGGTCTGCGTCTCGCGCAGGATGCCGACGATGTCCGCGGTCTCGCCGGGGGCCTTGCGGATCTTCTCCTTCAGGTACTTGCCGAGGCCGTCGTGGGTCATGCCGCGCTGCACCTCTATGCCGAGCGACGGGACGTCGGCGAACTTCAGGGTGTTGTTCTGGCCCGACCAGATCGCCTCGGAGAGGTCCTTGCCCACCTTGTCGGCGTCGATGTCGAACGCGGCCGAGAACTTCACGTCGCCGACGTGATAGCCGCCGAGGTCGACGTGCATCAGGCCCGGCACGAACGCCTGCGGGTCGGCGTCGTCGTAGTACTGGACGCCCTGGATGAACGACGAGGCGCAGTTGCCCACGCCGACGATCGCGACCCTCACCTCGTCGCGCTGCTTGTGCGCGCCGTTCGCTGACCCGTTTTTGGTGCTCATCTAGACAGCCTCCTGGTTACGAGTCCCAGCGGGGGCTGGGAGTCAAGGTCAAGTCGAGGTACCCTCGGCCGCCCGGTCGGTTACGCCGTCCGCGGCCGCCTCACGCCTCACGAGTGCTTCCCGCACGTGCCAGATCCGCTGCGCGACGGTGATCACCGTCAACGCCGCAAGAACGTAGATGGACGCCTCCAGCAACTCGAAGCTACCGAGTCCCGCGCCCTTCGCGAGCACCAGGCCGATGGACAGCACGACCACCCTCACCGGACGTGTCGCCAAGCCTACCTTGCACTCCACGCCGAGCGCCTCGGCACGCGCACGCGTGTAGCTCACCATCAGCGAGCCGAGCACCGCCACCACGACCGCCGCGACTGCGAGCTGGTCGCCGCGCGACGCGAAGTAGGCGGCGACCGCCGCGAGCACGATGCCCTCCTCCATCCGGTCGAGCGTCGAGTCGAGGAAAGCCCCGAACATCGAGCCCTTGCCGGACATCCGCGAGTAGCGGCCGTCGAGCGTGTCCATCAGGCTTCCGACGATGAAGGCCAGGCCCGCGAGGAAGAAGAGGCGCTGGGTGACGAGCACTGCAGCGGCCACGTTCAGCGCGAGCCCGGTCAGCGAGATCGTGTTGGGCGTGAGCCGCGACTCGATCAGCCGCTCGCGCACGTTCTCGCGAAACTCTGCGGCGGTCGGCGCGCGGCCGTTCTGGCGCCAGCCCCCCCGCCCCTGAGAGGCGCGGGGCCGGCTCATGCGCTCGGCCATCTAGACGGTCGCCTCGCGCGCCCGTGGCTGCCACGCCCAGGCCGCCGGCCAGACACGCGAGAGCACGTGCTTTGCGAGCAGCGCGGCGGTCGCGGCGACGGCTGCGCCCGCGAGCGCGTCCATCACCCAGTGGTTGCCCGTGACGACGACCACGAACGCGACGACCAGCGGGTAGAGCGCCCAGAGCGCCTTCGCGGCCTTGCGCTTCACGATCAGCGCCGCCGGCCCCGCGATCAGCAGCGCGAACGCCACGTGCATGCTCGGCACCGCCGCGTACGGGTTGAAGAACAGTGTCACGAACCCCGAGTCGTGCTTCACGTTCACGTAGTAGGCGATCGTGTCGACGAACCCCAGCTCGGGGAAGAACCGCGGCGGCGCGGTCGGCAGCAGCAGGTAGCCGACCAGGGCCAGTCCCATCGCGACCACGAACATGTTGCGGACGAAGTAGAAGCGGTCGTTGTGGCGCAGGTACAGCCACACGAGCGCCGAGGTCGTGATCACGAAGTGCGAGTTCACGTACATGAAGTTCGCGAAGTCGATCAGGAAGCGGTGGCCCATCGCCCAGCTCTGGACGCTGTGCTCGACGAAGAAGTGAAGTGTCTTCTCGGTCGAGACGATCGTGCGGGCGTTCTGGAACGGAACCGCGTCGTTGGACTCGGCGATGCCGCGGACGGTCTCGTAGCAGAGGTCCGCGAACACGAAGATCGCGAGTTGCAGGATCGCGTCGGCACCCCCTCTCGGGAGCCACGAGATCGTGTGCTTCCTGCCGGTGCGCCTCGAGCGAAGGCGCGCAATCCCGTATATGGCCGACAGGACCGCGAGAGGGACCGCGAGCCGGAACACCAGTAGAGCCTAACCGACCTGTCGCCGGATGTTAAGAACCCGTGACCGGGCTGACGCGGCATTTGCGCCCGGACGTGCCGGTCGCCGCGCCCCATGCACGAGCCGCCGAGAACCCTGTCACGATGCGGAAGCGCCCAGCCTGGGCGGCGCGCACGAGCGTCCAGTCGCCCGCCCTGCCGACGCAGCCTGCGCCCGTCGCGAGTCCCCAGTAAGGCGTCGCGCGCACGCGCACGACGAAGTCTCCCGGCCGGGAGACGGCGAGCGTGAAGGACTCGGGCCCGAGCCGCTCGAGCCGCCCGCGCGCTCCTGCGCCCTGCTCGAGCATCGGGGCCGTGCCCCGCACCGCGTAGATCCTCCAGGCGCCCGCGACGGCCCGCAGCCGCAGGTACGCCGGCGCGCTGCGGACGATCGCCGCCTCCCGCTGGGCCGAGTAGTCGAGGCGCGCGCTCGGCAGCGCCACCCAGCGGATGCCGTTCTCGCGCAGCCAGCGGCCGTAGCGCTGGCTGGTGATGCGATCGTCATAGAAGAGACGGTTCCGCGTCACGTCGACCTGCCGCAGCCAGCCCCTCGCGAGCGCGAAGCGCGGCGCCAGGTACGCGGTCTCCCAGTGGTTGAAGGTGTAGGGCACCTCGAGCCGCTCGCGCTCGGCGCCGTGCCGGGAAAGCCAGTCCGAGAGCGGCGCGTAGTAGGCCCTCGCGGTGGACGGGTCGCCAAGGCTCTGGAAGGTGTCGGGGATCGGCGTCACCACCTGCCAGGCAAGCGCCACCGTGAGCGCGGCGAGCACGACGGCCTTGGGAGCGCGCGCCGGGCGTGAGAGCACCACCGCCGCGAGCACGGGGCCCGCAAACAGCGACCCGAGGCGGGTGACGTTGCCCCCGACCGGGTTCGGCACGAGCCAGGCCAGGGTGCCGAGCGCCAGGTAGGCGAGCAGCACCGTCCGAAGCTCACGCTCCTCGCGCATGCCACGGATCGCGAGCAGGCCTGCCACGCACGTGAGCGCCAGGGGCCAGTAGGCCGAGAACCAGAACGGGAACCGTCCACCCTCCGGAAATACAAGCGCCAGCAGCGCGGTCGGTAGCAGCGTGGCGACGGCCACGATCGCCACCGGGCGAAGCCGCCCACGCCCATGGGCAAGGCCGCCCGCGGCTACCACGAACGCCAGCAGCACGGCCGCGACTGGGCTCGCGAGCGCGGTGCCGAGCGCCGCACCGCCGGCGAGCATGGGCCGTCTCAGCTGGAGCGCGCGCAGCGTGCCAAGCGCGAACGCGGTGCCGAGCGCGAACGGCAGCCACCCGTTTGCGAGCAGCGCGAGCGAGCCCAGCGCCGCAAACCAGAAGCTCGCCAGGCGCGCCTGGTCTCCCCAGCGGTCGCGCACGAGGCGGTCGAAGAAGTAGGCACACGCGATCGCCGACAGGACGCCGGCAAGCTCCGGCGAGAGCAGCGCCGAGAGCGGTGGGAACAGGATCGAGTACGTGAGCATGTAGTCGCCGCCGTACCAGCTGCTGTTCCACAGTGCGAAGCCGTATTGCGAGAAGTAGTCGGCGCGGAACGTGTGTGCGGCAAGGTCCCGGAGCGGGGGATTCCACAGCGCGAAGGCGCCCGTGAACACGGCGCTCAGTGCGAGCACCGACGCGCGACCGGAGAGGCGGCCTGCTCGCTGGCGGAGTGTCATGTGTGCGGCTACCGTTGGCTGCATGGGGAAGCCCGGAGGCGCCGAGAGGACAAGGACCACGATATAGCCTTGACCGGGTGGCCGCGACTCGCAGTGCGGAAACTCGCTGGCGAAAGCCAGACCGGCGTCGCGTCCGCCTGATCCGCGACCGCCTGCGGTCCTTCTACGGCCGTTCGCGCAACGAGCCGCACCACGCGCCGCTCGACGAGCTGGTGCTGACGGTGCTCTCCCAGAACACGAACGACCGCAACCGCGACATCGCCTATGCCCGCCTGCGGGCACGTTTTCCGGACTGGCGGGCGGTGCTCGGCGCGCCGGTGTCCGAGGTGGAGGACGCGATCAGGCCGGGCGGCATCTCGCGCGTGAAATCGCAGCGGATCCACGCGATGCTCGCCGTGATCGCCGAGAAGACCGGCACCCTCGACCTCGAGCAACTCGCGACTGCGCCGCGCAAGGCGGCGATCGGGTTCCTCGAAGCGCTGCCCGGCGTGGGCCGCAAGACCGCCGCGTGCGTGCTCCTGTTCTCGTTCGACCGGCCCGAGCTGCCGGTCGACACGCACGTGTACCGCGTCGCTTCCCGGCTCGGGCTGATCCGGGCGAAGACTTCGTTCGAGGAGGCTCATGACACGCTGCTCGCGCTGACCGACCCCGATGACGTCTACGAGTTACACGTCAACCTGCTCCGCCACGGACGGCGCATCTGTACCGCCCGGAACCCGCGGTGCGGCGTGTGCCCGCTGCTGAGCCTGTGCCCCTACGGCCGCGGCCGCGTGCGGGCCCTGCGCGCATCTGCGTGACCGCGGTCGCGACGATCGGCGTCCGGGTCCAGGCGCGCGCCGCGCGCAACGAGATCGCCGGCGAGCGCGAGGGCCGGCTGGTCGTGCGCCTCACGGCGCCCCCGGTCGAGGGCCGCGCGAACGAGGCCCTCTGCCGCTTGCTCGCCCGGCGCCTGGGCGTCGGCCGCACGCGGATCAGCGTGGTCGGTGGCCTCATTGTCGCGCGACAAGGTCGTGCGCGTCGAGGGCCTGACGAGCGTCGAGGCGCTGCGGGCGCTCGGCCTTCCCACGTCATAAGGCCCGCAAATAGGCGCTTTTCAAGGCAAAGAAAACGCTGGGAAGCCGCAGGGTAAAGCCGCAGAGACCTGCTAACGTCAGACTTAGATTTATTGCTAGGGGCGCACACGAGTGCGCTTCCCCCCGTGCTTTTTTTCGATACCTGGAGGTAGACCCAGATGGGCAAGACAATCGGAATCGACCTCGGCACCACCAACTCATGCATGGCGGTGCTGGAAGGCGGCGAGCCGACCGTCATCCCGAACCGGGAGGGCGGCCGCACGACGCCGTCGGTCGTTGCCTTCACACAGGGCGGCGAGCGACTCGTCGGAGTGCCCGCGAAACGCCAGCAGGTGACCAACCCGGAAAACACGATCTTCTCCATCAAGCGCTTCATGGGCCGCAAGTTCGGCGAGGTCTCCGAAGAGATGACGATCGTGCCTTACAAGGTCGTCAGGGGACCGAACGACGACGTACGCGTCGAGGCAGGCGGCAAGCAGTACTCGCCGCCGGAGGTCTCGGCGATGATCCTGCAGAAGCTGAAGTCGGACGCCGAGGACTACCTCGGCACGACCGTCACCGACGCGGTCGTGACCGTGCCGGCGTACTTCAACGACTCTCAGCGTCAGGCCACCAAGGACGCCGGCAAGGTTGCCGGCCTCAACGTCAAGCGAATCATCAACGAGCCGACCGCCGCGGCGCTCGCGTACGGGCTCGAGAAGGAGGAGGACCAGACGATCCTCGTTTGGGACCTCGGCGGCGGCACGTTCGACGTCTCGATCCTCGAGATGGGCGACGGCGTGTTCGAGGTGAAGGCGACGTCGGGTGACAACCACCTCGGCGGCGACAACTTCGACAAGGCGATCGTGGACTGGCTGGTCGCCGAGTTCAAGAAGTCACAGGGAATCGACCTGGCGCAGGACCGCATGGCGCTTCAGCGCCTGTACGAGGCGGCCGAGAAGGCGAAGGTCGAGCTCTCCACCACGCAGGAGACCCAGATCAATTTGCCGTTCGTGACGGCCGACCAGTCGGGGCCCAAGCACCTCGACATGCGCCTTGCGCGGGCGAAGCTGGTCGAGCTCACGTCCGGCCTGCTCGACCGCACGGTCGGGCCGACCAAGCAGGCGATGGAGGACGCCGGCGTGACCGGCGCCGACATCGACCACGTCGTGCTCGTGGGCGGCATGACCCGCATGCCGGCGGTGCAGGACAAGGTCAAGAACCTGGTCGGCAAGGACCCGCACCTGGGCGTCAACCCCGACGAGGTCGTCGCGGTCGGCGCCGCGATCCAGGCGGGCGTGCTCACGGGCGACGTCAAGGACGTGCTGCTCCTCGACGTCACACCGCTGTCGCTGGGGATCGAGACGAAGGGCGGCGTGTTCACGAGGCTGATCGAGCGCAACACCACGATCCCGACCCGCAAGTCGGAGATCTTCTCGACGGCCGAGGACAACCAGCCGTCGGTCGAGGTGCACGTGCTCCAGGGCGAGCGCGAGATGGCCACCTACAACAAGTCGCTCGGGAAGTTCCAGCTGACCGGCATCCCCCCGGCGCCGCGGGGCATTCCGCAGATCGAGGTCGCCTTCGACATCGACGCGGACGGCATCCTGCACGTCGGCGCGAAGGACCTCGGCACGGGCACCGAGCAGAAGATCGAGATCAAGGCCGGTTCGGGCCTCTCGGACACCGACATCGACCAGATGGTCAAGGACGCCGAGTCCCACGCGGCCGACGACCGGAGCCAGCGCGAGCTGGCCGAGGCCCGGAACACGGGCGACAACGCGGCCTACCAGGCCGAGAAGCAGCTGGGCGAGCTCGGCGACCAGGTCGACCCGGCCTCGAAGGAGCAGATCGAGCAGGCGATCAAGGACGTGCGCGCGGCGCTCGAGACCGAGGACCTCGAGCAGATCAAGTCGCGGACGGACGCGCTGCAGCAGGCGTTCCACTCGGTGTCCGAGCAGATGTACCAGCAGGCGGCTCAGGCACAGACGGCGACTGGGAACGGCGCCGAGGCGGCCGACGGCGCGGCGTCTGATGAGGAAGTTGTCGACGCCGAGGTCGTGGATGAGGGGAACAAGTAATGGCGAGGGACGCTCAGGACGAGGGCGCTCGTGCTCCGGAAGAGGGTCCTGCTCCTGCCAGCCGAGCTGAGGGCGTCGCAGGACCCTCTTCCTCCGCATCGCCTGACTCCCCCCCCGAGGTGGGGGAGGAAGAGGAGAAGGTTCAGGGGGAGCTGCGCGATTTGGTTTCGGGGCTCGAGCGGGAGCGGGATGAGTATCTCTCGCTGGCTCGGCGGACCAAGGCGGATTTCGAGAACTACCGCAAGCGCGTTGGCCGTGAGGCTTCGGAGGCCGAGGCGCGCGGGCGGGCCTCGCTTGCGCGTGGGCTGCTGACGGTCGTGGACAACCTCGAGCGGGCGCTCGCGGCGGCGGAGCCTCGAAACGAGGACGGTGCCGCGAATCACATCGCCGAGGGCGTGCGACTCGTGTACGAGGAGCTCTCCGGCGTGCTCGCGAACGCGGGCGTCGAGAGCTACGAGCCGACGGGTGAGCCGTTCGACCCCACCGAGCACGAGGCGATGATGACCCGGGCCGGCGGCGCTGAAGGCGCCGGGAAGGTGCTCGAGGTCTTCGAGAAGGGCTACCGGCTGAACGGCCAGGTCCTGCGCCCAGCCCGGGTTGTGGTTGGCAATCCTTCACCTGACCCGTCCGCGGGCTTGCCCGCGGACGGAAGTTGCTAGTCGATGGCGAGCGGTGACTACTACGAGACCCTGGGTCTCAAGAAGGGCGCCTCCGCGGAGGAGGTCAAGAAGGCCTACCGCAAGCTCGCTCGCAAGTGGCACCCGGATGCGAATCCGGGCGACAGCAGCGCGGAGGAGCGCTTCAAGGAGATCCAGGAGGCCTACTCGGTGCTCTCGGACGACGAGCAGCGCAAGCAGTACGACGCCGGCGGCATGTTCGGCGGCGCCGCCGGCTTCCGCTTCGACCCGTCCCAGTTCCGGACCCAGGCCGGCTCGTTCGGCGACATCCTCTCCGACCTGTTCGGCCGAGGCGGCCAGGCGGGAGGGCGCGTCGGGCGCCAGCCGGGGCGTGACCTCGAGACCGAGGTCCACCTGTCGTTCACGCAGGCGATCAACGGAACCGAGATCTCGGTCAACGTGCCGGTCGACGCGGAGTGCTCCACGTGCCACGGCTCCGGCGCGAAGCCCGGGACGGCACCCACGACGTGCCCGCGCTGCAACGGGCGGGGCGTCGAAAGCCAGGGCCAGGGGATGTTCTCGATCTCGCAGCCGTGCTCACAGTGCGGCGGCCGCGGCACGGTGGTCGATGATCCCTGCCAGACCTGCCACGGGACCGGCCAGACCCATCAGACCAAGCGCTACCGCGTAAAGGTCCCGGCGGGCGTCCGCGAGGGCAGCCGCATCCGGCTGGCCGCGAAGGGCGAGCCGGGATTTGGCGGCGGGCCGAGTGGGGATCTCTACGTGGTCACGCACGTGTCTGACTCGCCGGTTTTCAGGCGCAAGGGCAACAACCTCGAGGTCGACGTGCCGATCACGATCGTCGAGGCCGTCACCGGCGGCACCGTCGAGGTGCCGACGCTCGGGGGCACGAAGAAGATCCGGGTGCCGGCCGGTACCGACGACGGCAGCGTCCAGAGGCTGCGCGGCGAGGGGCCCGAGAATCTCTCCGGCCGTGGCCGTGGCGACATCCACTACCGGCTCCGCATCGAGGTGCCGCGATCGCTCACGGAGGAGCAGCAGCAGGCGGTCGAGGAGCTGTCGAAGGTGATGAACGGCAACCCCCGCGCGGAGCTCTTGAAGAAGGCCGCCGATCTGCAAGCCGATCGGCGGGTGTAGGGCGGGATGACCGCAGCGAGAAACGAAATCTTCGAGGACGACCAGGGAGTCTTCATGATCTCGATCGCCGCCGAGCTTGCGGGCATGCACCCGCAGACGCTGCGCATCTACGAGTCGAGGGGCCTGATCAAGCCGAAGCGCTCGCCGAAGCAGACGCGCCTCTACTCGCGGCGCGACGTCGAGCGTCTGAGGCGGATCCAGGAGCTCACGACCGACTTCGGGTTGAACCTCGCGGGCGTCGAGCGCGTGCTTGCGCTCGAGGAGGTGATGACCTCGATGCAAGCGGAGCTGGACCGGGTCCGCGAGCAGGCCATTGCGCTCGAGCGCGACATGCGCGAGCGCATCCAGCAAGTGCATCGCTCCTACAAGCGCGAGCTGGTGCCGTGGCGGCCGCCCGGCGAGATGGTTCGCAGCAGAAACTTCAGACCAATACGAATTCGAGTGGAAAGAAACCAAGATGCAAGCTGACAAATTCACGATCAAATCCCAGGAGGCAGTGCAAGCCGCGCAGCGCCTTGCGCACGAGCGCGGCAACTCCGAGATCACGCCGGAGCACCTGCTCGCGGTGCTGCTGGAGCAGGACGGCGGGATCGTCGCGCCTGTGCTGTCGAAGCTCGGCGCGCCCATCGACCGGATCCGGCCCGAGGTAAACGCGGCGCTGGACAAGCTGGCGACCGTGAGCGGCGCGGCCGCCTCCGAGTCCCGCGCGGCCGGCGAGCTGGTGCGCGTCTTCGATGCCGCCGAGCGCGAGGCATCGGCGCTCAAGGACGACTACATCTCGACCGAGCACATGCTGCTCGCCCTGGCCGGCTCGCAGGCGGAGGCCGCCGCGATCCTGCAGCGGGCGGGGGCGACACGCGAGGCGATCCTCGCCGCGCTCCAGGAGGTGCGCGGGCCGCACCGCGTCACCGACCCCAGCCCCGAGGACAAGTACCAGGCGCTCGAACGTTTCGGCCGCGACCTCACCGCGCTGGCCGAGCAGGGCAAGCTCGACCCGGTGATCGGGCGCGACGACGAGATCCGCCGGGTGGTGCAGGTGCTCTCGCGGCGCACCAAGAACAACCCGGTGCTGATCGGCGAGCCCGGCGTCGGCAAGACCGCGATCGTCGAGGGCCTCGCCCAGCGAATCGTCTCCGGTGACGTGCCGGAGTCGCTGCGCGACCGCCGCGTGGTCGCGCTCGACATCGGCGCGCTGATCGCCGGCGCCAAGTACCGGGGCGAGTTCGAGGACCGCCTCAAGGCCGTGCTCAAGGAGATCCAGGAGGCCCAGGGCCGGATCATCCTGTTCCTCGACGAGCTGCACACGATCGTCGGCGCCGGCGCCGCCGAGGGCGCCGTCGACGCGGCCAACCTGCTCAAGCCGATGCTCTCGCGCGGCGAGCTGCGGGCGGTCGGCGCGACCACGCTGGACGAGTACCGCAAGCACATAGAAAAAGATGCAGCGCTCGAGCGCCGTTTTCAGCCGGTCCTGGTGGGTGAGCCAACCGTCGACGACACGATCGCGATCCTGCGCGGGTTGAAGGAGCGCTACGAAGTCCATCACGGCGTGCGGATCCAGGACTCCGCGATCGTGGCGGCCGCGATGCTCTCCTCCCGCTACATCGCGGACCGGTTCCTGCCGGACAAGGCGATCGACCTGATCGACGAGGCGGCCTCGCGGCTGCGCATCGAGATCGACTCGATGCCGACCGAGATCGACGAGGTCGAGCGGCGCATCCAGCAGCTGGAGATCGAGCACCATGCACTCGAAAAAGAGCAGGACGAGGCGTCCCTCGCGCGCCGTGAGGCGATCGAGCGCGAGCTTGCGGACCTGCGCGAGCGCGGGGGCGAGATGAAGGCACGCTGGCAGTCCGAGAAGGACGTGATCGCGGCGATCCGTGACGCCAAGGAGCGCCTCGAGCAGGCGCACCGGGAGGCCGAGCGCGCCGAGCGCGAGGCCGACCTGCAGCGTGCCGCGGAGCTCCGCTACGGAGAAATCCCGAAGCTCGAGCAGGAGATCGCCGACCGGGAGGCCCGCCTGGCCGAGCTCCACGCGAGCCAGGGCAGCCTGCTCCACGAGGAGGTCACCGACGAGGAGGTCGCCGAGGTGGTCGCAAAGTGGACCGGGATCCCGGTCTCGCGCCTCATGGAGGGCGAGGTCGAGAAGCTGATCCACATGGAGGAGCGCCTGCACGACCGCGTGATCGGGCAGGAAGATGTGGTCGCGGCGGTCTCGAACGCGCTGCGGCGCGCGCGCGCCGGCCTGCAGGACCCGAACCGACCGATCGGCTCGTTCCTGTTCTGTGGCCCGACCGGCGTCGGCAAGACGGAGCTGGCGCGGGCGCTCGCCGAGTTCATGTTCGACACCGAGCAGGCGATCGTCCGGGTCGACATGTCGGAGTACATGGAGAAGCACACGGTCGCCCGGCTGATCGGCGCGCCGCCCGGATACGTCGGTTACGAGGAGGGCGGCCAGCTCACCGAGGCGGTGCGGCGCCGACCCTACTCGGTGATCCTGCTCGACGAGATCGAGAAGGCCCACACCGACGTGTTCAACGTGCTGCTCCAGGTGATGGACGAAGGCCGGCTCACCGACGGCCAGGGCCGCACGGTCGACTTCAAGAACACGGTGCTGATCATGACGTCCAACGTCGGGTCGCAGTTCATCGTCGCCGAGTCCGACGACGAGCGCATGCGCCGGCAGGTGGAGGAGGCGCTGTCCTCCTACTTCAAGCCGGAGTTCCTGAACCGGATCGACGACGTCGTGATCTTCCAGCGGCTCTCGAAGGACCAGATCAAGCACATCGTCGAGCTCCAGGTGGATCAGCTCGTCGGCCGCGTGAGAGAGCGCGGCATCGAGGTCGAGCTGACCGAGGACGCGAAGGAGCTGCTCGCGAATCTCGGGTACGACCCGACCTACGGCGCGCGCCCGCTGAAGCGGGTGATCCAGAAGCGCCTCGTGGACCGGCTCGCGCTGGCGATGCTGGAGGGCGAGTTCGTCGACGGCGACGTGGTCCAGGTCACGGTCAGGGACGGCGACCTGGAGTTCGAAAAGGCCCCTCGTCCGCGAGCCGACGAGCAGGTTGGGCGCGGCTCCACCGAACCGGTGGCCGCTTAAAAAGGTTTGATCCACGGGCTCCGGGCCCGTATGCTCCTGCCCTCGCCGCAGGCCTGCGGCGAGGGCAGGGACGGATGGCAGACCGCGAGCTAGATCGGACCAGTCTCGGTGGTCACGTCGATCGCCTCTATCGCGCAGCCTGGGCGATGTGCGGTTCGCGGGAGGAGGCCGAGGACCTCGTGCAGGACACCTTCCTCAAGGTGATGTCGCGCCCGCGGCTGCTGCGCTCCGAGGACGACCTCGGCTACCTGCTGCGAGCGCTGCGCAACACCTTTCTCTCCGGCCGCCGGTCGGCGGGCCGCACGCTAGTCGCCGAGCCGTTCGACGAGCGCCTCGAGCTGATCGAGGACCGGAGCGCCCGGCCGCCGGACGAGGCGGCCGAGGCGCGGGAGGTCTATGCCGCGATCGCCGCGCTGCCCCCGAAGTGCCGCGACGCGCTCGTCGCGGTGGACGTGCTCGGGCTTTCCTACCGCGAGGCGGCGCGGGCCCTGCGGGTGCGGCCCGAGACGATCACGAGCCGCCTGTACCGCGCGCGCAACCAGGTCGGGGCCCGGCTTCGCGGGCTCGAGCCCGCGAAGCCCAAGACCCGGGCCGCGCGAACGCCGCTCGGCTCAGGCCGAGAGCTCGACCAGCGTCCCGCCCCGCACGCCGCCCGCTGACACCAGGCACGTATGGCCACGTCGCTGCCATGTCACCGCGATGCGGCCGTTCGCCCTGAACACATGGCGTAGCCGGCCCTCCCATCGCGCGGGTCGCGACGAGGCCGGAATGCTCATCGGGCCACCGGAGACGATCGTGTACGCGACCCGCTGCCCGCGCTTCTCGTAGAAGACGGTCGTCGCCCGCCGGCTGCCGAGGCGGTCCACCCGCGAGCCACGGGCGCGCCAGCCGTACTCGTGCCTCCAGTCCGGGTATCGCACGCCGTCGACGGCGACGCCGGGGAGCGTCCGCGCACCGGGCCGGGAGACGGGCCGGGACGACATCGCCGCCCTCGCGCCGAAGGCCGTCGTAGCCGCGAGCGTCGGCGGCGCCGGCTCGGAGCCCACGGTCACCAGCAGCGTGGTCGTCGCCGCCACGGCGGCGGCGCCGGCAAGGGCGAATGCACGCCTCCTGCGCGATCGGGTCGGGGCGGCGGCGACCGCGTCGCGCAGCCGCGCCGGGGCGCGCTCGTCGCGGGCGCGAACCGCTGCGAGCACCTCCTCCTGCTCCCGCAGCAGCGCCTGCAGCCTGGGAGACGCCGCCACCCGCGCCTCCACGGCGGGGCGACGGCGGGGCGGGAGTGAGCCGTCCGCAAGGGCGGCCAGCTCTCGATCTCTACTCCTGCTCGTTGCCCACATCTTCATTTGGCCGCGCTGCGCCCGAACTCTACGCCCAGGGAGAGCGCCGGCGGGCTGGCCACCCGCCGGCTTCCCGTGGACTTTGCGAATCCCCCTGCCGCTGCTACCGCTTCTGCCCGCGGACGCAGGCGATGTCGTACTGCGACACCGCGTTGCCACTGCGACTGTTCGCCGCCGACGGCGTCCCCTCGCTGCCCGCGTAGTGGCTCTCGGCGTTCGCGAACCCGCCGGTGCTGAAGCCGGGTGGCGGGTTCGCTCCCGGATCCTCACACGACGCGTTCGGTTGACCGGCGAAGGACACCCCTGCGCCAAACGGCGTCAAGGCCGCCGCGATGACGAGCGCTATCGGCACTCTTTTCATCCGTCCCCTTTCCTCGTGTGGAGGGTTTCTTGTTAGCAAGGACGCCAACCGCGGCCCGTTTCTTCTATAACCGCCCCAACGGTCCCACCGACGACAGGAGAAGACATGCCGACTTTCGTCATGCTCACGACGCTCACCTCGGAGGGCGTCCAGACCGTCAAGAACAACCCGAACCGGATCAAGGAGGTCAACAAGGAGCTCGAGCAGATCGGGGCCAAGGTCGTGGCGCAGTGGGCCACGCTGGGCCGGTTCGACTTCGTGAACATCGTCGAAGCGCCCGACGAGAAGACGATGGCGAAGGTGTCGCTCGAGCTGGGATCCCGCGGAACCGCGCATTACGAGTCGCTCCCGGCGATCCCGATCGACGAGTTCATCGACTTCGTCTGAGGCGCTTCTCCTGCGCTGCTGCCCCTGCTTTAACGTGAGATAGCCATCGCCGTCAAGCCCGGAACCACCACGCGCACCGTCTGCTACCGGCACCCAGGCCGGGAGACGGCCGTGTCGTGCTCGAACTGCGAGCGGCCGATCTGCACCGACTGCATGGTGTACACGCCGGTCGGGATCAAGTGCCCGGACTGCGCACGCCTGCCCCGCTCCGCGATCGTGCGGCTCAAGCCCGACCGCGTCGCGCTGGCGCTTGCAACCGCCTTCGGCGTCGGCACCGCGATGGGAGTCGGGATCGTCTTCCTGCAGGGCGTCGGGCTATTCTTCGCGCTGATCCTCGGGTGGCTGATCGGGATCGGGATGGGCGAGGCGGTGCTCGCGGCAAGCGGCCGGTACCGCGCCCCGGCGACCGGCTGGATCGCGGTGGCCGGGTCCATCTGGGCCTACGCGGTCCCGTATCTCATCTACTACGGAGCCGATGTCGGCGCCGTCGCCCGCAGCGCAAACCTGGTCTGGGTCGTGATCGGCGCCGGGATCGCCGGCTACGTCTCCTACAACCGGACCCAATGAACGCGCTCTTACACCGAAGACTGAAGTCGTTGTGAAAGTGCTCGTGGTCGGGAGCGGCGGGCGGGAGCACGCGATCGTGCGTGCGCTCCGGCGCAGCCCCCGGCGCCCCGAGGTGCTTTGCACGCCCGGCAACGCCGGCATCGCGGAGGATGCGCAGTGCTTCGACGTGGTCGCGGAGGACCTCGACGCGCTCGTCGCGCTGGCGGCCGACCAGGATGCCGGCCTGACGGTCGTGGGGCCTGAGGCGCCGCTGGCCGCGGGGCTCGTGGACGCGCTCGAGGCCGAGGGCCGGCGCGCGTTCGGCCCCCGCGCGGAGGCGGCCCGGCTCGAGGGCAGCAAGGCCTTCGCAAAGGAGATCATGAGCGCGGCGGGGGTGCCGACCGCCGCCCACGTCGTGTTCGAGTCCTACGAGCAGGCCGAGGCGCAGATGGACTGCGCCTCCTATCCGGCCGTCCTCAAGGCGGACGGGCTGGCCGCGGGCAAGGGCGTGATCATCGCGCCGGACCCGCGGACCGCGAAGCAGGCGCTGCGCGCGTTCTTCCTCGACTCGCGCTTTGGCGAGGCCGGCGAGCGGGTAATACTCGAGGAGCATCTCGAGGGCGAGGAGTTGTCCCTGCTGGCGCTCTGCGACGGCGAGATTGTCGTGCCGATGGCGTCCGCCCAGGACTACAAGCGCATCCACGACGGCGACGAAGGGCCGAACACCGGCGGCATGGGCAGCTACTCGCCCGTCCCCGGCATCGGCCCGGACGAGGCCGCGGAGCTCGTCGTCCAGGTGCACGAGCCGGTCGTCGAGGAGCTCGCGCGCCGGGGCATCGAGTACCGGGGCGTGCTCTACGCCGGCCTGATGCGGACCGCAGCGGGGCCCAAGGTGCTCGAGTTCAACTGCCGGTTCGGGGACCCGGAGACGCAGGCCGTCCTGCCGCGCCTGCGGAGCGACCTGCTCGGCGCTCTGGAGGCAACCCTGCGTCCCGGCGGCCTGCGCGACGCGCCACTCGCATGGTCCGAGGGTTCCGCCGTGACGGTCGTGATGGCGTCCCGCGGTTACCCGGAGTCCCACAGCGCCGGAGACGCGATCGCCGGGCTCGGCGAGGGTTCGGACGCCGAGGTGACGCATGCCGGGACAGCCCGGCGTGACGGCGCGATCGTGACCGCGGGGGGACGAGTCCTCAACGTGACGGGACTGGGCCCGACCGTGGGCCAGGCGCGCGAGCGCGCCTACCGCGCCGTCGAGCAGATCAGCTTCGACGGGGCACAGTATCGCCGTGACATCGCGGCACGTGTGGGCGTGCGCGTGCCTGGATAGGCTGCTGCCGTGGAGACGATCGAGCCACAGCACGGAACCGCGACGAGCCAGGCCGAGCCGGCCGAGCTGGAGCCGCTTCCGGAGGTCGAGGAAGCCTTCGACGAGATCGACGTGGATGCCCCGCGCGTGGGGATCATCATGGGCTCGGCGAGCGACAAGCCGACGATGCAGCCCGCGGGCGAGGAGCTGCGCGAGCGCGGCATCCGCTTCGAGGTGCGGGTGCTCTCGGCACACCGCGACCCCGAGGCGGTCGCCGAGTACGCGCGCAACGCCCACATGCGGGGCCTGCGCGTGATCATCGCCGCGGCGGGCATGTCGGCGGCGCTTCCCGGAGTCGTCTCCGCCCACACCGACCTGCCGGTGATCGGGGTCCCGATCAAGGCCAAGAACACCGTCGCGGACGGCCTCGACGCGCTGCTGTCGGTGGTGCAGATGCCACCCGGCGTGCCGGTCGCCTGCGTCGCGATCAACGGCGCCCGGAACGCGGCCGTGCTGACCGCGCGCATCCTCGGTTGTTGATGAGGCGGCCATGCCGGCGCTCCAGCGTGCCGGCGGCAAAGCCGCCTGATCTTTCGTGATCGAGCGCTACACGCGCGCCGAGATGGGCCAGATCTGGTCCGAGCGACGCAAGTTCGAGACCTGGCTCGAGGTCGAGCTTGCGGTGTGCGAGGTACTCGCCGAGCGCGGGGTGATCCCGGGAAGTGACATGGAGGCGATCCGAGGCGCGTCGTTCGAGGTCGCAGCCGTGAAGGAGCGTGAGCAGGTCACCGACCACGACGTCGCCGCGTTCGTGGACGTGGTCGCGGCCTCGATCGGCAAGTCCGGGCGCTGGCTGCACTACGGGCTGACGTCCTCCGACGTGCTCGACACAGGGCTGGCGCTGCAGCTGCGCGACGCCGGCAAGGTGCTGCTGACCGACGCCGGTGAGCTGGTGGGCGTGCTCGTCGCGCAGGCGCGCGAGTACCGCGACACGATCTGCATCGGGCGCACCCACGGCGTGCACGCCGAGCCCACGACCTTCGGCGTGAAGCTCGCCGGGTTCGCGTTCGAGGCCGAGCGGAGCCGACGCCGGCTGGAGGTCGCCCTGGCCCAGCTTGCGGTGGGCAAGCTGTCGGGCGCGGTGGGCACGTACTCGGCGCTCGACCCCACCGTCGAGAAGGCGGTGATGGACCACCTCGGCCTCGAGCACGAGCCGGTCTCGACGCAGGTCGTGCCCCGGGACCGCCACGCGGAGCTGCTCAGCGCGGTGGCGCTCGCGGGCGCGTCGCTCGAGCGCCTGGCGACCGAGATCAGGCATCTCCAGCGCACGGAGGTGCGCGAGGTCGAGGAGCCCTTCAAGGAGGGCCAGAAAGGCTCCAGCGCGATGCCCCACAAGCGGAACCCGATCGTGTCCGAGCGCGTCACCGGACTGGCGCGGGTCCTGCGAGGCAACGCGCAGGCCGGCCTCGAGAACGTCGCCCTGTGGCACGAGCGGGACATCTCGCACTCCTCCGCGGAGCGGATCGTGCTGCCCGACTCGACCACCCTGCTGGACTACATGTACAACCTCGCGATCCGCGTCGTCGGCGGGCTGCGGGTCGATCCCGAGCGGATGCGGGAGAACCTCGAGCTGACCCACGGAGCGATCTTCAGCCAGAGCCTGCTGAACGCACTGGTCGAGGCGGGGCTGGGACGAGACGTCGCCTACCGGGTGGTTCAGCGAGCCGCGCAGGCGGCGTGGGACGAGCGGCGGCCGTTCCGGCAGCTGCTCGAGGCCGAGCCCGAGGTGGCCGGCCACCTCGACGCGCCACAGCTCGACGAGCTGTTCGACTACGGGCGGTTTTTGCGCAATCTGCCCGCTGTGTTCGAGCGCCTCGACGTGCTCGTCGTAGGGTAGGCCGCTCACACTGTTAGCATCGGGATCGTGCCTGAGACACCGGCCTCGCTGCCCGGCCTGAGCCTTCACAGCCAGGGCAAGGTGCGGGAGATGTACGACCTCGGCGACCGTCTTTTGATGGTCGCGTCCGACCGTATCTCGGCGTACGACGTGGTGCTCCCGACCGGGATCCCCGACAAGGGCAAGGTGCTCACCGGGCTCTCCGCGTTCTGGTTCGACCGGACCGGAGAGATCGTCCCGAACCACTTCCTGTCGGCGGACGTTCCGGAGGAGGTGAGCGGCCGCGCGCTGCTCGTGCGCAAGCTCGAGATCTTCCCGGTCGAGTGCGTCGTGCGCGGCTACCTCTCGGGGTCTGGATGGAAGGAATACAGCCGTGACGGCTCGGTCTGCGGCGTCCCGCTGCCGCCGGGACTGCAGGAGTCCGATCGCCTGCCCGAACCGATCTTCACGCCCGCCACGAAGGCGGCGGTCGGCGCGCACGACGAGAACGTCGACTTCGATCGCGCCGCCGCGATCGTCGGGGACCGCGGCGTGATGGAGGAGCTTCGGCGCCTGTCCCTGGCGGTCTACGCGCTCGCCGCCGAGCACGCGGAGAACAAGGGCATCATCCTCGCGGACACCAAGTTCGAGTTCGGTCGCGCCCCGGCCGGCGAGATCGTGCTCGCGGACGAGGTGCTCACGCCCGACTCCTCCCGGTTCTGGCCCCGGGACTCCTACGCGCCGGGCGGCCCGCAGCCCTCCTTCGACAAGCAGTACGTGCGCGACTGGCTCGACGAGTCCGGCTGGGACCACGCCCCACCGGGGCCGGAGTTGCCCGCGCACGTGGTCGCCGGCACGCGCGCAAAGTACGTCGAGGCCTACGAGCGGATCACCGGCGATTCGTTCGACGGCTGGTTGAACCGCTGAAGGTCCGCGTCTTGATCCGCCCCAAGGAGGGGATCCTGGACCCGCAGGGCCAGGCGGTCGAGCGGGCTCTGCCTGCGCTCGGGTACGACGACGTCGCGCACGTGCACGTCGGCCGGCTGATCGAGCTCGAGGTCGGTGGCGACGAGCGCACGGTCACGGCGCGCGTCGAGGAGATGTGCGAGCGGCTGCTCGCGAATCCCCTGATCGAGAGCTACGAGGTCCAGGCGGCCGGAGCCGCCCCGTGAGTGCGCGCGTCGGGGTGGTCGTGTTCCCGGGCGCGTGCGACGAGGAGGACGCGCTGATCGCGGTCAACGGGACGCCCGGCCTGGAGGCACGCTACCTCCCGCACGGCGAGCGCGACCTCAAGGGGGCTGACGCGGTGATCCTTCCCGGCGGCTTCTCCTACGGCGACTATCTCCGGGCTGGAGCGATCGCGCGCTTTGCGCCCGTGATGGAGGCCGTGATCGAGTTCGCGCGGGAGGGCGGCCCGGTGCTCGGGATCTGCAACGGCTTCCAGGTGCTCTGCGAGGCCGGGCTGCTGCCGGGGGCGCTGCTCGTGAACGAGTCGCTCAAGTTCGTCTGCCGGCAGGTGGTGGTCGCCGTCGACAGCACCGCGACGCCGTTCACCTCCGGCTGCGAGCCGGGGGAGCAGCTCTCCGTGCCCGTGAAGCACACGACCGGCCGCTGGTTCGCTCCACCGAAGCTGGCCGATCAGGTCGAGGCGGCGGGGCAGGTGGTGCTCCGGTATGCGGCCGACACGAACCCGAACGGGTCGCTGCGCGACGTGGCGGGCGTCGCGAACGAGGACGGCAACGTCTTCGGCCTCATGCCGCACGCCGAGCACGCAGTCGACGAGCTGACCGGCTCGACCGACGGCCTGCGGCTGTTCGGCTCGCTCGCGCGCCACCTCTCCGCCGTAACGGCGTGAGCGAAGTCGCCGTCAACCCCGGATCGGGCCTGCCTCCGGGCCTGTTGTCCCAGGCCGAGGCACTCGGCCTGAAGCGATCCGAGCTCGATCTGATCTGCGAGCTGCTCGGCCGCGAGCCCAACCAGCTCGAGCTGGCGGTGTTCTCGCTGCTCTGGAGCGAGCACTGCGCCTACAAGCACTCCAAGAAGCTCCTGCGAAAGCTGCCGACCGAAGGGCCGCGCGTCCTGATGGGCCCCGGCGAGAACGCGGGCGCGGTCGACGTCGGCGACGGGCTGGCGGCCGTGTTCAAGGTCGAGAGCCACAACCACCCCTCCGCGGTCGAGCCCTTCCAGGGCGCGGCGACGGGTGTCGGGGGGATCCTGCGCGACGTCTTCGCGGTCGGAGCGCGCCCGATCGCGGTGCTCGACTCGCTCCGATTCGGCGATCCCGACACGCCCCGGACGCGCTACCTGCTCGAGCGCGTCGTGGCCGGGATTGCGGCATACGGAAACTCCGTCGGAGTCGCGACCGTCGGCGGGGAGATCTACTTCGAGCCTCCCTACGAGCAGAACTGCCTCGTCAACGCGATGTGCGTCGGGCTCGCTCGCAAGGACAGGCTGGTCCGGTCGGCCGCCACCGGCGTGGGCAACCTGATCGTGCTGCTCGGCGCACGGACGGGCCGCGACGGGATCGGCGGTGCGAGCGTGCTCGCCTCCGCGGAGCTCTCGGAGGCCGACCACGACAAGCGGCCAAGCGTGCAGATCGGCGACCCGCTCGAGGAGAACAAGCTGATCGAGTGCTGCCTGCAGCTGGTCGACCAGGAGCTGATCGCCGCGCTCCAGGACCTCGGCGCCGCCGGTCTCGCGTCGAGCACCAGCGAAATGGCGTCCAAGGGCGGCGTCGGCCTCGACCTCGACGTCTCGAAGGTGCCTCGCCGTGAGCCCGGGATGGAGCCCTTCGAGGTGATGATCTCCGAGTCCCAGGAGCGGATGCTCTGCGTGGTCGAGCCCAAGCGCCTCGACGACGTGCTGAGCATCTGCGCGCGATGGGAGACGCGGGCGACGCCGATCGGGACCGTCACCGACAACGGGCGGCTGCGGGTCTTCGACGGCGGCGAGGAGGTCGGAGACATGCCGGTGCCGGCGCTGGTCGACGAATGCCCGCTCTACGATCTCGAACCTGCGGAGCCCGCGGACCGGCTCCGGGCGTTCGCCGACCCACGCGCGGTGCTTGGTCACGACTCAGAGCCCGAGGAGTCGCTGCGCGCGCTGCTGTCCTCCGCGAACGTGGCGAGCCGGCGCTGGGCGTTCGAGCAGTACGACTTCCTCGTCGGGAGCAGGACCGTGAGGCGCCCGGAGCAGGCCGACGCATCGGTCCTGCGACTGATGCACGCCGGGATCGAGACGGAGCGGGCGCTCGCGATCTCGATCGACGGCAACGGCCGTCGGGTGGCATGCGATCCATACATCGGCACGATCGAGGCCGTCTGCGAGTGTGCCGCGAACCTCTCCTGCGTCGGCGCGGAGCCGCTCGGGCTCACGAACTGTCTCAACTTCGGCAACCCGGAGAAGCCCCACGTCGCGTGGCAGCTGACCCGTGCGGTCGAGGGCATGGCGTCAGCCTGTCGCGCGCTCGACGTGCCGGTCGTGGGCGGAAACGTCTCGCTCTACAACGAGGGACCGGAAGGCCCCATCTATCCGACTCCGATCGTGGGAATGGTGGGGGAGGTTCCTGACGCCCGGCGCTCGCCCAGCTCCGCCTTCAACGGGAGCCGGGAAGGCAGCCGACCGGACCTCGTCGCGCTGATCGGGCCCTTCCGGCCGGCGCTCGCCGGGTCCGAGCTCGAAAAGCTGCGGGGGTCGGTCGTGCCGGGGCTGCCCCCGTTCGACCTCCGCCCGGTGGTCGAGGCGCTCGCGGTCGTGCGCGAGGCGGTGCGCGCGGGCGAGGTGGCGAGTGCTCACGACGTCTCCGACGGCGGCCTTGCGGCATGCCTGGCCGAGTGCGTGGCGCTCGGCGGCGTCGGGGCCGAGATCGACCTCGACCCGCTGGTCCACAGGGAGCGGATCGACCTGGAGGCCGCGCTGTTCGGGGAGGGGCCGGGCGGCGTGGTCGTCTCCGGGCCCCGGGAGGCCCTGCTGGCGCTCAGCAACAGGGCACACCGCGTCGGCTTTCTGGCGATCGGCACGGTTCGCGGACCAGAGCTCCGGATCGCGGCCGGCGCTGCTACGATCGCCTTGTCTGTCGAAGAGGCGGGCAGACTCTTTCATTCCGGGTTGCCGGCCAGGCTCTCGTGAAAAAAACCTTCGAGCACCGTGCTCCAATCGGCGCGCGAGCGCGCCTTCGATCGCCCGAACCCGAGCTGGATCGCGACGGGCCCCGCGACGAGTGCGGTGTGTTCGGCGTCTACGCCCCCCAGCACGACGTCGCGCGACTCGCCTACTTCGCCCTGTTCGCGCTTCAGCACCGCGGTCAGGAGTCCGCCGGCATCGCGACCTGCGATGGCGGCCACATGACGACCCAGCGCGATCTCGGCCTGGTCGCTCAGGTTTTCGACGAGCGCTCGCTGCAGGCCCTGACCGGCGAGATGGCGATCGGCCACGTGCGCTACTCGACCACCGGCGGCACCGGCTGGGAGAACGCCCAGCCCGTGTACCGACATGACCGCCGCCCCGTCGCGCTTGCCCACAACGGCAACCTGATCAACGCGGTCGAGCTCTACAACGAGCTGATCGAGCAGGGAGTGCGGTTCCGGTCCACCTCGGACTCGGAGATCATCGCGGCGCTGATCGCCTCCCATCCCGCCGATCGGATCGAGGACGCGGTCGCAGCGGTGATGGAGCGTCTGCGCGGCGCGTACTCGACGGTCGTCATGACCGGGGACGCCGTGGTCGCCTTCCGTGACCCCGCCGGCGTGCGGCCGCTCTGCCTCGGCCGCATCGAGGACCGCTACGTGGTCGCCTCCGAGAGCTGTGCCCTGGACATCATCGGCGCCCAGCTGCTGCGGGAGGTTCAGCCCGGAGAGCTCATCTCGCTCGGATCCAGGGGCATCGAGACCCGCCAGGCGGTCGAGTCCGAGCGCCCGGCGGCCTGCGTCTTCGAGCACATCTACTTCTCGCGCCCGGATTCGAAGCTCGAGGGCCGCACGCTGCAGTCCGCGCGCGGGCGCATGGGTGAGATCCTCGCCCGCGAGGCTCCCGCCGACGGCGACCTTGTGATCTCGGTGCCTGACTCCGGCAACGCGGCGGCGAAGGGGTTTGCGCGTGCGTCGGGCATCCCGCAGGACGACGGGCTGATCAAGAACCGCTATGTCGCGCGCACGTTCATCCAGCCGGGCCAGGAGCTTCGCCGCCAGGGCCTGCGGATGAAGTTCAACCCGCTCCCCGACGTCGTGCGCGGCAAGCGTCTCGTGGTCGTGGACGACTCGATCGTACGCGGCAACACGATGCGCCAGATCGTGCAGATGCTCCGCGAGGCCGGCGCGAAGGAGGTCCACCTGCGGATGTCCTCGCCGCCGATCCGCCATCCATGCCACTACGGCATCGACATGCCCACCAGCGAGGAGATGATCGCCCACGGCCGCACGGTCGAGGAAGTCGCGCAAGAGGTCGGCGCCGACTCGCTCGCCTACCTCTCGCTCGAGGGTGTGTACCAGGCGATCCAGTCCGGCCGGGACACCCACTGCGACGCCTGCTTCACCGGCGACTATCCGCTCGAAGGCACTGACCGGGCCAACGGGAAGCATGCGCTGGAGGAGCTGGCCGTAGTTCGTGCGTAGGTTCCCTCTCGCGGTCCTGGTGTCGGGCTCAGGCACGAACCTTCAGGCGATCATCGACGAGGTCCACGGGCGCGGGGGCATCGAGGTCGTCGCGGTCGCCTCCAGCAAGCCGGGCGTGCTGGCGCTCGAGCGTGCTGCGGCGGCGGGCATCGAGGCGGCCGTGTTCGAGGCGGCCGGCTACCCCAGCCGCGCCGAGCGCGATCGCGCGATCGCAGGGTGGCTCACCGAGCACGGCGTCGAGCTGGTCGTGCTGGCCGGATTCATGGAGCTCCTGGACGCCGCTTTCCTGGAGGCCTTCGACGGTCGTGTGATCAACGTCCATCCGGCGCTGCTGCCAGCCTTTCCCGGAGCCCACCCGGTCGAAGACCAGATCGCGTATGGCGCGAAGGTGGGGGGAGTCACGGTCCACTTCGTGGACGACGGCGTAGACACCGGTCCGATCATCTTGCAACAGGCGGTAACGCTTCCCTACACTCGCAGCAAGGAGGATGTCCTGACGGTCCTGCACGAAGCAGAGCACGAGCTCCTTCCGCATGCGATCCGGCTGATCGCGGGCGGCGGAGTGCGGCTGGACGAGCGCAATCCACGACTTGTGCTCGTCGACGAGAGCGTCCTGGAGGCCCATGTCGGACGGTAGAAGCTCCGCCGCGCTTCAGTCGCCGAGCGACCAGGGCGAGCTCAAGGTCGAGCGCGCGCTCGTGTCGGTCTTCGACAAGCGCGGGGTCGTCGACTTCGCGCGGGCGCTGAGCGAGCTTGGGGTCGAGATCATCTCCACCGGCGGCACCGCCAACGAGCTTGGGCAGGCAGGCATCGGCACCACTTCGATCGAGTCGTACACGGGCTTCCCGGAGATCCTCGACGGCCGCGTCAAGACGCTTCACCCGAGCATCTACGCAGGCCTGCTGGCGGTCCGGTCGAGCCAGGAGCACCGCACCACGCTGGCCGAGCACGGGATCGCGCCGATCGACCTCGTGTGCGTCAACCTCTACCCGTTCGAGCGCACGGCCGCACGCCGCGGCGTCAGCGAGCACGAGGTGATCGAGCACATCGACATCGGCGGCCCCACGCTGATCCGCGCCGCCGCGAAGAACCATGCGTTCGTGGCGGTGGTCGTGCGTCCCGAGAGCTACGACGCCGTCGTGGAGGAGCTCCAGGAGACCAGCGGCGTGCTCTCGGCCCAGACCCGCGAGTCGCTCGCGACCGAGGCCTTCGGCGCCACCGCTCGCTACGACGCCGCGATCTCGCGCTGGTTCGCCGAGCGCGAGGAGGACTTCCCGAACCACTTCGTGGCGGCCTTCGAGAAGGTGCTGGACCTCTCCTACGGCGAGAACCCTCACCAGCGTGCGGCCTACTACGAGCAGGTCGGTGCGCGCACCCATCTGCTCGCGCGAACGGTCAAGATGCACGGCAAGGAGCTGTCCTTCAACAACCTGCTCGACCTCGACTCCGGCCGGCGCCTGCTGCGCGAGTTCGAGGTGCCCGCCTGCGCGATCATCAAGCACAACAACCCGTGCGGGGTGGGGGTCGGCGAAACCGCGATGGAGGCCTACGAGCGCGCCCTCGCGTGCGACCCCACGAGCGCCTACGGCGGCGTCGTGGTGTTCAACCGTGAGGTCGACCAGGAGCTTGCGACCCGGATCAACGAGGGCTTCGTCGAGGTGATATTCGCGCCCGGATACGACCACGAGGCGATCGAGATCCTGCGGTCGAAGCCGCACGTGCGGATCATCGAGGACTCGGAGCGCCGCAAGTCCACCCCCGGCGAGCGCGACCTGCGCCGCGTCGCGGGAGGCGTGATCGTCCAGGATCCCGACACCGACCTCGAAGACCGCTCGCACATGGAGGCCGTCACCGATCGCAAGCCCACCGAAGAAGAATGGGGCGAGCTTCAATTCGCCTGGAAGGTCTGCAAGCACGTCCGCTCGAACGCGATCGTGCTGTCGAACGGGCTGGCGACGATCGGCATCGGGGCCGGGCAGATGAGCCGGGTCGACTCGGTCCGGCTCGCGGTCGATAAGGCGCGTGAGAACCGCCCGGAGGCGATCGAGGGCTCGGTTATGGCCTCGGATGCGTTCTTCCCGTTCGCGGACGGCGCCGAGGCCGGGATCGCAGCGGGAGTCAAGGCGGTGATCCAGCCCGGCGGCTCGCGGCGCGATCCCGAGGTGATCGAGGCCTGCAACAAGGCCGGCATCGCGATGGTCTTCACCGGCCGCCGGCACTTCAGGCACTAGCCGCCCTCTCAGCGGGCTGGGCGCTAACTTGGTCTGGCGCCCGTAGCTCAGGGGTAGAGCTCCGGACTTTTAATCCGGGAGTCGTCGGTTCGAACCCGACCGGGCGCACTGGCGGCGAGGCCCATAACAGCGGGCTTTTCGCCGCCGCGCCTGAGTCGGCCACGCCGGAGCCATGGTCAGGTGGCAACCAAAACGGGAACCTCGTCGCCACAGTCGAGCTTGCTGCCAGGGGGCGCCTGACCGGTGCGACGGCGGCGGGGCCACGGCACCGACTGCCGGGCAACCGCATTCATGCCCGTCCGCCTCGATGACGATAGTGCCCCTATAATGTCCCATCAGTGAGACATGGAGGTGACATAGAGTGACGAACGTGCTCACGCCAGAAGAGCGGCTGAGGTACATCGATCAGAAGGTGGAGGAGGTCAAGCAGAGCTTCCTCGAGGCCCTCGAGGAAGGGTTCGTTCCTGCGGTCGAGCAGCTCTCCCGGGGCGATGAAGCCAACCCGGCTTTCCTGCAACGCTTCGACGAGATCATCGGTCGTCTGAGGGCGGTGCCTGACGCGCTCGAGCCCTTCGTCTTCGAGCGCGACCAGCTGCACGAGCTCCACACCACCCTTCACGAGATGCGTGACCTCA
>JBBQKG010000013.1:0-77809 GCA_038326655.1 Solirubrobacterales bacterium
GCCCTGTCCCCGCGCGAGCGGCTGATCTTGCACCTGCGCTTCGTCGAGGACATGACCCAGTCCGAGATCGCCGAGCGGATCGGCGTCTCCCAGATGCACGTCTCGCGCCTGATCCGGCGCTCGCTGGCGCGGTTGCGGACGGTCGCCGAGCACGACCGCCAGCGCGATTGACCACGTCGCTTGCCGAGCTGTCGGCCGAGATCTCGACGTGCCGTCGCTGCCCCCGCCTGGTCGCGTGGCGAGAACGCGCTGCCGCCGACCCGCCCCGGCGCTACCAGGGCGAGCGCTACTGGGCCCGTCCGCTGCCGGGATTCGGCGACCCTCACGCCGGCGTGGTGGTGGTCGGCCTGGCGCCCGCGGCGCACGGCGGTAACCGCACCGGCCGCATCTTCACCGGCGACCGCTCCGGCGACTGGCTCTTCGCCTCGCTGTACCGGACGGGGTTCGCCAGCCAGCCGACCTCCGAGCGGCCCGGCGACGGCCTGCGCCTCGACGGCGCCTACATCACCGCGGTGGTTCGCTGTGCGCCGCCCGCGAACAAGCCCACCACGACGGAGCGCGACACGTGCCTGACCTACCTCGTGCGGGAGCTGCGCCTGCTTCCCGCAGCGCGCGTGATCGTGGCGCTTGGCAGCTTCGCGTGGGAGGGAGCCCTGCTCGCGCTCCGGGCGATTGGCATCGCCGTGTCTCGCCCGAAGCCGCGTTTCGGGCACGGGGCCGAGGCGGCGGTCGGTCCCTACACGCTCCTGGGCTGCTTCCACCCGAGCCAGCAGAACACCTTCACCGGCAAGCTCACCGAGCAGATGACCGACGCGGTGTTCACCCGCGCACGCGAGCTTGTAGGGTCGGTCGAGTAGCGACACGGCCGCAAAGATCAACGAGTTCGCGGCCGGCCTGCCGGTCGAGCACCCTACGCCGTAGCGGCCGCGCTCGTGTTGTAGGTCTCGTCGGCATCGAGCACCACGACCCGCGAGCTGGTCTGCTTCTCCACGCTCGCCTTGAACGCGTCCGCGTCGGCCGCGACCAGCGGAAACGTGTTGTAGTGGCACGGGATCACGGTGGGGGCGCCGATCAGCTTGGCGGCCACGGCCGCGTCGTGGCGGTCCATCGTGTAGTGGCCGCCGATCGGGATGATCGCGATGTCGACCGGAGTGCGCTCGGCGATCAGTGCCAGGTCTCCGAAGAGGCCGGTGTCGCCGAGGTGGAAGACGGTCTTGCCGTTCATGTAGATCACGAGGCCGGCGGCCGGATGGTTCGTCTTGCCGTCGGGCGTGGAGGAGCTGTGCAACGCCTGAACCATCTTGACCCAGCCCCATTCGAACTCGACGGTGCCGCCGATGTTGGGGTCCGAGACGTGCTCGACGCCCTGCTCGCCGAGCCAGTTCGCCAGCTCCACCATCGCGACACAATGGGCGCCGGTTCGCTTCGCGACCGCAACCGCGTCGGCGATGTGGTCGGCGTGGCCGTGGGTCAGCAGGATGTGAGTCGGGTCGACGTCGTCGGCCGTCACCGAGGCGGCCGGGTTGTTGGGGGCCAGGAACGGGTCGATCAGGATGCGGGCGTCGCCCTCCGAGAGCTCGAAGGTCGCGTGGCCCAGAAAGCGGATCTCCATGTCTGTCTCCGTGGTCGAGGACGGGGGGTCGCCTGAGCCTACCCTTCCAGCTGCCGCCCAAGCTCCCATCCCACGGCGACCCCGACCATCATGCCCACCCCGGTCTCCTCGGCAAGCAGCGTGCGAAGCTCGACCAGCCGCTCCGCGGGGCTCTCGATCGAGGCAATCCGCGCCAGCGCCTGCTCGCGCGCCTCGTCGAGCCACCCCCCCTCGGCGAGCACACTCGCCAGCACCTGCTGGAGCTGTGGCGCGGCGGTCGCGACGCGCCGCTCGGCCTCGCCGAACCGGCCTGGCTCGAGCAGCGCCTCGATCGCGGCACGAATCTCGTCGTCGGAATGGGGCACGCCGCGATAATAGGGCGGTGACGACGCTGACCAGCCTTTCTCACGGCGCGGGTTGTGCGTGCAAGATCGGCCCTGGCGACCTTCACGCGCTCCTGGCGGGCCTACCGGGGGCCGATGATCCCGCTCTGCTGGTGGGAATGGAGACCGCGGACGACGCCGGTGTGTACCGCCTCGGCGACGAGCTCGCGCTCGTTCAGACCGTCGACTTCTTCACGCCGATCGTCGACGACCCCTACGACTTCGGCAGGATCGCCGCCGCGAACGCGCTGTCGGACCTCTACGCGATGGGCGCCCGGCCCCTGACCGCGCTCAACCTGGTCGCCTTCTCGCTCGAGCAGCTCGGGATGGAGACGCTCGCGGAGATCCTCCGGGGCGGCGCCCAAATCGCCGCCGAGGCCGGCGTCGCGATCGTGGGCGGCCACTCGATCGACGATCCGGAGCCGAAGTACGGCATGGCTGTCACGGGTATCGCCCATCCTGAACGCGTGGTGCGCAACTCCACCGCCCGCCCCGGGGACCGCCTGTTCCTGACGAAGCCGCTCGGCGCCGGCGCGATCTCGACCGCCGCCAAGCGTGGGCTTGCCGGAGCCGAGCTGATCGCCCGCGCGACCGAGGTGATGACGACCTTGAATGCCCGTGCGGCCGAGGCGGCGCTCGCGGTCGGGCCCAGCGCGATGACCGACGTCACGGGCTTCGGCCTGCTGGGGCACCTGCGCGAGCTGACGATCGCAAGCGGCGTGAGCGCGGCGGTCGAGGCAGCAGCGGTGCCGGTGATGGACGGCGTGCTGGCGCTGCTCGAGGATGGCGACGGCGTGTCCGGCGGCAACCGCCGCAACCAGGAGTTCGCGGCTGCCTTCACCAGCTTCGGCGAGCACGTCCCCGAGCGGCTCCGCGCGCTTCTGGCGGACCCGATGACCTCCGGGGGGCTGCTCGTCGCGGCCCCGCCGGAACTGGCGGGCGAGATGGAGGAGACGCTGCTAGCGGCGGCACCGGAGACCGTCGCGATCGGCTCCCTCGCGGCGGGAAAGCCCGGGCGGATCAGCGCCGGCTAGGCAGCGCCAGCCCGATCAGGCACCCGAGCGCGCCGCCGCCGAGCGCCACCCATCCGTCGGCCGAGCGCTCGAGCAGTGGCATCGCGACCAACACGGCCGCGATCGCAGCGGCGCCGAGCAGGTCGCTCTCGGTGTCGTAGCCGGCACGGCGGTCCCGCAGGTCGCGGATGAACCAGGCGCCGATCAGGCCGAGCGCCGCGCCGTTGCCGCCGATCGCGATCGGGAGGTTCTCGATCACGGTCGCGAGATACATGCCGAACGCCCCGCAGGCGATGAAGATCGCGGCGGTCGCGAACCCGCTGTAGCGGCGCTCCAGGCTCGTGCCGAAGATCGCCAATGCGACGCCCACGGCGAACAGGTAGCCGACGTTCTCGTAGTTGAACTGCGCCGCCACGAGGCGCCACCAGTCGCCGTCCAGCGGGCCGATGATGCCGCCGAGGTCGAAGACGCCGAGCGTGCCTGCGCGGTCGATCAGGTAGACGATCGCGCCAGCGAGCACCAGGGCGATCGTCACGTAGGGGCGCTGGGCCGACAGCCACGCGAGCGGGCGCTGGGGCTGCTCGGCGCGGGGGCGGCTTTTGCGGAAGCGCTTACGCCGCGGCGCGGGGGCGAGCTCGACCGTGCCGTCCTCGGCCAGCCGGTTGAGCTTCGGTGCCCGCTTGCGGAGCCGCTGCCCGCAGTAAGGGCACTCGGTGATGTATGGGCTCACCTCGGAGCCGCAGTTCTTGCAGACGACGTTGAGGTCTACTTCTGCCACGCCTCAAAAGATAGCCAGGCCGGGCAGTCGGGAGGGAGGGTTATCGCTCGAGCGAGTTGCCCTGCCGCTCCCACGTGCCCACGCCTCCGTCTGCGACGTGGATGACGGGCGCCACTCCGAGCCGCCGGAGCAGGCTCACGGCGACCGCGCTTCGCTGCCCGGAGGAGCAGATCACGGCCACCGTGCGGGCCGGGTCGATCCCCTCGGGCACGCTGGTCACGTCGTGATACGGCCGGTGGAAGGAGCCCGGCATGTGGCCCTCGTCCCACTCCGCGCGCTCGCGCACGTCGAGCACCTGCATGCCGGGCTCGCGCTCCAGGCGGGCGGCGAGGTGCTCCGCTCGCAGGCGCTCGATCTGGCCGACGCCGCGGTGCTCGTCCCGCCAGCTCGTCATGCCGCCCGCCAGATAGCCGCCGAGCGTGCGAATCCCGACGGCGGTCGCGAGCCTCGCCGCAACGCGCGCGTCCTGGTCGTCGCGCCCGATCAGGACAACCTCCTGCCCGCGTCCGGCAATCCACGCAAGCCGCGTGCCGAAGCCGGCGTGGAGCATCGTCACGCAGACCGCTCCGGGGATGTGCGCCTCGTCGAACTGGAGGTCGGTGCGCACGTCGACCAGCAGCGCGCCCTCGGACTGCCTCTGCTCGACCTGCCGCGAGGCGAGCGGCAGCACCTCGACCCCGGCCGTCAGCAGAGGTCCCCGGTTGAAGGCCACGATCGCCTCGAAGTTCGGCGGCTGAGGCGGGAGCTCGGCGATCGCCCGCGCGACGAAGCGATCCTCGTCGGGCTCGGAAAAGAGCTCGTTGTGGCGGCGCTCGTACCCGATCGTGGAGGACACCTTGAGGTCCATCCCGGGGCCGCCGCACAGCGAGCCGCCCAGGTGGCCGGGCCAGACCTCGGTCTCTGCCGCGAGCGTGAACAGCTTCTCGTGCAGTGAGCGGAAGATGCCTCGCGCGCCGTCCGCCTTGTCGATCGCGAGGTCGGGCCGGGCGACGTCGTTCACGAACAACGTGTCCCCGGTCAGCACGGCCCAGGGCTCCTCGCCGCGCTCGCGGTCCACGAGCGCGAAGGCAGTGTGCTCGGGCCGGTGCCCGGGCGTGTGGATCGCCCGCACCAGCAGCGAGCCGAGCTCGAGCTCCCAGCCGTCCTCGAAGGCTTCGTGGTCGTACGCCGGCGCCGCCTCGCGGTGGATGTGGATGGTCGCGCCGGCGGCGGAGGCGAGCCGGCCGTGCCCGGACACGTGGTCTGCGTGGTTGTGCGTCTCGAGGATGTGCTCGATCCGCACGCCCACGTACCGGGCGAGCGCGAGGTACTCGTCGATCTCGAAGCGCGGGTCTACCACCGCCGCGACGCCGGCGTCCGCGTCGCCGATCAGGTACGAGGCACAGCCGAGGTCGTCGTGGGTGATCTGGCGGAAGAGCATCTCGCGATCTATACCGCGGCGCTTGACTCGACGATGCTGCGAACGAGCGCGCCCAGATCCCGGGTCGCGCGCCACTCGGCGAGCTGGCGGTCGGCTCCGGCGCCTCCCTCGACCAGGTCCATGACCGCCTCCAGCTCACGCTCGGAGCCGAGCTCGCGGGCATGCGGGCGCAGGCGCTCGACCAGCCGCCGCGCGAGCTCCTTGGCCGGTATGCGTGAGCTCTTCGGAAGGTCGATCAGCTCTCCGCCGAGCCCGTGCCGGGCTGCCAGCCACTTGTTCTCCTCGAGCAGCTCGTGCGGGAACGTGCCCAGCTCGTAGCCGGAGTCGTAGTGCTCCGACAGCTCCTTGCACATCGCCTGGATCAGCGCCGCCAGCGCAATCGTGTGCGGCAGGCGCGTCTGCGCGTCGCAGCAGCGCACCTCGACGGTGCCGAGCTTCGGGTGCGGCCGGACATCCCACCAGAGGAACGTGTAGTCGGCGACCGCGCGCGCCTCGACCATGAATTCGATCCTGGCCTGGAAATCGCTCCAGCTCTCGAACCGCTGCGGGACGCCGACGCGCGGCAGGAGGCGGAAAATCGGCGTGCGGGCCGACATCATGCCGGTCTGCATGCCGCGCCAGAACGGTGAGTTCGTGGAGAGCGCGAGGAGGATCGGGATGTGGACGCGCATCCCGTTCGCGACATGGATCGCCTTCTCGGGATCGTCGATGCCGACATGGACGTGCAGTCCGAAGAGCAGCTCCTGGCGCGCAACGAACGCGAGCGCGTCGAGGATCTCGTGATAGCGCTCGCGCTCCACGACCTGCTGGTCCTCCCACTTCGCGAACGGGTGCGTTCCGGCGGAGCCGATCTCGAGGCCCTTCGCCTCGGCGGTCTCCCGCACCCGGCGGCGGAGATCCCCGAGCTGACCGGCCGCCTCGCCCACGTTGCGGCACACGTCGGTGGAGATCTCGAGCACCGACTGGAGCAGCTCCGGCTTCACTTGGCCCTCGGTCTCGGGCGGGACGTCGACCATCATCTCCTCGATCGCAGAGACGAGGTCCATGGTCTGGGCGTCGACGATCATGAGCTCCTCTTCGACGCCGAGTGTGTAGGCAGGGCCTTTGAAGTTGTGGTCCATCGGTGCCTCGAAAGTCGGCTGCGGACGCCCATATACTGACCGCAAGCAGCGACGAACGGAGGAAGTCGGAATGTCGATCAGCGTAGGAAAGGCCGAGCTGGGCACGCAGTCGCACTCGCTCCTGGCGACCCTCTCGCCGGGCAAGCGCACCAGGCTGCGGCGGCTCCTCTACGAGTTCGGCCCGGGCGAGGGCACGCTGCTGTTCCTGCCGATCGACCAGGGAATCGAGCATGGCCCTCGCGATTTCTTCCCCAACCCCGCCTCGAAGGACCCGGAGTACCAGTTCCGCCTCGCGGCCGAGGCCGGCTATTCGGCGATCGCCTGCGGCTACGGCATGGCGAGCAAGTACTACCCCGACTACGCCGGCCAGGTCCCGCTGATCCTGAAGCTCAACTCGAAGACCGACGTCCCGCCCTCCGACGAGTCCTTCTCGCCCTGCAACGCGTCGGTGGAGGACGCCGTGCGCATCGGCGCGGACGCGGTCGGCTACACGCTCTACGTGGGCTCCCCCAAGCAGTCGGACGACTTCATCCAGCTCGGCAAGGTCCGCCAGGACTGTGACCGCTTCGGGATGCCGCTCGTGATCTGGGCCTATCCGCGCGGGCGTGACATCGAGAAGAAGGGCGGCCAGAACTCCTTCTACGCGATCGACTACGCGGCGCGCGTCGCGATGGAGATGGGCGCCGACATCGTGAAGCTGAACATGCCGAAGCTGAGCCCCGACAAGGACAAGGACTCGCCGGCTCCCTACAACGAGCTGGAAGTGAGCCTCGAGGAGGCGATCCGCCAGTGCGTGCAGTCGGCGGGCCGCGCGCTGGTCGTGCTGTCGGGCGGCTCGAAGATCGACGACGATCAACTGATCGCGCAGACCCGCGCGATCATGGAGGCCGGTGGCTCCGGTGTGATCTTCGGCCGCAACGTCTGGCAGCGGGAGTGGGGGCAGGCGCTGCAGATCATCGAGCAGATCAAAGAGACGCTCCTCAAGCACCGCACCCGGATCCCGTAGAGCCGGACGCTCACATCCGGTATTGGGCCGGCGGCTGGCGGCCACCGTCCTTCACGGCCGCGCTGCGAGGTGCGCCCCCCGGGCCCCCGCCGGTCGCGCGGTGGGAGGCGTTGCTGCGCGCCGAGCAGTCGCGCGTCCACCGCCTGGTGGTCGCGGTCGCGGGCCTACCGGGCTTTCGCCGGGTGCTGGGAGTGCCGCCGCGGCTCGCGAGTCCTCCTGGGGTGTCGCTTGAGGCGCGCGAACGGCGCGTCCGCGAGATTGCGCACACGCCGCTGGCACGCCGCCTCGAGCCGATGCTCGGCGCGCCGGCCCCGCTTCCACCGCCGCTTGACCCGCTCCGGGCACCGCGGCCGGGTGCGCTCGTGGACCGTGAGATCGACCGCTCGCTCGAGCTCCTGAAGACGATGTCGTTCGAGGAGCTCCAGCGGCGAGGCTGGCACCTGCAGCCGAACAACTACGTGTGGCCTCTCAACGACGTCGGCTATCTGCGGGGCCACCCCCAGTTGTGGATGGGGGAGGGGATGCCGAACGGGATCGAGGTGGACCTCGACGAGCAGGAGCAGCTGATGCTGAAGATCGCCGCGCACGCGGACGAGCTTGCCGACGTGCCCGACAAGGCATCCCGTCCGGGCGAGTTCGCATGGTGCAACCGCAGCTTCGGCTGGGCCGACGCCTACTCCTACTACGGGCTCGTGCGCGAGCTCCGGCCCCGGCGCGTAATCGAGGTCGGCGCCGGCTCGTCGACCCTCGTGCTGGCCCGCGCGCTCGCTGCCAATGCGGACGAATGCGACGTGACGCTGATCGAGCCACAGCCCAACCGGGGAGTGCTGGGCGAGCCGCCGGCTGCGTGGCGCATGCTGGAGTCGGGTGTGCAGGAGGTCGCTCTGGAGGTGTTCGAGGCACTCGGGCCGGGGGACATCCTCTTCTACGACGGCTCGCACGCCGTCCGAACCGGAAGCGACGTGAACTGGCTCTTCTTCGAGGTGCTGCCGCGCCTTGCACGGGGGGTCTGGATCCACGTGCACGACATCTTCTGGCCGCACGACTATCCGCCGGAGTGGGTGCTGGACGAGGGCCTGAGCTGGAACGAGCAGTATCTGGTCCAGGCATTCCTCATGCACAACTCCGACTACCGGCTGCGCCTCGCCGTGCACATGCTGTGGGTGGCCCGGCGCGAGCGCATCGAGCCCCATCTGCCTGCGGGCGCGAACGGGGTCAGCATCTGGATCGAGAAGGTCGCCTGAGGGACTCGCCGCCCGTGAGCTCCGCGTGACGATTGGAGCGCATCCCGCGAGCGCCAGCGCTACAGCGGGCGGCGGCCCGGGAACCCGGCGTCGGGGTCGTGCCACCAGGCGACGCGCGGCTCGCCCGCCTGCCAGCACAGGTAGACCTCCTCGCCGTCCCTGATCGACGGGAAGTCGACGAGGCCGCGGTCGGCGTCGCGCAGCACGATGTCCATCGCCTCGAGCTGCTCCGCCGCAGTCAGCATCTCGAGCACCGCGTGGGCGACCTTGTGCCCAGGCCAGGCGCCGCCCGTGGTGGTGTCGATGTCATCGAGCGCGGCGCGCGCGGCCGGCGACCTCAGCTCCGCGAGCGCCTCCTGGATCCGCTCGACGCGCTCGGCGACCCAAGGCCGCGCCGCCTCGGCCTGCTCGAGCGTGTAGTGGCGCTCGTGGGTGAAATCGCCGGCCTCGAGGTCCAACGTCAGGCCTACTCTCCGATCTGGATCGGGCGCGGCTCCTGCGACGCCTCCGCTGCGGCCGGCTCCGGCGCCACGGGCTGCTCCACGCCAAGCGCCTGTGCCAGCTCACCCGACTCGAACATCTCGGTCGCGATGTCGCAGCCGCCGACCAGCTCGCTGGCGACGAACAGCTGCGGGATCGTCGGCCAGCCGGAGAGCTCGGAGAGCTCCTCGCGAATCAACGGGTGGGGCAGGATGTCCATCGCGGCGTAGTCCGCGCCGAGCGAGTCGAGCATCCCCACCATGCGCGCGGAGAAGCCGCAACGCGGCGTGTCCGGCGTGCCCTTCATGAACAGCATCACGCGCTGTCCCTCGATCGCTTCCTTGAGGTGCTGGCGAATGTCCTGCCGAATCTCGTCTTCAGTCATGTCGTACCTCGCAGTATCGGAAACCCGTCATTCCGCTGGCGGAACGACGGCCTTGATGGAAAGGGCGTGGATGGGACCGCCGATCTCGTCCCCGAAGACGTCATAGACCAGCTTGTGCTGCTCGATGCGCGACAGGCCGGTGAACCCGTCGTAGACGACCTCGGCGCGAAGATGGTCGCCGCCGCCGGTGAGGTCGGTGACGGTTGCCTCCGAGCCGGGCAGCGCGCGCTCGATACGTTCCTTCATGTCCTCCGTGGAAGGCATCCCTCCCGAAAGATAGCGGGGCGCCTCGGGGGCGCCGGCTAGATCCGGAAGACGGGCACGAGCCGCTTCTCGTGCTCCGCGTCGATCTGCGCGACGACCTCGATCTGATCCTCGACGCCGGAGCCGCGCAGCTTCGTCGCGAGCAGCTCGTCGACCTGGAAGATGCCGGCTGAATTGGTCATGTCGATCTCGATCCGCACGGCCTTGTCCTCGCCCGGCTCGATCCTCACCCTGTCGATCGCGGCGGCCGAGAGCGAGTGGATGTTCGGCCGGCGCGAGGAGAACGGGATCCGGGAGCGACCCTCGGCCATGTCGAGCGCGTCCGCGACGCGCACGATCCCGGCCTCCACCGTGATCGGCTCGCCGCGACGGCGGTGGCCGATGATCGCGTGCAGCGACTCCGCCACGATCACCGAGCGCTCGGGCTCCTCGTAGCAGCTCTCCAGCAGGCGCGGCAGGCCGTCCGCGGCCAGGAACAGGGAGTAGGCCTCGTGGTCGGTGCGGTGGATTGCCATGCCGGTGTCGTGGAAGAGGCAGCCGGCGGCGATCACGACCTCCGCGTCGTGCGGGCGCAGCCCGTGGTCGGTGACGACGGAGGGCTCGATCCCCCGGCGGTTGAGCAGGCGAAACAGCCGCAACGCGATGTTGAGCACGATCTGCACGTGGATCCAGGAGTGGTCCGACATGCCGAGCCGGTCCGCGTTCACCTGGGTCACGTACCACCACGCTTTCAGCTGCGGGTCGGCGTTGGCGGCTTCGAGCAAGCGCTCCAGACGCCGGTTGCCGCGGGACGGAGCGTTGATGCGGATGGCGTCGATCGCCTCGCGAAGCGGGCGGGCCGGCGGGGTCGGAGGCGTCTGTGTCAAGCGACCGGGTTAGGTCGCGCCGCCGGCGGGCTCGGGCGCCGTCGGGTCCGCGCCGCCGCCCCCGCCGGGCTTTTCCCGCGCGATGTACTCCTCCAGCGTCATCGGCAGGTCCTTCACGCGCTCGGCCACGTCGAGCAGCTCGGTCATCGTCGCGACCTCCTCGACCTGCTCCCGCAGGAACCACTGCACGAACTGCTCGCTGAGGTAGTCGCCCTCGTCGCGGGCCACCTTGAAGAGGTCGCCGATCTGGCCGCTCACGGTCTTCTCCTGCTCGAGCGCCACGCGGATCGGCGCGATGTGGTCGCTGAAGCCGCGCTGGGGAGCCGACACGGCACCGAGCTCGACCGGCGCGTCGGTGTCGAGCAGGTACTTGATCATCATCATCGCGTGCTCGCGCTCCTCCACGGCCTGCGCATAAAAGAACCTGGCCAGCTGGGGGAGGGTCTGGGACTCGTAGTGGGCGGCGATCGCGACGTATTGATGGGACGCGGCGAACTCGTTTGCGACCTGCTCGTTCAGTGCCTCGACGAAGCGCTCTGCGGGCATCGCTCTCCTTTCGGCGGTCGGGGACCGAAAGTCTCTCAGGTCGGTGCGCGCATCACGTGCTCAGGCCGGACGTCCTGCGGGGTCTGGCACCCGAGCAGCACGAGCGCGAGCTCGATCTCCTCGCGGAGCAGCTCCAGCACCTCGCGCGCGCCCTGCTCGCCGCGCGCCGCGAGTCCCCAGAGCGGCGCCCGGCCGGCCAGCACGGCACGGGCGCCCAGCGCAAGCGCGCGTACCACGTCGGTCCCCCGCCGGATGCCGCCGTCGACCAGCACCTCGAGCCGCCCGTCAACCGCTTCGACGACCTCGGGCAGGGCATCGATCGTGGCCGGGACGCCGTCGAGCTGGCGCCCACCGTGGTTGGACACGACCACGCCCGCAGCGCCATGCTCGCAGGCCAGCGCGGCATCCTCGCCGGTGATCAGTCCCTTCACGAGCACCGGCAGCGGCGAGTCGGCGCAGATCCGCTCGAGGTCGCGCCAGCTGATCGAAGGGTCCATGCGGGAGAACATGTCGAGCGGCGTGCCGGCCGATGGTTGGCCGACCGCCGCCGCGAAGCTCGGCACCGTGACGTCCGCCGGCACCTCGAAGCCGGTTCGAAGGTCCCTCTCGCGCCGGCCCAGGCGGGGCGCGTCGACCGTCAATGCGATTGCCAGGAAACCGGCATCGACCGCCTGGTCGATCAACGCGCGGGTGACGCCGGGATCGCGGAAGACGTAGAGCTGAAACCAGCGCGGCGCGCCGGGCGCCGCCGCCGCCACCTCCGCGGGCGTCGAGGTCGCCAGCGTCGAGAGGACCATCGCGGTACCTGCGGCGGCTGCGGCGCGCGCCATGCCCGGCTCGCCGTCGGGATGCGCGATTCGCTGGAAGGCGACCGGCGCGACCAGCAGCGGCATCGAGAGGCGTGTCCCGAGCACCGTTGTCGCGGTCGTCGGTGCGCTGACGTCGACGAGTGCGCGCGGCCGCAGCAGCCACCGCGCGAACGCGTCGACGTTCTCGCGCAGCGTGCGCTCGTCGCCCGCGCCGCCGGCGTAGTAGTGGTACGCACCGGGATCGAGCCGCTCGCGCGCGACGCGTTCGTAGTCGGTGACGTTGCAGGGCTCGGCGCTGACCTCGGCGGGGAGGTGATCCGGCGGAACGGAGCCGTGTGACATCGCGCGCGACACCCTCCTTACACTGGCCTAGTGAACGACCACGCACAGCCGACCCGCACGGACCGGGAGCGCGCCTTCATGTTCGTCGGACTGCTGTTCGTGGTGATCACGCCGGTGTTTCTGCCGGCCTTTGCGGGCGCGCTCGGGATCGGCGCCGCGCTGCGCCGCCGCGGCAGCACGCGCCAGGCGGCGATCGTCCTGTTGCCGGCGGTGTTCGTCTTCACGGTCACGCTGATCCAGTTGCTCAAGTAGCCCGGCGCTCCCACATCTCGATCGTGCCGCAGTCCCGGAACCCGAGCCCGGCATAGACCGGCTTGCCCATCGTGGTCGATTGCAGGCTGGCCGTCTGGCAGCCGGATTCCCGGGCCTCGTTCAGAGCGACGATCATCAGGTCCCGGGCGAGCCCGCGCCCGCGTGCCTCCTGATAGGTGGCGACGAGGAAGATCCCGCAGTCGCGATCGTCGTGGATCGCCCCCACGCACGAGACGACGCGGCCGTCGATCCGGGCGCCGTACAGGCGAAGCGCCTCCGGCGGTGTCGCGAAGGCGCGCACGAAGTCGCCGCCGTAACCGTACGCGGCGTCGTTGATCGCGCCCACGTCTTCGGCGGCCGGCGTGGTGAGGTCGAGCGTCACGCTCGGCGAGCGCTCGAAGGACCCAAGCTCGAGCGCCATTGCGGCCGGCGTCCCGTCGAGCGTGTGCCCTGCCTCCTCGAGCAGGCGCCGAGCGTCGTCGTCGTGGTCGGGGACCCAGACCGTCCAGGCCCGGATGCCCGCATCGGCGTACGCCTCGGCGAGCCCCTCGAGCGCGCGCGCGAGCGACTCCGGGTGCTCGTAGACGACCGAGTTCGTGATCGAGCGTTCGGGCGCCGCGGGCACGATCGAGGCGAGCACGCCCTCCGGCTCCAGCAGAAATGCCCCTGCCGAGGTCTCGGCCAGCATCTGCACGAACGGGCGCAGGCTGCGATATGGGCGCTCCGAAAGCTCTCCTGCGCGCATCGGCGCGGACTTTACGACGCCCAGGCTTCAAGTGACGGGGCGGCTCGTCGATAAGGAGATTGAGATGGTGCTGGTCTACATCGCCGTGGGTGCCGGCGTCGCGCTGCTGCTCTGGAGCGCCCTTGCCTTCAACGCGCTCGTCACCGCGCACAACCGCGTGAACGAGTCCTGGAGCGGGGTCAACGTACAGCTCCAGCGCCGGCACGACCTCGTCCCGAACCTGCTCCTGATCGTCAGGGGCAACTCCGAGCACGAGCGCGCCGCGCTGCGCACGCTCACCGAGGCACAGGAGATCGCCGCGGGCTCGTCCGGGCGACGCGGGCGCCAGGCAGCCGAGTACGACCTTGCCGAGGCGATCGCCGACGTCCGAGCGGTCGTCGAGCAATATCCGGAGCTGCGCGCCTCCGAGGCGTTTCGCCGGCTCCAGTCCCAGCTCGCGGAGGTCGAAGGCGAGATCCAGTACTCGCGCCGGATCTACAACTCGAACGTGATGCTCTTCAACGCCCGTGTCGCCGGCTTCCCCGGCTTGCTCGTGCGGCGGCTCGGCGGCTTCCGCAAGATGGGCTACTTCGAGTTGGGCGCGGTCTGGCGCAGCGCGGCGGCGAGCGCGCACGCACCCGCCGACTCCGAGCAGCAACGAAAGACCGCCGCGGCGTGACCGGCGGGCCTCCGGGCTCGACCTGGGCCGGGGCCGCGTCCGCGACCGAGGCCAGGAACGCCAGGAACGCCAACTCCGCGCGCCCCGCCCGCCTGCGCGAGCTGCTGCGGGGACGCGGCGCCGCGTATGCGGTCGTGATCGGGGCGGTCGCGACGATCGTGGCCGGGGCGGCGTTCCACAGCCTCGTCCTGCTGGCCGGCGGCCCGCTCGTCGTGATCGTGCTCGTCGCGGTCTTCGTCTTTGCCGCCGCCGACCGGCGTGCGGCGGAGGACTTCTTCCGCGCCTACGCCGCCGGCCGTGGCCTCGCCTATGTCGGCGAGGCGGGAGCGCCGCTGCCCCTGACGCCGCTGCTCGGCGCCGGCGACAAGCGGCACTTCGAGCACTGGATGCAGGGTCCGCTGCCGACGGGCACCGAGAGCTGCCTGGGGCACTACACGTTCGAGGTGCAGCGGAAACACGGTCGCAACCGGAAACGGGAAATCCACCGCTTCACGATCTGCGTGGTCGACCTCGAGGCGGGCCTCCGGCTGTTCCCGGGCGTGTTCCTGACCCGCCGGCGGGGCATCCTGGGCATGCTCGGCGGCGAGCAGTGGCTCAGCCATGCGGCTCGGCACGAGGTGGAGCTCGAGAGCGAGAAGCTGTGCGACCGCTACGAGCTGTGGGTCGACGACGCGCAGGACGAGCTGCGACTGCGGCAGCTGTTCGTGCCGTCCTTCGTGGTGCTGCTCGCCGAGCACCCGCTCGCTCCGTGCTTCGAGTATCGCGCCGGCTCGCTCGTGGTCTACGTCGAACACCGCTTCGAGGACGAGGGCCACCTCGACTGGCTGCGCGAGGCCACCACCGCGATCGCGGAGCGCTTCGAGGCGGAGGTGAAGCAGGCGGCGCAGGCGGCCTGATGCGCCCATTACATTTGCGGCGTGGACAACGCGAGCCCCAGGCACGAGGCGGCGGGCCTGGCGCATGTGGCGACGGGCTCGTTTCTCGCGTCACGCGCGGCGCCCTCGATCGGATTCTGGGTCGCACTCGCGGGCGGCGTGGCGCTCGCCCGGGCCGCGCAGCGCGACGGCGTCCGGATGGGATATGGGGCGAGCCTCGCGGCCACGCTCCAGACCGTCGCGCTGATCGGGCCTGCGCGCTTCAGCGTGCCGCTCACGCAGGCGCTGAGCGCGCCCCTGATCGGATCGCTCGAGGGGCGGGCAACGCCGGCGCCGTGGCAGATGCTCGCCTGCGCAGCGATCCGCCTCACGCACGTGACGCTCACGTTCGCGTTCTCCCTGTTCGTGCTGGCCGGAGGCCTCGACGTCTACACCGAGAGCTACGAGCGCGTGACGGGATGGACCGGCGTCCTGCCGCAGGGCACGGCCGCGGCGATCATCCTGACGGGGATCTCGATCGTCGCGTGGACCGCATTCGCGAGCATCGTCCAGGTGATCGTCTACCGGCGCGGGCTCGCGCGCTGGCCTGAAGGCGCGATCGCGGCCGGTGCGCGGAACTCCGAGCAGCTCGAGCCGCCCGCGGGCCGCTTCGACCCGCGGGCGGTGGCGCTCGCGGCCGGGATCGCGTTCGTGCTGCTCGTGTCCGGGCTGTCGTGGGCCCTGCTCGGCGCGGTCGCGGCCTGGCTCGGGCTCGCGGCGCTGGCCGGCGGCGGCGATCGCTCGGTCGTGCGAACGGGCGTGGGGCTCGCGCTCGTGCTCGGTGGAGGCGTGTTCGTATTCACGTTGGTCGGCGGCGTGGGCGCCGACGAGGCGCTGCGCCGCGGCCTGCGCGCGCTCCTGTTCGTACTCGTCGCGACCTGGCTGCGCGCCGCGGCCGGTGCGTCGGGCCTGCGCGAGGTCTCGCGCCGCGCGCTGGGACGGCTCGGGCGGATTCCGCCCGCGCGAGAGGCCGCCGCCGTGATGGACGAGCTCGGCTCCGGCAGGCAGCTCGGAGACGCGGCGCGTTCCGTCCTCGACGCGCTTCGATCGGTGCCGGTGCGGCCCGTGCCGGTCGTCGACGCGGTGCTCGGCTGGGTGGTGACCGAGTCGCGGCGCTTTCGCCGCGCGGCCCCGGCGCCGCCGATGGCGTTGCGCGTGGGTGCCGGCGACCTCGCCGTCGTGGGCGCGGCGGTGGCCTGCGGCCTGGCGCTCTTCGCCGGCTAGCGGCCGACGAGCTCGATCGGAGGTGGGGTGGGGGCCGGCACCTCGCGGCCGAATCGGGCTTCCGCGCGGGCGCGCTTGCCAGGGCCGTACGAGTGCCCCCAGAGCGAGCGCGGCTTGCCCAGCCGCAGCGCGCCGGCGACCGCGACGGGGGTCACGAAGAGACCTGTGATCGCGGTCGGGTACTTGCCCTTGAGCACGTTCACGAGCGCGAGCCCCAGGTGCAGGCTCACGATCGTGCCAACCGCGGCGCGTGCGCCGGCCGCCGCCTCGTCCGCAACGTCGAGCCATACGCGCAGGCCGGTCACGACGAGGCCGCCCAGCGTCGCCGCGACGATCACCGCGTCGATCGAGCGCCTGCCCTGCTGGGTCCAGTAGACGTCCTTGAGATTGAGCCAGAGCGCGAACTCGTCGAGCGTCAGCCCCGCGCCGATCCCGAACAGGATCGCGAGGATCTCGCGCCCCGGGCTCCCCGGCGCGACGCCGATCGCCACGTACCCGGTGAGCAGGATCAGCAGGATGCCCCACACCATGTGGTGGATGTGCGTGCCCCCCACGGACACGTTGCCGGGCCACCACTTCACCTGCGCGCGGATCAGGTGCGCGCTCGTGCGGATGAAGCCGAACGAGGCCAGGAACGCCAGCAGCAGGAACAGGTCCGGCTGCTTCCCCGTCTCGACGATCCAGTCGTGGTAGACCGAGGCAAATGTCATAGGTCTGGCATCGGCGAACGCAAGTATTGCTTGATTGGCGCAGCGAACGATCGGGTACCGTCCACGACGCATCATGCAAGCGAATGCCCTCGATCACGTCGCGCTGTGGGTTGCCGACCGTGACATCCTCGCGGACTTCACCTGCCGCCATCTCGGCATGCACGTGATCGATCGCACGGACGACTTCACGCTCGTCGGTGCCGATGCCCGCCGCGGCAAGCTGACGCTGTTCACCGCGGAAGGTCCGCGCGAGCCCGGCGTGCTGGAACGTGTGGTGCTGCGCGTCAGCAACCTGGAACAGGCGCTCGGTTCGCTGCCCGAGGACCTCGACGTCCGCCGCGAGGGCCCCGTTGCCACCTTCGAGGCGCCCGAGGGGCTCGGCCTCGGGCTGGTCGAGGCGCCCGCGGTCGAGGTGGAGTACGACATCGACCACGTGGCGCTCCGGGTGCCGGAGCCGGAGCGCACCCGCGACGGCCTCGCGGGCCTCGGGCTCTACCCAGGCGGATCAGGGCGGCTGATCGTCGGCGACAAGGCGGTCGAGCTGTTGCACGGGGACGCTGCCGAGGGCGAGCGCCCGCTGCTCAACCACATCGCGCTGCTCGTCGACTCGGGGCAGGAGCAGCTCGAGGAAGCAAGGCGGCGCGGCATCGAGATCGCGGAGGTCCGTGACGCCGCGAATACCTTCGCGGTGTTCGTCTGGGGGCCAGACCGCATCAAGCTCGAATACGTCGAGCACAAGCCGACCTTCTCGCTGGTCTGACAGACCTCGTCGTCGCGGGCGCGGGGATGGCTGGGCTGGTGGCGGCGTCGCAGGCAGCGGCGCGCGGGGCGTCGGTCGAGCTGTATGAGAAGGCGGAGCGGTGCGGTGGCTCGATGCTGCTGTCGAGCGGGGTGATCTGGCGCCACCGTGACTTCGACCGCTTCCGCTCCGAGTGCCCGGAGGGTGACGAGGCACTCCAGCGCACGGTCTTCGAGCGCCTCGACGCAGACCTGCGGTGGCTGGAGTCGCTCGGGGCGGAGCCGGCCGAGCGCGGGACGGGCAATCCGGCCACCACCGGCGCGCGCTTCGACCCCCGCACGCTGACGGACGCGCTGCTCGCCGCGGCCGGCGGTCGGGTCCGCCTCGGCGAACCGCTCGCGGCGCTCCCCGACGACATTCCCGTGGTGCTCGCGACGGGCGGCTTCCAGGCCGACCGCGAGGAGGTCCGGCGCCACATCACGCCGGAAGCCGACCGCCTGCTGCTGCGCGCGACGCCCTGGAGCACCGGCGACGGCCTGCGGTTGGGCCTCGAGGCGGGCGCTCGCACGAGCGCCGGGCTGGACGAGTTCTACGGGCGCAACATGCCGGCTCCACCGGCGCGGATCGGCGAGCGCGATTTCATCTCCCTGGCGCAGCTCTACGCTCGGCACGCGACGGTCGCGAACCGTGACGGGGAGGCCTTCGAGACCCGCACGTGGTCGGAGACCGACGTCGTGCAGTGGACTGCCCGGCAGCCTGGCGCACGGGCCTGGTACACGGTCGGCGAGCCGGCTCTCCGAGCACGGGTGCGCGACCGCACGGTGGGGGAGATGGTCGATGCCGCAGAGCGCGCCGGCGCCCCTGTGGCCCGGCGCCGCGGCGAGGTCGTGGTCGAGGTCGTGGCCGCGATCACGACCACCCTCGGCGGCCTGCGGATCGACGAGCACGCTCATGCCGCCCCGGGCGTGTTCGCGTGCGGCACGGACGCGGGCGGGATCGCGACCGGCGGCTATGCCAGTGGCCTCGCGGCCGCGCTCGTCTTCGGGCGGATCGCAGCGGACTCGGCGCTGGGATCGTGAGCGCCGCGGTGGAGCATGCGTTCGGCGGCTCGGAGCCCTTTACGCTCGGCATCGAGGAGGAGCTGCTGCTCGTCGATCGCGAGACGCGACGGCTGGCCCCGGTCGCGGCCGAGGTCCTGAAGGCGATCGACGCACACGAGCGAGCCGTCTCGCACGAGGTCTATTCGGCCTCGATCGAGCTGCGCTCGCCGCCCCGGCCGGACGCCGGCGACGGAGGGCGCGAGCTGGCGAGGCTGCGGGCGGCGGCGCGCGACGCGGGCGCGACGCTGATCGGGGCCGGCATCCATCCCGACGGCGCGCTCGGTGACGCTCCGCTCGTCGATCTCGAGCGCTACCGGCTCGTCGGGGGTGCGATGCGCGGGCTGATGCAGCGCACGCCCGAGTGCGCGCTTCACGTGCACGTCGGAATGCCCGATCCGGAGACCGCGGTGCGCGTCTTCAACGGGATCCGGTCGCACCTGCCGCTGCTGCTTGCGCTCAGCGCGAACTCGCCATTCTGGTTCGGCCGGGACTCCGGCTTTGCGAGCGCCCGCTTCCCGCTCGTGCGCTCGTATCCCCGGCGCGGTGTGCCTCGGGCGTTCCGCGGCCTGTCCGACTACGCCGAGACGATCGCCGCCGTCACCGCTGCCGGAGAGCTGGCGGACTACACGTTCGTCTGGTGGGACGTCCGCCTGCACCCGAGGCTCGGGACGATCGAGCTCCGCGAGCTCGACGCGCAGTCGCGGGTGGAGGACGCGACCGCGATCGCAGCCCTGATCCAGGCGCTCGCGCGCTACGAGGCCGAGCACCCGCGCACGCCTGAGCCGGCCGAGGCGATCTCCGAGTCGAGCTTTCGCGCAAGCCGGGACGGAATCGAGGCGACGCTGTTCCACGAAGGCGAGCAGCGAACCGTGCGGGCGATTGCGCGCCGCACGCTCGAGCGGGCCGCCCCCTTCGCCCCGGATCAGGCTGTGCTCGAGCCGATCGAGCGCATGCTCGCCGAAGGCGGAGGCGCAGGTCGCCGGCGCGCGGCCTTCGAGCGCGGCGGGATCGACGCGATGCTCGACGAGCTGGTTTGCGAGACTCGGGAACCGTGACGATGCCCGACCTGATCCTCGGCCCCATGTTGCGCTATGTCGACGAGCACCAGGCGACGATCTGGGTCGAGACCGACGCACCGTGCGAGCTCGAGGTGCTGGGTCGCCGGGCGCCCACCTTCTGCGTCGAGGGTCACCACTACGCGGTGCTCGCGATCGAGGGCCTCGAGCCGGGCGGCGTCTACCCCTACGAGGTCACGCTCGACGGCGAGCGCCGCTGGCCGCCGGCCGACGACCCGTTTCCGCCGCCGGCGATCCGCACGGTCGATCCCGGCGGCACGATCCGAGTCGTGTTCGGCTCCTGCAGGGTCGCTGTCCCGCACGAGCCGCCGTTCACGCTCAGCAAGGACGAGGACCCGCGGGGCCGGGAGGTCGATGCGCTCCACGCGCTGGCGCTGCGCATGCTGGAGCGGCCGCCGGAGGAATGGCCGGACCTGCTGCTGCTGATCGGGGACCAGGTCTACGTCGACGAGGACGCGCCCGAGACGCGCGCCTTCATCCGCTCGCGGCGCGACACGGGCCGGCCGCCGGGGGACCAGGTGCTCGACTACGAGGAGTACTCGCGGCTCTACTGGGAGTCGTGGCGCGCGCCGGCGATCCGGTGGCTGTTCTCGACGGTCGGCGTCGTGATGATGTTCGACGACCACGACGTCCACGACGACTGGAACACCTCGATCGCCTGGATCGAGGAGATGCGCGCGACCGATTGGTGGGAGACGCGGATCGAGTCGGCGCTCGCGTCCTACTGGGTGTATCAGCACCTCGGCAACCTCTCGCCGGCCGAGCTGACCGGGAACGAGGTGCTGCAGCGGGTTCGCAGCGAGCACGACGCCGGGCCGTTCCTGCGGCGATGGGCGGGCCGGGTCGACCACAGCAGCAACGGCAGCCGCTGGAGCTTCTGCCGGGACCTCGGCGGAGTGCGCATGATCATGTTCGACTCGCGGGAGGGCCGAGTCGTGGGGACGTCCCCGCGCCGGATGAACGACGACACGGAGTTCGAATGGATTTCGAGCAACGCGACCGGCGACGTCGACCATCTCCTGCTGGTGGACACGCTTCCGTTTCTGATGGTGCCGTCCTTTCACCACCTCGAAGCGTGGAACGAGGCGGTGTGCGGCGGCGCCTGGGGTGGCTGGGCGAAGGGTTGGGGGGAGAAGGTGCGGCGCGGTCTCGACCTCGAGCACTGGGCCGCCTTCAACTTCTCCTTCCGCCGCCTCGAGGCCTTGCTGACCGAGATCGCGTCGGGCCGCCGCGGCCGGCCACCGGCGACGATCGTCGGTCTGGGCGGCGACGTCCATCACGCCTACCTCGCGGAGGTCGCGTTTCCGAAAAGCACGCGCGCCGAGAGCGCCGTCTACCAGGCGGTCTGCTCGCCGTTTCGCAATCCGCTGGACCGCAAGGAGCGCAGGACCGTGAAGTTCGGCAACACGCCTCTCGCCGCGCGGATCGCGCACGCGCTGGCGCGCTCGGCACGGGTCCCCGATCCGAAGATCGGGTGGCGGCTCCTGCAGCCGCCCACCTTCGACAACCAGTTCGCGACGCTCGAGCTCGAGGGACGGTCGGCGCGCCTGCGGATCGAGCGCACCGTCCGCGACGACCCGAACAGCCACCACATCGAGACGTCGCTCGACCGCGAGCTGTCCTAGGGCCGGATCGTCGCCACTACCCTTGTGGCGATGGAGGACGAGGGCAACCCGATCTCGTACAGGCTGCTGCCGCGCGGCATTCCGGTCCACACCTCCGACGGCGAGGAGATCGGTACCGTCGACGAGGTGCTCGCGACCGATCGTGAGGACATCTTCGACGGCATCGTGATCCGCACGCACCGCGGCCGCCGATTCGTGGACGCGCCGGAGGTAGCACGCCTCACGGACCGCCGCGTGATGCTCTCGATCTCTGCTGCCGAAGCCGCTCAGTTGCCGGAGCCCGAGCGCGGCGCGCCGGCGTTCGTCGCCGATCCGGCCGCGGGTCGCTGGTCGCGGTTCTTCGGCGGCGGGTGGAAGCCCCGCCGCTAGACGCGCTCGCGCTTCCAGTCCCGGAAGGCGTCGAGCAGGGCATCCCGCGCGCCGGGCTCGATCGTCTCCTCGGGGAGCCTGCCGAGCGTGCGGATCGTGATCCGCATCTGGTCCAGGTAAATGGTGCAGTAAGGGCAGCCGTCGAGGTGGCGCTCGAAGCGCACACGGTCACGCCCCGGGAGCGTGCCTTCCAGATACTCGGTGACGAGCTCGACCAGCTCCTGGCAGGTGATCTCGCCTGTGCGGCGCCAAAGCCTCATGTCGTCGGCTCCATTGCGTTCAGGTATCGCTCGATCGCTCCCCTGACCTTCGATCGAGCCCGGTGCAACAACACTCTTTGGTTTGTCTCGGTGATGTCCATGGCGTTACGCACCTCTTCGGAGGACCAGCCTTCGACGTCGCGCAGGGTGATCACCTCGCGCTGGGACGGCGGCAGCGCGTCGATCGCATCGAGCACGGTCTTCCGCGTCTCCCCGGAGAGCAGGCTCTCCTCCGGGCCCTCCCACGGCGTCGGCCCCAGCGCCCATCCGCGCGCCTGCTCGTGTCCCGGCGGGAAGAAGCGGTCGGGGTCGACCGAGCGCTCCTCGCCGCCGGCGCCCGCGAGCGCGGAGAACGGCACCGAGCGCCGCTCGCGCCCCCCGCGCGTCTTGGCGATGTTGGTGAGGATCCGGAAGATCCAGGTCTTGAGCGAGGCGCGGCCCTCGAAGCGGTCGATTCCGTTCAGCACCCCGATCCAGGTCTCCTGGACGACCTCCTCGGCGACCGCCTGGCTCGGGACATACATCCGCGCGACCCGCAGCAGCAGCGGCCCGAGGTCGTCGACGAGCCGCATGAAGGCCGTCTGGTCCCCGCGCCGCACCGCGTCTACGAGGAGGCGCTCCTCGCTCAGGTCGTCCGCCATCGCCCGGTAACGCTGTCACATCGGCGCAGGCACCTTCTCGCCAAGCTTCGCAAGCGCGTAGACAAAGGCCTCGGAGAACGCGGGGAAGGGCTGGATCGTGTCCCGCATCACCTCGAGCGGGACCCGGGCCCGGATCGCCAGCGTCGCCTGCTGCAGCCACTCGCCGGCCTCCGGGCCGAGCGCGTAGGCGCCCGTCAGCCGCGCTCCGTCGGAGACCAGCGTCATGAACCCAGGCCGCTTGTCGTACTCGCGCGTGTACGTGGCGGTCTTCGGCACGTCCTTCAGCTGGGTTGTGGCCTCGAGCTTGCCCTCGGACTCGCCCACTGCGGCCGCCTGCGGATCGGTGAACACGACCCTTGGCACGGCGTCGAAGTTAGCGGCGCGGGGGTTCCCGAGGATGTTGGAGGCGACCACGCGGCCCTCGTACTTGCCGACATAGGTGAGTGGCCAGACGTCGTTCACGTCTCCGATCGCCCAGACGTTCTCGCCGGCGCGCATGTGGTCGTCGACCTCGACGTTGCCGCGCTTGCCGAGTTCGATCCCGAGCGTCTCCAGGCCGAGCCCGTCCGTGCGGGGGCGGCGCCCGGTCGCGACCAGCAGCTTGTCGCCGCGAAGCTCGGATCCGTCGGGGAAGGAGACGACGAACTCGTCGCCGTCCTTGCCGACCGCGCTTGCGAGCTGGCCGAAGTGCAGCTCGACGCCGTCCGCGGCGAGCGCCTCGCCGAGTCCGTCGCCGAGTGCCTTCGGCTCCCGGGGCAGGACGTGGTCCATGCCCTCGACGACCGCGACCGACACGCCCATGCGGGCCAGTGCCTGGGCCATCTCGACGCCGACCGGGCCGGCGCCGAGCACGACCAGCCGGTCCGGCAGCTGTTTCAGCCCCGTGGCCTCACGATTGGTCCAGACCCCCTTCGTCTCGCGCAGCCCCGGGATCGGCGGGATCACGGGGTCCGACCCAGTCGCGATCACGATGTGGGTGGCGGAGTGAGGCCTGCCGTCGACCTCGACCGTGCCGGGGCCGGCGATGCAGCCGGCGCCGCGAAGCAGCTCGATACCGTGGTTGGCGAGCCACTCCGCAGCCCCGGTGTCGTCGTAGTCCGACACCATGAAGTCTCGCCAGGCGAGCGCCGCCCGCGCGTCCACGCCGCCCGTCACGGCCTCACGCGCGCCGGGCGCCTCGCGGGCGCCCTCGAGCGCCTCGCCGGGGCGCAGGAGCGTCTTCGACGGTATGCAGGCCCAGTACGAGCACTCGCCGCCGACCAGCTCGCGGTCGACGATCGCGACCTTCAGGCCGCCCCCGGCGAGCTCGCCTGCACAGGCCTCTCCCGACGGCCCGGCCCCGATCACTATCACGTCGTAGTCGCTCATTCGTCGCTCCTTTCGATCTCATGTCGCCCCACCCGTCGATCTGTTACGCGTCGATCAGGTTCCTGTCGGCCCGAAGCGCTCGGTCCTGATCAGCACCGGGTCGTGGCCGAGCGCGACGAGCCCGTCGGCAGCAGCCTCCACGAACGCCGTCGGGCCGCAGATGTACGCGCTGCGCAGCTCACCCGGCGGCCACGCGACCGCGTCCAGCATCTCGCGGTCCACGCGCCGCGCGAAGCCCTGCCAGCCAGGAGGCGCCTGGCGGGTCAGCGTGCGGTACACCTCGACGCCGTCCGTGCCACCGATCCGGGCGAGCTCATCGGCGTAGATGAGGTCGCCGAGCGTGCGCGCCGAGACCAGCAAGCGGACCGGCGCCGTGCTCTTCGTGGCGGCGTGGTGGCGCAGCATCGCCATCAGCGGAACGACGCCGGAGCCGCCGCCGATCAGCAGCAGCGGGCCAGCGTCGCCGGCGCTCCAGACGAACCATCCGCCGATCGGGCCGCGGAGCTCGAGCCGGTCGCCGGGCTCCATCACGTCGACCAGGTAACGCGAGACCTCTCCGTCCTCGAGCCGCTCGACCGTCAGCGCGAGCGGCGCCTCGCCGGGCGGCGAGGCGATCGAGTAGCTGCGCTCGGCGGAGTAGCCGTCGCCGGCCGTGAGCTTCACGTCCACGTGCTGGCCGGCCTGGTGCCCCGGCCACTCGTCCATCTCGAAGTCGAGCGTCGTCGCGGTCGCCGTCTCCGGACGCTTCCCGACCAGCGACGCGGGCTGCCAGTCGGTCACCGGCTCGTTACAGCGGCTCGAGCAGGACGCGGGCCGGGGCGCCGTCCGACCCGACGAGCTTCAGCGGCAGGCAGTAGACCCGGTACCGCCCCGGCTCGACGTGACGAAGGTCGAGCCCCTCGAGCGGGACGACGCCGTTCCCGAGCAGCACGCGGTGCGCCGCTTCGTCCCCGATCGAGAGGTAGTCGATGCCGACCAGCCGCACGCCTCGCGCGACCAGCGCAACCGCGCCGCTCTCCACGAAGCGGATGAAGTCGCGGGTGAAGGTGTCCCGCTCCCAGAGCAGCGAGTTGGGCGTCTTGAACAGCAGCCGCTCAGCGCCGTCCGGCAGGTCGAGCGTCTCCAGCGCCTCGACCGCGATGTCGGCGTGGAGACTCGTACCGTCGACCACGTAGGCCTCCCCGATGAGGGCCTCGGGGTCGATCGACTCCGCGCCGGCGCCGCCGTCGATGAAATGCACGGGAGCGTCGACGTGCGTGCCGGTGTGCACGCCCAGGTCGAGGCGGCTGATGTTGACCGGGTCGCCCGCAGCGATCGACTGCGCCCGCTCCAGGTGGACGCCCGGGTTGCCGTCGTAGACCGGCATCCCCTCGCGGATCGGCACGGTGACGTCGATCAAGGTCACATCGTCCGCCTTCGCGCCCCGATGAAGATCTCGCTCACGAGGCTTGGGGGAAACAGACCGTGCTCGACCACGCCCGGGGTCGCGCCGAGCGCCGCCCCGAGCATCGCGGGGTCGCCGACGGCGCCCCGGTAATCGGCGATCAGGCCGCCGTCCGGAGTCGGCGGCACGTCGCGCAGCTCCGCCTGCCCGAGCGCTCTCAGGGTCGCCGCGAGCCCGTATCGCATGAGCTCGAGCGGCACCGGTGGGTGGATCGTGTCGACCTCCTTGTCGGAGGACGCGATCACGACGAAGCGCTCGGCGGCGGCCGCCACGATCTTCTCGCGCGTGTGTGCGGCGCCGCCGCCCTTGACGAGCCAGCCCGCAGGGTCGACCTGGTCGGCGCCGTCGATCGCGATGTCGAGCCGGTCCAGGTCGTCGAATGGCTCGACCGGGATGCCGAGCTCCCGGGCGATCGCCTCGGTCTGAGGTGAGGTCGCGACACAGCGGATCTGAAGCTTTCGCTGGGCCAGCGCGGGCAGGAGGTGACCGACGGTCGAGCCCGTCCCCAGCCCGACCAGCATGCCGTTCTCCACGAGCCCGGCCGCGGCCTCGGCGGCCTCGCGCTTCTCGTCTTCGCCCGCATGCACGGCCGCGAAGTTACTGGTTCCGGAGCGCGCGCTCAAACTCCGCCTGGCTGAGCGTCCCTGGAGGCCGGCGTTCTGCCGCCCAGCGGTTCGCGAGTCGCTGCAGTGCCTCGTTCACGGGCGTGGGGATTCCGTGAAGCCGGCCCAGCAGCACGATTTCGCCGTTCAGGTAGTCGGCCTCGATCGATCCGGCGCCGCGGGCGAGGCTCTGCCAGGTGGAGCCGCCCCCGCGCTCGCGACCGTGGACCGGCCGCGGCTGAAGCAGGTCGGCGCGGCGCGTCCGGTCCTCCTCCTCGGAGGCGAAATCGATCCCGGCCGCGCGCAGCACCGCCTCGCCCTCGGCCGTCGCGGCGCGGTCGATCTCGTCCTGGGCGGGCCCCGCCTCGATCACCGCCTCGATCGCGTTGCCCAGGTTCATGAGCAGCTTCCGATACTTCCAGCGCATGATCTCCGGAAGCACCCGCGAGTCGAAGGTCGAGGCGTTGAAGGCAGCCGCGATCTGCCGGGCGGTCTCGTCGAGGCCTCGGGGGTAGCGACCGATGTCGAGCATCCCGGTCACCGGGGTCGAGCTTGCCTGCACGACGCCCGGCTCCAGGTGCGTCGCCGGCAGCATCACGTGGACGCCATAGACGCGGGGGAACATGCGCAGCGCCGAGCGCTCGTTCTCGACACCGTTCTGGGCGCAGACGACGGGGAGGTCCCGCGGCGCGGTCGCTGCCAGCGCGCGAAACGCGCCGGCGGTGTCCTGGCTCTTGACCGCGAGGATCAGCACGTCGCGATCTTCGAAGGCGATCTCGGACGGATGCTCGACGACCGGGATGTGCAACGTGGCTGTCTCGTCGGGAGACTCGAGCCGTAGCCCGGTCTCGCGGATCGCCGTCAGGTGCCTGCCACGCGCGACCAGCACGACTTCGTGTCCGTGCCGGCACAGCCGGCCGCCCACGACCCCGCCGACGGCGCCGGCCCCGTAGATCAGAAATCGCATCGCATGTAGACGGTCGCACGGAACGGACGTGTGCGGCGTTGTGCATCGCATGCCGGCGCGATGGTCCGCCCCGGGCTCCCCGGGCCGCCGTCAGCCGGCGTCGGCCTCCGCGGCGACGGGCTGCGAGGGCTGGACCCGCAACCACCGCGCCGGCCCCTGGGGCAGCCACCAGTTCCAGCGGCCGAAGAGCGACACGGCCGCGGGCACGAGCAGCGCCCTGATCACCGTTGCGTCGAACAGGATGCCGGCCGCCGCCGGCTGACCGCGCCTCAGCGACGCCCGGCCGAGGCGAGCGCCTCGTATGCGATGCCGGTCGCGGTTGCGTAGACGGCGTGGTGGAAAACGTCGATCGCGATCTCCTCGGCACCCCACTGGTCGACCGGCGGCGTGACGCCGAGCTTCGGGAGCATCACGACTGCCTGGCCCCACACGGCTGCGCCGTGAGCGGCGGTCGCCGCCTTCGGCGGCAGCGGAGTCGAGCCGAGCAGCCCGCGCACGGCTCCCCAGCCGGTGCCGTAGCCCCAATGGACGAGGTTGGAGAAGCGGCGCTCCGCCTGGGCGCTCTCGAACTTCTCGATGCCGAGCGCCTTCTCCGCCGCCCGTGCGGGCGTCTGGCTCGGCTCGCGCCTGCGGAGCTTGGCCTCGAGCGTCGACGAGACCGTCATCGCGGCTGTCCCCACGAGCCCCGCCGTCAGGCCCCTGCCGATGTTGCAGGCCAGCCTCGAGATGTTCCTCGAGATGTTCGTCGACGCGCTCATACCTCGTTACGCCGCTTGCCGGACCCAGTCCGACCAGGACACGATGCCGAGGTCCGGCTGCGGCGAGCTGTCCAGCATCGCGAGGTACTCGAGTTGATGGCCGTCGGGGTCGAGGAAGTAGACCGCCGCGGCCGGCATCCAGCCGATCACGCTCGGCTCGTCCGCCTCGACGCCGAAGAACGACAGCGGCGTGACCCCGTAGGCCTCGAGCCGGTCGCATGTCTCGAGCACGTCGTCCAGGGCGACTTCGAACGCGACGTGCAGCTTCATTCCCAGCGGCGCGGAGCCGAGCGACCAGAGGCCGAGCATCGAGCGGCCCGGCTCGCCGACCCAGAAGAAGGCGGCGCCCCGCTCGGGCATGTCGAGTGCGAGCGGGAGGCCGACCACGTCGCGGTAGAACCCGGCCGACCGCGCAAGGTCGCTGACGGTGAGATGGGTCTCGAACAGGGAGCGAACCGGCACCGCGGCCATCGCCGCCATCCTACTCGGACGACCAGGGCTCGCGGAAGTCCGCGAAGAGCGTCAGCCCCCCGTCCACGAAGATCGTCTGTCCCGTGATGTAGGCGGCATCGTCGCTGGCGAGAAAGCAGGTGACTCCCGCCATCTCGTCCGCCGTGCCCGGCCGCCCGAGCGGAATGTGGCTGGTCACCTGCTTCGCCTTCGCCGGATCGTCGACCCAGGCACGGTTGATCGGCGTGATCGTGGCGCCCGGCCCGATGCCGTTGACGCGGATGTTGTTGCCGGCATATTCGAGCGCGAGCGTCCGGGTCAGGTTCCGCATCCCGCCCTTGCTCACCGAGTACCCGAGGTAGTCCGGCTTCGGGATGTCCTGGTGCACGCTCGAGACGTTGACGATCACGCCGGGCGTGTCGTTCGCGAGGTACTGCTTGATCGCCTCACGGCCGCAGAGGAAGGAGCCGCGAAGATTCACGCCGAGCACCTTCTCGAAGTCCGCCTGCGACAGCTCGTGCGAAGGTCGCGAGATCTGGATGCCGGCGTTGTTGATCAGCACGTCGATGCCGCCGAGCTCGGCGACGGTTTGCTCGACCATCCTCACGACGTCGTCCTCCTTGGAGACGTCGCCCTGGACCAGGACGTCCTTCACGTCCTGCTGGCGGACCCGGTCCATGCACGCGTGCACCATCTCCTCGGTGCCCTCGGCCTCGTCGGGCGTCGTCAGGTAGTTGATCGCGACGTTCGCGCCGTGCTGGGCGAACCGCACGGCGATCGCCTGCCCGATCCCGGAGCTGCCGCCGGTGACCAGCACGTTCTTGCCCTTCAGTCCTCGCATCGTGTCCTCTCGTGCCGCGGTGGGGGCGACTGTAGTGCCGGGAGGAGAGCGGGCGTTACACGCGCCCGACGGCCTGGCGCTGGCGCCGCGCGAGCGCGTCCACGATCACCGCCAGGAGCAGCACGCCGCCCGTCACCATGAACTTCACGGAGGACTCCAGCGCGAGCAGGTCCATCCCGTTCGAGATCGAGCCGATCACGAGTGCGCCGAGCAGCGCCGACCAAACCGAGCCGCGACCGCCGAAGAGGCTCGTGCCCGCGATCACCGGGCCGGCGATCGCGAGCAGCAGCAGGTCGCTGCCACCCGAGCTCTGGTTGACGGCCAGGAGGCGCGAGGCCTGCATGATCCCGCCGATCGCCGCCATCGTCCCCGCGATCGCGAACACGATCACGCGGATCTTGTGAATGTTAATGCCGGCCCGCCGGGCGGCCTCGGCGTTGCCGCCGACCGCGTAGACGTGGCGACCGAAGAGCGTGCGTTTCGCGAGGTATTCCATGCCGGCCACGAAGCCGACGAGAATCAGGACCGCGAGCGGCACGCCGCGGTCGGAGTTCAGGATCGCGACGGCGGCGATCACGGCGGCCGCAACCACCACGATGCGGATCATCGGGCCCGTCAGCTGCCGGTCCGCGAGGCCCGCCCGCACCCGCGCGCGCCAGGCCCACAGCGTCGATCCTGCGTAGGCCCCGATCGCGACCACCGCCATGATCCACCCCACCGTGTCCGAGTAGAAGGTGTTCGCGAGCCCGGTGATCTTGCCGTCGTTGATGTTGATCGTGCCCGTGTCGCCAAGCACGTAGAGCAGAGCGCCCTGCCAGGCCAGGAGGCCGGCCAGCGTCACCACGAACGAGGGGACGCCGAAACCGGTGAAGATCGCGCCCTGGAACACCCCGATCGCGGTGCCGCACAGCACTCCGGCGGCGATCGCGAGGTAGGGGTTCCAACCGTGCTTTACGTTCATGACCGCCATCACGGCAGCCGCGAGCCCGCTCACTGCGCCGACCGACAGGTCGATCTCGCCCAGCAGCAACACGTACACGACGCCTACCGAGATCAGGCCCACGGCCGTGATCTGGAGCATCAGGTTGGTGAGGTTGATAGCGGTCAGGAAGCGGTCGTTTTGGGACTGGAAGATGATCCAGATCACGACCACGCCGAGGATCACGCGCACCGACGCGAGATCGCCCTGGACGAAGCGACGGATCACCTCGCCCCGGCTCGGCCTAGCCGGGGGCTCCACGGCGGGTGCCGTCTGCGGCGCGGCGGCGCTCACGCCGGCGCCTCCGCTCCGTGGGCGCCGTTCTCGCTGGCGCCCGTGATTGCGGCCACGACGTCTTCACGCGAGGCCTTCTGAGTGTCGAACGTGCCCCCGGGCCGCCCGAGCCGGAGCACGAAGATGCGGTCCGCGACCTCGAACACGTCGGCGAGGTTGTGGCTGATCACGACCACGCCGAGCCCGCGCTCGCGCAGCCGCTTGATCAGCTCGAGCACCTGCGCCGTCTGCGCTACTCCGAGCGCGGCGGTGGGCTCATCGAGCAGGACGACCTTCGGCTCCCCGAGCAGCGATCGCGCGACCGCGACCTGCTGGCGCTGACCTCCGGAAAGGCCTCCCACCTCGCTGCGCACGCTCGGGATCGTGACCGCGAACTGCTCGAGCAGCTCGTGGGAACGGTGCTCCATGGCGGTCTCGTCGAGCTGCTGTGTGACCACCGCCGCTCCCGAGCCGACCACCTCCTGGCCGAGAAACAGGTTCGCGACCACGTCGAGGTTGTCGCAGAGCGCGAGATCCTGGTAGACGGTCGCGATCCCGAGAGCTGTGGCGTCGGCCGGCGTCGAGACCGACACCGGCTGCCCCTCGAAGATGAACTTTCCCTCGTCGGTGCGGTAGATCCCCGAGATCGACTTGACGAGCGTCGACTTGCCGGCGCCGTTGTCGCCCACGAGCGCGACCACCTCGCCTCGCCGCACCTCGAAGTCGACACCGTCGAGCGCCTGCACGGGGCCGAAGCGCTTGCTCACGCCCTCGAGCGCGAGGAGGGGCCCGTCAGAGTTCATCTGCCGGGCCCCGCTCCGCTTGCCGCTGTTAGATCCCCGCCGACGAGCATGCGCTGGCGAACGATCCCTTGCAGAGATCTGACCTCTTGACGTCGCCGCCCTTGACGACGGTGTTGACGTTGTTCTTGAGGATCGCGACCGGGTTCAGGATCACCGACGGCACCTTCTTCTGGCCGTTGTCGATCTGCTGGTTCACGAGCCCCGACGGAACGCTGTCGCCCTTCACGAGCGCGACCGCGATCTGCGCCGCCGCACCCGATTCCGGCTTGATTGCCTTCCAGACCGTCATGTACTGGTCGCCGGTGAGGATCCGCTGCAACCCGGCCACGGTCGCGTCCTGACCGGTCGTCGGGCGCGTCGAAGGCTTGATGCCGGCCGACTTCATCGCCGCGATGTCAGCGCCCCCCAGGTCGTCGTTCGAGGCGAGCACGCCCGCGAACCCGCTGTTGCCGAGCGCCGTGATCGCCTGCTGCATCTCGTCCTGCGCCTTGTTGGCGAGCCAGCCCGGAGTGTCGTAGGTCTTTGCGATTGTCACGCCGCCGGCCTTCAGCGCCGCGGTCGCGCCCGACTTGAACAGCTTCGCGTTGTTGTCCGCAGGGTCGCCGGCGGTCATCACGACGGGGCCGGTCGGCTTCCCGACCGCCTTCAGGCCCTTGATCAGAGTATTGCCCTGGAGCGTGCCGACACGCGTGTTGTCGTACGAGACGTAGTAGTCGACGTCGGAATTGGTGATCAGTCGGTCGTAGCTCACGACCGGCACCTTCTGCGCCTTCGCCTTGCTCACGATTGAGGCTGCGGAGCCGGCGTCCACGGCGTCCACGACTAGCACCTTGGCACCTTGGGCAAGCGCGGCGTCGGCCTGGTTCTGCTGCTTGGCCGCGTCCTGCGCCGCGTTGCTGTAGAGGATCTTGCAGTCGCTGCAAAGGCTCTTGACCTTTGCCTGGAAGTCGGGCCGGTCGGCCGCCTCGTAGCGCGGCGTGTGGTTCTCCGGCAAGAGCAGCGCGATCGTGCCGCCGCCACCACCACCCCCGCCACCGCCGCAACCGGCTGCCAGCAGGACGAGCGTTAGAAGCATGGCGGCAGCGCCACCTGCTGCGAGGTTCTTACGAAGCATCTGTCTCCTCACCTCCATTGGTGGTGCCGGCGGCCAGTTCGACCGGCTCATCCCATTGGCCTGTGCAAACGTCATATCCCTTGCGGGGTTGTCATATTCCTGCTTCTTCGTTCTCTGCACAAGTAGCGCATGGCGGATTTCAGCGCAGCGATCATCGGATATGGGCTGGCGGGCTCGGTTTTCCACGCCCCGCTGATCTCCTCGACGCCGGGCATGCGGGTCCTGACGGTCGTGACGGCGAACGTCGAGCGGCGCGCGCAGGCACTTCGCGACAACCTCGGCGCGCGCGTGCTCTCGACGCCTGACGAGCTGTGGGCGCGAGCCGAAGAGCACGACTTCGTCGTCGTGGCGACGCCGAACAACGCGCACGCGCCGCTGGCACGGCACGCCGTGGACGCCGGCCTCCCGGTGGTCGTCGACAAGCCGCTCGCGGCTGTTCCCGCGGAAGCACGCGCGGTCGTCGAACACGCGCAATCACGGGGAGTGCTGCTGACCGTGTTTCAAAACCGGCGGTGGGACTCCGACCAGCGCACGCTTCGCCGGCTGCTCTCGGAGCGAAGGCTCGGCGACGTGCTCCGCTTCGAGTCGCGCCTGGAGCGCTGGCGTCCCGAGCTGCGGGCTGAGGCCTGGCGCGAGAGCACCGCCGCGGCCGAGGGTGGCGGCGTCCTGCTCGACCTCGGCAGTCACCTCGTCGACCAGGCGCTCGGCCTTTTCGGTGCTGCGGCGGATGTCTATGCGGAGGTCGACCGCCGCCGCGGAGCGGCCGGCGACGACGATGCCTTCGTGGCGCTCCGCCATCGCTCCGGCGCCTACAGCCACCTCTGGGTGTCCGCGCTCGCGGCCGCCCCCGGACCCCGGCTCCGCGTGCTCGGCGATCGCGCCGCCTACGTCGTCGAGGAGGTGGACGGGCAGGAGGACGCACTTCGGTCAGGCCGTCGTCCGGACGACGGCGGACCGTGGGGAGTGGAGCCCGAGTCCCGCTGGGGCCGGCTGATTCGCGGGGACGAGAGCGAGCCGGTTCCGAGCGAGCTCGGCGCATGGCCGCGCTTCTACTCGGAGCTCGAGGCCGCGCTCCGCGACGGCGGGCCGCCGCCGGTCGATCCCGCGGATGCGGTCGCGACGCTGGAGGTCCTCGAGGCGGCCCGCCGGAGCGCCAGGGAACGGCGCGTGGTTGCGATGCCGGGTTGCGATACTGGATCACCGAGCAAGGGAGCCCCCGCATGACCTCGACCAAACCCGACGTCAACATCGACCAGCTCGCGATCGACACGATCCGCACGCTCGCGATCGACGCGATCCAGAAGGCCAATTCGGGCCATCCGGGCACGGTGATGGCGATGGCGCCGGTCGCGTACGAGCTGTGGCAGCAGCACCTCCGCTTCGATCCCGAGGATCCGATCTGGCCCAACCGAGACCGCTTCGTGCTCTCCGCCGGGCACGCGTCGATGTTGCTCTACGCGCTGCTGCACCTGGCCGGGGTCAAGGCCGTCGACCCCGACTACGAGGCACTCGGGGAGCTGTCGGTGAAGCTCTCCGACATCGAGCACTTCCGCCAGCTCGGCTCGCGCGCTGCCGGGCACCCGGAGTACCGCTGGACCTCCGGCGTCGAGGCCACCACGGGACCGCTCGGGCAGGGTGTCGCGACGTCGGTGGGGATGGCGATTGCCTCGCAGTGGCTTGCGGCCACCTACAACCGCCCGGGCTTCGAGCTTTTCGACTGGAACGTCTACGTGATCGCCAGCGACGGCGACATGATGGAGGGCGTCTCCTACGAGGGCGCCTCGCTCGCGGGCCACCTGGGTCTCGCGAACCTCTGCTGGATCTACGACAACAACCACATCACGATCGACGGGTCGACGGACCTGGCGTTCAGCGACGACGTCGCGACCCGGTTCATGGCGCAGGGCTGGAACGTCACCCGGGTCGACGACGCCAACGACCGCGAGATGGTGTCGCGCGCCCTCGAGTCGTTCGAGAGCACCGAAGACCGGCCCACGCTGATCATCGTGGACAGCCACATCGGCTACGGGGCGCCGAAGGTGCAGGACACCGCCGCCGCGCACGGCGAGCCGCTCGGCGAGGAGGTGGCGCGGGAGGCAAAGCGGTTCTACGGATGGCCCGAGGACGCGCAGTTCCTGGTCCCCGATGGCGTTCGCGAGCGCTTCGCAGAGGGCGTGGGCGCGCGGGGACGCGCGGCCCGGGAGGAGTGGGAGCGCATGTTCGAGCGCTACCGGGCCGAGCACGCCGAGCTCGCAGCGGAGATCGACTGCATGCAGCGGCGCGAGCTGCCGGACGGCTGGGACGACGACCTGCCGAGCTTCGCGCCGGACGAGAAGGGGATCGCCACGCGGGTGGCCTCCGGCCAGGCCCTCAACGCGATCGCAGAGGACGTGCGCTGGCTCGTGGGAGGCGCCGCCGACCTGACCGGTTCCACCAGCGTGGGCCTGAAGTTCGGCGCGGCGGGCACGTTCTCGCGGGAAAGCGGCGCCGGGCGCTACCTGCACTTCGGAATCCGCGAGCACGGCATGTCCGCGGCGGTCAACGGGCTCTCGCTCTCGAAGCTGCGGCCATACGGGTCGACATACCTGATCTTCTCGGACTACGCCCGCGAGCCGATCCGCCTCAGCGCGCTGATGGAGATCCCCGCGATCTGGATCTTCACGCACGACTCGATCGGCCTCGGAGAGGACGGCCCCACGCACCAGCCGGTCGAGCAGCTCGCCTCGCTGCGGGCGATGCCCGGGCTCGTCACGGTCAGGCCCTGCGACGCGAACGAGACGATCGAGGCCTGGCGCGTGATCATGGGCATGCACCACTCGCCCGCCGCCCTCGTCCTGACGCGTCAGGCGGTCCCGATCCTCGACCGCGAGCGCTACGCGCCGGCCGCGGGCCTCGAGCGCGGCGCCTACGTGCTCGCCGACCCGGAGGAGGGAGACCCCGAGGTGATCCTGATCGGGACCGGAAGTGAGGTGTACCTGTGCGCCCAGGCCTACGAGCAGCTCACGGCCGAAGGCGAGAAGGTGCGCCTTGTCAGCATGCCGTCGTGGGAGCTCTTCGACCTTCAGCCCGAGGCGTACCGCGCGGAGCTGCTGCCCGCCAGCGTCCAGGCCAGGGTGTCGGTCGAGCAGGCCTCCACGATCGGGTGGGAGCGCTTCGTCGGCACGCGCGGGGCGATGATCGGCATGCACACCTTCGGCGCCTCGGCGCCGCTCAAGGACGTGCAGAAGAAGTTCGGCTTCACGCCCGACGCGATCGTGGCCGCCTGCCGCGAGCAGCTCGCGCAGGCGCGCGCCGTGGGCGCGCGATGACTACTCCGGCGGCAACCCGGAACCCGCTCCTCGAGCTCGTCCAGCAGGGCCAGAGCGTCTGGTACGACTATCTGCGCCGCAGCCTGATCACGTCCGGCGAGCTGGAGCGGCTGGTCGCCGAGGACGGGCTGCGTGGGATGACCTCGAACCCCTCGATCTTCGAGAAGGCGATCACCGGCTCGACCGACTACGACGAGCAGCTCGAAGAGCTCCGCCGTTCGGGAAGCGCGGCCCGAGGTGAGTCGACGCAAGATTTGTTCGTTCAACTCGCGGTCCGCGACATCGGGGCGGCGGCGGACGTCTTCCGCCCGCTCTACGACGAGACGGGTGGCGCGGACGGCTTCGTCTCGATCGAGGTCTCCCCGACGCTCGCGCACGACACCGAGGGCACGATTGCGGAGGCGGAGCACCTGTGGTCGGTGCTCGACCGCCCCAACGTGATGGTCAAGGTGCCCGCGACGCCCGAGGGCCTGCCGGCGATCCGGGAGCTGACCGGCCGCGGATTGAACGTCAACATCACGCTGCTCTTCGGAATCTCCGTCTACGAGCAGGTGATCGAGGCCTACCTCTCCGGGCTCGAGGCGCTGGCCGCCTCCGGGGGCGATGTCTCGCGCGTCGCGTCGGTCGCGAGCTTCTTCGTGAGCAGGATCGACACCGCGGTCGCCGTGCTGCTCGAGCAGCACGGCGAGGACGGCCGCAAGCTCCAGGACCGCGTCGCGATCGCCAACGCAAAGCTCGCTTACCAGTGCTACAAGCAGAGCTTCGCGGGCGAGCGCTGGGAGCGGCTCGCGGCGACGGGCGCGCACACCCAGCGCCTGCTGTGGGCCAGCACCAGCGTCAAGAACCCGGCCCTTCCCGACGTTTACTACGTCGAGGCCCTGATCGGCCCGGAGACGGTCGACACGGTGCCGCCCGCGACCTTCGACGCGTTCCGCGATCACGGTCGCGTACGCCCGGCCCTGGAGGAGGGCGTGGACGAGGCGCGCGAGGTCCTCGACCGGCTCGAGGGGCTCGGCATCTCCCTCGACGAGGTGACCGACAAGGTCCTGGCGGACGGCGTCCGGCTGTTCGACGAGGCGTACGCGAAGCTGCTGGCGGCGGTCGCGACCGCGACCGGCTCGCTCGCCGACCGGCAGACGCTGTCGCTGCCGGAGCAGTTGCGGGCCGGCGTCGAGGCGACGCTCGACGACTGGGACGCCGGCGCCAAGTGCCGGCGCCTGTGGCGGCGCGACAGCTCTCTGTGGACCGGCGCCGACGAGTCGCAGTGGCTGGGCTGGCTCGGCGTCGTCGACGACCAGCTCGTGCACGCCGAGGAGCTCGAGCGGATCGAGCGGGAGGCGCGTGAGGCGGATGTCTTCACCGACGTCGTGCTGCTCGGGATGGGCGGCTCGAGCCTCGCGCCAGAGGTGCTCTCGTTCACGTTCGGCCACGCGCGACTCAGCCCCGAGCTGCACGTGCTCGACTCGACCGACCCGGCGCAGGTGAAGATGCTGGAAGACGGCATCGACATGCGTCGCACGCTCTTCATCGTGTCGAGCAAGTCCGGCACGACACTCGAGCCGAACATCTTCAAGGAATATTTTTTCGAGCGCGTGTCTGCGGTGCTGGGGGGAGAGCCCCCGGGCGACCAGTTCATGGCGATCACCGATCCCGGCTCGCAGCTCGAGGAGGTCGCGCGGCGCGACGGCTTCCGGCGGGTGGCGCACGGCGTGAAGTCGATCGGCGGCCGCTACTCGGCGCTGTCGAACTTCGGCATGGTCCCGGGCACGGTCGCCGGCATCGACGTGCAGACCCTGCTCGATCGCGCCCAGGAGATGGCGCACGCGTGTGCGTCGTGCGTGCCCGTGCGCGGAAACCCCGGACTTGTGCTCGGCGCCGTGATCGGGGCAGCCCACAACGCCGGAATCGACAAGCTCACGATCATCGCGTCTCCACCGGTTCGCGACTTCGGAGCGTGGCTCGAGCAGCTGGTGGCGGAGTCGACCGGCAAGCAGGGACGCGGCGTGATCCCCGTCGACCGGGAGCCGCTCGGCGCGCCGGAGACCTACGGCTCGGACCGGCTCTTTGCATATCTGCGCCTCGCGGCGGAGGCGGACGCCGACCAGGATCGCGCGGTCGACGCGCTCGAGGCTGCGGGCCGGCCGGTCGTCCGGATCGCATTGCTCGAGCGCGAGGATCTTGGCGGCCAGTTCTTCCAATGGGAGTTCGCGACCGCGGTGGCCGGTGCCGTGATCGGCATCAATCCGTTCGACCAGCCCGACGTCGAGGCGGCGAAGGCGGAGACCAGGAAGCTCACGAGCCGGTACGAGGAAACCGGCTCGCTGCCGGCGGAGGAGCCGTTCTTCGAGCACGACGGCATCGCACTCCACGGGCCGAAGCCCGATGGCCCCGCCGAGGAGTCCCTGGAGGGCTACCTGCGTGCCCATCTGGACCGGCTCGGCGAGCGCGACTATCTCGCGCTGCTCGCGTTCCTGCCGATGACCGCCGTGCACGAGCGCGCGCTCACCGAGATCCGCCGGGTGGTCCGCGACCGCCGCCGGGTCGCGACCTGCGCGGGGTTCGGGCCGCGATTCCTGCATTCGACGGGCCAGGCCTACAAGGGCGGACCGAACAGCGGTGTGTTCGTGCAGCTCACCTGCGACGACCCGCTCGACCTGGGCGTCCCGGGACGGCGTAATAGCTTTGGCATCGTGAAAGCGGCACAGGCACGGGGCGACTTCGAGGTGCTGGTCGAGCGCGGCCGCCGCGCGCTGCGGCTGCATCTGCGTGACGCCGGCACGGGCCTCGAGACGCTTCAGCGTCTCGCCGAGAAGGTGGCCTGATGCAGCTGGGCATGGTCGGCCTCGGGCGGATGGGAGCGAACCTGGTCCGGCGCTTGATGCACGAGGGCCACGAGTGCGTCGTATTCGACGTCAACCCGGACACGGTCAAGCAGCTGGAGTCCGAGGGCGCGGTCGGCGCCAACGCGCTCGCCGAGCTCGTGTCGCGCCTCGACGTTCCGCGCGCGGTATGGGTGATGGTGCCGGCGGCGCTCACAGGCGCGACGGTCGAGCAGCTCGCCGGCCTGCTGGAGCCCGGCGACACGATCATCGACGGAGGCAACACCTACTACCGGGACGATGTCGAGCGCGCGAAGCAGCTCAGCGGCTCACAAATCCACTACGTCGACGTCGGCACGAGCGGCGGCGTGTTCGGGCTCGAGCGGGGCTTCTGCCTCATGATCGGAGGCGAACACGAGCCGGTCGAGCGCCTCGACCCGATCTTCCGCACGCTCGCGCCTGGAGCCGACGCGGCACTCCGCACCGCGGGCGCGGCGGGAGCGCCCTCGACCGCCGAGCAGGGCTACCTGCACTGCGGCCCACCCGGCGCGGGGCACTTCGTGAAGATGGTCCACAACGGCATCGAGTACGGGCTGATGGCGGCCTACGCGGAGGGCTTCAACCTGCTGCACCAGGCGAACGCGGGCAACCGGCCGCGCGAGACCGACGCCGAGACGACGCCGTTGCGCGACCCCGAGTACTACCGCTATGAGATCGACACGGCAGCCGTCGCCGAGGTCTGGCGCCGCGGCAGCGTGATCGCCTCCTGGCTGCTCGACCTGACCGCGGCGGCGCTTCGCCAGTCGCCGGGTCTGGAGAACTTCGAGGGCCGCGTGTCGGACTCGGGCGAGGGCCGGTGGACGGTGCAGGCGGCTGTCGAGGTCGGCGTCCCGGCGAGCGTGATCACGCACGCGCTCTACCAGCGTTTCACGTCGCGGGGAGATGCGGACTTCGCCGACCGCCTGCTGTCGGCGATGCGCAGTGAGTTCGGCGGGCACGCCGAGCGGTGACGGCCGTCGCGGCACAGGCGCGCCCCGCGGTCGACACCTCCGTCCGCACACCCGAGAACCACGTGATCGTGCTCTTCGGCGCGAGCGGCGACCTCGCCCGGCGCAAGCTGCTGCCGGGGCTCTTCCATCTCAGCGAGGCCGGCCTGATGCCGCGCGACTTTCGGATCGTGGGGTGCTCGCGCAACGCGATCAGCAGCGAGGAGTTCCGGGACCTCGCGCGAGCGGCGGTGAAGGAGTTCGGCCGGCGGCCGGCGACCGACGATTGCTGGGAGCCGTTCGCAGCGCGGCTCACCTACGTCGGAACCGCCGAAGGGCTCGACGCGCTCGCACATACGGTCGGCGAGGCGGTCGAGGAGCTCGACGGCGAGCCGCGGCTGCTCCACTACCTCTCGGTGCCGCCCAACGCGGCGCCCGGCGTGATCGAGGAGCTCGGCAGAGCGGGCCTCCACGAGCGGGCACGGGTGATCATGGAGAAGCCGTTCGGCGTCGACCTGGAGTCCGCCCGCCGGCTCAACGCGATCGTCCACAGCGTGTTCGACGAGTCTCAGGTGTTCCGGATCGACCACTTCATCGGCAAGGAGGCGGTCCAGAACATCCTCGCGATCCGGTTTGCCAACGGGATGTTCGAGCCGGTCTGGAATCGCGACCACGTCGACCACGTGCAGATCGACGTGCCCGAGACGCTGTCGGTGGGCACGCGCGCAGGGTTCTACGAGCAGACAGGGGCGTATCGCGACATGGTCGTGACGCACCTGTTCCAGGTGCTCGGCTTCGTCGCGATGGAGCCGCCGACCGCGATCACGTCGGAGGCGCTCGTGGCCGAGAAGCTCAAGGTTTTCGAGACGATCGAGCCCGTCGATCCGGCCGACGTCGTGCGCGGCCAGTACGAGGGCTACCGCGAGACCCCCGGCGTCGCTCCCGGGTCGGACACGGAGACGTTCGTCGCGGTCAAGGCCTTCGTGGACAGCTGGCGATGGGCGGGCGTTCCCTTCTATCTCCGCACCGGCAAGCGCCTGCACCGCGCCGGCCACGCGATCACGGTCGGATTTCGCGAGCCGCCGCGCCGCATCTTCGACCTCGCGCCACAGGTCGAGGATCCGAACCTGATCATGTTCGACCTCGGGGAGCCCGGCGCGATCACGACCAGCTTCCTCGCAAAGGAGCCTGGCGTAACGATGCGGCTCGGCCTGGCCCGCATGAGATTCGACTACCAGGAGTCGTTCTCGACCGCGACGCAGCTCGAGGCCTACGAGCGGCTCCTGCACGATGCGATGATCGGCGACCGGATGCTGTTCACGAGCGCCGAGGGGATCGAGCGGCTCTGGGAGGTCTCGGAGCCGCTGCTCGAGAGTCCGCCCCCGGTGATCCCATACCCCCCCGGGTCCTGGGGGCCGCCGGAGGCGGACGCGCTCGTCGCGCCGACCCACTGGCACATCTCCGCGCACGACTGAGCAGATGCCCGGGCGGCTTGCGATCCTGTTCGACATCGACGGAACGCTGATCGTCACGGGCGGCGCGGGCGGCGAGTCCTGGCGCCTTGCATTCGAGGAGCTCTACGGGGTCGAGGCCGACATCGGCAAGTACACCGACGCCGGCATGACCGATCCCGAGGTCGGGCGCCGCACGTTCGAGCGGGTGCTCGGCCGTAAGCCGACCACGCGCGAACTCGCACGCCTGCTCTCACGCCGCAACGCGCTGCTGCCCCGCACGATCAACGAGTCGAAGGGCTACCGCGTCCTGCCGGGCGTGAAGCAGCTGCTGCCCGAGCTGTGCGAAGAGGGCTACCTGCTCGGCCTCACGACGGGCGGCGTCGAGACCGCCGCGCACATCAAGCTCGAGCGGGCGCATCTCAACCGGTACTTCCATTTCGGCGGCTACGGCTCGGACTCGGCGGATCGCACCGAGCTGACGCGCAAGGCGATCGAGCGCGCGGCGATCGTGCTCGGGCACGCGCTCACGCCCGAGGAGGTGCTGGTGATCGGCGATACGCCGTCCGACATCCAGGCCGCGCACGGCGCGGACGCCGTCGCCGTCGGGGTGGCGACCGGCCACTACTCGAAGCAGGAGCTGGAGCGGGCCGGCGCGGACTACGCGCTCTCCTCGCTAGAGGCGCCGCTGCCGTTGTGAGCGAGCTGTACGCCGGGGCCGACCTCGGCGGCACCAAGATCCAGGCCGTCGTGATCGGCGCGGATGGCGCGGTCGCGGGCGAGGCTCGCGAGGAGACTCCGACCGAAGGCGGACCGGAGGCGGTCACCCAGGCGGTTGCGCGGGCCGTGCGCGAGGCCGCCGCCGCGGCAGGCACCGAGCCGTCCGCGCTTGCCGCCCTCGGGGTCGGTTCGCCGGGCTCCGTCGACCAGCAGGCCGGCACGGTCGCACAGGCCTCGAACCTGCCCGGCTGGGATGCGGCGTTCCCGCTCGCCGAGCGGCTTCGCGAGGCGCTCGGGACGCGGGTCGTGATCGGCAACGACGTCAGCGTCGCAACGTGGGCCGAATTCGAGCTCGGCGCCGGGAAGCCGTATCGGTCGATCCTCGGCGTCTTCTGGGGAACCGGCGTCGGCGGGGGCTTGGTGCTCGACGGCAAACCGTGGGTCGGCCGCGGGGCCGCCGGCGAGATCGGCCACACGGTCGTCAAGATCGGCGGCCGGCGGTGCGGGTGTGGCCGCCGCGGCTGCCTCGAGGCCTACGCCGGACGGGGTTCGATGGAGCACAAGGCACGTGCGCTCGTCGAGGATGGGGACCACACGGACCTGTTCGAGATCATGAAGAAGCGCGGCCGCACCCGTTTGACCAGCGGTGTCTGGGACCGTGCGCTCAAGCAGGACGACCATTTCGCCGCACGCCTGATCGGACAGGCGGTCGAGGCGCTCGGCGCCGGGATCGCCTCCGCTGTCAACCTGCTCGACGTCGAGGCGGTCGTGATCGGAGGTGGGCTCGGCACGCGGCTCGGCGAGCCATACGTGGAGCGGATCCGCGAGGCGATGATGTTGCACGTGTTCGTCGACTCGAGGCCCCCCGAGATCCTGCTGGTGGCGCTCGGCGACCTCGGCGGCGCGGTCGGGGCGGCGCTGCTCGCGCGCGGGGCCTAGAAGACGACCCGGCCGCCGCGGCGTTACTCCGGGACGTCGCCGGCGACGTCCGTGCGGACCTTGTCGATCTCCCAGGCAGCCGTGATCAGGCCGATGTGGCTGAAGGCCTGGGGGAAGTTCCCGAGCAGCTCGTCGTTTGCCGTGTCGACTTCCTCGGCGAGCAGACCGAGGTCGTTCGCGTACGAGGCGAGCTTGTCGAAGAGTGCCTCGGCGCGGTCGATCTCGCCGGCCCGCGCGAGCGCCGACACGAGCCAGAACGAGCAGATCACGAAGCTCCCCTCCTCGCCCTCTAGGCCGTCCGCGTTGAGCCCCTCCTGGTTGCGGTAGCGCAGCACGAGGTCGTCCTCGGTGAGGTCCCGGGCGATCGCGTCGATCGTCGAGTGCATGCGCTCGTCGGTGGCCGGGAGGAAGCCCAGCAGCGGCATCAGCAGCGCGGCCGCGTCGAGCTCGTCGGAGTCGAACGCCTGCGCGTAGGCCTGCCGCTTCTCGCTCCACCCTCGCTCGAGCACGGCGGCGCGGACGCGGTCGCGCTCGGCGGCCCACTCGGCGGCCTTCGCACCGTGCTCCCCGAGCAGCGGGGCGAGCTTCACCGCGCGGTCGAGCGCGGTCCAGCACAGCACCTTCGAGGAGAGGTGGTGCTGCGGCTCGCCGCGCATCTCCCACATCCCCGCGTCGCGGCCCTTCCAGCCCTCGGCGGCTGCGTGCGCGAGCTCGGCGATGAACTCCTGGATCTCGGGATGCAGCTCGCCGAGCCGCTCGTGGTAGAGCCACAGGGCCTCGAGCAGCTCTCCGTAGACGTCGAGCTGGGTCTGGCCCCAGGCGCCGTTGCCGACCCGCACGGGCCGCGAGTCGCGCCACCCGGGGAGGTGGTCGAGCTCGCGCTCGGTGAGGTCGTGCTCGCCGCCGATCCCGTACATGATCTGGAGCGAGCCGCCCTGGACGCGGCCGCCCGCGGAGCTGGTCATGAACGAGACGAAGTTCTCGGCCTCGTCGGAGCAGGCGCCGATGTATAGGGCCTGCAGCGTGAGGCTGGCGTCGCGGATCCACGAGAAGCGGTAGTCCCAGTTGCGCTCGCCGCCGGTGTCCTCGGGAAGCGAGGTGGTGGCGGCCGCGACGATCGCGCCGGTGGGGCGGTAGGTGAGGCCCTTGAGGACGCGCGAGCTGAAGCGCACGAGCTCCCTGTGCGGGCTGTCGTAGATGTCGTGCTCGCTCTCCCAGGAGCGCCAGCCCTCGACCGTGTCCTCGACCCGGGCGGCGACGGCGCTCGGCGGAGTCGGCTCCGGCGTGTCGTCCTCGACCGCGGACCAGCGCAGCGCGAAGCCGGCCTGCTGGCCCTCCACGACCGTGAACGAAGCGCGCATCGTGGAGGCGGAGATCTCGACCGGCACGCCGGCCGCGACCGCGATCCGGCAGGGGCCGCCGAACGTGCGACCGCCGTCGGGCGTGCGGCGGAAGAGCGGGCGGACAAGCCCATACTCGGGGCGGGGGGCGAGCTCCAGCTCGAGCGCCACCGTGCCCGATACGCCCTCGACGATACGGAGAAGCTCGTGCGGAACGCTCAGGCCCAGCTCGTGATGGCGCTGGCCCAGGGCGAACGCCATCGCGTCGGTCAGCTTCGCGACGCCGGTGTCGGTGGTGAAGGTCGTTTCCAGGACGAGCGAGCCGGGGAGGTAGCGCCGCCGGGTCTCGAACGCGCCGGCGGGGCGGATCGAGAAGTGGCCCGCGTCTGCGCCCAGCAGGCGCGCGAACAGCGCCGGGCTGTCGTAGCGGGGCAGGCAGAGCCAGTCGACGGATCCCTCGCGGCTGACGAGCGCGGCCGAGTTGCAGTCCGAGAGCAGCCCGTAGTCGGCGATCGGGATGGATTGCGAAGGGGACGCGGCTTGCGCGGTGTCGGTCGTCATCCTCGAACTGGGCATTAACCCATACCTCCGTCTCGCCGGCCGGCTGTCGGGGGTCAGTTACGCGGCGGGGATTTTCGTTACAACAGACCCGTGAGGTTGAGGTCATCCGAGCTGGAGGCGACTTTCGAGCCGCGCGCAGGCATGGCGGGACGCTCGCTGCGCGATCGTCGCGAGGAGCTCCTGGCCGTCGACGGCATCCCGCTGCTCTACCCCTGGGCGAACAGGCTGGCGGGGTTCGAGTACGAGGCGCTGAGCAAGCGCGTGGAGCTGGACCGCGAGTCGCCGCTCCTGGAGCTGGACCAGAACGGTCTTCCGATCCACGGGCTGCTGCGGGCCTGGACCGAGTGGGAGGTGCTCGGCCATGACGATCAAAGGCTGGAGGTGAGCCTCGACTTCGGAGTGCAACCGCGCCTGCTCGCTGCATTCCCCTTCCCGCACGAACTGCGATTTGAGGCGCGGCTCGAGGGAGCGCGGCTCGTCCTGACCACGACCGTGAACGCCAACCAGGGCTCCGCAGTACCCATCTCCTTCGGCTACCACCCGTACTTCACGCTGCCCGGCGTCCCGCGGGAGGAGTGGCAGATCGAGGTGCCGGTGCGCGAGTCGCTCGTGCTCGACGACCGGATGATCCCGACCGGCGAGCGCGAGCCGGTGCGCGGGCTCGACGGCCCGCTCGACGGGCGCAGCTTCGACGACGGCTTTGCGTCCGTCGACCACGGGCGTCCGTTCGCCGTGGCGGGAGGCGACCGGCGGATCGAAGTGCGCTTCGACGAGTGCTTCCCGTTCGCCCAGGCCTACTCGCCGCCCGGCGCGCAGTTCATCTGCTTCGAGCCGATGACGGCTCCCACGAACGCGTTGCGCAGCGGCCGGGACCTGCCGGTCGTGGCGGCGGGCGAGACGTATCGCGCAAGTTGGTCTGTAACCGTCACGAACCCCTGACCTTCGGCGCACCTCCCGCGCACCGCGCCCGGCCAAACTCGCCGAGTGATGAATCCACCCTCGGTATAGATGTCGAATTCAGATCTCGCGATTGCGGCGCTGGCCGATCGCCAGCATGGCGCGGTTGCGCGCCGGCAGCTGCTCGACGGCGGGGTCAGCCGGTGCGCGATCGAGCGCAGGATCGCCCAGGGGCGGCTGCGGCTCGTCCATCACGGCGTCTACGCGGTCGGGCATCCTCACCTGACCTCCGATGGGCGATGGATGGCGGCGGTGCTCGCGTGCGGTCCGGATGCGGTGCTGAGCCATCGCGCGGCTGCGGCGCTGTGGCTCCTGCGGCCGTCCAAGCAACTCGAGCTGACCGTGCCGGCTGCCCGCCGCCGCCCATCCATCACCCTGCACCGCATGGCGGTCGCCGACGACGAGGTCACCGAGATCCGCCGCATCCCTGTCACGACCGTGCCGCGCACGCTGTTCGACCTGGCCGCCGTGCTGCCGGCTCATCAGCTCGAACGCGCGATCAACGAAGCGGAGATCCAGCGCCTCGCCGATTCCCTTTCCCTGCCCGCCCTGCTGGCGCGCTACCCCGGCCGCCGCGGAGTCCGGACTCTCCGCGCGATCCTCGGCGAAGGCACGAGGCGCACCCGCAGCGAGCTCGAGGCGCGGTTCCTGGCGTTCCTGAGGCGGGCCGGGCTGCCGCTCCCCGAAGCAAACGCCCATCTGCTCGTCGACGGCGCCTGGGTCGAGTGCGACTGCGTCTGGCGAGACCGGCGCCTGGTGGTCGAGCTCGACGGGCATGCGACGCACGGCACCACCGCCGCGTTCGAGCGCGACCGCGACCGCGCCCGGTCCCTGCACGTCCACGGGTGGCGCACGGTCCGCGTCACCTGGCGACAGTTGAGCGACGAACCGGAGGCACCGGCGGTTGATCTGCGGGCGCTCCTTCGCCGAGCGCCACCACTCGACTTCGTTACCCAACCCTGAGAAGATGGGCGCCTTGACCGCCTCGACCCACTACCGCACGTGCCCTCTGTGCGAGGCGACCTGCGGCCTCGAGATCGAGACCGAGGGCGAGCACGTCACCTCGATCAGGGGAGACGAGCAGGACGCGTTCTCCAAGGGCTTTCTCTGTCCGAAGGCCTATTCGCTGAAGGAGCTGCACGACGATCCCGACCGGCTTCGTGCGCCGCTCCTGAGCCGGCCCGACGGGAGCTTCGAGGAGGTCGGCTGGGACGAGGCGTTCGCGGCGGTCGATCGCGGGTTTGCGCCGATCCTCGACCAGCACGGGCGCGATGCCGTGGCGGTCTACCTCGGCAACCCGACGGCGCACGACTACGCGGCGCTGCTCTACGGCCGCGCGGCGTTCCGCACGCTCGGCAGCAAGAACGTCTACACGGCCAGCACCGTCGACCAGATGCCGAAGCAGGTCTCCGCCGGCCTCATGTTCGGCACCGCGCTGAGCGTGCCGGTGCCCGACGTCGACCGCTGCTCGTACCTCCTGATGCTCGGCGCCAACCCGCTCGTGTCGAATGGCAGCCTCATGACCGCGCCGGACATGCGGGGCCGCCTGCGCGCGCTGCGCGCGCGGGGCGGACGCCTGGTCGTGATCGACCCGCGCCGCACCCGCACGGCCGAGGAGGCCGACGAGCACCACTTCATCCGCCCGGGCACCGACGCGCACTTCCTGATCGCGCTCGTGCACGTGATCCTCGCCGAGGGCCTCGACGCGCCCGGCCGGCTGGCCGAACACGCCAACGGCCTCGAGGAGATCGGCAAGCTCGCGGAGGGCTTCACGCCCGAGCGCGTGAGCGACGCCTGCGGGATTCCCGCAGATGACATCCGGCGGATCGCGCGGGAGCTCGCGGGCACGAGCCCGGCCGCTTGCTACGCCCGGATCGGCACGTGCACGCAGGAATTCGGCACGCTCGCAAGCTGGCTCGTGGACGTCCTCAACATCATCACCGGCAACCTCGACCGGCCCGGCGGCGCGATGTTCACGCGCGCGGCCGCCGGTGCCCGGAACACGGCCGGCAAGCCCGGCAGCGGGCGCGGCTTCCGGCTTGGCCGCTGGCAGAGCCGCGTGCGCGGGCTGCCGGAGGCGTTCGGCGAGCTTCCCGTGGCCGCGCTTGCGGAGGAGATCGAGACCCCGGGCGACGGGCAGGTGCGAGGGCTCCTCACGTACGCGGGTAACCCGGCGCGCTCGACGCCCAACAGCGGGCGTCTCGAGCGGGCACTCGGGCAGCTCGACTTCATGGTCTCGATCGACATCTACCTCAACGAGACCACCCGCCACGCCGATGTGATCCTCCCGGGAAGCTCGCCCCTCGAGCGCTCCCATTACGACCTCGGGCTCTACCAGCTCGCCGTACGCAACGTCGCCAACTATTCGGCGCCGATCTTCGCGGCGGCCACCGGCCGCCCGAGCGACTGGCAGATCCTGCTGCGACTCGCCGGCATCTTCGGCGGCCAGGGGCCGGCAGCCGACCTCGAGGCGCTCGACGCCTTCGTCGCGGCGGCGGCGGTCGCCGAGGCGGCGAAGGACGGCCAGGGCCCGCTGGCCGGCCGCGCTCCGGAAGAGGTGCTCGCCGCGCTCGAGCCGCGCCGCGGCCCCGAGCGCCTGCTCGACCTGCTGCTCCGCGCCGGCCCGTATGGCGACGGCCTCGAGCAAAACGGCGGGCTGTCGCTCCGGAAGCTCGAACAGAGCCCGCACGGCATCGACCTCGGACCGCTCGAGCCACGCATCCCCGATGTCCTGCGCACCGCCTCCGGTCGGATCGAGGTCGCACCGCCGGAGATCAGCGGGGACGTCGAGCGGCTGCGCGCCAACCTCGCGCCCGCGAACGGGTCGATCGTGCTGATCGGCCGGCGCGAGCTTCGCTCCAACAACTCGTGGATGCACAACCTCAACGTGCTCGTGAAGGGCAAGGAACGCTGCACCATGCACGTGCATCCCGACACCGCGCAGCGGCTCGGCCTCGTCGACGGCGAGCGCGCGCATGTGCGTTCCCGCGTGGGCGAGGTCGACGTGCCCGTCGTGGTGACGGACGCGATCATGCCCGGCGTCGTGAGCATCCCGCACGGCTGGGGCCACGACGCTCCGGGCACCCGCCTGACCGTCGCCGCGACCAAGCCGGGCGTGAACAGCAACCTGCTCACCGACGAGGACGTCGTCGAGCCGATCTCCGGCAACGCGGTGCTGAACGGCATTCCGGTGAGCGTCGAGCCGGCCCTAGAGGGTCACGAGCTCGAAGACGAGCGCTCCGTGCTCGACGCGCGCTAGGCCCATCGAGTGGTGCGGCGCCCGCCGCCGCTCGGTCGGACTCCCCGGGTTGAAGATCTGAAAGCCCCCCCGCTGCTCGTGCAGCGGCAGGTGCGAGTGCCCGAACACGACCGCGCGGGCCTCCGGAAAGCGCAGCCGCATCCGCTCGAGCCGCCGGGTGCGCGGCCCCGCGTCGTGGACGACGGCGAGCTTGGGGCCGCCGGCGTCGATCACTCGCTCCGCCGGTAGCCGGCGGCGCAGCTCCGGGGCGTCGACGTTCCCGAGCACCGCCGCGACCGGAGGCCCGATCGCCTCGACCTCGGCAAGCGCGGCCTCGGTCATGACGTCTCCCGCATGCACGATCAGGTCGCACGTCGCGAGCCGCTCGACGCACGCGGGTGGGAGCGCGCGCCGGCCCGTGCCGGTCATGTGGGTGTCGGCGATCAGGCCCAGGAGCATCGGGACTTCGTCTAAGCGGGCTGGCGGGCGCGTGGCGCCGGGCGGTCGTCCGGCTCGGCGCTTCCGATCGGCACCGCCGGGATCCGCAGCCTGAGCAGCGCACCCTCGCCCTCGGCGCTCTCCGCGACGACGTCGCCGCCGTGGGACGCCGCCACCATGCGGACGATCGCGAGGCCGAGGCCCGAGCCCGGCAGGCTGCGGGCGGTCGGCGCGCGGTAGAAGCGGTCGAACACGAACGGCAGGTCGGAGTCGTCGATCCCCGGGCCGTGGTCGCGCACGGTCACCTCGCCGTCGCGCACCGTGACCTCGATCTCCCCGTCGGTCTCGCTCCACTTCGCCGCGTTGTCGAGCAGGTTCGTGACGGCGCGGTCGAGCCGGGCGTAGACCCCGACCACGAGGGTTGGGTGCAGCTCGGTCTCGAAGCGCTTGTCGGGCCCGCGACGGCGCGCCCTTTCGACGGCGTCCCGGACCAGCAGGTCGAGTCGAACGTCCTGGGTGACCTCGGCCGGCTCGTCGCCGCGCGCGAGGTCGACCAGGTCCGTGACCAGCACCGTCAGCTCGTCGAGCTGTGCGACCACGTCGTGGAGCAGCCGCGTGCGGTCGTCGGGAGAGAGCGCGTGTGCCTCGCCGAGCACCTCCACGTTCGTGCGCAGGCTGGTGAGCGGCGTGCGCAGCTCGTGGGACGCATCCGCGACCAGCTGGCGCTGCGCGCGCTGCGACTCGTCGAGGGCCTCGAGCATCGTGTTGAAGCTCGTCCCGAGGCGGCTCAGCTCGTCCGTTCCGTCGGTGTCGATGCGGCGGCTGAGGTCGCGTGTGCGCGCGACGTGCTCGGCTGCCGCAGTCAGCGTCCGAACCGGTCGAAGCGCAGCCCGCGCGACAAGCCATCCGAGCCAGACCGCGATTGCGATGCCGCCGAAGCTCACGAGCAGGAGTGCCAGCGTGAGGCGGCCGAGCGTGCGGTCGACCTGCTCGAGCGTCGTCACGCCCTGGACCGCCTCGCCACCCTGGAGCTGGGAGGTGTAGACCCGTGCGTGGACGCCCCCGATCGTCGCGTCGCGGAAGAACGCCGGGCGGTCTCCCGACGCGACCTCAAGCGTCTGCTGGTCCGTGGGCAGGCTGACATGCGCTTCGCGTGGCTGGATCACCGTGCCGTCGAGGCGCACGATCTGCGCATAGCCCTCGGCCCCTCCGAGCGGAGTTGGCGGCAACACCAGCACGCTGCGGCCCGTGAGCGGGTCGGACACCTCGCTCGGAGGCCGGACCTCGGAGACGAGGTTCCGGAGCTGGTCGTCGACCTGGCCCCGAAGCTGGTTGCGCACGACGAGATAGACGATCCCCGACGAGACGATCACCGCGACTGCCACGGCCGTGGCAGCCAGCAGCACGAGCCGGTCGCGGAACGACATCAGGTGGATGCGCCTGCGAAGTGAGCTCATTCGCGCTCGCGCAGGACGTACCCGACGCCGCGTACCGTGTGCAGCAGGCGTGGCTCTCCGCCCGCCTCGAGCTTCCGCCGAAGGTAGCTGACGTAGACCTCGAGCGAGTTCGAGTCGGGCCCGAAGTCATAGCCCCACACTCGCTCGAAGATCACGGAGCGTGTCAGGACCTGTCGCGGATGAAGCATGAACAGCTCGAGCAGCGAGAACTCGGTGCGCGTCAGCTCGATCTCGCGGCCGCCGCGCTTCACCTGGTGAGCGACCGGGTCGAGGAAGAGATCGGAGAAGCGAAAGACCTGTCCGGGCGCGCCCGCCCCGGAGCGCCGAAGCAGCGCGCGCAGCCGTGCCAGCAACTCGTCGAGCGCGAAGGGCTTCACGAGGTAGTCGTCCGCGCCGGCGTCGAGGCCCTTCACGCGGTCCGAGACCCCGTCGCGTGCGGTCAGCACGAGCACGGGCGTACGGTCACCCGCGGCGCGCATCCGCCGGCAGACCTCGAGGCCGTCGACGCGCGGCATCATGACGTCGAGCACGAGGGCGTCCGGGCTGTCCTCCGCGAGCGCCTCGAGCGCCGCCTGGCCGTCTGCGGCAAGCTCCACTTTGTAGCCCTCGAGCCTCAGGGCGCGGTCGAGCGAGTCGCGAACCGCCGGCTCGTCGTCGACAACCAGGATCTCCATGTCCCAAGTGTGACGGGGTTTCCTGAAAGAAGGCCTAAGAATCGTCCGCGGGCGGCACTCGGACATGCGTCCAGCGGAGAGGATCGCGTGTTTCGGGAGTGCCGGAGATTGTGATAACTGCTACAGATGACTGCCCGGTCCCGCCTCCCGCTCGCTGTCATCTCGCTTGCCGCGCTGCTTGTCGCATCGCCTGTCGCCGGTGCCGCGGGGCCGCTGCCGGACCTGCCGGCGAGTGCCGCGCTGCTCGACGTGCCGACCGTCACCGTCACGCCCGGCGGCAGCGGCGGCGCGACGGTCGACCTGGGCGCGGGCGACACGGCGCTGAAGGTCGGCGCCGGCCCCGGAGGGCTGACCGTCGGCACGCGGTCGCGGGGCTCGAAGCCCGGGGCAGGCCCCGTCGACACCATGCCCGTGAGCACGCCTGGCGACCAGCGGGGACGATCGGGGAAAGCGACCGCCGGGGCCGGCGCGGTCGTGTTCGGCGCGCCCTCGACAGGCGGCCGCGCCGTGCGCCTCGACGGACGGCACGCCGGCTCGAGGACGGGCAGCACGAGCGGGCCAGCGAACCGTCACAACGCGCGCTTCGGCACAGTCAGTCCGGGCGGTCGGGAGAACAGTCGCCTGGCGCCCTTCATCGAGTTCATCGACGGCGTCCCGATGACGGTCTGGGTTGGCGTCGGATTGCTCGGCCTGATCGCCTTTGCGACCTGGACGGCGTGGGTCCGCGCGCGGCGGCGGCTCGCTCAGAACGCCTTTGTCGATCCGGTCACCGGAATTGCCAACGCGGCCGCCTTCGAGGGCCTGCTGGACCGCGAGCTCGAGCGCGCGAAGCGCTACAAGCGCCCGCTCGCGTTGATCCTGCTGGACGTCGGGGCCGCCGAGCATCCCGGCCTGCTTCCGCTGCGCGACCAGACCGCCAGGGAGGTCGCGTCGGCGATCCGTGGCCGGATCCGCGAGGGCGACACGATCGTGCGCCTCGGCTCGTCGCGGTTCGCCGTGATCTCGCCGGAGGCGACGGCCTCCTCGGCGAAGACGCTGGCGCGGGCACTCGAGCTCCGGCTCGAGCAGCTGCGCGTGCACGTGGGGGTCGGGACCGCCGAGCGACAGCCAACCGACTTTGGGCCCGGGGACCTGGCCGCGCGGGCCGAGGCCGACCTCACCCAGTCCAGTTCGCCGGCCGGCGAGCGCGCGCGCCTGCGGCCGGCCCTGCGGGCCGCCTGACCGGATCAGGCGCGCGTCGCGAACAGCCGGGGGTCGTTCGTGATCACACCCGTGACGCCGAGCTGCTCGAGCTCGCGGATGCGCGGCGCCTGGTCGACGGTCCAGACGTAGAGCTCGCCGCCGGCCCCCTCGATCGAGGCCAGGAGCGACCGTGTCACGAGCCGCCAGTGCGCCATCACGGCGTCGCACAGCCCGGCGCGGATCGCGGCCGCCGCCCGGCGCGGCAGCGTCCGCCGCATCACCCCCAGGGCCGCAAGCGCCGGGCCCGCCCACAGCAGGGAGCTCGTGTAGTCGCGCCGGGCGCGTGGGACCGACCACGCCAGGCGCAGCGACGGGTCGGCCGCGCGGAGCCGGGCGAGGCTCTGGCGGTAGGTGGTGGAGACCATCGAGCGCTCCTTGATGCCCGCCCGCTCGAGCGCCTCCACGACGCGCGTTTCGTAGCCGGGCAGCTTCAGGTCGATGATGAAGTCGATCGCCTCGAACGGCGCCGAGGCGAGATGGTCGAAGCCCTCGTCGATCGTGAGCGGCACCCGCTCGCCGGCGTCCTCGTAGTCGTGGGCGAGGATCAGCGGCCCGTGCGCGGACCCGACCGGCTCGCCCGGCACGTGCGCGGGCAGCACGTCCAGCTCGATCATGTCGACGCCGTGCGTGATCGCGGCGTCGAAGCTCGCGATCGTGTTGCCCGGCTCGATCAGGTCCGCTCCCTTGTGGCCCACGCGCCTCACCGTGTCAATGATCTACGATCGCGCACATGTCCGAGCTGATCCACACCTGTTACCGCATCACCGACATCGACCGCTCGGTCGCGTTCTACAACACGCTGGGCTTCGAGGAGATGGGCCGCATCCCGATTCGGGACGAGGCCGTCAACGTCTTCATGAACCTCCCGGGCGACGGCGAGAAACCGCGGCTTGAGCTGACCCACAACTTCGGCGTCGACTCCTACGACATCGGCACCGGGTACGGCCACATCGCGATCACGGCTGACGACCTGGACGCGACGCTGGGACAGCTCGCCGAGCAGGGAATCGAGCCCGAGAAGCCTCCCTACAGCGTTCGCGAGGGCGGCTCGCGCCTGTGCTTCGTGCGTGATCCGGATGGATATCGCATCGAATTAATAGAGAAGCCGTAAGTCCCGGCCCATCCACAGGGCGCGATCCTATTACTCGACTCAAGTACGTCGACCCCAACCGCCCGCGCAGCCGCTTCAGCCGCGCATATGCCGCGTTTTCCAGCACCCGCCTGGGAAGGTTCATCTCGGCCAACGTCGCTTGGAAGGTGGATCCATATCTGTTGCGGGCAACCCGCGGCCGCGTCGGAATGGGCCTCGTCCTCCCCACCGCCCTGCTCGAAACCCGGGGCGCGAAGAGCGGCGCGGTGCGACGCAACGCGGTTATCTACTTCCACGACGAGGACCGAGTCACGATCATCGCCTCGAAGGCTGGCCATGAGAAACACCCGGCCTGGTTTCACAATCTTCGGGCCCATCCCGACATCACGTTCGGTGGCATCCCCATGCGGGCGACAGTGGTTAGCGACGAAAATGAATGCCACCGGCTCTGGACGCTCGCCGACCGGGTCTTCGCGCCCTACGCGACCTACCGTCGAGACGCGGCGAAGGCGAACCGGACGATCCCGATTGTCCAACTCACCGCGCGCGAGTCAGACGCCGTCGAGTAGCCGTTCCTCTCACTCACCAAGGTCGCGGCAAGAACGTGAACACCGCGACGGTCGGCGGGCGCCACGCCACGCCAACCCGATGGCTACGGGATCGAGCTGATCGAAAAGCCCGGCGGGCGAAGCTAGCTCCCCCGCAGCCCGCCGGCTTCCTGGGCTTCCTCGGGATCTCGATATGACCGGAAGTGAACGACCTTTCCGTCTCGGAACGTCCAGAGGTAAGCGACCGGCCCTTCGAACTCGATGCCTGTGTGCCGCGCCTTCGCTCTTACCCGGTGGATCGAGACAAGGCGGTCGCCCGCGCCGACGATTCGCTCCAGAGCAATCGTGAGCGCTGCATAAGGCTCGATCCAGCGTTCCGTTGCGCGGGCCACACCCTCGAGACCACGGTACGTCTCGCCGATATGGTCGGGCAGCGTCGTGTCCTCATAGGTGACCCCCGCATCGAAGAGAGACACGTCGTCGTCGCCCCGGTTCCATGCCTCGAGGGATGCTCGAATGTCCCATGTCTCCAAAAACGCTCGAAGGTTCTCGATGTTCTCCGTGGACATCGCCCTCAGGGCCTCGTCCTGGTCCGCGTGGGCGTCCATGCGGACGGCCTGCCCGTCCTCCATCGTCCAGAGATGTGCGAGCGGGAGCTGAACCTCGATCCCGTCGCGACCCCGGGCGTGGAAGTGAACGAGGGCTACGATCCGCGACCCCCTGTCGACGAACCTGTCGGGCGCGACCGAAAGCACTTCCCACGGCTCGGTGAACTGCTCGAAGAACCGGCGCACGCCTGCATGTCCCCGGTACACCGGCTCCAGGTCCGGAAAGACGCCGGAGAGGTGGAATTCGATCTCCGGCGAGACACCATCGAAGTAGGCATCGACGTCACCCCGGTTCGCCGCCTCGTATAGCTTCCGCAGGCGTTCAACGTCTTTCTGCGACATCGCCCCTCCAGTATCCCGATTCCGCCGACGGCGGCCGACTGCGCCTCGCGCTGGCCTTCCTGCTCGGCGCTTCCCTCGGCACCGCGCTCGACGCGATCCATGCCTACGGTGACGTGGAGACGTACTCCGATGCCGTGCTCGGGCGGCTGGGCTGGTTCGTGCCGCTCGAGTTCGGCCTCGCCGGAGTCGTGTCGGTGCTCGCGATCCCGCAGATCGAGCGAGTCTTTCGCGCCGCGCCGAAGCGCGACTGGACCGCCTGGGAGCGTGGCCGCGAGCTGCCGCTGCTGGCCGGCCTGTACCTGACCAGCGTCGGGGCGAACGGGCCCTACAACGGCGTGTTCGCCGTGGCAGTGCTGGTGATCGTCGCCGCGCGGCTCGTGTTCGTACCCGTTCGCGGCGACTGGGCCTTTGCGCTCGTGGCCGCGATCGCGGGGCCCGCGGCGGAGGCGGCGATCCATGCGCTCGGCGCGTTCGACTACACGGAGCCGGACCTGCTCGGGCTGCCGGTCTGGCTGCCGGCGCTCTGGGCCGCCGGCGGCCTTGCGATCAGGCGCCTGTTCGGCCCTCTAGCCGCCGTCCCATAGGCGCACCAGGCCGCCCAGCGCGCCCACGTACGCGCTCCCGTCAGGCCCCATCGAGACCGGCGCGTAGTTGTTGTTGAACCCGAGTCCCGTGCCGGCCAGCCGCTTCCAGACGGTCATCCCGGTGCGGAAGTCGATCGCGGTGAAGTACCAGGCGTCCGTCCCGTCGGCCGTGGGCGGCTTGGTGTAGGTGTAGAGGAGGCCGTTCGCAAGCGACAGCTTCGGGACCACCGAGGGCGCACGCTCGTCGCTGTGCCAGACCGTGCGGCAGCCGGAGCCGGTGTCGGCCAGGTCGACCCGCTCTATCCCCGGCGTGGTCGTCGCGCCCTGCTCCGTCGCGGTCAGGCCGCTGTAGCCGTAGTTGTTCTCCACGATCAGCGAGCGGCCCGTCCCCACCAGCGACTGGTCGGTGTCGCCCGCGCCCTGGTTGAAGACCGGCTGGGTGCAGACCCTCCGATCGCCTGTGACCACGCGCGATCGCTTGTAGACCACCACGTCCATCGGGTCGGCGTTGTCGGTGATCGCCACGTACGCCGAGCCCATCAGCGTCGGCGTCGTGCCTGAGCCGGCTTTGGTCTGACCCGGCTTCTTGACGCCGGTGTTGGCGTACGGCGCACGCCATGTCACGGAAGGCCCGCCGGATGCATCGGCATCGAATCTATAGAGCGCGCCGTCGGAGACGATGAAGACACCTCCCGTCTCGTCGACCGCGAACGAGTTCCCGATCTTCTCGCCCAGGGCGAGCGAGCGCACCTGTCCGCTTGCCGGGTCGAGCGTGCCCACGACGCCGGCGCCGGAAACGAACCAGATCCGTCCTGTCCAGTCGGGGAGCGCCGAGACGATCGAGTCCCCGAGCGGCACCGCCCCGGTCAGGTCGTAGTCGCGCTCGAGGCGGAAGCCGGGCCCGAGCGGGCCGGCGGTCTCGCCGATCACCCAGATGTGGCGCGTGGTGGTCGAGATCACGGCGCGGTCGGCCTGGTCGAGGTAGAAGTAGCCGCCGCCGGAGAAGTCCGTGAAGGGGTTGCTTCCGCTCGTGCTCAGGATTCTCGGCGGCAGGTCGAAGGAGGCGAGCAAGTCGAGCGAGCCAGGGTCGAGCAGGACGAGCCGCGGATGGTCGAGCCCGACGCATACCGCCGCGATCCGTCCCGCCTGGTCGAAGGTGACCGACGCGCATTCGGAGCCCTGGAAGGTCGAGATGCGGCGGACGTCGCGCCCGAGCGGGCCCGGCCCGGTGTAGGTGTCGGTCATGTAGGCGTCGTCGTGGATGTTGCTGCGGCCATTGGCGGCCATGAACGGGTGGCGCGGCACGCTCGGCGCCTGGACGGCCTTGGGCTTTGCGGGGGCGCCGAGGAACGCGGGCACGCCCGCCACCTCGGGCCCCTCGGGGATCGGCTGCGCCGGCACGAGCGCATGCGCGGGTACCGCGCACGCGAAGCACGCCGCGATCGTCGCGGCCGGCGCCGCCAGCTGACGAAGTGTTCGAGCGATAACTCCCACCAGCCCTCCCCAGGCCTGGTTCGGTGCCGAAATCTAGCGGTCGGGCGCTACTCGCGCAACCCCGCGAACTCGTGTGCCTCCTGGCGGTCGGTGAACGTCTGCCAGAAAGCGATCTGGCCCTCGCAGAATTCGACCACCCAGGTCGCCGGCACGTCGAGCGCGACGCCGCTGTCACGCCCGCGCGCCTGCCACCGGCCATAGACCACGAGCCGGTCCCCGACCTTCCGGTAGTCGTCCGGGATCGTGTCGAACTGCTCCCAGTTCACGCGAATCTCGTTCTGGAACCAGTCGCGGATGCCCTCGTGTCCCCTGTAGCGCTTGCCCTCCATCGCGGCGCCGAACGGGATCGCGACCGCGTCCGCGCGGATGCGGGACAGCGCATCGCCGACGTCGTCGCGGTTGAACGCCGCCCAGGTCGCGGACACGACCTGAAACTCTGCTTGCGCGTCCACGCCTGCAGTATCTCGCGGAAGGAGGGGCGTGCGTGGTGTCGAAACCGCCCGGCGATGACCGAGCCGCATCTCGACGACCACAGCTGGCGCGAGGCGATCGACCGCTACGCCGCTCGTGCCCGGAGCTCCGGCTCCCGGCGACGCGGTGGCCAGGGCCGCTGGGTGTTTGCCAGCGCAGTTGTGCTCGCGCTGATGGTCTCGCCGTTTGCGATCGGCGCCACCGGCAGCGTGCTGCAGGAGGGCAAGCGCAACCCCCCCAGCGGCGCCGCCGGTCACGAGACGCAGCTCATCTCCAAGTCCAAGACCTACGGCACGCGGCAGTCGAACGTGCGAAGCGGCAACGGCGGCGGGGCGGTCTACGGCTGCCGCTCGAAGCCCGGGCGCGAGCCATGCATCCGGTCGAACAACCTCAGCTCGGGGCGCGCCTTCGAGTTCGAGACCCGCGGCGGCGAGGGCGGCAAGATCGAGGCGCGAGGCGGGTCCGCCGCGCGGCCGTTCACGACCAACGCGACCGGCGTCGCGACCGGCCTGAACTCCGACCGCACGGACAACTTCGACATCGCCCGCATCGACTTCCGGGGCGCGGTCGGCACCGCGCAGACCGACGTGCTGAACCTCGGCGGCCTGATTCTCCGGGCAAGCTGCGGCACCGGACCCGACCTGGCCGTGATCGCGACCACGACCGTGCCCGACTCGACGCTCCACATCTCGTGGGCGAAGGACCCGGGCAACCTGTCCTTCTACCGGCAGGAGAACGACCTCGACCCGGGCGAGACCTTCGCCGTCATGACCAACCCGAACGACGACTCGGCCGAAGGCACGATCTCCTACAGCACCTCCGCGGGCGCGCAGGTTAGCGTCACGTTCCAGTCCGAGGAGGGCAACGCCTTCGGCAACACGGTCCCGTGCCTGTTCTCGGGCACGGCGCTGGGCGGGTAACCCCCGGCGCGCGGAATCTCCGCGTCGGTCACGTGGTCTTCACGATCACCACCGAGCAGGGCGCGTTGTGCGACACGCTGTTGGGCACGCTTCCGAGCACGCGCCGCTGCATGCCCTTGTTGCCCACCACGAGCAGGTCCGCGCCGTGCTCCTCGGCGATCTCGCACAGCACATCGGCGGGGTCGCCTTCGCGCGCCTCGCTGGCGACCTCGAGCCCGCGGCCGCGGGCCTGCTCTTCGACACCGCGCAACGCCGAGTCGACGTCCTCGGTGGGGTTGATCGTCCACTGTATGTCCCCGGGCGCTTCGCGCTGCTCGCGCCGCAGGCGCTCTTCGCCAACCGGGCGGTACGAGCTGGCGACCACGACCTTGGCGCCGAACTTCTCGGCGACGTCGAGCGCGAACTCGACCGCCTTGCTTGCGGTGTCCGAGCCGTCGGTCCCGACGGCGATCGTCTGGATCATCTTTCCTCCTTGCGCTTTTCGCGCCTTCGATGACTGGTTAAGATGCTTGCGGAGTCGATGCGAGGAGGAGTATTTGCGCTTCCCCCTATGGATGCAAGCGCTGCTGGTCGTGATGTTGGCGGTCGTGCTGGGTCTGGCGGTCACGCAGGTCGTCAGCGATTGGAGCGACTGGGTCGTGCTCGGCGGCATCGTCGTCGCCGTGATCGGGACCATGATCGCCGTCAACCGGCGGCAGTACCCGACCCGCAAGCGCCGCTTCACGCGCGACTCCTCGAGCCGCTGGTAGCCCCCGGGCGCAGCGCAGCCCCGTGACCGGCGGCCGCTTCGCGCCGCATGTCCGCAAGGCGACCCCGGCGGACGTGCCGCGGCTTGCACAAGCGCTTGCGCGGGCATTCGACGGCGACCCTCCGATGCGCTGGTTCCTCCGCGACGACCAGCGGCGCGTGGAGCAGGCGCGGCAGATGTTCGACGTGATGCTGCGCACGGTGCACCTCGGCCGTGACGCCTGCTTTACGACCGACGATGTCAGGGGCGGGGCGCTCTGGGTGCCCCCCGGCCGCTGGCGCCTCGGCCTGCTCCAGCAGCTGCGACTGCTGCCCGGCATGATCCGTGTGTTCGGCCGCGACCTGGCCCGCGCCCAGCGGGGCCTCACCGTGATGGACGCTCGGCATCCGCGCAAGCCGCATTGGTATCTCGACTCACTCGGCGTCGAGCCGGAGTGGCAGGGGCGGGGACTGGGATCCGCGCTGATGCAACCGGTGCTCGAGCAGTGCGATCGCGAGCGGATGCCCGCCTACCTCAACGCCGGGTCGCCGGGGAGCCGCGACCTCTACACCCGGCACGGATTCGTCGTGACCGAGGAGTTCAGGCTGCCCGACGACGGACCGCCGCTCTGGAGGATGTGGCGCGAGCCACACCCCGGTTGAACGCCTCGCAACGGGGTAACTCGGAGTCGTGCGCTATTTCCACTTCTGCGCTCACGAGCAGTTCCCGCCCGAGGACCTCCTGCGGCAAGCAGTCGAGGCCGAGGCCGCGGGTTTCGACGGGATCGGCTGCTCGGACCATCTTCAGCCCTGGTGGGAGGGCGGCGAGTCCGGCCACGCCTGGGTCTGGCTCGGCGCGGCGGGACATGCCACGCACCGGGTGCCGCTCGGAACCGGGGTGACGCCGCCCGGGCCGCGCTACCACCCGGTCCTGATCGCCCAGGCGTGGGCGACGCTCGAGCGGCTGTTCCCCGGCCGGCCGTACCTGGGAGTCGGCTCGGGGGAATCACTCAACGAGTCGCCGCTGGGGGCCGACTGGCCCTCGGTCGAAGAGCAGATCGATCGCATGGAAGAGGGACTCGAGTTGATCCATCGGCTCTTCGCCGGGGAGCGCGTCACCCACCAGGGCCGTCACTTCCGAACCAAGCAGGCCTGCCTCCACACGCGCCCTGAGCGCCGGCCGCCGATCTACGTCTCCGCCTTCGGGCCGAAGGCTGCGGCGGTCGCGGCGCGGCAGGGCGACGGCCTCTGGACGCTGGCCGATCCCGAGCAGGCGCCGCGCGTGATCGACGCCTACCGTGCCGCCTGCGCCGAGGCCGGCCGGGAGCCCGGCGAGATCCTGCTGCAGGCCGGGATCTCGTGGGCCCGCGACGACGACGCGGCGCTCGAGGACGCACGTGTCTGGAAGGGCGCGCAGCCCAAGGAGTTCTACCGCGACGATTGGCACGACCCCGCGGCCATGTACGAGGAGGGCGCCCGCCAGGTCTCCGACGAGGACCCGAAGGAGGCGTTCATCATCTCGTCGGACCCCGGGGTGCACGTCGAGCGCCTGCGCGAGGTCGAAAAGCTGGGGGCGACGATCGTGGTCGCGATGAACCGCCGAGTCCGCGATACCCCAGGTGTCGGGGAGCGGGGACCCAATCGGCGGGGGGCACGACGACTCCGTCGACTGCGGCGCCGGCTTCGACGTCGTCTAGGTCGACCGGGGCGAGGCCGTGGTCGGCTGCGAGCGCGTCAGGCCGTTAGGGACCGGCCACTAGGGACTGACGACGAGCTGGTGTTGCCCGGTGCCGAGGTTCAGCGCCAGCTCGATCCCTCCGGACACCGGCGTCACCGTTACGGGCTGCCCGTCGAGCGTCGCCGTGACCGGCCCGAATGCCCCGCGCAACGTCAGCGTGAACGGGCCCGGCCCGCTCGCCACCTCGAGGCTCGCCGTGATCGGCTGAGCGGGGTCGATCCCCATGTGGCTCGTGTCGAAGCTGATCGCCTGCAGGTTCTGGAGGTGCGCCTCGAAGCCATTCTGCCGCGCGATCGACGCACCTGGCAGGCGCACCGTGCCGGTCACCGCGGCGGGCAATGGTGGACCGGGATAGACGGACTGGTAGTCGACCGGAACGGTGCGGTTGCCGCCGAGCCCGTAGGTGGTCGCATCGACCTGGCCGAATGAGCGCTCGCACGCCGTGTTGCCCGCAGCGCAGGAGTCGGTCGGAGTCCGCACCACCATGCCGCCGGCCCAGTAGGCGCCGTCGAACCGGTGCCTGAGCTGCGGCAGGTCCATCGCGGGGTAGCGCCGGTAGGCGAGCTCGACGGGCGAGAGGTCGCGGCGCGGGTGCGCGTCCAGGAAGTCACGCGTGTGCGACCACTCGTCGCCCAGGACCAGCGCGAGGTGGTCGGCCGCCGGATAGAAGTAGAAGTCGTGCGTGCGCCCGAGGTCCGTGAAGGTTTGGGCCTGGGCCAGCGCGCCCTCCGGGGGCACCAGCTCGTCCGCGCCGCTGTTGTTCATCTCGTAGGGCAGGTCGAGCGCGTTCGTGATGATGTTGTTGGTCTGCCCGGCGAACTGATAGCTGCTGGGGGGCTGCGGGTCGGCGGGCGGGATCCAGAGCTGGTAGGCCGGTGGCCCGTAGGCGGCGGCGGCGGAGAACCGGTCGGGCATCAACATGCCCATGCGATAGGTCATGTAGCCGCCCATCGAGTAGCCGCCGATCGCGGTGCGGTCGGCGTCGATCGAGAAGTGCGCGCCGGCGTCGTTCCAGGCTTCCAGCACGTCCTCGAAGCCGGAGTCGATGTACCACGTGTCCATCCCGCGGGCGAGCGGGGTGATCACGAAGCTGGAGCGCTGGTCGCCTAACTGGTTGTAGAGGTTCGGCGACACGGCCTCGTACTCGTTCTGGTTCACGTCCAGGGAGTGGCCGTTGATGAGCAGCGGGGCGGACGTTCCCGGAACGTAGTCGCGCGGGATGTAGAGACCGTAGGGCTGGTAGGGCGACCGGAACTGCGGGTCGGGGCTGCCGCCGACGTTCTGACCGGTCGGGTTCTTCAGGCTGATGCCCTCGCCGTAGGACTGCGGCGAGCGGAAGATGCGGTTGTAGAACCGCCCGGGCGTGGGCGCAAAGGGGTCGGTCGCGCCGTCTTCGAGCCGGGCGAGGTCGACGTCCTGCCCGAGCGCGGAGACGTCGTGCTGTGCCAGCGCCTGGGACTGGACCTCCTCTCCCCAGTGGCTGACCAGGCGCGTGAAGGTCTCTTGCGGGTCGAAGGCGACGTCGAAGGCTGCGCCGTTTCCGCCGGCGGGCGAGCCGCCACCGGGCCTGCTCGCGGTCGGCGACCCGGACGGGACCTGCATGTAGCTGCCGGTCGAGGGGTCGAAGAGCCCGCTCACGAAGTACAGGCGCACGTGGCGGTCGCGCACGCCGGGCAGGTCGCGCCAGGGAATGTCGACCTCGAGCGAGTTGTCGAGCAGCTTGGTGGCCTGGAACGGCAAACGCCGGCGCTGCCCGATCCCGTTCGTGATCGTGCTGCCGGTTCCCCAGGAAGTGACGAAGTAGTCCGCGCCCGGCGCGGTCACGCCGACGCCGTCCGGCCACTGGTCGAGGTCGTAGCGGTGCTGGCCCGCGTCGATCGCGAGCGTCACGGCGGCCGCGTCGCGCTGGAGCATGGTCTGGAGGAACACCACGAAGTGCATGCCCCAGGAGTCGGCCGCGACGCGCAGCTGGCGGATGTCGGCGGCGTTGTAGCCGTAGCGGCCGGAGTCGGTGGGATAGCGGTAGTCGCCCTGAGTGGGTGCGAGGTTGCCGCGGAAGGCAGGCTGGTTCGGCCCCTGGTCGAGGTCGGCGCCGTAGTCGTCGTAGAGCCAGTCGTCGTAGATCAGCTCGCCCTTGGAGATGCGAGTCTGACCGGACAGCATGGTCGGGTCGCCGACCCAGTCCGAGACGTTCCCGTCGGCTCGGTGCGTGGCCCCGGCGTTGGCCGGCGTGGCGAAGGTTGCAGCAAATGCGAGCGCGAGGAGCGCGCCGAACGCGATGCGGCGCCAGTTCATCGATTCCCCCCCTGGAGTCTCGAATTGCGCGCATTCTAACCATGCGAGGCGCCCAGTAACGTGTCCTCGATGAGGGGCGCCCGTTGAGCGAACGCCAGAAACGGCTCACCCTGGCAGCGTGCATCATCGGCTCGTCGATCGTGTTCATCGACGGGACCGTCGTGAACGTCGCGCTGCCGGCGATCCGGCAGGACCTCGATACCGGCCTCGCCGACCAGCAGTGGATCGTGGAGGCGTACCTGCTCACGCTCGGCTCGCTGATTCTGATCGGAGGCTCGCTCAGCGACCTGTTCGGGCGGCGCCGGATCTTCGCGCTCGGGGCCGGCCTGTTCGGAATCACATCGTTCATGTGCGCGGTCTCGCCGACTCCGGAGCTCCTGATCGGGGCGCGCGCCCTGCAGGGCGTCGCGGGCGCGCTGCTCGTACCGAGCACGCTCGCGACGATCGTCGCCGTCTTTCCGGAATCCGAGCGTGGCCGGGCGATCGGCAGCTGGACTGCGTGGAGCGGCATCTCGACAGTGATCGGCCCGCTCGCGGGCGGTGCGCTGATCGACGCCGCCTCCTGGCGTTGGGTGTTCGCGATCAGCCTGGTCCCGGTGGCGGTGACGCTCTACCTGATCGCGACGGCGCTGCCGAAGAGCCTCGACGAGCGCAGCGCCCACGCCCATGTCGACGTGCCCGGCGCGGTGCTCTGCGCGCTCGGTCTCGCGGGTCCGGTCTACGCGCTGATCGAGCAGCCGACCTACGGGTGGGGCGACCCGCGCGTGATCGGACCGCTGCTCGCCGGGATCCTGCTGCTGGCCGCGTTCGTCGCGCACGAGCGGCGGACACGCGAGCCGATGCTGCCACTTTCGCTCTTCTCGCGACGGAACTTCGCCGTGGGCAACCTTGCCACGCTTGCGATCTACGCCGGGCTGGGCGCCGCGCTCTTCTTCCTGGTGCTGTTCCTCCAGGAGACCGCCGGATACAGCGCACTCGAGGCGGGCGTCTCGCTGATGCCGCTGACGGTTCTGATGTTCTTCGGATCGAGCCGGTTCGGCGCGCTCGCGGATCGCGTGGGGCCGCGTCTCTTCATGTCGGTTGGGCCGATGCTCGCCGGCGCCGGGCTTTTGCTCATGGCCTTTGCGATCGACCGCGACGCGCGATACGTCACACAGGTCCTGCCGGGCGTCCTGCTCTTCGGGCTTGGCCTCGCGATGACGGTCGCCCCCCTTACCGCGACCGTGCTCGGCGATGCCGACGAGCGCCGCGCGGGTATCGCCTCCGGCGTCAACAACGCGGTCGCGCGCGTCGCGGGCCTGCTCGCGATCGCGGCCACCGGCGCGGCCGTCTCGGCGCAGTTCTCGTCATCGCTCGACGCCCGTCTCGGGCGTGTCTCGCTCAGCCCGGCGGTCCGGACCGCCGTCGCCCAGGCGAAGCGGCGCCCGCTCACGACGAGCGCGGCGCGCGACGTCGCCGGGTCACAGCGCGCGCAGGTACGTGACGCGCTCGAGCACGCGTCGGTGTCGGCCTTCCGCCTCGGCATGGGGCTTGCCGGCGGGGTGGTGGTGATGGGCGGTGTCGTGTCCGCGCTTGGCATCCGCAACCCCAGGCGCAAGGTCGCCGCGGCCGCATGCCCGGGAGGGGCGATCTGCGGTGTGAGCGAGGAGGTCGCCCGCGACCTACCCCGGGCACGCCTGCCGGAGCGAGCCCGCGAGCCCGCGCCCGCGTAGCTTCTGCGGGCGCTCGACCGGACTCCAGGTCTTGGCTCGCATCGGCGCGGGTATCCTTTGCGCTGGAAGGGGAGGCATGGAAGACCAACGACAAGAATTCGACTTCGTCGACCGTGAGGTCGTGCTGCGCGCCGACCTCGAGGACACCGACGACGACCGATGCGTCTGGACCTCGATGCGATTCATCATGGAAGGCCCGCGTCACCCGCGCGTGGGCGAGGATGTCTTCCTGATGGACCGCGACGGCGGCGGCTGCCTCGGCCGCGTCGAGGAGCTGAACGGCTGGATGGCGCGCGTGCGCCTGCTTCCCGAGCCTTCCTGAGCCGCGCCGTCGCGAGCTTTCTCGAAGCCTGAACTTGACGTCCGGTGTCATCGCCGGTTAGGCTCGGCGGGTCCGGGAGAGCAGGCGAGGAAACATCGGAAAGGCAGGCGTGGAATGTCTCGATTCGCTGGCAGGCTGGCGGCGCTGGTGTTGGCCGCATGTTTCGTCCTCGGGATCAACGCGTCGCTGTCCTGGAGCGCCAGCTCACCGGACTTTGCCACCCCGGGAGGCGCCTTCAACGTCGATCCGCCTGGTCAGTTCGGCGGTTTCCCGCCGTTCCCCTCGTACGCCACCGATCAGCTGACCCTGTACGACTCGCTCACCCCGAAGTTCGACCAGGTGACCGATGCGGACCTGCCGAACTTCTTCAAGGAGAACGTGTTCGGGCTCGGCAGCAGCCCGTTGAAGCGGACCGAGTCGGTCCCGGGCCACCCCGATCTCTCGATCAAGCGGGACAAGTACGAGGTCGCCCACATCGATGCTCCGACGCGCGTCGACGTGATGTTCGGGATCGGCTACGTCACCGCCGAGGACCGGACCCTGTTGATGGACCAGGTGCGCGGACCCGGTCGGATCGCCGCTCTCGACGTGCCGGGCATCAGCCCGTTCTCGATCGGGCAGCTCAACCCGTTCCATCCATCGCAGGCGACGGAGGACTTCCTCGCCTCGCAGGCCGACGTGCTCCGGGGCCTCGGACCCGACGGGCAGCAGATCATCGACGACGTCGACAACTACGTCGCCGGCATCAACAGCTGGCGGACGCTGCACGGTGTCTCGGGACCGCTCTGGACGCGTAACGACGTGATCTCCGTGGCGGCGCTCTTCGGCGCGGTGTTCGGCAAGGGCGGCGGCGACGAGGCCCGGCGCTCGGAGCTGCTCTCGGCGCTCCAGGACCGGCTCGGCGACCGCCGGGGCCTGCAGGTCTGGAACGACCTGCGCGAGCAGAACGACTCGGAGGCGCCGGTCTCGGTCGACGGCAAGTTCCGCCAGCGGCACTCGACGCCGAACTTCAAGGGCAACTCGATCCTCGACGCCGCCAGCCTCGACAACGCGGCCTCGACGAGCTCGGCGGTCTCCCAGCAGGCCCAGCGGTCGGCGAGCAACGCGATCCTGGTCGGCAAGTCGCGCTCGGCCACAGGACACCCGCTGATGGTCGCCGGGCCGCAGGTGGGCTACAACTACCCGGGCAGCCTGTACGAGGTCGACGCGCACGGCGGCGGCATCGACGCCCGCGGCGTGAGCTTCCCTGGCTCCGCGCCGTACGTGGAACTGGGGCGCGGCCAGGACTACTCGTGGAGCGCGACTTCGTCGCAGAGCGACAACATCGACATCTTCGCCGAAACGCTGTGCGGTGACGACACCCACTACCTCTTCAAGGGCCAGTGTCGCGCGATGACGACCTTCGACGCCGGCACGATCGGGTTCGGCAACACGCCGGTCACCTTCCACGAGACGGTGCATGGCCCCGTGATCGGCTACGCGACCGTGAAGGGCAAGCGCGTGGCGCTTGCCTCCCAGCGGAGCACCCGCGGCCGCGAGGTGGCAAGCGCGCTGGGCTTCGCGGACCTCAACAGCAACGAGGTCCACGACGTCCAGAGCTTCAACGACGCGGCGAACAAGATCGACTTCTCGTTCAACTGGTTCTACGCCGACAGCGACAACATCGCGATGTTCTCGAGCGGGCGTCTGCCCGTCCGGCACCCGCAGGTCGACATGGGCCTGCCGACGAACGGCACCGGCAAGTACGAGTGGCGCGGTTTCATGACGGAGGACCAGCACCCACACGGCGTCGAGCCGAATGACGGGGTGATCACGAACTGGAACAACAAGCAGGCCGCCGGCTGGCAGGCAGCCGACGACAACTGGTCGTACGGCTCGATTCACCGCGAGCAGCTGCTGCACGACGCGGTGGACCGCGTGCAGACGCACACCCTGGGCTCCGTCGTGGCCGCGATGAACCGGGCCGCGACCCAGGACCTGCGCGCGGCAAAGGTGATGCGCGGCATCTCCGCGGTGCTCGACGGCACCGCCGCCCCGAGCCCGCGCGACCAGCAGATGCTCGACCTGGTCGAGCAGTGGCGCTCGAGCGGCTCGAGCCGGCTCGACCGCGACAACGACGGGAAGATCGACGACCCTGGTGCGGCGATCATGGATAAGGCGTGGGACAAAATTGCCGACGCGGTGATGAGCCCCGTGCTCGGGCCGCAGCTCGGCGAACTGGCCTCGCTGATCGGCCGCGACGATGCGTCCAACAATCAGGGCTCGTCGTACATCTCGGGCTGGTACGGCTACGTCGACAAGGACCTGCGCCGACTCGCCCACCGCTCGGTCGCAGACGCCTTCACGACGCGGTTCTGCGGAGAGGGCGACATCGTCGCCTGCCGCGCCTCGCTGTGGGGCGCGATCGACCAGGCCGGCAACGAGCTGGAGAGCCAGCAGGGCTCCAACCCGGCGAACTGGCGATCGAGCGCCACCGCCGAGCGCATCGTGTTCTCACCGGGCTTCCTGCCCAACACGATGCGCTGGACCAACCGGCCCACGTTCCAGCAGGCGATCTCGTACTCAGGTCACCGCTAGAAGCGGCGACCTGAGTACAGAAAGGCCGACGGTCTGCAAGCAGACCGTCGGGTTTGTGGAGGGATGAGCTATTCGAGGGACGGCCGAAGGATGGCCGTCCCTCGAATACGAGCGAAGCAAGGGCCGCTCGTCCCGCCACGAACCCTCCGATCGCCTTGGCGATCGGAGGCAATTTCTCGATCGCTTTGGCGATCGGAGGCAATTTCTAAGATATGCGGATGCCGGCGCTCGAGCGGTTCCCGCACCGCATCCGTCCCGCCCGCGGTGAGCCGGAGGGCGTGCTGGTCCTGCTGCACGGACGCGGCACCGACGAGCACGACCTCTTCCCCCTGCTCGACATCCTCGATCCGGAGGCGCGGCTCGTCGGCGTCACCCCGCGCGCTCCGCTGTCGCTGCCGCCCGGCGGCGCGCACTGGTACGTGATCCGTGAGGTCGGCCATCCGGATCCGGAGACCTTCTTCGCCAGCTACGGAGCGCTGGGCGAGTGGCTCGACGCGCTCCCGGCAGAGCTCGGCGTGGACGGAGGCCGCAGCGTCATCGGCGGCTTTTCCCAGGGCGCCGTGATTGCCTATGCGCTCGCGCTCGGCGCGGGCCGTCCGCGCCCGGACGCCCTGATCGCGCTGAGCGGGTTCATCCCGACGGTCGAGGGCTTCGCGCTCGACCTGTCGGGCCCCACGCGCCCGTGGGTCGCGATCGGACACGGTGTCTACGACCCGGTGATCAGCGTCGAGTTCTCCCGGGCGGCACGCGATCTCCTGACCCGTGATGGCTTCGAAGTGGTCTACCGCGAGTCGCCGATGGCGCACTCCGTCGATCCGGAGTTCCTCGCAGAGCTGGCCGGCCGGCTGGCTGCCGGGTAGCCGCTATCCGAGCAGCTCGTCCAGGTTCCCCGGGCGCAGCCGCTCCTTCGCGACGTCGTCGGGGGCGTATGACTGCGCGATCTGGATCAGCGTCCCGTGCGACTTCGAGGGCCGCAGGAACGCCTCCTTCCAGTGCGGATTGTCGATGTTGACGTCGACCAGCTCGAATCCCTGGCCACGGAGGTGGGCGATCGCATGCTCGATGTCGTCGGTCTTGAAGGTGACATGGTGCAGTCCCTCGCCACGGGAGTCGAGGAACTTGGTGAGGAAGCCCTCCCCGAGGGGCTCGAGCAGCTCGACCTTGCCGCCGCCGGGATACCGCAGCTGAATCCATCGCCAGACGTCGCGTTCGTCCCCGCCCATCAGGTACTCGCCGCCGAGGCCGTCCCGGAAGAGCCGCAGCGCGGGCTTGAGCGAGCGCAGCGCGACGGCGACGTGGTCGAACTCGAAATTCGGCGTCGAGCCCGCTGTCAAGTCGGGCCCCGCTCGCGCGCCCGGCTGAGTGCCGACGCGATCCCCTCGCGCCACGGCTCGCCGTGCCCGAACAACAGGGTGCCCTCGAGCCCGTCGAGCTTCCCGAGCGACTCGAGCGCCTGCTTCGAGCTGATCCCGAAGGCGGCCGGCAGCAACTGGGGCCCCCTGTCGCCGGTGAGTGGATTCAACGAGCACAGCTCATCGCCCGCGACCACCACGCCGTGGTCCGGGAGATCGAAGACACAATGGCCGAGTGTGTGGCCGGGGGTGTGGAGCACACGCGGCCGCCCCGGCAGGTCGAGCACATCTCCGTCGCTGAAGGTGGTCACGTGAGCGATGTGGGGGGGACGCATGCTGCCACTGCGAGCCAGCTCCCAGATGATCCTGTAGGCCATGCCGTGCCGGAGGTAGGGAAGCATCGAGCGCTCCCGTTTCGGCTGCTTGCCTGAGCGCGCAAGCTCCTCGTCGGCCTCGTGCACGAAGACGGGGATTCCTGCCTCGGCGCGCAGCATCTCCGCGATGCCGGTGTGGTCGCCGTGAGCGTGGGTCAGCACCACCGCGCGCACGTCTGAGAGCTCCCGCCCGAGCACTGTGAGCGCAGCGTCCAGCATCGGCCGGTGACGCGGCAGGCCGGCGTCGATGACGGTCAGACCGTCCTCGGCCTCGACGAGGTACCAGTTGACCAGAGGCGTCCCGAGGCGGTGGACGCGTGGGGCCACCTCGGGCGTCACGATCTGCTCCACGCGCCGAGGCGCAGCTCGTGAGAGCGCTCGGCGATCCCGGACGACCCCGCCCCGATCACGCAAGCCCGCTCCCCTGCACCGAGCTGAAAACGCTCCCCGCTCATTCGGAAAGCAATCCTAACCTCGTCCCGCGGAGCAACCCCATGAGGTTGCTTGCAACCTCATGGGCACTTTCTCTGAGGTTGCCTGCAACCTCATGGGCACTTTCTCGTTCGGCTGCCCCACGGCAGCCGAACAACCCGTTGCGAGTCGTTGTTCCCCTCGTTCGACTCGAAGACGTGGTTTTTCGGATCGGCGCGGTGCACGTAGGCGAAGCAGCCACGGAGGCCCGTCACGTCGATCCATTGCTGGTGATAGGTCGAGGGGTAGATGTCCGACCAGCCCACCGACGTGCCGAGCGTCACCCGGCGCCTCCCCGGGTCCTGGCTGCAGCTCGGGAAGATCCGGAAGCGTGGCGAGCCCTTGCCGGGCTTGGTGTGCACCAGGTCGCGCAGGCAGTAGTAGACCTTCGGGCCGGTCCGCACGAGCTGTACGCGGTGCCCGGTGGCGTCCACCGACCACAGCTCGAACCGGGCTGCGTCGCGGAACTTCCAGTAGTGGCCCTGGCCGGGGATCGCCTTCCAGTAGAGCTCCGCGCCGGTCTTCAGCACCAGCTGTGACCCGTCCACGCGATAGATGTGCTGCCGGGCGGTCATCTCGTCCCGGCTTGTGCGCCGGCCGCGAAACATGACGGGGCCCAACCCGCGGCTCTTCACGTTGTTGGTCGCGCGCAGCAGCACGTGTCCGTGCGGCGTGCGCTGGACGTACATGTCGGCCGGCTTGCCCATCTCGAGGTCGGGACAGCGAAGCTTCGGGGCCTCGGGGCCGAGACAGGGGTTCGCGACGGGGGGCGCCTCTGGCGCCGAGGGAGCGGCGGGCGCCGCCGGCCCGGTTGCGAGCAGCGCGAATGCCAGCGCGGTGAGGGCGGTCCGAGCTCGCATGCGCGCGGAAGCCTAGATCACGTCCCCTAGCAGCGCCTCGGTCGCCTCCCGTCTGAAGTCGAAGATCCGCCGGAGATCGCGCCGCACGAAGGCCACATGGGCGAGCGCGCCGAGCGGCCCGACCGGCAGCGCGTAGCGCACGCGGTCTTCGATCAGGGTGCCGCCCTCGACCGGGGTGAACGAGTGCGTGTGCTCCCACAGCGAGTAGGGCCCACTCCGCTGCACGTCCACGAAGCGGCGGGCCGGCTCCCACTCGACGATCTCCGTGGTCCACCGGATCGGGACTCGGTGGAGCGTGAGGCTGTACTGGATCAGCGCGCCCGGCCGGAGCAGCAGCGAGTCGTCGGTCAAGATGCGGAAGCGAAGCCACGGGGGCGTCATGCGCTCAAGGTTGCGGAGGTCGCCGAAGGCCGCGAAGGCCTCGTTCGGCGGGACCGCCACCCGCTGGCCGCGCTCGAGCAGGTGGACGCGCATCAGGCCGCGCGAGATGCGCGCGCCGGCGCGCCGGCGGGCTCGCCCCTCGCCGCCGGGACCAGCCGCAGCCGCTCCGGGACGACCGGGACGATCACGCGCTTGACGTACTCGGCGCCGCCGGCCACGAGCGCCCGCCGGAGCCACGCGGGCGGCAGCCGGAGGAACCCGTACTGGTCCCGGATCGGGGCCGGCAGCAGCGCGACCGTGATGAAGTTGACCGTCTCGACCAGCGGCCGCAGATAGAGCGGGAGGGGAGGCTCGAGCACGATCTCCCGGGCCCGCGTGCGAGCCCAGGGAGTGACCGCGAGCTTTCCGCTCTCGAGCATCTCCCGTCCGTAGCCACGCAGGCCCGCGAGGCCGCGCGGCATGTCGCGCTCGCGGAGGCCGAACAACCTTCCGACCACCCGGTAGTCGGCCCAGAACCGCCCCTCGGCGTCATCGTCGAGCGGGCCCACGTACATGCGGTACACGACCACCGCGCTGTCCACGAGCGTGTACAGGATCCACATCAAGAGCTCTGGGTCGTTCGCGCGGTAGGGCGTGCCGGCCGCGTACGGGCCGGCCCGCTGCGCGATGCGGCCGCTCACGCGGCGGTGCATAGACCGCACGTGCCTGGTAGTGCGGTCGGCGTCGGCACGGGAGCCGAACGTGACCGTGCTCATCGCCTCGGCGGTGCGGGCCAGGCGCTCGTAGGGCCGGTCCAGCGCGCCCGTGTGCGCGAGCAGGCCGGCCACCGCGAGCGGATGCGCGGCCTGCATCAGCAGTGCACGTGGCCCCGCGAGCGCAAGCGCGCGCTCGCGATACACACGCCGGATCACCGAGTCGTCAGTGAAGTACCCGCTGGCCATACCGAAGGGGTACGAACAAGCCCAGGTGCGTGGATCAAGAAGACGCGGCGGCGAGCTTCGCGCCCATCGCGTCCCGGAGCGCTGTCGCCGCCGAGTACGGACGCACCATCACGGTCAGCTCGGTCACGCGCCCGTCCGGCCCGTGGCGCAGGTAGTCGATGCCCTCCAGCTGGCGGTCGCCCACGCGTGCACGAAAGATCAGGCAGGTCGAAGGGCCGCTGGAGCCCTCGCCCTGCAGTTCGTCCAGGTACTCGAAGTCCTCGAACACCTGCGTGACCAGCGACAGGAGCGCGATTACCGCGTCGCGACCTTCGTAGGGGCGGAAGACGACCGGGCTCTTGAAGGTCACGTCCGGGTGGAGCGCAGCCGCCATCGCCTCGACGTCGCGAGCTTTGACCGCCTGGCGGAATGCACCGGCCACGGGTCCCACCCTACCGATTTCCGTGCCGGTTTCCGGGCGCCGGCTAGGTGATGCGCTCGGCCGTCAGCTCGGGCGCCGAGTCGGACATGTGGTCCTCGAATGCGTCCACGCAGCGCGGGTCGAACTGCCGTCCGGAGTTGTGGCGAAGCTCGGCGAACGCGTCCTCGTGCGGCATCGCCGAGCGGTAGGGACGGTCGCTCGTCATCGCGTCGAAGGCGTCGGCCACCAGGAGGATCCGCGACGCGAGCGGGATGTCGTCCCCGCTCAGGCCGCTCGGGTAGCCGGACCCGTCGAAGTGCTCGTGGGAGTGCTTCACCCAAAGGGAGATCAGCGACAGGCCGTCGACGCGGTTCACGAAGTCGGCACCGATCACCGGATGCAGTTTGACCTCCTCGTACTCGCGCTCGTCGAGCGGCCCGGGCTTCTTGAGGATCTCGTCGGGCAGCGAGACCTTGCCGACGTCGTGGAGCATCGCGGCGACGCGCAGGTAGGCGAGGTCGGCGCCGCCCCAGCCGAGCCGCTGCGCGATCCCGGCCGCGTAGCGCGCGACCGTCGCCGAGTGCTCCGACGGTGTCGCCATGCGGGCGTCGACGGCGCGCGCGAGCGTCGCCGCCCAGCTCAGCTCTCGCCGGCCGGCCGCGAAATTCGAGGCAAGGCCGTGCTTTTGCTCGTACAGGTGCGCGTCCGCACGGCGCTGCAGCTCGTCGGGGTCCGAGCCGTCCCCCGGGAAGCAGGCGATGCCCGTCGTGACCGCGATCCGCTCGGAGAGCGCGCTTCGGATGCGCTCGCCCAGCTCAGCCGCGGCGGGCTCGGCCAGCCCGGGCGCGAGCAGGGCGAACTCGTCGCCCCCGAGCCTGCCGATCGTGTCCATCGGCCGGACCGAGCGTCGCATGCCGTCGACCACCCAGCAGAGGAGCTCATCGCCGGCGGCGTGGCCGTGAAGGTCGTTGACCGACTTGAAGTTGTCGAGGTCGAGCAGCACGAGCGCGACCGGTCGACCCGTCCGGACCGCCTCGTCGAGCTCGGCCCGGACGCGTTCCTCGAAGCCACGGCGGTTCAGCGAGTCGGTGAGCGGGTCGGTGCGCGACATCCGCGTCAGGCTGTCGCGGGCGCTGTCGTGGTTTTGAGCCTGCCACGCGCACAGGATCGCGGCAAACGCCAGGCAGGCGGCGGCATAGATCACATAGGCGGGCTCCGGGCTGCCGTAGAGCTCTCCGACCAGGAGATAGGCGAGCACGTCGGCGGCGCCGACCGGCACGAACGTCTTCAGGGGATAGAAGACGGCGGCAAAGACCATCGGGAGAAAGAAGAGAAGCGTGAACGGGCTCCGGGCGCCGCCGTCGGCAGCGACAGCAGCCGCGATCAGTGCGATGTCGAAAAGGCTCCACGTCACGAAGAACGCGTCCGCCAGCCGGCTTCGCAGGATGCGCTCCAGGGGGAGGGCGGCGATCAGGGCGCCCCCGACGAAGGCGGCGCCGAACAACGTCAAGATCAGGTCGCGGCTCGGCTGTTCCCAGGTCGCGGCACAGTAGGCGCACCCGGCCAGGCATACGCCAAAGGTCAGCCAGATGCCCGCCTTGACCATCTGAGACTGAAGCTGACCATTCGATGAATCGACGATCCGTGCCGACTTCGTACCCTCCACCAGCCTTCAATCGGCCGAAACGCCTCGGAACTGAAGGCTGAATCGCCGGTCGGTCCACGGCCGCGCTAGCTGATCGGCAGCCGATCGTGCGAGACTTGCCCGACCCGGGAGAGAGGAGTCGGATAACCGTAGTCGAGCGCACGCACGAGGTCCTGAACCAGCCGCCGCCGCTGGAGCCCTACAACGCCTTCGACGCCGATCGGGCGCTGATCGAGGCGCTCGCCCGCGAGGGCGGCGACTGGGGCCTCGACCGCGTGCGGGACTTCGGCGCCGTGTGTGGCTCGGCGGAGGCGCGCGAGCACTCGCGCAGGGCGCTCCGGAACATCCCCCGGCTGCTCACCCACGACCGCTTCGGCAACCGGATCGACGCGATCGACTACGACCCGTCGTTCCACTGGATGCTGCGGCTCGCGATCGAGCGCGAGCTGCCAGCGCTTCCGTGGCGTGACCCGCGCCCCGGCGCCCACGTGGTCCGTGCCGCGATGTTCCTCATGCTGAACGGGCTCGACACCGGTCCTGCCTGCCCCGTCGCGATCAACTATGCCGCGGTGCCGATGATGCGCCAGGACGCTGCGCTCGCGGCCGAATGGGAGCCGCGCATGACGCTACCCGACTACGAGCGCTACGCCCAGGCCGGGATGGTCATGACCGAGAAGCAGGGTGGCTCCGACCTGCGGGCCAACAGCACGCGGGCGGAGCCGGCCGGCGACGACTGGTACGAGCTCACGGGCCACAAGTGGTTCTGCACCCATCCCGTGTTCGCCTGCTTCTTCACGCTCGCGAACGCACCGGGGGGCATCACCTGCTTCGTCGCGGAGCGCCCCCACCCCGGCTTTCGGATCCAGCGGCTGAAGGACAAGATGGGAGGCCGGTGCCTCGCCTCCTCCGAGGTCGAGTTCGAGGCGCTGCCGGCACGCATCCTGGGCGAGGAGGGTCGCGGCATCGCGGCCATGAGCACCCAGATCAACTACACGCGGCTCGACACCATGATGGGCGTCACGGGGATGCTGAGGCGCATGGTCGCCGAGGCGTCGAACCACGCCCGCCACCGCTCCGCGTTCGGCGCGCCGCTGGCCGACCAGCCGCTGATGCGGACGGTGCTTGCCGACCTCGCGCTCGAGTGCGAGGCGATGACGGCGTCGTGCATGCGCGTCGCTCGCTCCTACGACAGCGACGACGAGCTTCCCTTCCGGCGGTTCGGGACCGCGGTGATGAAGTACTGGATCAGCAAGCGGGGCCCGATCGCCGCGGCCGAGGCGCTCGAGTGCCTCGGCGGCAACGGATTCGTCGAGGAGTCGATCATGCCGCAGTTCTTCCGTGACATCGAGATCGGCACGGTCTGGGAGGGCTCGGGGAACGTGGCCGCGCTCGACGTGCTCCGCGCGCTCGCGCGCGAGCCCGAGGGCCTCGCGGCCTTCTTCGACGAATGCGACCTGGCGGCCGGCGCAAATGCGACGCTCGACGCCCATATCGCGCGCGTGCGCGCCGAGCTCGCGGCGCTCGACGGCGACCAGGTCGAGTGGCGAGCGCGGCGCCTGGTCGAGGACCTCGCGATCGCGCTCCAGGGCAGCCTGCTCGTGCGCCACGCGCCCGCCGCAGTGAGCGACGCCTTCTGTGCCGCGCGCCTCGGCGATGGCGGCCGCGCGTTCGGCACCCTGCCGCCCGGCGCCGACGTCGGCGCGATCGCCGACCGCGCCCTCGCCGCCTGAGAAGATCTACGCTCCCTGCGTGAGGGCGGGGGCAAGGGCAGCCGCGGTCGCGGCCGCGATCGTCGCGCTGCTGGCATGCGCGGGCACGAGCGAGGCGACGCATCTCGGCTACAAGCGCTGCGGCGACACGACCACGCGCGCCGTCCGCGCCGCGCACGTGCAGAGCAACTTCGGCTGCCGCGCTGCCCACGACGCGCTTCGCACCTTGCTGCGCCACGGCACCGGCGGCCTCCCCAGGTCGACCACGCGCGTGGGGCGATGGGGCTGTCGCAGCACGGGGTTCAAGCACTTCTACGTGTGCGAGCGTCGCTACAGCACCCCGGGGAAGAACCCGGCCAGCATCGTGTTCCAGGCCCGCTTGCGGCATCTGCCTTCCTGATCAAGGCGTGGGGCTAGCCGGAACGACAGCAGGTCCAATCGGATAGCAATCAGCCATGAAACGAGTGCGAGGAGGGGCATGAGACATCTGACAGCGGCGATCTTGGGCGTGGCGGTGGTGGCGATGACGCTGCCGGCGTTCGCGGCCGCGCATGTGGCGGTGCAGCCGGGCGAAGCACCCGCCAAGGGATTCGTGGTCGAGAACATCATTGTTCCGACCGAGGAGGAGAACGCCAGCACGACAAAGGTGGCGGTGAAGTTCCCGCCCGGGTTCGCGGAGGTCTCCTACGAGCCGGTGCCGGGATGGCGCGTGAAGGTCGCGAAGACCAAGCTGGCCGCGCCGATCACCACCGACGAGGGCGACAGGCTCACGGAGCAGGTCTCCCAGATCACGTGGAGCGGTGGCAAGATCGCACCCGGTGAGTTCCAGGCCTTCCCGGTGTCGTTCGAGATCCCGGACAAGGCTGGGACCACGCTCACCTTCAAGGCGGTCCAGACCTATGACAACGGCAAGGTCGTGCGCTGGATCGCGCCGCCGAACGGAGATTCGCCCGCGCCGCAGGTGAAGATCACGGCTGCCGAGGCCGACACCGGCTCGGCGACCCCGGCATCGGGCTCGAGCGACTCGTCCGACGACGACTCGAACACGCTCGCACTCGTGGCCCTGATCGTGGCCGCAATGGCCCTCTTGGCCGGCGGAGCCGCGCTGGTGGGCCACCGCCGGACGTAGGCCGGCGCGGAGGAAGAGGGTCCTGCGACGCCCTCAGCTCGGCTGGCAGGAGCAGGACCTTCTTCCGGAGCGCCCCGCAACGGCGAGGCGCGATCTCAGGTTCTGCGCAGGTTCCCCTCGAGCTTCGTCTTCGTGCCCTCGAGGCGGCAGCGCGCGATCGCCTGCAGCTGCTTCGGCGTGACCGGCTGATGCACGTGCGGGTACGGATAGCCGGGCTCGTTGATGAACGGCCAGTCCTGATTGGTCTGCAGGACGGTCTTTCCGCCGCTGTCCTCGCAGATCAGTCTCACGTTCGAAGAGCCCCTGGTCTCTGCCATGTCGTTGACCTTCTTCGGTATGTTCACGACGATCTCGGGGCCGCCGTAGACCGACACCGCCTGATCGATCCGGAGCTTTTCGCCGCCGCTGCCCGAAGTGGCGGCCCAGAGCACGATCGGCACGACGATCAGCGCAAGGATCGCGAGCAGCGGAATGATCGTCTTGCGGTCGAACCGCCGCCCGGACTCGTCCTCCGGCAGGGGCGCGGGGGGGACGGGGGCCTCGGTGCTCACGCGGCAAACCCTAGCGGCGGGACCGTCTCGAGTTGCGGATTAGAAAAGGCTTAGTCATGCACCGTTTTTCTCAAGGCCGGCCGGCCGGAGGCCGACGTAGAGGGCGAAAGGAGAACGATGCTCCAAACGTTTCGCCACCGCGCCCAGGAGGAGAAGGGTTTCACCCTGATCGAGCTCCTGGTCGTCATTTTGATCATCGGCATCCTTGCCGCGATCGCAATCCCCTCGTTCCTGAACCAGAGGAGCAAGGGCAACGACGCAGAGGCCAAGTCCACCGCC
>JBBQKG010000014.1:0-74356 GCA_038326655.1 Solirubrobacterales bacterium
CCGCCATGAAGAAGGTACCCGCCGTCAAGGTCGTCACGGCGCTGGAGGCATCGGAGAGTCCGCTCCCACCGCAGATCCAGGAGGCGCTCGGGGGACTCGTCGGGGCGGCGAGGGAGGGTCTGCTCGCGCTCAGCGTCGGTGTCGGCCTGGGCGTCGTGCACGAGTTGATGGAGCTCGAGGTCGACGAGGTCGTCGGCCCCAGGGGCAAGCACGACCCGGATCGTGTCGCGGTTCGTCACGGCCACGAGGATGGGGCAATGACGTTGGGTGGTCGGCGCGTAAACGTCAGTCGCCCGAGGATGCGCAGCGCCGACGACGAGCGCGAGCTGGCGGTGCAGACGTACGGGTATTTCGCTGACCGCGATCCGCTGACGCGGGCGGTGATGGATCGGATGCTCGCAGGCGTTTCCACGCGCAAGTTCGCCGGGGTCGGCGAGCCGGTTGGCGCTGAGCTCGAGGACTCGGCCTCCTCGACCTCGAAGTCGACGGTGTCTGAGCTGTTCATCGAGCGCACCCGCACCGCGCTGGGCGAGCTGATGAGCCGCCGGCTGGACGACGTGCGGCTGGCGGTGATGATGCTCGACGGCCTGGAGATCGCCGACCGCACCCATGTCGTCGCGCTCGGGATCAGCACCGAAGGGGTGAAGATCCCGCTCGGGCTCTGGGAAGGCTCGACCGAGAACGCCACGCTCGCCCGCACGCTGCTGGCCGACCTCGTCGACCGCGGCCTTGACCCCGAGCAGGCCATCCTGTTCGTGATCGATGGCGGCAAGGCGCTGCGCAGGGCGTTCAAGGACGTCTTCGGCGAGCACGCGCTGGTGCACCGCTGCCATCGCCACAAGGAGAGGAACGTCACCGACCTGCTCCCTGATCGCGACCGCGACGTCGTTCGCGCACGGATGCGCGCGGCGTGGTCGCTGACCAATGCTGAGCTCGCCGAGCAGCGACTGCGACTGCTCGCCAGCGAGCTCGACCGCACGTGGCCCGACGCCGCCGGCTCGCTCAGGGAAGGACTCGCGGACACGCTGACGCTGATGCGCCTGGGGATCAGCGGGCAGCTCGCCAAGACGCTGTGCTCGACGAACCCCTGCGAGTCAATGATCGAGATCGTCCGCTACACCCAGCGCAACGTGAAGCGCTGGCAGGACGGCGACATGCGCAAGCGCTGGACCGCTGCCGGCATGCTCGTTGCCGAGCAGCAGTTCCGGCGGATCATCGGCTACCGCGACCTCGCCACGCTCGTCATCGCCGTCGAACGTCACGCCATCCTCGCCGCCCCGAAAGACCACGTCCGTCAGGAGATCGCCGAGCCCGTTACCGTCTGACCATCAACCCCGAGGATCGCCGCCGAAGTTCCACGACGACCCGGACAACCTCTGGAGCTGGTCCGCTCGATCTACGCGGCCTGGGAGCGCGGCGACTACGGCTCGGCCGAGTGGGCACACTCCGAGATCGAGTTCGTATTCGCCGACGGCCCGGACCCCGGCAGCTGGACGGGGCTGACTGGAATGGCAGAGGCGATGCGCTACTACCTCAGCTCCTGGGAGGAGTTCCGCCTCGTGGCGGACGAATACCGCGAACTTGACGCCGAGCGCGTGCTCGTGCTCGATCACCTCAGCGGGCGCGGGAAGGCGAGCGGACTGGAGATCGGGGAAATGCGGGCGGCGGGCGCGTGGCTTTTCCATATTCGCGACGACAACGTGACGAGGATGGTCCGCTACTTCGACCGTGCGCGCGGGCTCGCCGATCTTGGCCTCTCGAAGTAGGCGATGTCGCAGGAGAACGTGAAGATCGTGCGCCACACGTTCGAGCTGGGACTGGATGCGGCGGCCGAGCGCTACTGGGACGCAAAGATTGAGTACCACGAAGATCCCCGTTGGCCCGGCGCGTCGAGTTACAGGGGCCGCGAAGCCGTCCTTCAGTGCTGGAGGGCAAGACGCTCACGCCGACTCCTGAGCCTGCGGGATACTGCGCGGGCGATGTCACAGGAGAACGTGGAACTGGTCTACCGAAGCGCTGACGCCTTCAACCGGCGTGACCTCGACGCGGCTCTGGCGCTGATGGACGATGATGTGGAGGTCATCCCGCGCGCGGTTGCCATGGAGGGCGGCGATCACTATCACGGCCACGACGGAGTCGGTCGCTGGTGGAAGGACCTGTTCGACGTCTTTCCCGACTACGCGGTCGAGGTCGTCGAAGTGCGCGACGTTGGAGACATGACGGTCGCAGCCACGGTCCTTCGCGGCCATGGCGCGGGTAGCAACGTTTCCATCGAGGACATGGTGTGGCTGGTGCACCGGTGGCGGGGCGGGAAGTGCATCTGGTGGCGCAACTTCGGTAGTGGGGACGAGGCCCTCGAAGCCGTGGGGCTGTCGGAGCAAGACGCTCACGCCGACTCCTGAGCCTGCGGGGTACTGCGCGGGCGATGGCCAATGGAGATGCGGGGATCGGCGCGGAGGTGCGGCCGGCATTGAACGCCCTTCGAGTCCCAGGTGATCGAACCGCTGGATCGGGTATCGGCTTCCGTGCTGAGCCGTTGGCAGTCGAGGCACGGGCGCAGAAGCGTCACGGACCTGTCCCCGTGGGCGTCTTGTGGGCGAGCTGTTCGACCTCACGCCTGAGCCTGTCCACCTTCACCACGAGGGAGGCGATCAGCTCGTCGCGGTCACTGGGCCGCAGCTCGCCGCAGTGGCCGCAGTATTCGACGCCATCGGCGTCCCGCTGACGATTGGGGCGCGGGCAGCGGCAGAGGCGCGACTTACGCATCACGCTTCGCAAGGCTCTGCACAATGCGGGACAGTCAACTGCCCCGCAGAGCGGTTAGGAGCGGTCGAGAGCGGTAGGTATTCCGCTCTACAAGCGAAACGCCCCTTGGTGTCTCCTAGAAGATCGTGTCCTGGTCCGACCGGGAGGTGCGCCGGCGGCGCTGCGGCACGCCCGCGGCCTCTACGAGCGCGGCCTCGACGTCCGCAAGGATCGCGCGCTCGGAGCGTGACGCCACGATCGGCTGGGCGAGGCCCTCCACGTGCACGAAGGTCCGCCGCCCCTCCCCGCGCTCGCCCGGCTCGAGCGGCACCAGCGCGAACACGCGATCGGCCTTGACGAACTTGCCGTAGCCGAGCGAGACCATGCGGGCGTCGCGCTTCGCCATCAGGCCTTCGTTCCTGCGAGCACGGCGCGAGCCCGGTCGAGCTGCTCGCGCACCCTGGGGGACGCGGTCCCGCCCTCGGACACCTTCGACTCGAGCCACGAGCCGTTCGAAAGCACCTCGTAGTACTCGCCGTCGAAGTCGGCGGAGAAACCCCGCAGCTCCTCGGGTGTGAGCTCGGAGAGCTGCTTGCCCTGCTCGAGCGCGTGCCGCACGAGCGCCGCGACCACGCCGTGCGACTCGCGGAACGGCACGCCGCGCCGGACCAGCAGGTCGGCGATGTCTGTCGCGGCGAGGAACTGATCGCCGGCGGCCTGCTCGAGGCGCTCACGGCGAAAGCTCGCCGTGCGCAGCATCCCGGTGGCCGCCTGGAGGCAGAGCGCGAGCGTGTCGACGCAGTCGAAGAGGTGCTCCTTGTCCTCCTGCATGTCCTTGTTGTAGGCGAGCGGGAGCGCGTGCATGACGCCCAGCAGGGCGCCGAAGTGGGCCGCGACCCGCGGCGCCTTCGCGCGCAGCAGCTCGGCCGCGTCGGGGTTCTTCTTCTGGGGCATGATGCTCGAGCCGGAGGTGAACGAGTCGCCCAGCTCGAGGAAGCCGAATTCTTCGCTCGACCACAGGACGATCTCGGCGCCGAGGCGCGACAGGTGCATCGCGCAGATCGAGGCTGCGCTCAGGTAGTCGAGCACGAAGTCGCGGTTCGAGACCGCGTCGAGCGAGTTCTCCGCGACGCCGTCGAAGCCCAGCTCGCGGGCCACGTGGGCGCGGTTCGTGTTCCAGTTGACGCCCGCCAGGGCGCCGGCGCCGAGCGGCAGGTCGGCCGCCGCGTTCACGCAGCAGGCGAAGCGCTCGACGTCGCGCCGGAGCATCCAGAAGTAGGCCAGCAGGTGGTGTGAGAGGTAGACCGGCTGGGCGCGCTGGAGGTGCGTGTAGCCCGGCATCGGCCAGCCGAGGTGCTGCTCGGCGAGATCCGCAAGCACCGTCATCAGCTCGATCAGGAGCCCTCTGGCGCGCGTCGAGTGGTCGCGCACGAACAGCGCCATGTCGGTCGCGACCTGGTCGTTCCGGGAGCGCGCGGTGTGCAGCTTGCCGCCCACCGCCCCGACCAGCGCGGTCAGGCGCCGCTCGATCGCCATGTGGATGTCCTCGTCCCCGGGCTCGAAGGCAAAGCCACCGTCGGCCAGCTCCGCGGCCACGGCGTCGAGCCCGCGCAGCAGCTCGTCCGCCTCGTCGCCGGTGAGGATCCCGCTCTCGGCGAGCATGCGCACGTGCGCCCGTGACTGGTCGACGTCGTAGGGCGCCAGCCGCCGGTCGAACGCGATCGAGGCGTTCAGCCGCTGGAAGACTGGGTCCGGTGGCTCCCGAAACCTGGACATAGCAGGAAGTCTAAGGAGCCGCGCAGGCTTCAGCCGGCTCCTACCAGTTCGCCGCGATCGCGCCGATCTGGATCACCAGCATGATTCCGAGCAGGTAGAGGCTCACTCCCCAGCCCGCGAGCGCGGCGCGGCTGCGTGGGTACAGGCGGCTGTCGGGGTTGCGGCCGATCGAGAGCACGACGGGCAGGGAGGCCAGCAGGCCGAGCGCGATCAGCGTGAATCCGCTCGCGCCGAACGCGATGTACCCCACGTCGAGGGTGAAGCTTCCGAGCACCTGCCCGAGCAGGTCGCGATAGACGATCGCGGGGACTGCCCCCGCGGCGATCAGTGCGAGGAGCGCGAGCAGCCTCTCGCCCCGCCGCGACTGCGATGAGTGATAGGTATACCCCCGGGATGCCACAGACCCGTTCAGCCTACAACTCCCGTCTGCCGTTCACGGGAGAGCAGGCCGAGCAGCGCGTCGCAGACCCGGTCCACCTGCTCCTCGGTCATCCGCGTGAAGAACGGCAGCGCGAGCGAGCGGGTGGATACGCGTTCCGCGACCGGAAACTCACCGCCCCGGAATCCGAAGCGCTCGCGGAAGAAGGGCAGCAGGTGAATGCAGGGCAGGTAGGCCTTCGAAGCGATCCCGCCTTCGGCGAGGGAGCCGATCACGGCATCCCGGTCCACGTCGTCCGGGAGCTGGGCCACGTAGACGAACCAGCTGCGCCGCTCGAGGCCCCGCCCCGGCGTAGGCAGGTCGAGGCCCTCGACTCCGGCAAGTCGCTCGCCGTAGAGAGCCGCGACGCGCTCACGCTCGGCAAGCAGACCGTCGAGGCGCTCGAGCTGGGCCACGCCGAGCGCGGCGGCGACATCCGAGAGCCGATAGTTGAAGCCCAGGCGCTCGTGGCCGAGCCAGTCCATGTCCTCGCCCCGTCCCTGGTTTCGCTCGCTGCGCGCGCGTGCGCGAATCGCGGCGTCGCCCACGGTCAGCATGCCGCCCTCGCCGGTCACGAGCTGCTTGTTGGCATAGAAGGCGAATGCCGCCGGGTGTCCGCGAGCGCCGACCCTGACGCCCTGCGAGTCGACCGCGCCGACCGCCTCGCAGGCGTCCTCGAGGATGCCGAGTGCGTGGGCGCCGGCGAGCCGCTCTAGTGCCTCCATGTCGGCGGGGAACCCGAATATGTGCACGGGCAGGATTCCCGCGGTGCGCTCCCCGCAAGCCGCCTCGGCAGCCTGCGGATCGATGTTCAACGTGACCGGATCGACATCGCAGAAGACCGGCGTGACGTCCTCGTAGAGCAGGCAATTGGCCGAGGCGACGAAGCTGAACGGGCTCGTCACGACCTCGTCCCCGGCGCTCCAGCCGAGCGCCCGGACGCCAAGGTGGAGGGCGGCCGTGCCGCTCGACACCGCGACCGCCCCGGTGGAGCCGAGCCAGGCGGAAAAGTCGCGCTCGAAACGGTCGAGCATCGGGCCCAGCGAGAGCCGGCCGGAACGAAGCACGTCGAGCACCAGCTCCTCCTCCCGTGCGCCCACGTCGGGGCTGGCGAGGGGAATCGGTGCCGCGTTCACCGAGGCGCCGCGGTCTCGGCGCCGAGCGACGGCTGCTCCTCCGAGGCAGGGCGGGCCTGCGTGGCGTACTCGAGCGAGTCCACGAGCGCCTCCCAGCTCGCCTCGATGATGTTCTCCGAGACGCCGATCGTGCCCCACGTCTCGGCGCCGTCGGAAGCGTCGATCAGCACCCGCGTCACGGCCCCCGTGCCCTTGTGCTCGTCGACGATGCGGACCTTGTAGTTGACGAGGTCGATGTCCCGCAGTCGCGGGTTCATGTCTGCGATCGCGTCGCGAAGCGCGCGATCGAGTGCGTTCACCGGGCCGTTGCCCTCAGCTGTGCGGACGAGCCGCTCGCCCTGCGCCCAGATCTTGATCGTGGCCTCGGTCTGCACCTTGCCGTCCTCACGCTTCTCGGTGATCACCCGAAAGCTCTCGAGCCGGAAGAGCGGTTCGTAATCGCCCGCCTCCTTGCGCAGCAGCAGGTCGAAGGAGGCATCCGCGGCTTCGAAGTGGTACCCGCGGTGCTCCAGCGCCTTGAGGCGCTCGACCGCGTGCGTGGCCCCCGCGGAGTCGAGCGCGATGCCGGCCGCCTCCGCCCGCGCGAGCACCGTTCCCTTGCCGGACAGCTCCGAGACGAGCACCTCCCGGCGGTTGCCGACCACCTCCGGCTCGATGTGCTCGAACGTGCGCGAATCCGCTCGCACGCCGGCGACGTGCATGCCGCCCTTGTGGGCGAACGCGTTGCGCCCGACGTAGGGCTGGTTGGGATCGGGCGTTAGGTTGCAGATCTCGTCGATCATGTGGGCGGTCTTGGTGAGGCCCGCGAGTTGCTCGTCGGATACGCAGGCGTAGCCGAGCTTCAGCTGAAGCGACGGCAGGATCGAGACGAGGTTCGCGTTGCCGCAGCGCTCCCCGAGCCCGTTCATCGTGCCCTGCACGAGGCAGGCGCCCACCTCCACCGCCGCGATCGAGTTCGCGACGCCGCATTCGGCGTCATTGTGCGTGTGGATCCCGATCCGCTCGGCGCCGAACCGGGCCGCGACCGCATCCGTCGCCTCCGCCACCTGCGGCGGGAGGCTGGACCCGTTCGTGTCGCATAGCGTCACGTTCTCCGCGCCCGCGTCGATCGCAGCGCCGACGCAGCGCAACGCGTATTCGGCGTCGTCGCGGTAGGCGTCGAAGAAATGCTCGGCGTCGTAGACGACGCGCTTGCCCTGCGCGACCAGGAAGGCGACCGAGTCCCCGATCAGCTCGAGGTTCTCGCCGGGGTCGGTATGGATCACCTTCTCGAGATGGAGCTTCCAGGTCTTGCCGACGAGCGTGCAGACGGGCGCAAAGCACTCCGCGAGCAACCGCAGCGCCGGATCGTCGGCGGCGGCCAGGTCGCGCCGGCGGGTCATGCCGAACGCGCACATCACGGCGGTGTCGAAGCGCTCCTTCTCGAGTAGCTCGAAGAGCGCCTCCTCCTTGGGGTTGGAGCTGGGGAACCCGGCCTCCACGAAGTCGATGCCGAGTGCGTCGAGCGCGTGCGCGACCCGCAGCTTCTCGTCAGCCGAGAGCGACATGCCCTCGCCCTGCATGCCGTCACGAAGGGTCGTGTCGTATAGCTGGATCTTCCTGCTCAAGAGCTGTTCCTTTCCGGTCGGTGGACGGGCGTGCGAATGCGGCGCGCGCAGAAGCGCTAGCGCACCGCGTGCGTAATTCGCGCGATTCCGTCCAGCCGGAACGTCATGCCGTGCCGACCGGGTCCTGAGGGCGGGTGCCGCGCTCGACCTCGACGAAGTCGAGCCACTCGAGGTACTCCTCGCGCTGGCCCTTGATCGCCTCGAAAAAGCGCTTCTGGATCGCCTGCGTGAGCTCGCCAGGCTCGCCCAGCGGGTGGTCGTCGATCTCCCGCACGGGCACGATCTCGGCTGCCGTCCCGGTCAGGAAGACCTCGTCGGCCTGGTAGAGCTCACCGCGCGCGACCTTGCGCTCGACCACCTCGAACCCCAGGTCCGCCGCGATCTGCTTGACCGAGCGCGCCGTGATGCCCTCGAGGATCGAGGAGCTCGCGTCAGGCGTCGAGATCGCTCCGTCGCGGACCACGAAGATGTTCTCGCCGGAGCCCTCCGAGACGTGACCGTGCTCGTCCAGCAAGATCGCCTCGTCGTAACCGGCCTTTGCGCTTTCGACCTTCGCGAGGATCGAGTTCAGGTACTGGCCGCACGCTTTCGCCTGCGGGATGAGGCTGTCCCCGGACATCCGGCGCCAGGAGGCGACCTTCGCGCGGATGCCGTGCTTCTGGCCCTCCTCGCCGAGATAGGCGCCCCACGGCCAGACCGCGACCACGACCTCGACCGGCGTGTTGAGCGGGAAGAGCCCCATCTCGCCGTACCCGCGGTAGGCGATCGGCCTGATGTAGCAGCTGCGGAGGTTGTTCTGGCGGATCAGCTCGTGCGTCGCCTCGCGCAGCTTCTCGAGCGAGTACGGCAGGTCCATGTAGTAGAGGTCGGCGGAGCGCTTGAGCCGCAGCAGGTGGTCCTGGTGGCGGAACACGGCAGTGCCGCGCTCGGTCTCGTACGCACGGATCCCCTCGAACACGCCGGAGCCGTAGTGGAGCGCGTGGGTGAGCACGTGTACGCGGGCGTCTTCCCAGCGGACGATCTCACCGTTCATCCAGATGAATTCCGCCTCGTTCAAGCCTGCTCTCCTGCTTTCTCCTTGATTTCCGGCGCCCCCGTGGCGCCGAGCTCCTCGATCACCGCCGCGGTCATCTCCTCGGTGCCCACCAGGCTCTCCTCGGGACGACCGCCGGCCAGATCGGGAGTGCGCAAGCCGCGCTTCAAGACCCGGTCGAGAGCCGATTCTACAGCGGCGGCCGCATCCTCCATCGCGAGCGAGTGGCGCAACATCAGTGCCACAGAGCCGAAGGTCGCAAGCGGGTTCGCCACGCCCCTGCCGGCGATGTCGGGCGCCGAGCCGTGCACCGGCTCGTAGAGTCCTCGCTTGCCGGCGCCCAGGCTGGCGGAGGCCAGAAGCCCGATCGAGCCCGCGATCATCGCGGCCTCGTCGGAGAGGATGTCGCCGAACATGTTCTCGGTCAGCAGGACGTCGAAGTCCGCCGGCCTCGAGATCAGCTGCATCGCGGCGTTGTCGACCAGCATGTGGTCGAGTTGCACGCCCTCGTGGCGAGTCGCGACCCGCTCGATGGTCTCCCGCCACAGGCGTGACGTCTCGAGGATGTTCGCCTTGTCCACGGAGACCAGCTTGCCCCGGCGGGCTGGCGAGGCGGCGAGCCGGAAGCCCAGCTCGGCGATCCGCTCGATCTCGTCGGTGGAGTACACGCAGGTGTCGTGGGCGACGCCGTCACGGCGCCCTCGGTCCCCGAAGTAGATGCCGCCGGTCAGCTCCCGCACGATGATCAGATCGGCGTCTCTGACGAGCTCCTCCCGCAGTGGACTTGCGCCCAGCAGCGAGGGGCTGACACGCACCGGCCGCAGGTTCGCGAACAGCTCAAGTCCCTTTCGCAGCCCGAGCAGGCCCTGCTCGGGACGCGGGGCGTCGGGGTCGGTCGAGTCCCACTTCGGCCCGCCCACGGCGCCGAGCAGCACCGCGTCGGCTTCGCGGCAGCGGTCGAGCACCTCGGGCAGCAGCGGCACGCCGTGCTCGTCGATCGACACCCCGCCGACCGGCAGCTCCTCCACCTCGAACCGGGCGTCGAACCGCGCGGCCAGCTCGTCGAGCAGGCGCCGTGCGGCGCCCACGACCTCGGGGCCGATCCCATCCCCGGGCAGCGCGACGACCTGATGGCGGCTCATGGGCCGCCGGCGGCCTGCTGCTCCTGTGCCTTCTCTACCTGGTCGACGCGGCTGGTGAGGTCGGTCAGGTCACTCTGCAGCTTGGTGACGTTGGTGTTCGTCTTCGCCTGTGCGTCGGAGATGCTCGTGACCTGGGCGCCGAGCCGGTCGAGGCGCGTCGAGATGCGGTTGACCTGGCTCTTGACGTTTCCGGTCGCGGAGGTCTGGCTCTTCAGCGATGCGACGTCGGTCTGGAGTGAGCTCACCTGCCGGCGCAGCCCCGCATTGCTGCCGTCGTTGTTGTTCGCGTCGTCTTTGGCCTGCAGCGCCACGACCAGCGCGATCACGCCGAGGATCGCGGCGAGCACGGCAGCGACCGAGCCGAACGTGGCCCAGAAACGAGTGCGGTCGATGCGGTCGACGAGGTCGCTCTCGTAGACCACGTCCGCGACGGGCGCCGGCGCCGCAGGAGTCGTCACGACCCTGCGAGTCGGCTCGGTCGGCGGAGGATCAGGTGGCGGCGTGGTCGGCGGGGGCTCCTGCATCGATCCTCCTGTTCGTTCAAATGGCTGTCGTGAGCGAGCCCGTCGCGGGCCGCTCGCGTTCGAAGCGCTCGACCTCATCGGCGTGCTCGAGTGTGAGCGCGATGTCGTCGAGCCCCGAGAGCAGGCGCTCCCGGATCTCCGGGTTGATCTCGAACGGTACATCGCGGCCGTCGAACGACACCACCTGACGCTCGAGATCGACCACCGCCCGGTCGGCCTTCATCAACGCGTGGACCTCCTCTTCCGGCAGCCGCACCGGCAGCACGCCGACTTTCGTGCAGTTCGCGTAGAAGATGTCGGCGAAGCTCGGCGCGACGACCGCCTTGTAGCCGAAGTCCTCGAGCGCCCAGACCGCGTGCTCCCGCGAAGATCCGCAGCCGAAGTTCTGCCCGGCCGCGAGGATCGGCCGGCCGGGCTCGAGCTCGAGCCCCTCACGGCGCCAGTCGTAGAACAGGAACTCCCCGAAGCCACTTCGCTCGATCCGCTTCAGGAACTGCTTCGGCACGATCTGGTCGGTGTCGACGTCGGCGCGGTCGAGCGCCTGGACCCTGCCCGCCACCTGGCTCACTGGTTCCACTGCAAACCCCCCAAGAATTGGCCGGCTTCGCCGGCGTATCTCACCCGGAGAGTCGGCCTACGGCCGCCTCCCATCATTTCTGTCCACCAAAGATCGCCAGCCCCGGCAGCTTGAAGTACACGTCTACCTGCTCGAATCCGATCTCGCGGAGCCAGGCGCACTGGGTCTCCGGGTCACAGAGGATGTCTTCGTCATGCGCGTCGTCATAGGAGCGCATCACGTCCTCCTCCGGCCGCGGGTTGTCCCGCTCCCGCTCGGCGGACAGCAAGCGTTCACGGAAGAACTCGTCGAACAGGCCCTCGGCCAGCCCGGCCGTCTCGACGTGCTCCCAGTTCATGAACAGGCCGCCCGGCTCGAGGAGCTCGAAGCACTCGCGGTAGAGCGCACGCTTGCGCTCGTCGGGAAGGTGGTGGATCGCAAGGCGCGAGACGACCGCGTCGACGCGATCGCCGGCGGGAAGCCCGTCGAGCCAGTCCGGCTCCGAAAGGTCCGCTTCGACTATCTGCCAGCGCGCAGCCTCGCCCGCGAGCCGCTGCTCGGCCGCGGCCAGCATCGGCTTGGAGAAGTCCACCAGCACGCCGGTCGACTCGGGGTAGAGGTCGAGCAGCAGCTCCGCGAAGCCTCCGTCGCCGGCCCCGAGATCGATGAACCTGCGCACGTCGCGGCCTCGCCGGGTGATCAGCCGCTTCGCAAGCTCCTCCTGCACGTCGAAGAGCGGGATCAGCTTGCGCCGCTCGTCGATGAAGCCCTCGACGACGTCCGGCTTCTGCCACGCGGCCCCCGGCGCGCCCGAGCTCACTGCCAGTCCCTGATGTCGACGAAGTGCCCCTCGATCGCGGCCGCCGCGGCCATTTGCGGACTCACCAGGTGGGTGCGGCCGCCACGTCCCTGGCGGCCCTCGAAGTTCCGGTTCGAGGTCGACGCGCACCGCTCGCCCGGCTTGAGGATGTCGGGGTTCATGCCGAGGCACATCGAGCAGCCGGCCTCGCGCCATTCGAAACCGGCGCGCCTGAAGACCTCGTGGAGGCCTTCGCTTTCCGCCGCGGCCTTCACCTGCATCGACCCCGGCACGACCATCGCCCGCACGGTCGGCGCCACCGAACGGCCCTGCACGACCGACGCGGCGGCGCGCAGGTCCTCGATCCGGGAGTTGGTGCATGATCCGATGAAGACCCGGTCCACCGCGATGTCCTCGATCGCAGTGCCGGGCTCGAGCGCCATGTAGGCGAGCGCGCGCTCGGCGGCCTCCCGGTCGGCCGGCCCCTCGAGCGAGGCGGGGTCGGGGACGCGGCCGGTGACCGGCGCGACCATGCCCGGGTTGGTGCCCCAGGTGACCTGGGGCCCGAGTGCGGACGTGTCGATGACCACCTCGGTATCGAACTCGGCGCCCGTCTCGGTGCGCAGCTCGCGCCACCGCTCGACCGCGGCCGCAAAGTCCTTCGGCGCCGCGGGCCGACCCTCGAGGTAGCTGAAGGTGACGTCGTCGGGAGCGATCATCCCGGCCCGCGCGCCGGCCTCGATCGACATGTTGCAGATCGTCATGCGCGCTTCGATCGAGAGCGCTTCGATCGGCTTGCCCGCGTACTCGACCGCGTGACCGGTCGCGCCCGCGGTCCCGATCTGGCCGATCGTGCCGAGGATCAGGTCCTTCGCCGTCACGCCGAAGCCGGGCTCGCCGTCGTAGGTGATGCGCATCGTCTTCGGCTTCACCTGCAGCAGGCACTGCGTCGCGAGCACGTGCTCGACCTCGGACGTGCCGACCGGCATCGCGAGCGCGCCCAGGGCGCCATGCGTCGAGGTGTGCGAGTCGCCGCACGCGATCGTGATGCCGGGCTGCGTGAGGCCCAGCTCGGGGCCGATCACGTGGACGATGCCCTGCCGCCTGCTCTGCATCCCGTAGTAGGGGATGCCGAATTCCTCGCAGTTGCGCTCCAGCGCCTCGACCTGCGCCCGGGAGAGATGATCGGAGATCGCGTCCAGGCCGGTCCGCTCGCGCGGGTCGGTCGGCACGTTGTGGTCCGCGGTTGCGAGCGTCCGGTCGGGCCGCATCACCTTGCGGCCGGCGAGGCGAAGGCCCTCGAACGCCTGCGGCGAGGTCACCTCGTGGACCAGATGCAGGTCCACGTAGATCAGCGACGCACCGCCCTCCCCCGCGGGCGGCCGCACCTCGTGGGCTTCCCAGATCTTCTGGAACAGTGTCTTCATACGTCCCTCCACCTCCATACAGTGGGTGTGCGAGCGAAGCGAGTCACGCCCTAGCTTCTTCTCAGGCCTGCCGCGATTACCGACATGAACCGCGCCTCGCCGGCGCCGGGGTTCTCGAAGTGGTGTGGAAGGTCTGCGTCGAAGGTCACCGCATCGCCCGCGCCGAGTTCGTGCGCGACACCGTCACAGACCAGCCGCAGGCGGCCGCCGAGCACTACCGCGGTCTCGCGGCTGCCCGGCTCGTGGATCGGCGGGTCGCCCGGTCCCCCCGTGGCGGAGGCGCCGGCAAGCGTGTGCAGCGACACCTCGGCGCGCTGCCCTGGCACCGGCGGCGTCAGCACCTCGTAGTGGTGGCCGTCCGCATGGCCCCCGAGCAGCCGCTCACCGGCGCGCACAACGTTGACGCCGTCGCCCTCGTCGAGCCGCAGCAGCTGCGAAAGCGACAGCTCGAGCCCTGAGGCGATCTTCCCGGCAACCGCCAGCGTCGGGCTCGTCTCGCCCCGCTCGACCTGGGAGAGCATCGGCGCCGACACGCCGCTGCGCTCCGCCAGGTCTCGCAGCGAGAGGTCCATCGCCTCACGCAGTGCGCGGATGCGCGGGCCCACGGCAAGCGCTTCGGTGGTGGCAATCGTCACGGCGCGTACGTTATCACGTACGTCTGACTGTTACGGCACGAACAGTCCCTCGACCGCGAACAGCGTGTTGTCTCCGGTCGTCTCGGCCTGGCCGTCCGCGCCGCCGTCATCGACGGGGATCTGCCCCAGCTCCCAGATCGACCGCAGGCCCTCCTTCACGGAGCCGGGCACCACTGCCTCGACCGTCGTGGTCGTCGCGCAGGTGGACCCGATCGTGGTCGCGCCTGTCTGTGCGCACGGCATCTCGATCGCGATGCCGGTGTCCGACAGTGTCGCGGGACCCGCGCCGGTGTTGTCGTTCGTGAGGCGAGTGACGACGTTGCCGTCCGCGTTCATCGAGTAGATCTCGGAGTTGCCGTCCCGGGTGCTCACGAAGGCGATTTTGCCGTTCGTACCCGGGAACGCGGCCTTCGCTTCGGGCGCGGCGAACAGCGCGATCGCCATCGTCGCGAGCGTCAATCCCCTTACGCTCCCACCGCGCATCGAGGGCGAGCCTAGCCTTACGTTCGTGCGTTGATAAGTACGTCGTAGAGGCACGGGCGCTCGCTCAAAGCGCGCGCTCGAGCACCTCGCGCAGCTCTTCCGCGCCCGGCGGGTCCGGAGTGTTGCCGAGCGCCGGATGCTGGACCGCGGCGGCCACGACGTCATCCAGCACCGGAGGCTCGAACCCCAGCTCGGAAAGGCGCTCCACGCCTGTTCGCGCGGCCAGCTTCGATACACCCTGCGGGCCGATCGCCTCGTCGAGCCGGGCGAGGGCCTCGGGGGTGCGCGGCCTCATCATCGCGACGAAGTGCGGCAGCATCACGGCGTTCGTCTGAGCATGGGGCGTACCGGCGATCCGCACGATCGTCTGGCACACGGCGTGATGGACCGCGAACCCCGCCGCCCCCGAGGCGTAGCCGGCGAGAATCGCGCCGAGCGCGAGATCCGGATCCTGGCCGGCGAGCAGGCGGGCAGCGGACAGCGCCGCCATGTCGGTGACCGGGTTGGCGAGCGGTGTGTAGAGCGACTCGATCGCATGCGCGAGCGCGTTCATCGCGCTCGCTGCGAGCTCCGGCCCGGGCGCAGAGGCCATCAGCGCCGGCTGCGCGACCACCACGGCGGGGCGCACGAGGCGCCACTCGTCGACACCGGCCGGCATGCGATGGAACGGCGTCATCTCGGCTCCCGACAGGGTGGTCGGGATTGCCGCCGCCTGCAGCCCGTCCGCTCCCGCGATTGCCTTCGCCGAGTCGATCACGCGCCCGCCCCCGAACGCCACCACAGGGCGCCCCTCCACCCCGCCCCGCACGGCCGCCGCTGCCTCCGGGACCGGGCCGGGCGGCACCTCGAGCACGGTGTCCGCCGCTTCCACGAGAGCCGGCGCCGACTCCGCCGCCCGCGGCGTCGTCAGCAGGGCGAATTGATCGAAGCCGCGGCTCGCGAGCAGTCCGGGCGCGTCGTCGAGCGCCGACTCGCCGAAGCGGATCAGGCGCTCGCCGTCGACCCAGGTGAAGTCCCGCTGCCCTACGGCCGCGGCCGTGCGGTTTCCTCCTCCTCCGCCGCCGCCGCGGGCGTGGCCGCGAGGGCGTTCGAGAGCGCCCGCAGGTACGCGCGTCCAGACGCCTCGATCGTGTCCGTCGAGACGCTCTGGCCCGAGACCAGCCGGCCATCGTGCTCGACCAGCACGGACACCTCGCCGAGCGCGTCGGTGTCGGCCGTGACGGCGGCGACGTGGTACTCCTTCAAGACTCCCGCGATGCCCGTCGCGGCGTTGATTGCCTGCAGGAGCGCGTCCACCGCGCCGTCGCCGGTCCCCTCCCCGCTCACCGTCTCGCCCGCCGGGGTGGTGACCTTCACCCTTGCCACGGGCGGCTCGCCCGACGCGTCGTGCAGCTCGAACCAGTCGAGGTTGTAGGACTCCGCCTGCTCGCGCACCTCGTCCGAGACGATCGCCTCCAGGTCGAGCGCGGTCACGTGCTTCTTGCGGTCCGCGATCTCTTTGAACCGCTTGAAGGCCGTGTTCAGGGCCTGGCCGTCGACCCGCACGCCGAGGTCCTCCAGCGCGTTGCGCAGCGCATGCCTGCCCGAGTGCTTGCCCAGCACGATCGCATTGGTCTGGAGCCCGATCGTGGTCGCGTCCATGATCTCGTAGGTGGTGCGGTCCTTCAGCACGCCGTCCTGATGGATGCCGGCCTCGTGCGCGAAGGCGTTCTTGCCCACGATCGCCTTGTTCGGCTGCACGGGGTAGGCGGTCAAGCGCGAGACCAGCCGGCTCGTGCGCGCGATCTCCTGCGTCTCGATCCGCGTGTCGAGGCCGACGCTCGAGCGGCGCGTCCGGAGCAGCATCACGATCTCCTCGAGCGCTGCGTTGCCGGCCCGCTCGCCGATCCCGTTGATCGCGCACTCGACCTGCCGCGCGCCCGCCGTCAGGCCCGCGAACGAGTTCGCCACGGCCATCCCGAGGTCGTCGTGGCAGTGGACGGAGACCACCACGTCCTTCAGCTCCGGAACGAGGCGATAGAGCTCCGCGAAGATCTCCGCGTACTCGTGGGGCATCGTGTAGCCGACGGTGTCCGGGATGTTGATCGTGGTCGCGCCCTCTTCGATCGCCGCCCTCACGACCTCGGCCATGAACTCGACGTCGGAGCGGCTGCCGTCCTCCGGCGAGAACTCGACGTCGTCGCAGTACTGCTTCGCGTGCGCGACCGCGGCCCGCGCCTGGCCGAGCACGTGCTCACGGGTGGTCTGCAGCTTGCGCTCGATGTGGATGTCGGACGTTGCGATGAACGTATGGATCCGGGGCCGCTCGGAATGCTTGACCGCGTTCCAGGCCGCGTCGATGTCCTGCGCCGAGGTGCGGGCGAGGCCGCAGATCACGGGGCCCTCGACCGCCTTCGCGATCGCCGCGACCGCCTTTGCGTCGCCTGGCGAGGTGATCGGGAAGCCGGCCTCGATGATGTCGACGCCGAGCCGCGCGAGCTGGTGCGCGATCTCCAGCTTCTCCTGCACGTTCAGCGAGATGCCGGGTGACTGCTCTCCGTCGCGGAGCGTCGTGTCGAAGATGTAGACGCGGTCCGCGTGCTTGCCGTTGATGCTCTGTGGGCCCTCGGGGGGCGTCATGTCTGGCTCCTTCTCCTGGTGGTTGCCTATTCCTGTTGCGCTGTGCGGGACCGACCGGCCCGCGGCTTCCTATTCCCCCCGAAGGGGGAGGAGAAGGAGAAGGCCGAGCAGCGCAAGCGGAAGGCTCCCGAAACTAACTGCGCTGAGTGGCCTGGCCATCGCCAACGATCGTACTACAGCAACCTCGCGCCCCCGCGAACCGGACGATCTGCTTGCAGATCGTCCGCCAGTCACGGGGTCAGGACCACCTTGCCGACGTTCTTGCGATCCTGGATGTACCGGTGGGCGTCGGCCGCCCGGTCGAACGGGAACGACTCGGCGATCACCGGCTGCACGACGCAGCGCTCGATCAGCCCGACGAGCGGCTTCGTGAGCTCCTCGATCGATCCCCGGTCGTCCCACCACTTGAGCAGGTTGAGGCCCATCACGGATCGGTTCTCGCCCATCAGCTTGAGCGCGTTGAAGCGCGGCATCGTGGCCATCGCCCGGAGCGCCTTCACGAGGTTGCGCTTGTCCCCCGACAGCAGCTGCGCCGCGCCGTAGATCACGAGCCGGCCGCCGGGGCGCAGCAGCGAGTAGCTCAGCTTGAAGACGCCGAGCCCGTCGAGCACGACGTCGACGCCGTCCCCGTCCGTGATGCGCTGGACCTCGGTCTTGACGTCCTGCGTGCGGTAGTCGATCACGTGCGCGGCGCCCTGAGCGCGGATCGCATCGTGCTTCGACGCCGACGCCGTCCCGATCACCTCGGCGCCGCGGTCGCGGAGGATCTGGAGGGCCGCGATGCCGACGCCGCCCGCGGCCGCGTGGACCAGCACCTTCTCCCCCGGTCGCACGTGTGCGAGCAGCTCGATCGCCGCGTAGGCGGTGCCGTAGTTGACCGGCAGCGCCGCCGCCTCTTCGAAGCTCATGCCGTCGGGGACCATCAGCACGTTCGCGGCGTCGGCGGTGGCCAGCTCCGCGAAGCCGTTGAAGCGCGTGCCGGCCACGACCCGCTGGCCAGGCTGGAAGCCGTCCGCACCCGGGCCGACCGACTCGATCTCGCCGGCGACCTCGTAGCCCATCACGGTGGGCGGCTTGGGGGCATCCGGATAGAGGCCCACCCGCGCCATCACGTCGGCGAAGTTGAGGCCCGCGGCGTGGACGCGGATCCTCACCTGGCCCTGCCCGACCGGGGGCTCGGGCCGTTCCTGCACGGCCAGCGCTTCGTCCGGCGTGCCGTGCTTGGTGAGGACGAGCGCCCGCATCAACCGGAACCTAACAGGCGAGCGACCAGCTCGGGCATTTCTCGTGCCATCCGGGAGCGCGGCACCACGAGGTCGTAGCCGGCAGCCTCGGCCGCCCTCCGCGTGTCGACCTCGACGTGCGAGTAGAAGCCGAGCCGGGGTGTGCCGGCGGGGGCGGCGCCGGGCCCGGCGGCGTCGAGGTCGACGATCACGACGTCCGCCGGCGGCGGGTCAGACGCAACAAGCGTCACCTCGTGCCCGGCCGCGGTCAGCGTCTCCTTGACCTTGGAGGCGAAGAAGAGATCGGGGACGACAGCCGCGATGCGGGCCACATGCCTCCCTAAAGCGTGACCGCGCGACCGCTCTCGAAGTTCTCGAGCGCGGTGATCTCGGCGATCACCTCACGGGGCACGGGCGAGTCCACGGTCACCACCATCACGGCGAAGCGCCCCGTGCCGCCGCCGGCCGGCGAGTCCGGCTCGTGGTCGGGCGCGCGGCCGACGGCGGTCGAGGCGATGTTGATGCCGTGCTCGCCCAGCATCGTGCCGACCTTGCCGATCATGCCGGGCACGTCCGAGTACCGGAAGATCGCCAGGTGCCGGGCCAGCTCGATGTTGAAGGTCTGCCCGTAGACCGACACCAGGTGCGGGACATTGCGTGGCCCGAAGGTCGTGCCCGCCACCTCGAAGCGCTGTCCGCTCGCGACCACGGTCACGGCCACGAGGTTCGCGTAGTCGCGTGACTCGCTGTCGCTCGACTCGGCCACCTGGATCCCCCGCTCCTCCGCGATCGCGGGGGCGTTGACGAAGTTGACGTGCTCTTCGACGCGGTCCTGGAAAGCGCCGTTCAGCACCGCCAGCGTGAGCAGGCGCGTGTCGCGCTCCGCCAACCCGCCGCGATACGCGACCTCGACGCGGTCAACCGAGGGCTGGTCGGCGAGCGACATCGCGAGCCGGCCGAGTTGCGCACCGAGCGGCAGGTAGGGCTCGAGCACGGCGAGGTCCTCGCCCCTCACCTTCGGGATGTTCACGGCGTTCGAGACCAGGTCGCCGTTCAGGGCGGCCACCACCTGCTCGGCCGTGATGACGCCGGCGCGGTCCTGCGCCTCGGCCGTGGAGGCGCCCAGATGTGGAGTCACAATCACGTTTTCGTAGGCGAAGATCGGCAGGTCCGTGACGGGCTCGCCCGGGAACACGTCGAGGCTCGCGCCGGCGACCTTGCCGGACTTGACCGCGTCCTCCAGCGCGCCCAGGTCGATCAGCTCGCCCCGTGCGCAGTTCACGATGCGCACGCCGTCCTTCATCTGGGCGAACGCCTCCGCGTTCACGTAGTCGATCGTGTCGGGCGTCTTCGGCAGGTGGATCGTGATCATGTCCGCACGCTCGTAGAGCTCCTGCGGGCTCTCTGCCCGCTCGACTCCCAGCTCCCGGTAACGCTCTGCGGCGACGTACGGGTCGTAGGCGAGCACCTCCATGCCGAAGCTTTCGGCCCGCTCGGCGACCAGCTGCCCGATCCGCCCGAAGCCCAGGATGCCGAGCGTCTTCTCGTAGATCTCGACCCCGCCGAACTTGCTGCGCTCCCACTTGCCGCTCTTCAGCGAGCCATGCGCCTGGGGGATGTGCCGCACCTGCGCGAGCAGCATCGCAAGCGTGTGCTCGGCGGCCGCGATGATGTTGGATTCGGGCGCGTTCGCGACGATGATGCCCCGCTTCGTGGCGGCCGGGACGTCGACGTTGTCGACCCCGATGCCGGCGCGGCCGATCACCTTCAGCCGCGCGGCGTGCGCGATCACGTCGGCGGTGAGCTTGGTCGCCGACCGGATCACGATCGCATCGTAGAAGCCGATTTCGGCGGGCAGATCGCCCTCCTCCATGTCGGTGCGCACGTCGACGTCGAAGTGCTGCCGCAGCAGGTCGACGCCCGCGTCGGCGATCTTCTCCTTTACGAGGACCCGGTAGCCGTTCGTATCGGCCACTGGCTCAGGCCGGCTGCGCGGCGGGAAGGCCGGCCCCGGCAAATACTTCCTGGGCACGCGCCACGCCGGCGCCGAAGGACACGTCGCCGCCGAGCTGGTCGAGCGTCATCTCGAGCGCGGCGACCGTGCTGAGGATGTCGAACGCGCCGTAGTAGCCGCAGTGCGCAATGCGGATGATCTTGCCCTTGAGGTGACCCTGGCCGCCGGCGATCGTGATCCCGTAGGTGTCGCGCATCGTCTTCGGGATCTTCGCGCCGTCGACGCCCTCGGGCACGCGCACCGCCGTCACCACGTTCGCATGCTCGTCTTCGGGGGCGAAGAGCTCGAGGCCCATGCCCTTGACCGCCTCACGTGCGGCGCGGCCGAGCACCGCGTGCCGGGTGAAGACGTGCTCGAGGGTCTCCTGCTCGATCAGGTCGAGCGCGACGTCGAGCGCCCGGAAGAGCGTCACGGCCGGCGTGAAAGGGCTGTCGGGCGGATCCTTGAGCTGGCCAACGCGAGTCTTGACCCAGTCGAAGTAGTAGCTCCGCGCGCCTCGCTGGCGGGCGGAGTCGGCGACCGCAAGGGCGCGCTCGGAGACGGACGCAAAGGCCAGGCCGGGCGGGCACATGAGCGCTTTCTGCGACCCGGACACGACCACGTCGACGCCCCACTCGTCGGTCGGGAGGTCGACCACCCCCAATCCCGAGACGGCATCGACCGCGATCACGGCGCCGTGGGCATGGGCGACCTCGGTCAGCGCCCGGACGTCGTTCACGACACCGGTCGAGGTCTCGGAGTGGGTCGTGAAGAGCGCCATCCCCCGACCGCCCGCGGAGGCGAGCGCCTCGTCGACGCGGGCAGGGTCGATCTTCTCGCCCCACTCGGTCTCGAGATGCATGGTCTCGGCCCCGTAGGCGTCGGAGAGCTCGGCCCAGCGCTCACCGAACTTGCCGCACGAGGCGACCACCGCCAGGTCTCCCGGAGCGAGCAGGTTCGCGACCGCGGACTCCATCGCGCCGCTGCCCGAGGAGGCGAACGCGAGCACCTCGTTCTCGGTCTGGTAGACGCTCTTCAACCGCTCCAGCACCCGCGCGTAGATCTCGATGAATGCAGGCGCGCGGTGGTACAGGATCGGCTCGGCCATCACCTGCGACACCGCCGGAGGCAGCGGCGTCGGGCCGGCCGTCATCAGGTATTGCTTGCCGAAGACCATCGGGCGCCGAGGATAACAAGGCCGCGCGCGGGTCAGGCGCGGACGCCTACTTCAACGAGAACGGTGGGTACTTGTCCGTCATCAGCCACTGCCCGTAGGCGTTCACGCGCAGGGTCCACCGCAGCACGCCGGTCACGAAGTCGAACATCCCGCGCGGGTGGCTGCCGGTGAAGAGGATCGCGAAGAACGCGATTGCGATCACCACGTACGCCGCGATCATGAGGAACGTCAAGACGATCAGGTGAGGGATCACCAGCAGCCACTTCACGAAGATCAACAAGCGCGACAGGTTCTCGTCGTAGTCGATCTCGAGCTGCACCGGATACTCGCCGGCCTCCCCGGAGAAAGGCGGGTACTCGTCGCGCTGCAGCGTGAGTGCATAAACGACCGTGTTGACCGTCCAGCGCTGGATCTGGACCATGAAGTCGAACATTCCACGGGGCCACTTCTTCGTGAAGAGGATCGCGAAGAACGCGATCAGGACCATCACGCCCCCGACGATCTGCAGGAGGTAGACGATGATGAAGTGCGGGATCGCGAGCAGCCACTTCACGAAGATCTTCCAGCGGGAGAGGCTCTCCGGGTACTCGACCTCGAAGCGGACCGGGTATCCGGCTGCGGTCACGATCGGTGGTGAGGCGGCTTCCATCGTTTGCTTACTCCGAGTCAGGTGAGCGTGCGCCCACCCTAACCGGGCGAGCGGCCGGTCTCTCGGTCTTCCCAGGCCCGCGCGATCGCGATGCGCTGGATGATCGTCGGGTGGGTCTCGAAGAGCGCGTACGCCCATGCGGGCGGCCGCGGCTGGTTGAGGCTCGCGATCGCAAGCTCGCGGAAGGCATTGCGGGCCGCGGCGGGATCGCGGGTGGTCTCGAGGGCGATCCAGTCCGCCTCCTGCTCGACGTGCCGGGAGACGATGTTTTGTAGCGGGATCGTCGCGACCTGCACCGCGATCAGGACGAAGAGCGCGACCGGCACCGCTTCGGGACGGTACATCCCGCCCCTGCGCCTGGTCGCGAGCGCGATCAGGAAGGCGGTCGGGAGGATCGCGAGCGCGAACCAGCCGATCCCCTTCAGCACGTGGTTGCGCTGCACGTGCCCGAGCTCGTGCGCGACGATCGTCCGGACCTCCCTGCGGTCGAAGCGTCTGTCTAGCAGCGTGTCCCAGAGGATCACCCGGCGGGACGAGCCGATCCCGACCGCCTCGGCGTTCGGCGCGGTCGTCTGCTTGCGGACCTTCTCGACCTTGACGGGGACATGCGGAACGCCCTCCTTCCGGGCCAGTGCACGCGCATCAGCGGCAACCTTCGCGTTTCGCAGGCTATGTAGGTCGGTCATCAGGAAGGGCTGCACGAAGGCGAACAGGAGTGCGAGGCCGACGAAGATCGGCACCCCCGCGACCCACCATCGCCGTCGCATCACACCGGCCAGCGCCATCACGATCCCGATCGCCGCGCAGATGAACAGGAACTGGCCGCCGAGGCCGACAAAGCTTCCCACGACCGACTCGACGTAGCCCTGCCTGGAGATCCCGTGCCGACGCTCCCACCACAGGCCGGCCACGCTGAACGGAAGCTGCGAGAGCCACACGAACGCGAAGCCGAGCATCCCGAGCAGCATCCCGGTGCCGACCCGGCCGGCCGCGGACTCGCGCGTGAAGCGCGCTCCGTGCCGTGCGTACAGGCCGAGCACCACGAGCAGCGCGACGGCCGAGAGCACGAAATCGATGCGCAGGAAGCGCTCGTAGGCCGCCGACCGATCGAGGAACGAAGAGCTGAAGTAATCGTGCGGGTCGAGCTGCGGCAGGCGCAGGTTGTCCGGAACCGTCGACGACGACCACAGGCGCGATGCCGCGAAGAACCACACGGCGGCCAGTGCGAGCGCGACAAGCGCCCACCCGAGCCGGGCCCTCAGGCGGGCAGGTCCGCGGGGGCTTCGAGGCTCAGTTGCCACCCGGCGGAGGGCCCGGTGTACGGGTAGCGCTCGGTGAGGAGGAAGAGATATCCATTCGTCTGTGCGTTGTAACGCAGCGCGTATACGCCGAGGTTGCGAAGGCCTTGCGGCGCACTGCCGCGCGCGAGCGCGTAGAACCAGATGAACACGCCGGCCACGAATGCGAGCGTGTTCAGCGCACTCTGGATCAGGAGGGCTGGGATCGCGAGCAGGATGCGAAAGCCCGTCACCCACCGATTCTGCTGCACTGGCGCCTCGACTTCGACGTCGACCGGATAGCTGCCGGGGAGCCCGGTGAAGCCTGGGAATGGGTTGGCGATCAGCAGCGTGTATGCCCAGACGTGCGTCGTGTAGCGCACGTAGCGGGTGAGGAAGCGGGCCAGCCCATCCGCCGGGCGGCCACGGAAGAGCGTCACGAACCAGTTCGCGATCAGCGCGAAGAACACCGCCAGGCCCCAGAGCGTGGCAAAGACGAGGTGCGGGATTGCCAGCAGGCCGCGGAAGAAGGTCGTCAGGCGCGACCGCCGCAGGTCGTCATCGACGGTCAGGCGGATCGGGTCGCTGCGGTAGGCGTTGGCGGCCTCGTAGACGGCTGGGTCGCTGTTGGGATAACGGTCGGTGAGCAGGAAGGCGTAGCCGTTGACCTGCGCCGAGTAGCCGATCGAGTAGGCCAGCGCGTCCCGGAACCCGCGCGGGATCTCACCGCGCGCGACGATCACGAACCACGACAGGAGCGCGACCGTCGCGACCAGGCCACCGGCCTGCGTGCCCCAGCCGCCGGAGGCGCTGGTGCCGAAGCCCATCATCAGGTCGGCGAGGATGATTGCCGGCACTGCGAGCAGCAGCCGGAACCCCGTCACCCACCGGTTCTGGCGGCCGGGATCCTCGATCTCGAGGTCGATCGGGTAGCTGCCGGCGCGGCCCGTGAACCCGGGAAAGGGGTCTGCGGCGAGGGTGACGTAGGAGACCACGTGCGCGGCGTAGCGCACGTAGGCGGCCAGGAAGCGGTGCAGCATCGGCGAGGGGCTGCCCGTGATGAGGGTGGCGATCCAGTTGGCGATCGCGACCAGCGCCGCGAGCGAGAACCAGCCCGCGAGCCAGAGGAAGTGCGGGATCGCGAGGATGAGGCGAAAGCCGGACGTGAGGCGCGATCGGTGCAGGTCGGGATCCCTGATCACCAACCGGACCGCCCGCGGAGCCATGGGCGTGGCGCCCTACCCCCGCCCGCGGTTTGCCTTGGCAAACCGCGGCATTATTGCTTTATCCAGGGCATCATCGAGCGCAGCTCGGCGCCGACCTTCTCGATCTGGTGGCCCTGCTGCTCCTTGCGCATGCGCTGGAAGTTCTCCTGGCCGGCGCGGTTCTCGGCGATCCACTCCCTTGCGAAGTCGCCCGACTGGATGTCCGCGAGGATCTTCTGCATCGCCTCGCGCACCTCCGGCCCGATCACACGGGGCCCGCGCGTGAGGTCGCCGTACTCGGCGGTGTTCGAGATCGAGTCCCGCATGCCGGTGATCCCCTTCTCGTACATGAGGTCGACGATCAGCTTCAACTCGTGCAGGCATTCGAAGTATGCGAGGCGCGGGTCGTAGCCGGCCTCGACGAGCGTCTCGAACCCGGCCTGCACGAGCTCCGTGGCGCCGCCGCAGAGCACCGACTGCTCGCCGAAGAGGTCGGTCTCGGCTTCGTCCTTGAAGGTGGTCTCGATCACGCCGGCCCGCATGCAGCCGATGCCTTTCGCGTAGGTGAGCGTCATGTCCTTGGCGTCGCCGGTCGCGTCCTGATGAATCGCGATCAGGCCGGGCACGCCGCGGCCGTCGACGAACTGGCGCCGCACGAGGTGGCCCGGGCCCTTCGGCGCGACCATCGCCACGTCGACCTCGGCCGGCGGGTCGATTTGATCGAAGTGGATCGTGAAACCGTGCGCGAAGAGCACCAGGTTGCCCGGAGCGATCCCGTCGCGGATGTCGCGTTCCCAGACCTCGGCCTGCTTTTCGTCCGGGAGCAGGATCATCACGATGTCGCCCGCGCTGGCGGCGTCCGCGACGTCGAGCACGCGCAGGCCCTCGGCCTCGGCCTCGGCGCGGCTTGCCGAGTCGGGGCGAAGCCCGACCACGACCTCGACGCCCGAGTCCTTCAGGTTCAGCGCGTGGGCGTGTCCCTGGGAGCCGTAGCCGATCACGGCCACCGTCTTGCCCTCGAGCTTCGAGAGGTCTGCGTCCTGCTCGTAGTAGACGTCTGCCATCGGCGCGAGACGGTATCAGTCGCCGAGTGGTCGCCCGAGCTCACGCCGCAGCAGCTTGCCCTGCGGGTTGCGGGGAAGCTCCGGCACGAAAGCGATCGACTTCGGGACCTTGAAGCCGGCCAGCCGCCCGCGGCAGAACTCGCGCAGCTCGGACTCGCTGACCTCGTTTTCGCCCGTGAGCACGACGCGCGCGACGACTGCCTCCTGCCATTCGGGGTCGTCGGCCGGGCCCACGCCGGCATCCGCGACCGCCGGATGCTCGAGCAGCACGCGCTCGACCTCCTCGGGCGACACGTTCTCGCCGCCCGACACGATCACCTCGTCGGCCCGTCCCAGCACGTAGAGATAGCCCTCGTCGTCGAGGCGCCCGAGATCGCTGGTGCGAAGCCATCCGTCCTCCCCCGCAAGGCCCGGCGCAACGCTCGGGCCGCGCACGCAGATCACTCCGTCGTCGGCGACCCGCACCTCAGTCGTGAGGATCGGAGGACCGGCCGACCCGGGCTTGCGGCGCGCCTCGCCCGGCGGCATCGTCGCGACCTGGGAGGCCGCCTCGGTGAGGCCGTAGGTCGGCGTCACGGGAGCTCCCGCGTCGAGCGCGCGGTCGACCAGCGGCTGCGGCGCCGGCCCGCCGCCGAGCAGCAGGCAGCGGAGCGCCCCGAGGTCTGCGCCGGCATCGAGCAGACGCGCCAGCATGGTCGGCACGAGCGAGACGATCGTGACGGGATGCGACGTCAGGCGCTCGGCGATCCGGTCCGGCTCGAAGCGCTCGAGCACGACCCCGGTCCGGTAGAGAGCGCTCCGGAGCACGATCGCAAGGCCGCCGACGTGATGCAGCGGCAGGCAGCAGAGCCAGAGGTCCGTCGGGGAGACGCCGACCCTCACACCCGAGCCGATCGCGTTCCAGAGATGGTTCCCGTAGGTCAGCTCGATCGGCTTCGGCCGGCCGCCGGAGCCCGACGTGTGGATCACGCAATGCACCGCGTCCGTCTCAATCTGGATGGCGAGCTCCATCTGGCGCTCCGGCGCCTCGAGCGGCTCGCGGACGTCCCTCACGACCAGCTTCGGGTCGACCTCGCCCAGCAGCGCGTCGAGCTCGGACCCGGTCAACCGCGGATCGAGCGGGACGGCGACCGCTTCGAGCTTCACCAGCCCGTGGAGCAGCACGACGTATTCACCGGACGGCTCCACCGCCAGCGCGACCCGGTCGCCCGCCGTGATGCCCAGGCCGGCGAGCCGGAGCGCCGCCGAGGAGGCCCGGCGCTCGAGGTCGCCGTAGCTCAGCGACTCCTCGCCGGCGACCAGTGCGACGTGGTGCGGGACCGCTTCGGCGGCGGTCGCCAGCCAGCTGTCGATCTTCACGATTGGGGCAAGCGTCTATTTTTCACGGAGATGGCTTTCGGCTGGACCTCAGCGGCAACCTACAGCGACATACGCTACGAGAACGGCGTCGGCGACGCGGAGGGCATCGCGAAGCTCACGATCGCGCGGCCCGAGGTGCGGAATGCGTTTCGGCCGGAGACCGTGATCGAGCTCTCTGACGCGCTCAATACGGCGCGCGAGGACACGTCGATCGGAGTGATCGTGTTGACCGGCGAGGGTCCCGACGCGTTCTGCTCCGGCGGCGACCAGCGGGTGCGGGGCGACTCCGGCTACGTCGCGGGCGGCGCTTCGGTGGGGAGGTTCCACGTGACCGACCTGCAGGTGCAGATGCGCCGGTTGCCGAAGCCGATCGTTGCGATGGTGGCCGGCTATGCGATCGGCGGCGGCCACGTGCTGCACGTTGTCTGCGACCTCACGATCGCCGCGGACAACGCCCGTTTCGGGCAGACCGGGCCACGGGTCGGAAGCTTCGACGGCGGGTTCGGGGCGGCCGTCCTCGCGAGCCAGGTGGGCCAGAAGAAGGCGAAGGAGATCTGGTTCCTGTGCCGCCAGTACTCGGCACAGGAGGCGCTCGACATGGGACTCGTAAATACGGTCGTCTCGCTGGAGCAGCTCGAGGAGGAAACGGTGCGCTGGTGCCGCGAGATGCTGCAGCTGTCGCCGTTCGCGCTCAGGTTGCTCAAGTCGAGCTTCAATGCGGCAGAGGACGGGTTCGCAGGCCTGCAGCAGCTCGCGCACGACGCCAACCTGCTCTTCTACGCCAGCGACGAGGCACGGGAAGGGCGAGAGGCCTACACGGCGCGGCGCGAGCCCGACTTCTCGAAGTTCCCGCGGCGGCCTTGACCGCCTCCGCCCGCGCGCTTGCGGGGTCGGGGCGCGTCCCCCTGCGGATCTGGCTGATGGCCGCGCGCCCACGGACGCTGCCCGCTGCGATCGCGCCAGTGCTCGTCGGCACCGCGCTGGCCGGCTCCGAGGGCAGGTTCCGGCCGCTCGCGTTCGCGGCGGCGCTGATCGGCAGCGTCTTCATCCAGATCGGGACGAACCTCTCCAACGACTACTCCGACGCGCGGCGGGGCGCCGACACGGAGGAGCGCCTCGGCCCGGTGCGTGTCACGGCAGGCGGCCTCGTGCCGCCGCGCAAAGTGCTGGTGGCGACGTGGCTGGCCTTCGGGATCGCGGTCGTGGCGGGGATCTACCTGATCGCGATCGCGGGCTGGCAGTTGCTCGTCGTGGGCCTCGCCTCGATCGCGGCCGGGGTGCTCTACACCGGCGGGCCGCGCCCGTACGGCTACGAGGGGCTCGGCGAGATCTTCGTGTTCGGGTTCTTCGGGATCGTCGCCGTGGTCGGCTCCTACTACGTCCAGGTCGAGCGGCTGCGCGGCCTCGCATTTGCGCTGGCCGTGCCGGTCGGGCTGCTGGCGGCAGGGATCCTGATGGTCAACAACATCCGCGACGTCGATACCGACCGGCGCGCGGGCAAGCTCACGCTCGCGGTGCGGCTCGGGCGAAGCCCCGCGCGACGGCTCTTCGCGGCGACGGTCTACGTGCCGTATCTGTGGACCACGGTGGTCGCGATCCTGAGCGGGATGCCGGCGCTCCTGCTGGTCTGGCTCTGCTTCCCGCTCGCGCCGCGGCTCGTGCGAACCGTCGCGACACGCACCGACGGCCCCGCCCTGAATGGCGCGCTCGGCCAGGCCGGTCGCTTGCTGGCCGCCTTCTCGGTGCTGGCCTCGGTCGGCCTGCTGCTCTCGTAGTGGAACTCGAGCGGCTCGAGATCGTGCCGTACGCGCTTCCGTTCGAGGAGCCGTACGTGACCGCACGGGGGCGGCTCGAGCGCAGGGAGCTGGTGCTGGTGCGGGTGTACTCGGGCGGCCTCGTGGGCCTCGGGGAGACGGCCGCACTGTCACTGCGAGGCGGTCAGCCGATCGCCCGGATCGTGGAGGAGCTGGCGCGGCTCGAGTTGGGGGCCGGGATCCCCGCGTCGGTCTCGAACGAGGCCCGTGCGGCCGTCGAGATTGCGCTGCTCGACCTCGCGGGCAAGGCCGCCGGCCAGCCCGCGTGGCGGATGCTGGGGGCACAAGCGGCCCGGCCGCTCGAATGCAATGCGACGCTGACCGCCGGTGCGCCGACCGCCGTCGCCGAGCAGGCGCGCGCGTGGGCGGACCGGGGGTTCGAGACCTTCAAGCTCAAGACCGGGATGGACGGCGACGTCGAGCAGGTTGCAGCCGCGCGGCAGGCGCTGCCCGCCGAGGCCGCGCTGCGGGTTGACTCGAACGGAGCCTGGACCGTCGGCGAGGCCGCGGCGCGGCTCGCGGCGATGGGCCCTCTGGAGCTCGCCGAGCAGCCCGTCGGCACGATCGAGGAGCTCCGCGAGCTTGCCGCGCTGACGGACGTGCCACTCGCCGCGGACGAGAGCGTCGCCGGCCCAGCCGATGCCCGTGCCGCGGCCGGCGCCTGCGCCTGTGCGACGGTGAAGCTGGCGAAGGTCGGCGGCCCCGCCGCCGCGCTTGCGGTCGCACGCGAGCTGCCCGTCTATCTGTCGAGCGCGCTCGAGGGTCCGGTCGGGATCGCGGCCGCGGCCCACGTCGCCCAGGCAGTTCCCGATGCCGGGCTCGCGCACGGCCTTGCGACCGCGCTGCTCTTCTCCGAGACGGTCGGCTCCGGCGCCGAGCTCGACGGCCCGATGCTGCGCCTCCCGGAGGGTCCGGGGCTCGGGGTGCAGATCGACGAGGCCGCGCTCGCGCGGCTGCGGCTCTAGTTTCCTTCGCTCGTGGACCCGACCAACCGAAACACCGCGCTTGCCTCCGCACTCGCCGACGAGCTGGGCCGGGCGGGCGTGCTGCACGCCTGCATCTCCCCCGGATCCCGCTCGGCGCCGCTCGCGCTCGCGCTGTGGCATGAGCCGGGGATCCGCACCTGGGTCCACGTGGACGAGCGCTGCGGGGCCTTCTTCGCACTCGGCCTCGCTCAGCAGACCGGGCGGCCGGTTGCGATCCTGACCACCTCCGGCACCGCCGCCGCGAACCTCCACCCTGCCGTCGCCGAGGCGTCCGAGTCGCGTGTGCCCCTGATCGTGATCACCGCCGACCGGCCGCCCGAGCTGCGCGGTCGCGGCGCGGGCCAGACGATCGACCAGCTGAAGCTCTTCGGGACCACGGTCCGCTGGTTTGCAGAGCTCGGCGTCCAGCAGGCGACCGACGAGGGGCTCCTCCACTTTCGCTCCGCGGCGGCGCGGGCGGTCGCGGAGGCGCTCGGCGCTCGCCCGGGTCCCGTGCACCTCAACGTTCCGCTGGTCGAGCCGCTTGCGCCGGAAAAGATCGAGGACGACGTCCCGGCGCAATCGCCGCTTGCCCGTGAGGGGCGTCCCGGCGAGCGCCCGCTCACGAGCGTGTCGCGCGGCGGCCGCGTGCCGGACGCGGAGCTCGTCTCCGAGCTGGCCGAGCTGATCACGGGCTCTGAACGCGGGGTAATCCTCGCCGGCCGCCAGCACGACCCCGGCATTGCGGCGTCGGTGAGCGCATTCGCGGAGGCCTGCGGCTATCCGGTGCTTGCCGAGCCGCTCTCGCAAATGCGCGCCGGGACGCACAGCCTGGAGACGGTCGTCGCACACTACGACCCGGTCTTCCGGGCGCTCCCGGAGGCGCTGCGCCCGGACCTCGTGATCCGGGTCGGCGACATGGTCACCTCGAAAGCGGTGCGCACCTGGCTCGGCGCCAATCCCGACTGCCGGCAGGTGGTAGTCGATCCCGACGAGGGGTGGAACGAGCCCACGTGGACAGCCGAGCTGATCGCGCGTGCCGACCCGGCGCTGCTGTTCGGCTCGTTCGCCGAGGAATTGGGGAAACGCACCGAGCGCCGCTGGCTCGATGCGTGGCGCGCCGCCGACCGCGCCGCCTCGGAGGCGATCGACGGCTTCCTCGACGGCCTCGGCGACGAGAACTTCGAGCCGCGCGTGCACCGCGGGCTCGGCGCGGCGCTGCCCGCGATGGGCACCCTTTTCGTCGCCTCGAGCATGCCGGTACGGGACCTCGAGAGCTTCCTGCCGGCGATCGACAGGCCGGTCCGGTTCCTCTCGAACCGCGGGGCGAACGGGATCGACGGGCTCGTCTCCTCCGGCCTCGGGGCGGCCGCCGTGGCGCCCGGTCGCACGTTCGTGCTGCTCGGCGACCTGGCGCTCTACCACGACATGAACGGTCTGCTGGCGGCGAGCCGGCTCGGCGTCGAGGCGACGATCGTGGTGCTCGACAACGGAGGCGGAGGGATCTTCGACTTCCTGCCGATCGCGCGCCACCCCGACGGCTACGAGGAGCTTTTCGGGACCCCGACCGGGCTGGACCTCGAAAAGGTCGCCGCGCTCTACGGCCTGCCCTTCACGAGGGTCGTCTCCCACGGTCAGCTCGATGCCGCGCTGGAGCAGCCGGGCATGGTCGAGGTCGTCCTGGACCGCCGGCGCAACGTGGAGCTTCATCGGCAGGTATTCGAGCGGATCGCACAGGAGCTCCAGTAGCGAGGCGGTTTTTCCGGCTCCCGGTTACGGTACAAAGGACCAATCGCAAGCGAGGAGACAAAGGCTCGCCTCCAGCGAGAGCTGGACGAGTACTCGGCGCAGGGCGCGGGCCTCGGCGAGCTGCTCGAGCACCTGCACGCGCACAAGGGCCGCCTCCGCCGCCGCGAGCGCCTGTCGAACGAGGAGCTGGACGAGCTGTCATTGCACTGCTGGAAGCTTCAACGCGCGAAGCCGGGCGATCAGCTCTGGGGGAAGGCCCGGGAGCTGTGGGGCGGCAACCACACGGTCCGGCCCCGCCCCAAGCGGCGGCGCCACCGATCCAGCGTCGGCTGAGTCCGGTCGCGTCAGATCCCGGTGAGCGCGGGCAGCACGGCCTGAAGCTTGACCTCGGTCTCGGCGAGCTCGGCCTCGGGGTCGGAGTCGGCCACGATCCCCCCGCCCGCGTAGCAGTGCGCGACGGTCCCGGTCAGCAGGGCGCAGCGCAGGGCGACGCAGAGCTCGCCGTCCTCGGTCGCGTCCATCCATCCCACCGGGCCCGCGTACCAGCCGCGGTCGAGGCGCTCCAGCGACGACAGGAGTCCGCGCGCCCGTTCCCACGGCTCCCCGCCGACCGCCGAAGTCGGGTGAAGCGCGCCGGCCAGCGCGACCGCGCTGCGGGGCTCGGCGAGTTGCGCGCGAATCGGGGTCGCAAGGTGCTGGATGTTCGCGACCTTCACGAGCGACGGCTCCTCGGCCGCCGTCACCCAGACCGAGTGCGGCGCGAGCGAGTGCTCGATCGTGCGCACGACGCTGCGGTGCTCGGTGAGGTCTTTCTGGCTGTGGAGGAGGCGCTCGCCCAGGTGGTCGTCGACGGCGGGGTCGGCGCTCCGCCGGGTCGAGCCGGCGAGCGCGACCGTGCTGAGCACCGCCCCCGAGCGCCGCACGAGCAGCTCCGGGCTCGCGCCCACGAAGGCCGCCTCGGGCGTGCCGACGCAGAAGCAGTAGCAGCTGGGATAGGCGGTGCGCAGCCCGTCGAAGACCGCCGCGGGCTTGAACGGCCTGCCGCTCGCGACGGTCACCTCGCGGGCCAGCACGAGCTTGCGCACGTCACCGCGCTCGACCGCGCGGGCCGCCTCGCGCACCGCGCGCTCGAAGTCCTCCGGGGGCCTCACGCTCGCGAGCTCGTAGCCGCCCACCGGGTCGGGGTCGAAGATTGGCATCGGGTCGGGGCGCAGGCCCGCGAGCCTCGCCCGCATGCGCTCTCCCGTTCGCACCGGATCGTCGCCCGGGCGGCAGACCGCCGTGACCGTCGCCGTGACGTCCTCGCCGCGTCGCACGAGCGTCACCTCCGGCAGCACGAGCAACGCGGCGGGATAGGAAGCCCACGGCGGCGTGCCCCCGCCGTCGGGGGCGAAAGCGAACCCTCCGACCCACAGCGGACCGGCCGCCGGCAGCGACAGGTCGGCGTCGATGACGGCATCCCGGAGGACCTCGGACGCGGCCGCGCCGGTGGAGGCGAACCGGTCCGAGCCGGAGGCGCCCTCGATCGTCCAGGCCGCGCCGAGCCCCCCAATCGCGAAGCGGTCGCGATCCGGCTGCTCCCAGACGAAGTAGCGCTCTTCCGCGCCGCGGCTGGCGAAGACGCACGCCGCCACGTCCGTCTGCGGATCGATCGGGACCGTCGTGCTGGCCACGACCGGCCGGCGAAGCCTCGTCGCAAGCGCGAGCGCGTGCTGAGCGCACTCGAGCGGCGCGACGGGCGTCAAGTCTGGCTCTTGCCCCTGGCGATCGCGATCTCGCCTGTGCGAACCATCTCGACGAGCCCGAACGGGCGGACCATGTCCTCGAAGGCCTCGATCTTGTCGGCCGTGCCGGTCACCTCGGTCGTGACCGTCTTGCCGGAGACATCGATGATGCGGGCGCGGAAAATGTCGGACAGTTGCATGATCTCCCCGCGGCTCTCGCCGTCAGCGGAGACCTTGAACAGCGCCATTTCGCGAGCGATCGTGTCCTTCGGCTCGAGATCCCGGATCTTGATCACGTTGACGAGCTTGTGCAGCTGCTTCGTGACCTGGTCGATCGGGTGCGACGCGCCGTCTAGCACGATCGTCATGCGCGACACCGACTCGTCCTCCGTCGGGCCGACCGCGAGCGTGTGGATGTTGAACCCGCGCCTCGAGAAAAGCCCCGCCACGCGTGTCAGCACGCCCGCCTTGTTCTCGACCAGCACCGACAGCACGTGCTTGCGGCCGGTATGGATGTTGCCGGCGGCCTCGAGATCCTCCAGGCGGAGGACTTCCTTGGTTCCGGGCTCGCCCATGGGTCAGCCCACCATGTCCCGCGCGGCGGCGCCCGCCGGGATCATCGGGTAGCAGTTCTCCTCTCGGCGTACGCGCACGTCGAGCACCACGGGGCCCTCCGTCTGGATCGCCTCGCGCATCGCGTCCTCGACCTCGTCGTCGGCCGCCACCCGCATGCCGGTCGCACCGAACGCCTCGGCGAGCTTCACCCAGTCAGGGCTCGAGCCCATCTCGACCGCCGAGTAGCGCTTGTCCCAGAAGAGCTCCTGCCACTGGCGGACCATGCCGAGGTAGCCGTTGTTCATGATGAAGACCTTCACGCCGATCCCGTGCTCGACCGCGGTCGCGAGCTCCTGGCATGTCATCACCAGGCTGCCGTCGCCGGCGAGGCAGACCACCAGTTCGTCCGGACAGGCCACCTTCGCGCCGATCGCCGACGGCAGGCCGAAGCCCATCGTGCCGAGCCCGCCGGAGTTGATCCAGCGGCGAGGCTTTGCGAAGTGGAAGTACTGCGCGCACCACATCTGGTGCTGACCCACGTCGGACGTGACGATCGCGTCGCCGCCCGTCACGTCGTACATCGCCTGCACCATTCGCTGCGGCGCGATGTCGCCCTCGATCGAGCGCTCGTACTTGAGCGGCCACTGCTCCTGCCACTCCCTGATCTGGCGCCACCAGTCGTCCATCCGGCTGCGCTCGGCCTCGAGCGCGCGGTACTCGGCTGTGAGCTTCGGCAGGATCCGCTTGCAGTCGCCCACGATCGGGATGTGCGCCGGCACGTTTTTCGAGATCTCCGCCGGGTCCACGTCGATGTGGACGAACTTGGCGCGCGGCGCGAACTCGGCGAGCTTGCCCGTGATGCGGTCGTCGAACCGCGAACCGACCGCGACGATCAGGTCGGCGTTGTCCATCGCATAGTTGGCCGCGCGCGTCCCATGCATGCCGAGCATGCCGAGCCACTGGTCGTGTGGCGCCGGGAACCCCCCGAGCCCCATCAGCGTGCACGTGACAGGGAAGCCGCCCGTCTGGGCCATGTCGGTCAACTCGGCTGCCGCGTTGCCGTTGATCACGCCACCGCCTGCGTAGATGATCGGCCGGCGCGCGTTCGCGAGCGCCTTCGCCGCGAGGCGAATTTGCTTGGCATTGCCCTCGACGAAGTTCTTGTACCCGGGCAGGTCGACCTTGGCCGCCTCCGTCGGGTCGTAGGGGATGTCTGCGCGCGAGAGGTCCTGCGGCACGTCCACCACGACCGGTCCCGGCCGGCCGGTGCGCGCGACGTGGAAGGCCTCGTGGATGATGTGCGGGATCTCGCGCGGGTCGAGCACCTGGAAGGAGTGCTTCACGATCGGCAGCGTGATGCCGATCGTGTCGGCCTCCTGGAAGCCGTCGGTGCCGATCAGGTCGGTGCGGACCTGGCCGGTGATGAACACGGTCGGGACCGAGTCCAGCATCGCGTCGGCGATCGACGTGACCAGGTTGGTCGCGCCCGGCCCGGAGGTCGCGAGCGCCACGCCGACCTTGCCGGAAGCCTTCGCGTAGCCCTCGGCGGCGTGCCCGGCGCCCTGCTCGTGCCGGCAGAGGATGTTGCGGACGCCCGCGTCGTAGAGCGCGTCATAGGTGGGAAGGTTCGCCCCGCCGGGGATCCCGAATACGGCATCGACGCCCTCCGCCTTCAGGCATTCCATGATCGCGTCGACTGCTCGCATTGCGGTTCGCCTCCTTCCTCTGCTCTCAGAGGATTAAAACCTGGACTGCTTTCTGGAACTAGGGTCTCGGGGACACAAAAGCCCCGCAGATCGGGGCAAAAGAGCCTGCTACGGCGAGGTTTTCGCGGCCCGCGCGCTGATCGCTGAGTGTACCACCGCCCTACACCGCCCCAGCCGCAATCGCCGGGAGGCGTCGCCTACGCACGCCGTGCGGGCACGACCGCCTCGCGCTCGGGCCAGTCGAGGTCCTCGCCACAGATCGTGCAGACCTGGTCCGCGAGGGGGCGCACCGTGCCGCACCGTGGGCACTTCCGCCGCGGCTCCTGGCGCTCCCAGCGATACAGCAGGGCGCCGATCAGGCCGACGACGGGCAGGCAGAACCCGACCAGGAACCAGACGAAGAACGAGCTGCCCTTGATCCTCCCGACGATGCCGGTGGCGAGGCCGAAGAAGAAGAGCACGACAAGGAATCCCATCGCCGCCTTACCTCCTGCCTTCTCGCCTGCTACCGCTCGCCTGCTACCGCTCGCGGGGGAGCGACGTGCGCCACGCCCGGAAGACGGCCACCGCGACCACGACGATCAGCGCGAAGAACAGGACCTTGAAGACGAAGCCGAGGATCATGAAGGTGAGCCAGAGCGCCGCGACCAGCGCCAGCACGGCAATCGCCACGTACAGGCCAGGTTGATCCACGAAACCTACGTTAGCGCCGGCCGAGCAGAGCAGTCGGCGAGCAGCACCGGCCGAGCGCGCGGCCGCGGGCGCGTACGACCCGGCGGAGCTGGAACAAGCCGTTGACGGCCTCGCCGATGTCGCGCGAGAACGAGAGGCGCAGGCGCCTGTGACCCAGCCGCCCCGCGATCCGGTCGCGCTTCAGGTCGAAAGTGACCGTGCCGTGCGCGGCCCTGGAGCCCCTCACCCGGAGCCGCAACCGGCCGCGCTTCGAGAGCCTGGCCAGTTCGCCGGAGACAGCCACGCCGGGCACATAGGTGTAGCGGTCGAGCCGCAGCGAGAGATGCGGCCTCGAGCGCGAGATGAGGCGTCCACCGCGCAGGCCGCCGATCCGCGTGATGTCCCGCTCCTGCTCGGCCTCGAGCGTCGTGCTGAGCAGCGTCAGGAGGCCGTCGAAGAAGGTCAGCTCGACGGCGCGCACGGTGCGTCCCGCCCGCCCGGGAAGCCGGCGCGGCGTCGCGAGCGAAGCGAGCGAGCGAGGCGGCACCGGGGTCGGTGGGAAGAGCACGTCCGAGAGGAGCCGCTGCCGCAGCTCGCTGCGCTTCGAGCAGCCCACCACGGGCTGGCCGGCGAAGAACCGCCGCACGGCGCCGTCCGCGCAACCGGACAGGTCCGCGTCGAGGACGGAGTGGCCGACCTTCGGGATCACGACCACGCTCGCGTGCGGAAGCCGCGCGGCGAGCGGCCCGTCGTTCTCGATCGGTGTGCGCAGGTCCGCCGCGCCCCCCAGGATCAGCGTCGGCACGTCGGGCAGCTGCCGGGGGTCCGGTGCGGCCGGCCCGGCGCCGCCGGGCCACGGCGCGCACAGGCGAAGCGTGTCGGTGGCCGCGCCGGTGGCCCGGTCGAACGGGGCAAACGCGGCGTCCGGGATCGCCTTCGCCTGCGTCTGGGCGGCCTTCAGGCGGTCCTGATAGGCGAGCGTGGGAGTCCACGGCAGCGGGCCGTCCTCACAGGTGGTCGCGGTGAAGAGCGCCGAGCTGAACACCCGCGGTGGCTCGGGCGGCAGGAAGTCGTGCACCATCGCAATCCGCGCGAGCCGCAGCATCGGGGCGGCGTCTCCGGCGAGTGCGGCGCGGACGGCGGCGGGGAACGCGGCACGAAGCGGCGGGTCGAAATCGCCCTCGATCAGGATGTCGAGCAGCGACGCGCGGCCGATCCGGCGCAGGCGCGGCCGGCCGTCGCCACCGACGACGCGCCCGGTCAGCGCACGCGTCTGCAGCCGCCTCGCGAGCCCCCCGAGATCGGCGACCGGGTCCGCCGTGATGCCGTCGCAGGAGCGGTTGGCGCACAGGTCGCGCAGCACGCGTGGGATCGCGGCGAACGTGTCTCGGTAGAAGGGGTCGGGGCCGTCGAGGTCCACGAGCGAGTCGAGCACCAGGCGGTCGGTCTGGGCGGGATAGCGCTGTGCATAGGCGAGCGCGACCTTGGTGCCGTACGAAGTGCCGTAAAGGGTCACCTTGTCGAGGCCCGCGGCACGGCGGATCGCGTCGATGTCGTCGGCGGAGTCCCACGAGGTATAGAAGCTGCGCGCGGCGCCGATCTGCGCGGCACACGCCGGGATTGCCTGGAGCGGGTTGCCGACCGGCGGGCGGTCGAGGCTCGGGCAGCGCAGCACGCCCGAGAGTCCGGTTCCGCGCTGGTCGAGCACGATCAGGTCCCGGGTCCGCAGGGCCGGCTCGATCGTCAGGTAGAAGTCCTCGAGCAGCGGCAGCGCCGCCTGACCGGGGCCGCCGGCCAGCCCGATCACCGCGCTGCGCGGCTGCCCCGGCGGGGTGCCGTGCTCGGCTGGGAGGCGGATCGCGTGGAGCGGCACCGTGCCCGTCACGCGACCGGTTCGGTCGAGCGGGACCCGGACGATCGCGCAATCGATCGGCGCGCCGTGATAGCACGGCTTGAACGGCGAGTCCGCGTGGCCGGCCGCCGGAAGCGCGAGCAGCGCGAGCGCCGCCGACGCAATCGCAACCGGCAGCCGAGCGCTGGCGCGCCTGCTCGCGCCTGACCGTGGCATCAGTCGATCCCGAGCTTCCGCCGGATGAGGCGGTTGACCTCCGAGCCGTCGGCGCGGCCCTTGGTCTCCTTCATGACCGTGCCCACGATCGCACCAGCCGCCTGGAGCTTCCCGTTGCGGATCTGCTCGACCGCCGCCGGGTTCTGGTCGATCGCGCGCTCGACCAGTCCCTCGAGCTCGCCGCTGTCGGCGATCGGCTTCAGCCCCCTGGCCTCGACCACCGAGGCGGGGTCGCCTCCGGAGCGGGTGAGCTCGGCGAGCACCTCCTTCGCCGCCGACTGCGAGAGCGACCGGCCCTGGACCATCAGGACCAGCTCGGCGAGGCTCCGCGGCGACAGCTTCGATTCGCGCGGGTCCTCGACGCCCTGTTCGCGAAGGCGTGCGACCAGCTCGCCGGTGGTCCAGCGCGCGAGGGTCGCAGCGTCGATGCCGTTGCCGGTCGCAAGGGACTCCTCGAAGAACCGGCCGAGCTGCTCCCAGCCCACGAGCACCGCGGCGGCGTCGGTCGGCAGGCCGAAGTCGCGCTCATAGCGCGCGAGGCGCGCAGCCGGCAGCTCGGGCAGCGCGGAACGCGCCGCTTCCAGCATCTCCGCCGTGGGCGCGAGCGGCACGAGGTCGGGCTCCGGGAAATATCGGTAGTCGTGGACCTCCTCCTTCGAGCGAAGCGGCGTGAGCGAGCCGGTGACGGGGTCGAAGTGGAGCGTCTCCTGGACGACCGTGCCGCCGCTGCTCCAGATCTCGATCTGCCGCGCGATCTCCGCCTCGATTCCCCGTTCCAGGAACCGGAAGCTGTTCATGTTCTTGAGCTCGGTCTTCGTGCGGTACCCCTGCTCACCGGCCTCGCGCACGGACACGTTGGCATCGCAGCGAAGAGAGCCCTCCTCCATGTTCACGTCGGAGACGCCGATCTGCTTGAGCGTCGTGCGGAGCAGTTGCAGGAAGTCCTTCGCGTCGGCGGCGGACCGGAGGTCCGGCTCGGTGACGATCTCGACCAGCGGCGTGCCGCCCCGGTTGAAGTCGACCACCGACGCGCCGGCGCCGTGAATCCGCCCGGACTCGCCGAGGTGGATCAGCTTCGCCGCGTCCTCCTCGAGGTGGGCGCGGTGGATGCGCACGGTCGGGCCACCCGGCACCGCGAGCATGCCGGTCAAGGCCAGCGGCACGTCGTACTGGCTGATCTGGTACCCCTTGGGCAGGTCGGGATAGAAGTAGTTCTTGCGGTGGAAGAGCGACCGCGGCGCGACCTCGCACTCGAGCGCGAGCGCGATCATGAGGCCGAAGTGCACGGCTCTCGCATTCAGTGTCGGAAGCGTGCCGGGATGCCCGAGGCAGATCGGGCACGTGCGGGTGTTCGGCTCCTCCCCGAACGAGAGCTCGCACCCGCAGAACATCTTCGTACGCGTCTGCAGCTGGACGTGGATCTCCAGCCCGATCACCGGCTCGAACTCAGCCAAGGAAGGCCCTCGTCGTGTCGAACGCGATTCGCTGCTCGATCGCGTAGGCGGCGTCGAGCAGCCTGCTCTCGGAGAATGCGGGCCCCGCGATCTGGAAGCCGACGGGAAGTCCCGCCTCCGGTCCTCCGCCGTCCGCGGGCCGGGCGAGGCCCGCGGGGATCGAGACCGCCGGGATCCCGGCAAGTGACATCGGCACCGTGCAGTAGTCCGACATGTACATCGAGAGTGGGTCGCCGGTGCGCTCCCCGAGCTTGAACGCGACCGTCGGCGAGGTCGGCGTCACGACGAAGTCGCAGCGGCCGAACGCCGCGTCGAAGTCGTCTGCGATTTTCGTGCGGACGCGCTGCGCGCGGCCGTAGTAGGCCTCGTAGAACCCCGCCGAGAGGGCGAACGTGCCCAGCATGATCCGGCGCTTCACCTCGGGCCCGAAGCCCTCCGCGCGCGTGCGCTCGTAGAGGTCGAGCAGCGTCCCGCTGCCGTTCCCCTCGGCCCGCAGCCCGTAGCGGACGCCGTCGTAGCGGGCGAGGTTGGCCGACGCCTCGGCGGGAGCGATCACGTAGTAGGCGGAGATTCCGTGCGGCGCGTGCGGCAGCGTGACCTCCTCGATCGCGCCACCCAGCTCGGCGATCACTTCGAGCGTGCGGTTGAAGGTGTCGGCCACGCCGCGCTCGATGCCCTCGGCCTCGGGCCCGAGCTCGCGCGGGACGCCGAACCGCAGGCCCGCGAGGTCGGTCCGGGCGGGCAGCGTCACGTCGTCGGGCAGGCCGAGCGACGTGGAGTCGCACGGATCGGGGCCGGCGAGGTGACCCAGCAGCAGCGCGGCGTCGGTCACGGTACGGGTGAGCGGCCCGCACTGGTCGAGCGACGAGGCGAAGGCGACCATCCCATAGCGCGACACCGCGCCGTAGGTCGGCTTCAGCCCGACGATGCCGCAAAGCGCGGCCGGCTGGCGGATCGATCCACCGGTGTCGGTGCCGATCGCCCACGGCGCGAGGCCGCCCGCGACCGCCGCGGCCGAGCCGCCGCTCGAGCCGCCCGGGACACGCTCGCGGTCCCAAGGATTGCGGACGGGACCATAGGCGGAGTTCTCGTTGGAAGAGCCCATCGCGAACTCGTCCATGTTTGTCTTGCCCAGCATCGAGGCGCCGGCGTCGAAGAGCTTCCTCACCGCGGTCGCCGTGTAGGGCGGCGCGTAGTCCTCGAGCACGCGCGACGCCGCGGTGGTCGGGACTCCCTCCGTGCAGAAGAGGTCCTTGATCGCGATCGGCACGCCGGCAAGCGGGACTCCGCCGCCTGGGCCGGGCACGTGCTCGGATTTCCAGAGAAAGGCACCGAGCTGGTCGTCGAGCGCCGCGATGCGATCGGCGTAGGCCTCGAACAGCTCCGCTGCCGCGAGGTCGCCCCCGCGCAGCCGCGCGACGGCCTCGGAGGCCGAGAGCGCGATCACCTCTCTGCTCACCGGCCGGGAGTGGGGGCGCGGAAGCCGCCGGCCGCGGGATCGGGCGCATACGCGAGGACACGCTCCTTCGGCAGGCTCGGACGCGGCTCGTCAGGCCGCAGCACGTTCTCGAGCTCGACCACGTGCGAGGTCGGCCGGACACCGTCGAGATCGAGCTCCGAGATCTTCTCGATGTGGCCGAGCACCCCCGAGAGCTCGCGGGACATCCGGTCGATCTCGTCCTCAGCGAGGCGAAGGCGAGCCAGGCGGGCGACGTGGAGGACTTGGTCGCGGTCGATCATCGGGCGAATGTTAGTCGGGCTCCGCAGCCGCTTCGGCCCCCTGAAAAGCAAGAGCCCCTCTCGGAGAGGGGCCCTCAAGCGGCTGTCTCGGTCAGCTCCTGGGTCTAAGCGTGGCGGACCTCCGACGCCTGAAGCCCCTTGGGGCCCTCCGTGATCTCGAACGACACGCGTTGTCCCTGCTCCAGGGACTTGTAGCCGTCCTGCTCGATCTGCGAGAAGTGCACGAAAACGTCGTCGCCTTCTTCCCGTTCGATGAAACCGAACCCCTTCTCGTTGCTGAACCACTTGACGGTCCCTTCGGGCACTGCTCCTCCTAACGTGCAACGCGGGCGCAACGCCGCGCCCGCGTGACTCTCTCCACAACGCGCGCAAGCCTACCGAAACCAGGCGCCGGATTGCACGGCACGGGCGGCGCTGGACACCAGCGCTAGGCAGTCGGCGGAGGCGTGCTCTCGGGGTGCGGATCGTCGCCCGGCTCGGCGGCGGGCGAAGGCACTTCGGCGGTCCCCGAGCCGGCGTGTGGCGCGGGCGCGGGACGGCGCGCGTAGCGGGATTGCAGCTGGTCCCTCGCGCTGTCGAAAGTGGTCCCCTCCTCCTTCATGCTGTCCCAGCCGCCGAAGGCGACGAGCGCGCTCGCGATCAGCGCCAGGAAGATCCCGAACTGCAGGCTGATCAGGTCGTTCGGACCCGGCTGGAAGAGCATGCGCAGCAGCACCATCAGCACCGCCGCGATCCCGAGCGAGGCGGTGATCGCGCTCGCTGCGACCGGAAGCGCGACGGTGCGGGAGGTCGCGGTCAGCACTGCCAGCGCGATCGCGGCAACCGCGGCCGCGAGCATGATCAGGTTCGCGATGAACCCGAAGAAGCCCTCACCGTCCCACGCGCCGAAATTGCCCTGGACCTTCACGGTCGTGCCGAGCGGGAGCGTGATCGAAGTCCCGGCGCTGTACCAGTCGACGAGGAACAGGGCGATCAGCAGCAGCACGCCACCGACCGCCGCGATCAGCTCCCCGCGTCTCAGCTTGCCCAGATCCATCGCGGCAATCCTCCTAGACGGATCGGACCGACAGCTGCATCCACGCCGCCTGAAGGGTGTTCTGCAGGAGCATCGCGATCGTCATCGGCCCCACTCCGCCCGGCACGGGCGTGATCGCCCCGGCGACCCGCGCGGCTGAGTCGAAATCGACGTCTCCCGTGACGCCGCGCTCCGTGCGGGTTGTACCGACGTCGATCACGGTCGCGCCCGGCTTGACCATCTCGCCGGTGATCAGGCCCGCTCGCCCGACCGCCGCCACGAGCACGTCGCCCCGGCGGCAAACCGCGCCGAGGTCACGGGTGCGCGAGTGGCAGTGCGTGACGGTCGCGTTCTGTGCGAGGAGCAGCGAGGCCACCGGCTTTCCGACCAGGTTTGAGCGCCCGACGACGACCGCCTCGGCACCTTCGAGCTCCGTGCCGGCACGCCGCAGCAGCTCCATCACTCCGCGCGGGGTAGCGGACACGAGCGCCTCCCGCCCCTGCACGAGCAGGCCGGCGTTGGTCGGCGTCAGCCCGTCTACGTCCTTCTGGGGGTCGATCGCGGCGACCACGTGCGCGGGGTCGATCGACGGCGGGAGCGGCAGCTGCACGATGAAGCCGTGCACGGTGTCGGTCCCGTTCAGGTCCTCGACGAGCTCCAGCAGCTGCTCCTCGGGCGTGTCGGCGGGCAGCTCGTGCCCGATCGAGCGGATCCCCACCTCCTCGCACGCACGGTGCTTGCCCGCGACGTAGATCTTGGACGCCGGATCGTCTCCGACCAGCACGGTCGCGAGCCCCGGCGCATCCCCGAAGCGCTCGCGATACTCGTCGACGCCGCGGCGGACCTCGAGGCGCACCTCCGCGGCGATCGCCTTCCCGTCGATGATCTGGGCAGCCATGGGCGCCGTGAAGGCTAGACCTGCTTCCGGCGCAGCGGAGCGTAGTCGGCCATCAGCTGGCGCTCGCTGCCGGTCGCGGCGAAATGCACGGTCACGATGCCCCCCTGCTGGACCCCGGTCACGACCCCGTCGCCGAACGTCGCGTGTACGACGTCGTCCCCGACGCGGAACGGAAGCGGCGCGGTCTGCGACTCTCCGCCGGCGCCGGACCCCCAGGCGTCGGCCGGAGCCGACTCCTCGGAGTCGGTCAGCTCTCGCGGAAGCTCGTCGATGAAGCGCGAGGGCATGTTGTACGAGCGGGCGCCGTAGAGCGTGCGCGTGCGGGCGCAGGTGATGAAGAGCTTGCGCTCGGCGCGCGTGATGCCGACGTAGCAGAGGCGCCGCTCCTCTTCGAGGTTCCCCTCGTCGATCGAGCGCGAGTGCGGGAAGACGCCCTCCTCGCAGCCGATCACGAAGACGACCGGGTATTCGAGCCCCTTTGCGTTGTGGAGCGTCATCAGCGTGACCAGGTCGTCGGTCTCGCGAAGCGCGTCCTGGTCGGAGTAGAGCGAGAGCTGCTGAAGGAACTCGGCCACGCCGGCGACGCCGCGTTCGCCCTCCCAGTTCGCGTCGAACTCCCGTGCCACCCCGATCAGCTCGTGCAGGTTCTCGAGCCTTCCCTGGGCCTCGATCGTGCGCTCGGCCTCGAGCGCCTCGAAGTACCCGGTCTCCTGGAGCGTCGCGTCGAGCAGGTCGCCGACCGTCGTGTGGTCGGAAAGCTCGCGGAGCCGCTCGACGATCGAGGCGAAGCGGTCGAGCGCCTTCACCGCAGGCGGGCCTAGCCCCGGCACCAGCTCAGGCACCGCGGCGATCTCGGTGACCGGCTCCCCCATCGTGTTCGCGTGGGCCACGACGCGCCCGACGGTCGTCTGCCCGATGCCGCGCTTGGGCGAGTTGACCACACGTGCAAACGACACCGAGTCGGCCGGGTTGACGAGCAGCGTGAGGTAGGCGAGCCCGTCCTTGATCTCGGCGCGCTCGTAGAACTTCGTGCCGCCGATCACCTGATACCCGACGCCGAAGCGCACCAGCGTGTCCTCGAGCACGCGGCTCTGCGCATTCGTCCGGTAGAAGACCGCGACGTCGCGCGGCGACAGGCCCTCCTCGTCACGGAGGCGCTCGATCTCGGCGGCGACGAAGCGTCCCTCCGCGTGCTCGTCGTCGAGCTCCGCCACGGTCACCGGTTCGCCCTCTCCGCGGTCGGTCCAGAGCTCTTTCGGCTTACGGCCCTGGTTGTGCGAGACCACGGCGTTGGCGGCCGACAGGATGGTCTGCGTGGAGCGGTAGTTCTGCTCGAGCTTCACGACCTTCGCGCCGGGGAAGTCACGCTCGAAGTCGAGGATGTTGTTGATGTCGGCGCCGCGGAAGCCGTAGATCGACTGGTCGTCGTCGCCGACCACGCAGACGTTGCGCTGCTCGCCGGCGAGCAGCTGGAGCAGCCGGTACTGGGCGTGGTTGGTGTCCTGGTACTCGTCCACGAGGATCCAGCGAAACGTGCGGCGGTAGCGCTCGGCCACGTCCGGGAAGAGCTCCAGCAGGTTCACGGTCCGGAACAGCAGGTCGTCGAAGTCGACAGCGTTCATCTCGTGGATGCGCTGCTCATAGAGCTCGTACACGTCCGCCGCGGTCTGCTCGAAGAAGGAGCCGACCTGCTCGCGATAGGCGGCCGCGTCCTGGAGCTGGTTCTTCGCCTTCGAGATCTGCGACTTGATCGCCCGTGGGGAGAAGCGCTTCGGGTCGACGCTCAACTCGTCGAGACAGCGGCGGACGAGCCGCATCGAGTCCGCCTCGTCGTAGATCGAGAACCGCTTCGTGTAGCCGAGCCGCTCGGCCTCGGAGCGGAGGAGCCGCGCGCAGGCCGAGTGGAACGTCATGACCCACATGAGCCGCACGATGCGCCCGACCAGCCCCTCGACGCGCCCGCGCATCTCCTGGGCGGCCTTGTTGGTGAACGTGATCGCGAGGATCTCCGACGGCTGTGCCTGTCCGGTCGCTACCAGGTGCGCGACCCGGTGGGTGAGGACCCGCGTCTTGCCCGAGCCGGCCCCCGCGAGCACGAGCAGCGGTCCGCCACCGTGCACGACGGCCTCGCGCTGAGGCGGGTTGAGGCCCTCCAGAAGCCGCGAGGCGCGATCGGCGGGGTCCTGCTGCGGCCGTGCCGCTGTCGCCCTCGCCCCCACTAGCCGCCTGCCGGGTGCTGGCCCTGGTCGCGCCGCAACGGGCGGACGTCAGCCTGCTTCGGCTCCGTCCCGGTGAGGTCGGCGACCAGGTGCTCGAGTTGCGTGATCCGGTCGGCCAGGCCGCGCATCGCATCGGCGACCGGATCCGGCAGGTGGAGCCAGTCCGTGTCGGGTCCCTCGGGCCGGCGCCCATCCACGCGCACCGGGTGGCCGGGGTTCCCCACCACGGTCGAGTTCGGCGGCACGTCGTGGATCACGACCGAGTTCGCGCCGACCTTCGCGCCATGGCCGATCGTGATGGGGCCGAGCAGCTTCGCGCCCGAGCCGATCGTGACGTTGTCCTCGACGGTCGGGTGTCGCTTCCCGGTCGCGAAGCCGGTGCCACCGAGGGTCACGCCCTGAAACAGCGTGACGCGATCGCCGATCTCCGCCGTCTCGCCCACCACGACCCCGCTGCCGTGGTCGATGAACAGCTCGGACCCGATGCGCGCCGCGGGGTGGATCTCGACTCCGGTGGCGACCCGGCCCATGTAGGCGACCAGCCGCGGCACGACCGGCACCTCCGCGTGGTGAAGTGCGTGCGCCACCCGGTGGCTCAGGATCGCCTGCACTCCCGGGTACGTGAGCACGATCTCGAGCGTGCCGACGCCCCGCGCCGCCGGGTCCCGGTCCCGCGCGGCGGCGACGTCCTCGCGGAGCTCTCTGGCCACGCGGGCGAGGCTGCGAAGGCCTCTCATCGGACCGCCTCGACGGGTAAGGCGAGGAGTGTGCGGACCGCCTCGGCGCCCAGCGCCGCGCCGTCCCGGCCGGCGGGTCGCAGCACGGGCACGCCGGCGCCAGCGAGTGCTTCCGCGACTTCGGCGGCGGCGGTGCAGTCGAGCGCGAGGTCCTGGCCCGCGGCGATCGCGGCGGCGTTCTGGGAGTCCACGTGAACGGGATAGCTCTCGGTGTGGACCTCGGGGTTCAACAATCCGAGCTTGCCTGCGAGCGTGTCCGCCTTGCCCTGGCCGACATCGGGCGTGTAGTAGACCGTCTGCGCGGCGAGGTCACCGAGGCCCACCGCGGCCCCGTCAACCACTCCGACGTAGCCGACGCCGCAGGAGGCAAGGTGCGCGGCGGCCGCGGCGCCCGCGGCGCCCGCGCCGATCACGATCGCGCGCGAGCGCTTGAGCCGCTCCTGGCCATCCACGCCGATCTCCTCGATCTGCGTCGCATAGCGCTCGTGCTCTGAATCCGAGAGGCCGTCACTCACAAGCTAAGGGTACGCGACGCCTCCGCCGCTTCCGTGGCGTGTTAGGGAGCGAAGAAGGGCGTCGAGACGTAGCGCTCGCCGGAGTCGCAGATCACGGTCACGATCCGCTTGCCGCGCATCTCCGGGCGGCCTGCGATCTGGAGCGATGCCCAGGTCGCGGCGCCCGCCGAGATGCCGGCCGAGACGCCCTCCCGGCGCGCGAGCGCGCGGGCTGTCTCGATCGCGTCCTCGTCGGTGACGGGGACGATCTCGTCGATCACGTCCCGGTTGAGGATCTCCGGCACGAACCCGGCGCCGATCCCCTGGATCCTGTGCGGCCCGGGACGCCCCCCGGACAGGACGGGGGAGCTTTTCGGCTCGACCGCGACCACGTGCACGCCGCGCCTGCGGTCCTTCAGGACCTCGCCCACGCCCGTGATCGTGCCGCCGGTGCCCACGCCCGCCACGAACACGTCCACCGCGCCGTCGAGGTCGGCCCAGATCTCCTCGGCCGTGGTGCGGCGGTGCATCTCCGGGTTGGCGGGGTTCTTGAACTGCTGTGGCACGAACGAGTCGGGGGTCTCGCGCGCGAGCCGGTCGGCCTCGTCGACCGCCTCGTGCATGCCTCCCATCGACTCCGTCACGATCACCTCGGCGCCGTACAGCCGCAGCAGGGACTCGCGCTCACGGCTCATCCCCTGCGGCATCGTGAGCACCAGCCGGTAGCCCTTCGCCGCACAGACGAACGCCAGCGCGATCCCGGTGTTCCCGGAGGTCGACTCGATCACGGTCGTGCGCCTGGGCTCGATCCGGCCCTCGGCCTCGGCGGCCTCGATCATCGCGACGCCGATCCGGTCCTTGACGGAACCCGCGGGGTTGTAGGCCTCGAGCTTTCCGATCACCTCGGCGCCGAGCTCGGCCCCGAGGCGCGCGAAGCGAACCATCGGCGTCCGCCCGACCAGCTCGGAGAGGTTCGATGGAATTCCGACCCGCTTTACAGCCATTCAGGGCACGATAGCCGTCCCGCAAGTCACGAGTGGGCAAGCGCCTGCGCAAGCCGCGCGACCAGCGCTGAGGGCTCGTCCGCGATCTGCCTCCAGGGTGACGGGCATGACCCCTGCGGTCGCGCTCGAATGCGGCACGGCTCGAGTGGTAGGCGAAGCCGTCGACCCCGACCACAAGGAAAGCGTCGCGCCAGAGGAAGTCGACCTCGTGGCGGCCGAGGCGGACGTTGAGCTCGGCCCGCGGCAGCCGGGCGGCCCGCACGAGCGCGAGGAGCCGCTCCTCGGCCTCGGAGCGATCGCCGCATCGCCTCTATTTCGTCCATGCACAACGCCGCACACATGGGTCCCAGGGACCGGGTGTGCGTGGTCATGCATTGCATATGTGCACAACGCTGCACACCGACTCGTCTCCGCGCCGGTGTGGCACGTTGTCAGGTGCTCCCGTCAGCCCTTCCCTACTTCTTGCACTTCTGCGAGACCGGGACGCTCACGACCTCGCCGGTCCTGAAGTAGAAGGTTCCCGAGCCCTTCCACGAGCCCTTGCACCGCTTCGGGGCGGTGATCAGGTAGTACTTCCTGTGGCCCTTCCGGACCCTCTTCACCGGGGTCTTGGTCTTGACCGAGACGACCGAGGCGTCCGGTGCCGAGGGCAGCGTCTTGATCGGCGGGACGCTGAAGTCCAGCACGTACTTCCCGCCGCTCTTGCTGATCTTGCCGACCACCACGAACGTCGGGCCGAGGTCCGGGAACACGTACACGAGCACGGTGTCCCGGCCGCCCTGCCGCGTTCCGTTGAAGAGCGTCAGCTTCGCGTTGACCGGGTCGGTGACGACGGGCTGCGCCATCCCGATCCCGTTGCCGGTGCCGATCCTCGACTTCGACGAGCAGCCCTTCGGGCCCTTTGCCTGCAGCGATGTGAGCTTGCAGCGCTTGAACTTGCTCGGGTTGAACTTCGCGCTGCCGTCGAGCTTGATCACGATCCGGCTCATGATCGGCGGCTGCGGCGCGGCCGGATCGCTGGACAGGATGTTCACCGAAAGCGCCGTCGGCTTTCCCGCCTTGCTGGGGCTCACCGAGGCCTTGAACGAGACGGTCACCGCCGCGTACGCGGCCCCCGCCAGCATGAGTACGGTGCAGGCCGCTGCGGCCCCCACGAATAGCTTTCTATGCACGAGTCTCTCCTCCTTGTTCTGCGGGTGCTGCCCGTCGAAAACCCGGAGGAGGCTGGAAGCTTCTGTGCGCTCCGTGTTAAGCGTGCATGAAAAATAGAGGCCGGCCCGCGCTTGGCGGGCCGGCCTCGAACAACAGCGCTACTCGGTAGCTACTTCTTGCACTTCTGCGAGAACGGCGTGGTCACCTTCTCACCGGTGGTGAACGAGAAGGTCGCCGAGGACTTCCAGCTCTTCTTGCACGTCTTGGGCGTGACGATCAGCCCGACCTTCTTGCCCTTGGCCTTGATGTTCTTCGGGGTGGTCTTCGTCTTGACCGTTGCGGTTGCCGCGTCAGGCGCGCTCGGAAGCGTCTTGATCGGCGGCACTGCGCAGTCGAGGCTGTAACCCCCAACGATCTTGCAGGTCACCACGAACGTCGGTCCCAGGTCCGGGAACACGTACACGAGGACGGAGCTGCCGCCGTTGAAGAGCGTCAGCTGCGCGTTCACCGGGTCGGTCACGACCGGCTTCGCGTAGCCGATGGCGCTTCCGGTGCCGAGCTTCGACTTGCCCGGGCAGCCCTTCGGGCCCTTGGCCTGCAGCGAGCTCACGCTGCACTTCGCGAATTTCGGACCATTCCACTTCCCGCCCTTCTGGAACGAGATCTGGATCCGGTTGTTAACGGGTGGCTGCGGCGCAGCGGGATCGGTGATCACGTAGTTCACGCTCACCCCTGCGGACTTGTTCGCCTTGTTGGGGCTGAACACATAGCTGGCGTTGACGCCGACCACGGCCATCGCGGTCGTCGCTGCGAGCGCGACCGCGGCTACCGTCGCGACCCCGACAATTAGCTTCTTTCGCAATTTGACTCCTCCTCGCTTGGGGTCGCTACGACCCTCCAATGAGAGAGCCGACCCGAGGGCCGGCTCTCTTGATCAGCTGATTACTTCTTGCACTTCTGGCTTACCGGCGTCTTGACGATCTCGCCGGTCCGGAAGTAGAAGTCGCCCTCCGCCTTCCACGAGCCGGAGCACTTCTTCGGCGCGATGATCAGCGGGAGCTTCTTCCCCCCCTTCTTGATGTACTTGACAGGCGTTTTCGTCTTGACCGTGCCCACCGATGCATCCGGCGCGCTCGGCAACGTCTTGATCGCGGGGATCGAGAAGTCGAGCGTGTAGTCGAACGGCCCGTCCTTCTTGTGGATCACCTTGCCGACCGTGACGAACGTCGGCCCGAGGTCCGGGAAGACGTAGACGAGGACCGTGCTACCGCCGTTGAACAGCGTCAGCTTCGCGGCGACGGGGTCGGTGACCACCGGCTTCGCGTAGCCCACACCGGTACCGGTGCCGATGTTCGACTTCGACGGGCAGCCCTTCGGCCCCTTGGCCTGCAGCGCGCTGAGGCTGCACTTTGGGAACTTGCTGCCGTTGTACTTCCCGCCCGCGTTCAGCTTGATCACGATCCGGCTCATGATCGGGGGCTGCGGCGCGGCCGGGTCGCTCACGACGATGCTCGTGTTCAGCGCGGTCGGCTTGTTCGCCTTGTTCGGGCTGACCGAGGCGTTGAACGCGACCTGCACCGCCCCGTACGCGAGGCTGGCAAGCGCGAGACAGGCGACGCCCACGATGGACGCTCCCATCAATGTCTTACGCAATTGAATCCTCCTCCGGATGCGAGGGACTTTCGCCCGCCGACCCCATGCGCGCAGGTCGACTGGCCCTATCGAGGGTCACTCCCCGCGCAAGCGTAGCCGAACGCGTTTTGGCGTGCGTTGCCTGGAGATTGTGCGCAGGTTAAGCGTCGCCGGGGGCTTCCGGCGCCTCGGACTGGTCCCGCGGACGGCGTGAGCGGGCGCGGGCAAGGCCGCCCATGAATTCGTCGAGCGGCGCCTCCACCAGCTCGCCGGCCTCCTCGGGCTGGACCGACGGCACGACCTCGTGCTCCGGCTGACCCCGGCTCGCACGATCCTCGGCGATCAACCGCCGCCAGGGCTGCTCGCCGAAGGACCTCCACGCGGTCACGACCGCGGCTTCGGCGAGCTCGGCAATCCGCCGCGAGGACGCGAACGGCTCCTGTGCCCGCGCCAGCGCCCAGGCGATGCCGTAGCCAAAGCTCCACTCGCTCACGCTCATCTCCATCTCCGAGAACCCGTCGAACTCCTCGCCGGCCTCGTCCTCGACCGCGCGAAGCGGCTCCGCGCTCTCGTCCTCGAGCGCGTCGTATACATGCCCGGCAAACTGCGAGTCGCGGTCTATGGGCAGGCCCAAGGTCGCCTCCTTTCCAGGGCCGCAGCAAATCCAGGTATGCATGCTAACCGGGAGCGGCGCGAGATACTGGCACCTCCGATGGAGCTGATCCCTTCGGTTGCAGACTGGACCGTGGTGGCCTTCGCGGCGGTGCGCCTGGTCGCGCTCGCACTGCTCGCCGTGGCCGTGTGGCAGGCGGTGCGGCGCAGGCGCTCCTAAGATCGAGCTGTGCCCGAGCTACCGGAGGTCGAGATCACTGCGCGGCGCATCGGCGACGCCGTCGCCGGCGCATCCGTCGAGTCCGCGTTTGCCCCTGGGATGAACGTGCTGAAGACGCACGATCCGCCCTTCAGCAGTCTCGCCGGCCACGAGCTGACGGGCGTACGTCGCCGCGGCAAGCATCTGATCGTCGAGTTCGACGGCCTCGCGCTGCTCGTGCATCTGATGTCCGCCGGGCGTCTTCAGCTATTCGAGAAGCGTGCCGGCCCCCGCGATCGGACCGCGCGCCTGCTGATCCGGCTCGCCGACGGCCGCGAGCTTCGCCTGCGCGAGTTCGGCACCAAGCAGCGCGCCTGGGCAAAGCTGCTGACGCCGGAGGAGGTCGAGCGCGACGAGGCAGTCACCACGCTGGGCCCCGAGGCCTGGCCGGGACCGCCGTCGCTCGACGGGCTGCGGGACGCCCCGCGTCCGCTGCACTCGCTGCTCCGGGACCAGCGGGTGCTCACGGGTGTCGGCCGCTCGTGGGCGGACGAGATCCTGCACGCCGCGAGGCTCTCGCCGTTCAAGCGGGGCTCGGACCTGACCCCCGGGGACATGGAGACACTCGCGGCGACGATCCCGAGCGTGTTGGGAAGCGCACTCGAGCACTACGAGGGCACGGTCGAACTGCCGATCCCGGACAAGCTGCCGATGCCGCTCACGGTCCATCGGCACGAGGGCGAGCCGTGCCCGCGCTGCGGCACCACGCTGGAGGCCGTCCACTTCGAGGACTATGTGATCGCCTACTGCCCGGCGTGCCAGACCGAGGGGCGCGTACTGAAGGACCGCCGCCTGTCGCGACTGCTCAAGTAGCCGGGCGGTAAACGGTCACGACGGCCGCCCCGCCGAGGCCGATGTTGTGCTGAAGCGCCACCTGGGCGCCGTCCACCTGCCGCTTGTCGGCGTCGCCGCGAAGCTGCCACGTGAGCTCTGTGCACTGCGCGAGCCCGGTCGCGCCGAGCGGGTGGCCCTTTGAGATCAGGCCGCCGGAGGGGTTGACCACCCAGCGCCCACCGTAGGTCGTGTCCTCGGTGTCGACAAGCTTGTGGCCCTCGCCTTCGGCAGCGAGGCCCAACGCTTCGTAGGTGATCAGCTCGTTCGCGGAGAAGCAGTCGTGGAGCTCGATCACGTCGACGTCATCCGGCCCGACGCCGGCCTGCTCGTACGCGCGGTCGGCCGCCTCCTTCGACATGTCGAAGCCGACGATCTTGATCGACGAGCGGTCTTCGAAGGTGGAAGACATGTCGGTCACCATCGCCTGTCCGGCGATCTCGATCGCACGGTCCCCGAGGCCGTGCTCCTCGACGAACCGCTCGCTTGCGATCACTGCCGCTCCGGAGCCGTCCGAGGTCGGCGAGCACTGCAGCTTCGTGAGCGGCTCGTGGATCATCTTCGCGCCCTTGATCTCGTCGAGCGTGTACTCGTTCTGGAATTGGGCATTCGGGTTGTTGACGGAGTGCTTGTGGTTCTTCCAGCCGATCCATGCATAGTGGTCCGGCTCGGAGCCGTACCGCTCCATGTGCTCGCGGCCGGCGTTGCCGAACATTTGCGGCGCGAAGGGCGACTGCTCCGGCTCGCGGACCTCGAACATCGTCATGAGGTGCTTGTCGATCGGGTTCGTGCGGTCGGTGTACTTGACGCCGAGCGAGCCCTTCTCCATCTTCTCGAAGCCGAGCGCGAGCACGCAGTCGGCGAGGCCGCCCGCGATCGCCTGGCGCGCCATATAGAGCGCCGTCGAGCCGGTCGAGCAGTTGTTGTTGACGTTCACGATCGGGATGCCGCTCAGACCGAGCCCGTAGACCGCTCGCTGTCCTGAGGTCGACTCCCCGTAGCAGTAGCCGACGAACGCCTGCTCGATCCGGTCGTACGAAATGCCGGCGTCCTCGAGCGCCTTCGTGCCGGACTCGAGCGCCATGTCCGGGTAGTCCCAGTCGCGCGCGCCCGGCTTCTCGAACTTCGTCATGCCGACGCCGATCACGTACGACTTCTCGTTCTGCTTACGGCTCATGGCACTCCTCGCTCGAGTTGGACCCAGGCGGGAGATTATGTCCGGCTCGGCTCAGCCCTGCTCGCTGTCGACCTTGACGGCGAGGATCTTCGTGTCGGTCGCGGTCCAGTGCCCATCGGAGGTCTTGCAGGAGATCGTGATCGCGCCGGGCCCGGCGAACGTCTGGGCGAGCTGGAGGTTCTGTGCCTCCTGGGTGCCGTTGACGCGCAGGCCCCGGGCGCTCTGCTCGACCCGCGAGCCGGCTTGAAGCTGACACCGCGAGGCGTCGAGCGCATCGCTGGAGAGGTCGGTCTTCGCGAAGATCGCATACGCCCCGGGCTGCACGTTCAGGGTCGCGATCGTGACGTAGTCGCCCGGAGCGACGCCCGTGGGACCGGAGTCGCGGTCGGCTTCGAAAGCTGCCGAGCTGAGCGGCGTGGCCTTGGCAGACTCGAAGAGTCCCCTGCCGAAGTCCTTCTTCTTGAGACTGCGATTCTTGATGTCTGCGCTCTTCACCGTGTTGTTCTTGATGTTCTTGCCGGTGACCCTCAGCGCGGCGTAGGAGGTACCGGCGAGCGCCGCGAAGAGCGCGATGGTCACAAGAACGTTGGTGAACGAGAGCGCGGAGCGGCCCTTGAGACGCATTGGGGTGCCTCCCTTGCTGGTCATCCGTGACGAGGACTGGGGACGGGAACGGGGACAGTCGAGCCAGGCCGGGAGGGCCAGGGCTCGAATCGACTATAGCCTGGGGCCGCCCTCCCGTGCCACTCGGATTCCGAGCGCGGCGATCGGTCCTCGAACGGCGGCTTCAGCACGCCCGCCTCCGTGAAGATCGCCGTGATCAACTCGGCGGGAGTGACGTCGAAGGCCGGATTGAACGCCTCGCCATCCGCGGTGACCCCGGCCGGATCGCGCTCCTCGATCGGGATCTCGCCTCCACTCGGGGGCTCGTCGGTTTGCGTGTCGCGGTCCCCGGACCACCTTCACCTCCAGCGGCCTACATCAGAGTCGACTGGCGTCATGGGTGCGCTCTGGTACGTTCCCCGACGTCGGCCCACTCACAGCCACACATTTTCATGGTGCAGCCCTTTGAAGTCGTAACCGAAGAGCACGGCAACTTCGCGCTCGTGCGCGTGGCCGGCGAGTTCGACCTGGCGGCCGTCGAGGCGGTCGAAAGCGCGCTGCTCCCGCTCGAGGCCCGGTTCCCCCTTGTGATCCTGGACCTCCGCGGCGTCTCGTTCCTGGACTCCACAGGGCTACGGGCGATCGTCTCGGCTGACTCGCGGTCCCGCCATTCAGGCTTCGAGCTCAAGATCGTCCGCGGCTCCGAGCCGGTGCAAAAGCTTCTGTACCTCGCCGGCCTCGACAAGATCCTGCCGCTGATCGACGCAGACGAGCTCCCCGAAGTCGCCTGATACCGCGGCTGACATGGCCGTAAGAGATCGTGCGCAATCCGGCTCCTCGACCGGCTGCCCTTACACTTCGGGCGCGGGCCGGAGGGCCGCTACCTCGACCATGGCAGCAAACGATCCCACCGAAACCGGCGGCCTTTTCATCGGTCGCCGACCCGGCACGGCGCCGCTACGCTACCGCGGAAAGCCCGCGACCGTGGGGGCGGCTCGCCGTCGAACCGATGCGGCACTCGCCGCGGCGATCCTCGCCGTCGAGACGCTGCTGCTGGCGACGCTCTGGGGGCCGCAGCCGGCGGCCTGGCTCTGGGTCGGGTCGCACATCTTCCACGCGACCGGCTCGGTCACCTTCGGGATCCTCGTCGCGTTTCTCGGAATGCTCCTCACGATCTTCGGCTCGATTGCGCTCGCGATGCGCCTGGACCGTGCCTGGACGCTCGTGCGCCGCGCGAGTGGCCACGACCAGAAAGGGGGCGCGCTCGAGCGGATGGTCGTGATCAGCATGGCGATCGCGGGCACAGCGTTCTTCGTGTGGTTTCTCAGTTCGGGGCCGACGACATCGGCGCCGTCGCCCCAGTCAGTCGGGTGGCTGCCCGGAACCACCCGCGGCACGGCTAACGAAGACCGTGCGCCGTAGACTTCGAGCGGTGCTCGCACTGCGAATAGCGTTCACGGCCGTAGTCATGGTCATCGTCGTATGGTTGCTCGCCACTGGAAACCCGGTAGGCGGGCTCTTGATCATCCCGGCTCTTGCCGTCTGGATCCGCCGTGGAGCGGAAAGCGGGCGGATCGCACGTTTCGCAAGACGTTCGTAAGCGAAAGCTCCGCGGGATACTGCGCGGGCGATGTCGCAGGAGAACGTCGAGGTCGTAGAGGGCCTTTACCGCGCTTTCAATCGCCGGGACGTGACCGGCTTGCTGGACTTGCTCGATCCCGAAGTGGAGTGGGTGCCGGTCCTGGCCGTGCTCGAAGGTCGCGTCTACCGCGGACACGATGATGTCCGGCGCTGGGTGGAAGACCTCGGCTCGGATTGGGAGTCTTTCGAGGTGTCTTATGAGGAGATGCGCGATCTTGGCGACCGAGTCCTCGTCTTTGGTCATTGGCGCGCCCGCGGGCGTACTAGCGGGGGCGAGTCGACGCAGCCCGGTACATGGCTCTACGAGATCAAGAGAGGCAAGGTCGCGCGGTTGCAGACCTTCACCAACCGGGACGAAGCCCTCGCAGCCGTGGGGCTGTCGGAGTAGGCGATGTCGCAGGAGAACGTGGAGATCGTGGATAGGGCGCACAAGGCCTGGCAACGCGACGACCTGGACGGGTGGCTGTCGCTGATCGACTCGGACGTAGAGTGGCTCACGGCCGTAGAGCGGGGCATGGCGGCGTCACGAGCGTCTATCGGGGCCACGATGGGATACGCGAGTTGTGGAAACTGTGGCGCACCGAAGTCGAGGATTTCTGGATCGAGACCGAGGAGGTCCGCGATCTGGGAGACGATCGGGTTCTTCATCTAGCCCAATCCAGTTCCGCGGTCGGGCCAGCGGCATCGCGGTCAAGTCGCAACTGGCCCTGTTGCAGACGCTTCGCGACGGGACGATCGTCCGTTCGATGGACTACCTCAGCCGTGAAGAGGCCCTCGAAGCCGTGGGGCTGTCGGAGCAAGACGCTCACGCCGAGTCCTGAGCCTGCGGGATACTGCGCGGGCGATGTCGCAGCAGAACGTCGAGGTAGTGCGCCGGGCCTTTGAGGCTGCGACCCGAAAGCCGAAGCCGGACTTCGCCACGGTCAATGCGCTCTATCACCCCGACCACGTGCTGGTCGCGGGGATCTCGAATGTGGAGGGGTCCAGCTTTCGTGGGGCGCAAGGCTTCCGCGAGTGGCTCGCCAACATGGACGAGGCCTTTGAGTCGATTGAGACGAGGATCGACACTGTGGAGGAGATCGATGGCGATCGCGTGCTGGTCGACGCGGTGCTCAACGCCCATGGCAAAGCCGGTGGCGTTCCGATCGAGTGGCGAACGGGACAAGTTGTGACCGTCAAAGAGGGGAAGCTGACGCGCACCGAGGTCTACCCGTCGCCCGAGCAGGCTCTCGAAGCCGTGGGCCTGTCGGAGCAAGACGCTCACGCCGACTTCTGACGCAAAGGCAGCTCAACAACGCCACGCTCGACCCTCGGATGACAGCGCCGGCAGAGCATCACGAGCCGGTCATCTCTCGGTCGATCTCTGAAGGGCTCAACGTGGTGGGCGTGAAGCCCTGGGCCGCCGGCACCGCAGACGACGCAGACGCGGTCGCGCTTCAGCGCCGCAGCTCGCGACGCCTTGTATTGCGGCGTGTGGAATCTCGCTCGGTTGCATTGACTACAGCTCTGGCATCGGCTCCCTGTGCTGAGCCGTTGGCAATCGAGGCACGGGTGCAGCTCGCCGCAGCGGCCGCAGTATTCGACGCCATCGGCGTCCCCCTGACGATTGGGGCGCGGGCAGCGCCAGAGGCGCGACTTACGCATCACGCTTCGCAAGGCTCTGCGCCTGCGGACCCAAGGCGGCGTCTCGTTGATCGCGAAGGAGATAGGCGCAGTCCGCCCGATCCATGCGGAGGATGGCCCTGGGGCCGGCACCAAGGCGCGTGAAGGGCAGCTCGTCTTGGTGCTGGCAGACCCAGGAGCGCGTGACGCCTAGGACGCGAGCGACCTGCTCAGGCGTCAGGAATGTTTGTGAATCCTCGGCGATCGTCGCCATTCCAGCCAAGGTACGGGCGCGAGTGCGGGACACAATGCGGGACAGTCAACTGCCCGCAGGGCGGTCCAGAGCGGGTGAAGGGGCGTCTCTCAGATGTAGTACGTCTGCGGTCTTTCGCTTCCCGAGCGACATAGCGCCCTATTCGGGAAAGAACTCGGGAAAGTCAGGGCCTCTTCGCACCTACGCATGACGGAGCCCGTTTAGACGGCCAGGCGCTCTTGGTGGTCGCGCGGAACGACCGCCAAGACGTCGTAAGGAACCTCCAGGAGGTCCCTGGTGCGGCCGTCACTGTCGACAATCTCCACCACGGCCCCCTGCCTAAACCGCTCAACGATTGTGCCGGTGGTCCCTGCCGGCCACTCCCCAGATGCGATCCGCAGTTCCACGACGTCGAACAGCGCAGGCTCCATCTCTATCCCCTCCTCACCATCGGAGCGTGCGGCGCGTGTGGCCGCGTCAAACCGCCGTGCGAGTTCATCGAGCAACCTGGACGTACGCCGTAACGAGTCGCGGAGCATCTTCGCCGTCAACGAGCCAAATCGTTGTGACGTCGTGACTTTCCCCATTGAGCCCATCGACGAGGACCGATACCTCGTACTTGAGGCCCCACGGGCCCGCCGCGACGGCCGTCGGCGGCGACGTCGGGAGTCGCTCGAGGATCTGCTCTTGGAGATATCGCCAGTCCTCTCGCCGGATGCCGAGCGCCGAGAAGAAGACTCGCGCTTTGTGCCGGCCTTCCGGATGATCGGCATTGAGGGCATATTCCGTGAGCTTTCTGGGGTCGAACTGGGCATCGTCGGCTCCGGGCAGTCGGGGTGGTAACGGGTTTGCGGCCAAGTGCGAAGTCGAGCGTGTCCCCAGCGGCCTCGGGCAATGCGATGGTACCCGGCCACGCAGGCGGCAAGCGTTGCGCGACAGCTCGCGCGACAGTTTCCGCCGGACTCAGGCGGTCCCGAACGGGGTCCGAGCGGAGCGTTTGCCGCTTCCTAGTTCCGCCCGCGGCCGCGGGCGAGTTCTCCCATGTCCTCCTGTCGGTCAAATCACGCACGCGTGAGTGATTTCGCATCCGCCGCCCCGCGCTTCGTCAAGCGCGAGGCAGCCAGCGCACCACGAGGCCGCCGTCGTCGGAGGCGATTCCCACTGACAGAACTCGGGCGAATCGATATCGGGCGCTGGGCGGCGGCACCGAACGCAATATTCCTCCGAGATACTCACGCTGCTCCTCCGATCTGCGCCTTTCGCGCTGCCGTGTTCGCTCGCTCGAGGTAGGCATCCAGCAGGCCCGCGGCCTCGTCCTCGTTCCCCGGCATCAGGTGTCCGTACTTGTCCAGCGTGATGCTGATGTTCGCGTGGCCCATATAGGTCGAGAGCGCCTTGACGTTCACGCCGGCCCCGATCATGTAGCTCGCGAAGGTATGCCGCGCCTCGTGGAGCGTGATCCGGCGCAGCTTCGCTTCCTCCCATGCGTCGTTGGCCGGCTCTCTGACCGCGGAGGCAGCGAACGGCCTGGTGGCCGAGCTGCCGAACACAAGGCCCTCAGAGCGCCCCTGGCGCATCCTGTGCTCGACGAGGTAGTCGCGCAGCACTCCCGGCAGCGGAACGCTGCGCCGGCCCTGCTTGCTCTTGGGCTCAATGAAGCCCTCTTTGTCGTCCCAGGCCCGCTCGACCCGAATCACGCCGGTCGCCAGGTCCACGTTCGACCAGTCGAGCGCCATCAGCTCGCCCCGCCGCAGGCCGGCGTAGAACGCCGTCGCCCAGAGCGCCTTGTCTTTGGTCGCCAACGCGCCGAGGAGAGCAACCGCTTCCTCCGGTGAGGCGATTCGGTCGCGCCCGCCGCGGATCGCCGGCAGGCTGAGGCCCGCGGTTGGGTTGACGGCCAAGCGCCCCTGCGCGACTTCGCGCCGGAAGATCGCTTTTAGCGGGATGACGGTGCATTGGATCGTGCTCGCCGCATGGCCCTCGCCTATTAGCCGCTCGACAAAGCGCTGGAGGTCGCCGCGGTGAATGTCTGAGAGCCTCTTGGCCCCGAGTTCGTCCAGTACCCGCAGCCTCAGGGCACGGTCATAGCCCCTGATCGCACTCGGCTTGTAGAGGTCGCCCGAGCGGTTGCGGATTGCCCCTGCTCGGGCTCCCTCTAGCCACGCTCCAGCGGCTTCCCTAAGCGTCGTGCTCGTGGCCGCTCGCATCCGGCCCTGGTTGAGCGCCGTCTGAGCGTCTGCCCGCCAGCTCTTCGCCGCCGCCAGGGTCGAGAAGGATTTGCGAACCAGCTTCCTGTCGCGGTTCGACCAGACGTGAGCGCGGTAGACCTTGCCTCGTGGGCCTTCGCGTAGTTCGATCCCGGCCGCCATCAGACCGTCGCCTCGATCCGACCAGCTAACGCCTCCACCAGCTCATCGAACCAGTCGTTGAGGGCGGCATTGTTGGGAGCCTTCGCGGCAACCGCCTTCGCGGTCCCCCAGACCTCTTCGTTGGAAAGGCCGAACTCCATCGCCGCCTCGAATGCGGCAGCCAGCCTGCGCTGATAACCATTCGTTTGCATCAGGACCTCGTTTCCTGGTGCCGGGGGCCGGCGGCTAGCACCGTGCGGCCCCATTGACTTGTCGAGGCGATGCTATCCGGCCTCTGACCGGGCGTCCAGTTCTCGGCTAGGATTGCCCGGTCCGGTTGATCTGGGAGGGATCTATGGGTTCGCTTCGCCGCTTTTTCGTCGCTATGGCGGGTTCCCTCGCCGTACTCGCGCTCGCTGTGCCGGCGCACGCCGCCTTCCCGGGCGCGAACGGGAAGATCGCGTTCGCGCGCTTCAGCAACCTGCCGGGCGTGCCGTTCAACTACCAGATCTACTCCATGAGCCCGGACGGGTCGGTGCAGACGGATCTGTCGAACGCCATTTCCGACGATGGCGGGGCCAATTGGTCGCCGGACGGCCGCAAGATTGCCTTCGGGCGTGGCGCCCCCCGCGGCGACGACCCCAACGCCGGGCCACCCATCGGTATCTACCTGATGAACGCCGATGGGACCGGCCAGACACAGATCACGAACGGATACGACGGCGCACCGGCCTGGTCGCCAGACGGCTCCAAGATCGCGTTCTCGAGCTGCGGGGCCACGGTTTGCGACCTCCTCACCATGAATGCTGACGGCACGAGCCGGACCACAATCCGGAACGACTTCTACGACACCAGTCCCGTCTGGTCCCCCGACGGCTCCAAGATCGTGTTCTCGCGATGCGTGGTCAGTGGCTTCAGTCACGGCAGCGTGTCGTTCTCCGAGTGCCACATCGCCACCGTACGGCCCGACGGCACCGGCCAAACCGATCTCACAAGCGGCTCGGGCCGCGACTTCGCGCCCGACTGGTCCCCCGACGCCACCAAGATCGCGTTCATGCGCTTCGGGAGCCAGGGTCCCAGCCAGATCTACACGATCAACGCCGACGGCAGCGACGAGACACTCCTTTCCGCCGAGCCAACCGTTGGAGACGCAGCCCCAGCCTGGTCGCCGGATGGCTCGAAGATCGCCTTCACCCACTATGTCCAGGGCCGCGGGCAGATCTACACGATGAGGCCGGATGGCTCCGCTCCGACCAACCTGTCGAACAGCACGACCGACGATACGGGCCCCGATTGGCAGCCGATCCCCGGCCCGCAGCGCAGCGAGTACAAGAACGCCGCGCAGTTCTGTCAGGCCGACCGAACATTTCTCGGAGACGCTGCCTTTGCGAAGAAGTACGGCACCAACGGCAGTGCCGCAAACGCTTACGGGAAGTGCGTTAGCCAGAGCCATTAGGTCGCATCTCGACGTCGTAAAGCTCATCGAAGGCGTCGAAGTCTGCGCGTGATCCTTCCTCTTCGCGCTCGACCGCGTTGAGCTTCAACAGCACGCGGATCGCGGCCACGCGAGCGGTTGGCGGGCCGGTGCGGGCCAGCTCCTCAAGGATCTCGCGGGCCTCGGGTTCATCGAGTCGTTGAGTCATTTTGAATCCCAAGCGGTTTTCTTTGTGCTGAACTGCTCGGCGGTATTTGCGGCGAGAGAGCTGAAAACGGCCACCGTCCTTACCCCGTCCCCTCGTCAATCAGCCGGTCGAGCTCCGCCTCGAGCGAGGTCGGCGCGAGGTAGTCCGGCCCTCGCGTTGGACGAAGCTGTCTGTGCCAACGCTGTGCGACTTCCGAGGCCTGGACCCACATGCGGAACCAGGGACTCAGCCGCGGCCCACCGCGCTTCGACGGCACCATCGGCTCGGCGTTGAACTGCTCGAGCGCGTGACGAGCGGTCGCCAGCGCACTCGCGAACTCAGTCTCTACTTGACCCATGTGAGCCTCCTAGTTGTCCCGTTTTTGCCTTTTGCTCTGCGCCCGCGGCCGGCTAGTCGGCGGTCCCGCGGCTCGCACGACTGGCGCTTCCGCCCTCCCCCCGGGATACTGCGTGGGCGATGTCGCAGGACAACGTCGAGGTCATCCGACGCTTCCATGACGCGCTGAATCGTCGTGACGTTAAGGCGATGGTCGCCGTCTGGGACGTCGACGCGGAGTTCAGACCGATCATGTCGAGCCTGGAAGGCGCGGTGTATAGAGGCCACGAAGGCCTTCGGAAGTGGCTCTCCGCGGTGTTCGAAGACTGGGAAGTGTTCGAGGCATACGACGAGGAGTTCCGCCAAGCAGGTGATCTCGTGCTCTCCTTCGGGCGCTGGCATGCGTGCGGACGTGGCAGCGGCATCACCCTCGACATCGACACGGCGGCCTGGCTTGTGCGCGTTCAGGAAGGAAAAGTCGTCTGGTGGCAGACCTTCACCGACCCGGCTGAAGCGCTAAGGGCCGCCGGCCTCTCGGAGTAGGCGATGTCGCAGGAGAACGTGGAGGTAGTGCAGCGCTTTTACGAGGACAGTTGAAGAACAAGCACTGAACGAATTGGGAGGGGTTTTTCAATGACTTCCAACAAGGAAGTGATCTGGATCGGTGCCAAGAAAGGTGTGGCTCTGGGAAGCGTAAATCTGGAGAATTTTCTGCCGGGCACTAAGTGGTTGAATATGCCGGAGTACTTCGTGACGCATGATCCGAATTGCAAGTACATACTGGGGCGAGAACGAATGTGGGGCAACCCTGCGCCACGGACCACGGCGAACCTCGTCCCAGCAAATGTGCGCCGTTGCAAATTCTGCGGTGGCGGAAGGTAAAACTGGCATGGGGCTGTCGGAGCAAGACGCTCACGCCGATTGACCACGCGCTCTGTTGGCTCGGATGGCTGCCGTGATCGACGCACAACGCACCATCGCTGCAGGCGAGGTCGGGGCTCGGCCGGCGTTACGTCAGAGCCTCATTGACCTGGCGTCGGTCTCCGAGCTGCTGGTCGAAGCGTTGACAGCGCCCCTCGGGAAAAACTCGGGAAAGTGAACGCCCCGCTGTAGCGGTCCCGAGCGGTTGCCAGCGGTAGGTAATCGGCTCTATAAAGCGAAACGCCCCTTGGTGAAGGGACGTTCGCTAGATGTAGTACATGCGCGCGCCGGCCGCCTCGGCCTCGCGCTGTGCGATCTCGCCGACCGTGGCGCCGCCCAGCACCTCGCGGAGCGACCTCACGGCTGCGGTCCAGACGTCCTGCTGGTCGGCGCCCTCCGCCTTGACGTCCGCGCCGAGCTCGCCGTCGAGCTGCTCGACGACTTCGAGCACCGTCACCTCGCCCGGGTCCTTCACGAACGTGTAGCCGCCCTTCACGCCGCGCTGGCTCTGAAGCATGCCCGCGCGCCGCAGCGTCGCGAAGAGCTGCTCGAGGAACTGGAGCGGGATGTCACGCCGGCGCGCGAGCTCGGCGATCGGCACCGGCTTTCCCCCCGGGACGGCGCCCAGCCGTGCCAGCTCGCAGAGCGCCCGGACCGCGTAGCGGGACTTCGATGTGATCGTGATCAAGCTGTCACCATCGAGCTTCGAGGACCAGTCTAGTGTCGCGACCGACCGCATCCACGAGGCTCTCCCCCGCGCGCGTCGCGTCGCTGCTCGTGCCACCGCTTGTCGTGATGGCGGCGATCTTCCTGCTCTCGGCCCAGCCGAGCGACGGCCACCATCCTGAGATCGTCGTGTTGCTGCGGAAGCTCGCACACGTGACGGAGTACGCGGTACTGACGCTCTGCTGGTGGCGTGCGTTTCGCGGGCTCGCGACGCGCGACAACCGCGTGGCGATCGCGCTCGCGGTCGCGGTCGCGCTCGCCTACTCGGGAAGCGACGAGTTCCACCAGACGTTCGTCAGCGGGCGGCACGGCACGCCGGTCGACGTGCTGATCGACGCGATCGGGATGGCGATCGCGGGTATGGTCGCGACCCGGGCCTACGCGCGGCGCCGGAGGCTGGGCCCTTCACGGCCGAGCGCGGCGTAGGCGAGCGCCTCGAGCGAGCGCGAAAGGCGCGACAGCTCCTGGAGCGCGACCGGCATCGTCTCGAGCATCGCGAGCCGGCTCTGGATTGTCTCGAGCTCGCGCGCGATCCGGCGCAGCTCCTCGTAGAGCAGGTCGAACTGCTTTTCCTGGAGCGTCTGCTCCGCCATGCGGCTTTAGATTAGAGCCAGCCGCGCTCGGAGGCGATCAGTACCGCCTGCGCGCGATCGACCGCGCCGAGCTTCCCGTACACGTTGTGCAGATGGGTGCGCACGGTGCTGGTCGACAGGCCGAGCTCAAGGGCGATCTGCTTGTAGACCTTGCCCTCCGCCAGCCGTTTGAGGACCTCGAGCTCGCGAGCGGACAGCGGGCACGGCGTGGTCGAGCGCTTCCGGTCGGGCGGTGGCCCGGGAAGCTCGAAGAGCACCTCGCGAAGGTCCTGGGGCCCGAGGCCGATCCGGCGCGCGACCGCAAGCAGCTGGTCGGGTGCGACGGCCTGGCCCTGGGCGTAGTGGGCGAGCATGTCTGCGAGCCGCACCAGCGCGGCCTCGCCGGAGACATCGTCGGCGTGGTGATGCTCGATCGCGCCCGCGAGCTGCTGCGGCAGTCCCCAGCGACGCGCCATCACGCCGCCGACTAGGGCGTGGTCGATGCCGAGCTCGCGGCGCTCGGCGTGAATCCGGTGCTCGGGGCTCTTTGCGGCCGTGTGGATCTGGCCCGGGTAGCCCGGGTAGGCCTGAACCAGCACGAGCTTTCCGATGTCGTGCAGGAGCGATGAGATCAGCAGTTCGTCACGGTCCGGAAAGTCGATCCGGACGCTGAGCCGGTCGGCCGCGCGCTGGGTCGCGACCGCGTGCAGGCGGAAGCGCTCAGGCGCCGCGTCCCAGATCGGCGTGCGCTCGAAGAAGTCGAAGGTCTTGGTGGTGCCGATCAGCGCCTCCACACCGGCGGGCGTGAGGATCTCGATCGCCTGCGGCACCGTGCGGATCTTGCCGCGAGCCTCGGGGCGCTTGTTCGCGAGGCGCATCACGGAGATCACCAGCGCGACGTCGGACTCGATCGCGGCGACCATGTCGGCGACCGAGGGCTGATCCTGGCTCACGAGGCGCAGGACCCGCTTGCGCGACTCGGCGAGCGCGGGGAAGGCCTCGAGGGCCTCGAAAGCAGCGGTCAGCCGACGGCCGTGGCCCTCGTTGTGCTGCTTGGCTCCTGGAAGCGCGCCGGCGGGCGACTGGGGGTCGATTGCGGCCCCATTGGTCCGCCCCTGCGCCACACGCTTCCCTGCGGTGCTGCTTGACATTGGCAAGTCAGGTATCGGCAGATGCAACCGAGAAGTTGACCCCAGCCGCGGGCGATTCTCACTAGAGCGCTGCGATCGCGGCGTCGATCCGCCCGAGCGACTCCTCCTTGCCGAGCAGCGCGAGCGTTTCGAAGATCCCGACCGACACCGTTCGGCCCGTCACGGCGACCCGGATCGGCTGGAAGAGCGCTCCGGGCTTCACGTCGAGATCCTCCGCAACCCGTCGCAGCGCCATCTCCAGTTGCTGCTCGTCGAACGGCTCGGCGCCGGCCAGCGCGTCGCGCGCACGCTCAAGCTTCTCCTGGGCGCCGTCCTTGGACATCACCTTTGCCCAGGCGGACTCGTCGCGGGCCAACGGCTCGAAGGCGAACCGGATCAGGTCATAGAGGTCCGCGAGGGTCTGGGCCTTCTCCCGGGCGGCTGCGACAGCCTGTTCGAGGCGTGGGTCGTCGGCGCCCGGCAGGGCGGCGCGGCGCATCCAGTCACGGATTCGCTCGGCGAGCTCGGCCGGGCTCAGCTCGCGCATGTAATGGCCGTTCATCCACCGGAGCTTCTGCTCGTCGAACACCGCGGGTGAGCGCGAGACGCGTTCGAGTGAGAACTTGCCGATCAACTCGTCGGTCGAGAAAAAGGTGGTCGTTTCGTCGTAGCCCCAGCCCAGCAGCGCGAGGTAGTTGCGCACGGCCTCTTGGAGGTAACCGGCGTCGCGTAGCTCCTGGACCGAGGCGGCGCCGTGACGCTTCGACAGGGGGCGCCCGTCGGTTCCGTGCAGGAGCGGCAGATGCGCATAGATCGGCGCCGCCGCGCCCAGCGCACCCAGCACCAGCAACTGCCGGGGGGTGTTGGAGAGATGGTCCTCGCCTCGCACGACGTGCGTGATGCCCATATCGGAGTCGTCGACGGCGACGGCAAAGTTGTAGAGCGGCGTGCCGTCCGCGCGTGCGATCACGAAGTCGTCGAGCAGCCGGTGCTCGAAGGGCGACTCGCCGCGGATCACGTCGTGGACGACCGTCACGCCCTCGTCGGGCACGCGTAGCCGCACGGCCGCGCCCTCGGCCCCCCCCTGCACCGCCTCACCGCGATAGCCGGCGTCGCCGCGTTCCTGCTTGGCGTGCTTCACGTCCTCGGCGGTCGCCACGTCCCAATACGCGGCGCCGGACGCGAGCAGCTCCGCGAGACGCTCGGCGTACCGGTCGGAGCGCTCGGCCTGGCGGAACGGGCCCTCGTCCCAGTCCAGCTCGAGCCACTCCAGCGCGTCCAGGATCTGGGCGACCGCCTCGTCGGTGGAGCGCTCGCGATCGGTGTCCTCGAGGCGCAGCACAAGCCGGTGCTCGGGCGACTGGCGCGCCAGAAGCCAGTTGTAGAGTGCCGTCCGCGCGCCACCGATGTGGAGGAAGCCGGTCGGGCTGGGTGCGAACCTGAAGCGATGCGCGGACACGGGACGAGATGCTAATCGGCGCCCACGTCTCCTCGGCGGGAGGCCTCGACCGCGCGGTCGAGCGCGCGGAGGCGATCGGCGCGGAGTCGATCCAGATCTTCAACCAGAGCCCGCGCATGTGGCGGCCCACCGGCTACACCGACCAGAACTTCGCCCGCTTCCGCGAACGGCTCGCCGCGAGCCCCGTCGAGTCGGTCTACATCCATGCGGTCTACCTGATCAACGTCGCAAGCGACGACGCGGAAGTCTGTCGCAAGTCGCTCGAGTCGCTCACCCACGCGCTCACGGTGGGTGACGCGATCGGCGCGAGCGGCGTGATCGTGCATCCCGGCAGCGGCAAGGGCCAGCAGCCCGCGCCGACGTTCAAGCGCGCCGGTATCGCGTTCAAGGAGGCCCTGTCACGGACGGAGCGCTGCCGGTTGCTCTTCGAGAACACGGCCGGCGCTGGATTCACGATCGGGCGCACGTTCGAGGAGCTCGCCGCGGTCGTCGGCGTTTCGGGCGAAGGCGAGCGGCTGGGCGTCTGCCTGGACTCCTGCCATCTGCTCGCATCCGGCTATGAGATCCGCAGCGCGGATGCGGCCGCCGCCGTCGTGGACGAGTTCGACCGCGACGTCGGCCTCGAGCGCCTCCACGCGCTGCACCTGAACGACTCGATGACGGCGCTCGGCTCAAACGTCGATCGGCACGCCAACCTCGGCGAAGGCGAGCTCGGCGAAGACGGGCTGCGCGTCTTCCTGGGCGAGCCACGCTTCAAGGGTCTGCCGGTCCTGATCGAGGTGCCGGGACCCGACGGTCACGGACCCGACAAGCGTCAGATCGACATCGCGAAACGGCTCAGGGACGAGGCCGCTAAACCCAAACGCCATCCCTAACCAAACCCGTCAGTCTGCTCGCAGACTGACGGCCAGTTATTCCGGAATCAGACTCGCTCGCAAGTCAAAAGCCCGGTACCCGCCGGGGTCTGATTCCGTCGCGTCGAAGAACCGCGGGTTGACGCAGTCGAACGCGTCCCCGCTGCCCTCGTAGGAGCGCTCGACGCTGAACGGACACATCGGCAGCGGCTCGCGCACCGCCTTCACGCCGCCGTACCCCTGACGCGTGCGCTCAGCCTTGTGGAACATCTCGACGTCGATCTCGACGCCGAACACTTTCTGGAGGCAACCCATGTAGCTGCGCCCGGACGATTCGTCCTGGTACGTGTAGAGAAACGGGCAGCCCATCTCGATGCAGCCGCGAGGCTCGATCGTCTTGTCGCAGAACGCACAGCACCGGCGACATTCGGTGTGCTGTGTGGTCTTGGCGCGGACTGCCATGCGCAGAGTGTACCCACGTTTTGGCGGCTTCCAGACGGGCGGCCAGATGTCCTAAACGGGCCGCCGGGACGGTCTGAAATCAGGCCACCAGCGCGTCCGGTCCGAGCAGGTGATCGATCTCGGCGCGCAGCGCCACCGAGGGGCTCACGCGATAGCCGGCGCCGAAGCGAAGCCGGCGCGCGCCGGCGCTCGTATCCATCTCGAGATACACCTCGGCGTCGCCGGGAAAATGCTCCAGCACCGCCTTCAGATCGCCGATCAGGGTCTCGTCGCAGACGCGTGCATCGACCTTCAGCACGACCGGCCCGATGACCGCCGATGCACCGCGGCGACGTGGCCTTCCGGCGATCAGCTCCGGCGGCGGAGCACCCGCGGCGGCGATCTCCTCGGCGGTCGGCTCGAACGGCTCCATCTCCTGCACGACGAGCTTCGTCTCGCCGCGGTCCTTGTGGTCGACGCGGCCGCGCACGATCACGCGCTGGTCGACGCCCGCCTTCGACTCGTTGCTGGCATAGGCAGAGTTGAAGATCAGTATCTCGACCTGACCCTCGAGGTCGTCAAGCGTCGCGAACATCATCGGGTCGCCCGACTTCGTGCGGATCTTCTTGGCCTGGGTGATGAGGCCGCCCACCGTCACCCAGGTGCCGTCCGGCTTCGACGCGAGATCGGCGAGCGAGCACTCAACGCGCTCGCGCAGCAGATGGCGCACGTCCGCGAGGGGATGGCTCGAGAGGAAGATGCCGAGCGTCTCCTTCTCACCGGCGAGCAGCTCGACGCGGTCGAACTCCTCCGCCGAGATCGGCGGATAATGCGCGGCCGCGACCGGGCCCGCGGTGCGCCCGGGATCGTCGCCGAGGTCGAAGATCGAGCCCTGTCCGGAGAGCGCGTCCTCCTGCGACTTCGCGCCTGAGGCCTGCGCCTGCCCGAGCACTTGGAGCACGCCGCGCCGCGTGGCGCCGGTGGAGTCGAGCGCACCGCACTTGACGAGGCTCTCGATCGCCTTCTTGTTGACCGTGCGCGAGTCGACGCGCGCGCAGAAGTCCCAGATCGACGTGAACGGCCCGGCGCTGTCGCGCGCCTCGAGAATCTTCTCGACGGCGGAGAAGCCGACGTTCTTCACCGCGTCGAGGCCAAAGCGGATGTCGCCCTCGACCACCACGAAGTCGTGGCCGGAAGTGTTGACGTCCGGTGGCAGCACGCGGATGCCCATCTCCTCGCATCGTGAGACGAAGAAGGGCACCTTGTCCTTCGTCGACATCACGCTCGAGATCAGCGCGGCCATGTACTCGGACGGGAAGTTCGCCTTGAGGTAGGCGGTGCGGTAGGCGATCAGGCCGTAACAGGCGGCGTGGCTCTTGTTGAAGGAGTAGTCGGCCGCCGCCTCCATCAGCGACCACAGCTGCTGGCCCACCGCGCCCGACGTTCCCGAGGCCTTGCAGCCCTCGACGAAGTCCTGTTTCAGAGTCGCCATCAGGTCGCGCTTCTTCTTGCCGATCGCCCGCCGCAGCGTGTCCGCCTTCGGCCCCGGGAAGCCGGCGATGTCGCGCGCAATCTGCATCAGCTGCTCCTGGTAGACCGCGATCCCATAGGTGGGCTCGGTGATCGCCCGCAGGCGCTCGTCGATGTAGCGCACCGACGACGGTGCGCGCTTGCCGCGCGCATAGTCCTTGATGAAGCGCATCGGGCCCGGCCGGTAGAGCGCGACCAGCGCGACAATGTCGTCGAACTGCGTCGGGCGCACCTCGCGCAGTGCCTCCTGCATGCCGTCGGACTCGAGCTGGAACACGCCCACCGAGTCGCCGCGCGCCAGCATGTCGTAGGTCTTGCGATCGTCGAGCGGGAGCGTCGTGAGGTCGATCGGGTCCCCGCCCGAGCGCTCGATGATCGCGATCGCGTTCTCGATCACGTCCAGCGTTCGCAGTCCCAGGAAGTCCATCTTCAACAGCCCGATCTCCTCGATCGGCCCCATCGAGTACTGCGTGACGGTCTTGAACACCCGCTCGGGCTTACCGTCCTCGCCCTGCTCGGCCGCGCCGCGGTCCTCCGCGAGCTGCAGCGGCACGATCTCCGTGAGCGGCCGGTCGGCGATCACGACCGCGGCGGCATGGATCGAGTTGTTGCGCACGATGTCCTCGAGTCCGCGCGCGACGTCGACGATCTGCTTCGCCTGGGGATCGGAGTCATAGGACTGGCGGAACTCGGTGCCGCTTGCGAGGCAGTCGTCGAAGTTCGGACTGCGGCCCATGATCGGCTCGGGGATCAGCTTCGCGAGCCGGTCCCCCGTGGCGTAGTCGAAGCCGAGCACGCGCGCCGCGTCACGGGTCGCCGCGCGGGGCTTCATCTTGCCGAACGTGATGATCTGGGCAACCGCGTCGGAGCCGTACTTCTCCTGCACGTAGCGAATCACGCGCTCCCGGCCGCGGATCGAGAAGTCGATGTCGATGTCGGGCATCGTCTTGCGCTCGGGGTTCAGGAACCGCTCGAACATGAGACCCGAGGCGAGCGGGTCGACGTCCGTGATGCGGAGCGTGTAGCTGACCAGCGAGCCGGCCGCCGACCCGCGGCCGGGACCGACCGCGACGCCGTTGTCCTTGGCGAACTTCACGAAGTCCCAGACCATCAGGAAGTAGGACTCGAAGCCCATCTCGCCGATCACACGCAGCTCCCAGCCGAGGCGCTCGAGCGCCTCGGCGGGCGGCGGGTCGCCGTATCGCTCGCGCAGGCCGGCCTCGGTCAGGCGGCGCAGGTAGTCCGCGGGCTCGGAGCCGTCGGGCGTCGTGAACCTCGGGAGCAGGATCTTGCCAAGCTCGATCTCGACCTCGCAGCGCGCGGCGACCTCGAGCGTGGTCGGCACGGCCTCGGGCCAGGCGCTGAAGGAGGCCGCCATCTCGGCGGGGTCCTTCAGGTAGAACTCGTTCGTGTCGAAGCGCAGCTTCGGCTGCGCGAGCGTCGACTTGGTCTGCACGCACAGCAGCGCCGAGTGGCTCGAGTAGTCCTCGCGCCGCAGGTAGTGGACGTCGGCCGTCCCCACGAGGGGACGCCCCACCTCGCGCGCGATCCGCGCGATGCCCTCGTTCGCGCGATCCTGCTCGGGAATCTTGTTGTTCTGGACCTCGAAGTACACGTTCTCGGCGCCGAGCACGCCCATGAGGTCGTCCACGTGGGCGCGGGCGTCGCTCTCGCGCTCCTGGATCAGCCGCTGGCAGAAGCGCGACTGAAGGCACCCGGTCAGCGCGATCAGCCCGTCCGAGTGCGCCGAGATCAGCTCCATGTCGACGTTCGCCTGCCCGCGGCGGAAGCCCTCCAGGTAGCCCGCCGACGAGAGCTTGATCAGGTTGCCCAGGCCCGCCTCGTTGCGCGCTAGCAAGGTCAGGTGGTTGCGCTCGTATTTCACCTTCTCGCGCTCGTGGCGGTCGTCGACCAGATAGGCCTCGAGCCCGATGATCGGCTTCACGCCGTGCTTCTTGCACGCCTTGTAGAACTCCAGCGCGCCGTTCAGGACGCCGTGGTCGGTGAGCCCGAGGGCCGGCATGCCGAGCTCCGCAGCGCGCGCCGCGAGCGCCTCGATCTTGCAGGCGCCGTCGAGCAGCGAGTACTCGGAGTGGACGTGGAGGTGGACCGCCTCGGTCGGGCTCACGCGGGCCAGTGTAGGGCGCGTGCCTGACGCCAGCCCGGGGTTTGGTGCTTCGTCCGCGCGTCTTTCGCGCGCAATCCCGCTAGTTCGGGCGTTCTACTTCGCGCACTCCCAGTTGCCCGCGCCGCGGCCGCCCGCCCACAGCTTCGCGGCGAGCTGGTCCTGCTCCGACTTGGGTGCATCCTGAGGCAGGCCGTACTTACCCCCCAGGCCCTGGTAGGTCGAGGGCAGGAACTGGTAGGCGCCGCCGGCGCCGCTGTTCGGGTTGACCGCGCCGTAGTTGCCGCCGGACTCGCACATCACGATCGACTGCGGGATTGCGAAGTCGCCGAACCACTGCTGGACGGTCTGGCCGGCGCTGCCGCTCTGGCCCAATGCCCGTTGCAGCGCGGAAACCTGGGCGGTCCAGCCGGCGATTCGCGAGTGCAGGTCCGACAGCGCGCTTTGGGCCGAGGCGCGGGCCTGCGCGGCGGCCGCCGCCTTGCTGGCCGCGGCAGCGCGCACCTGGGCCGCCTGGGCGCGCGCCGCGGCGATCCGCTGCACCTCCGCCTGGGCGGCGGCACGGAGCGCCTTCACCTGGACGAGCGCCGAGCGCACCCGGTTTCGAAGCTGCTGGACCCGGTGCACGAGCGCGGAGTCGGCGTCGTCGATCCGCTTCATGTAGGACTCGCGGGTGAGCAGGTCGCTGAAGCTGGTCGAGTCGAGCAGCAGGCTCGTCACCGAGGGCACGCCGCTCTTGTAGATCGCGACCAAGCGCTCCGCCAGCACGCCCTGCTCCCGCCGGAGGCGGGCCTGAGCGGCCCGCAGGCGGGCGGTCGCGACGTCCACCCGCGCCTGCAGCCGCGCGGCGCGCTCGCGCCCGTGGGCGAGCTCCGCCTCGATCGCGGCAAGGCGCCGGGCCGCGGCCGAGGCGTCCGCGGCCGCGGCCTGGAACTGAGCGTTGCGGACCTGAACCGTGCCCGCGAGCTGGCGCGCCTGGGCACGAGCGTTGTCGACCTGGGCCTGCAGCCCGCCGATGCTGGCCGCGTGCGCGGTCCCGGCAGGCGCGAGCAACGCTCCCATGAGCGCGGCAAACACGGCTATGCGGCGGAAGTCGGGCTTCACGTGCCTCCCTCGGCGCCTACGGGGTTAGCTGACGGGCTCGCGTCGAAGGAGTGACGCTATGCCGCTCGCAGTGCGGCAATTCGCCCCCGGCGACGCGCTCCGTGCCCGCCGCCGAACGGTTCCCCCGTTCCCCGGCACATGCGCCGGGGACTCGGCTCGTTCGTTTCAAACACACGCCCCAGGGGCGGGGGCCCCTCGGACGAGTCGGTGACTGTACCAGCCGGCGCGGACAAACGCGTCGCGGTCGGAGGCGAAATCCCTGCTTTGAGAACGTTTTTTCACGCCGCGGTAGGCTCGCCGAACGATGGCGACCGTGGCAGGGCCACATGCAGCTCCGATCGGCGACCGGGCCCGCTTCGAGGCTGCGCTCGAGGGCATCGAGGCCCCGTTCGCGCTGATCGATCTCGATGCCTTCTGGTGGAACGGCGCCGACATGATCCGCCGCGCCGGCGGCAAGCCGATCCGCGTCGCCAGCAAGTCGGTGCGCTGTCGCCCGTTGCTCGGCAGCATCCTGGCGCGCGACCCGGCCTTCAACGGCCTTCTGACCTACACGCTCCCGGAGGCGCTGTGGCTGGCCGCCCACGGCTTCGGCGACCTCGTCGTGGCCTATCCGACCGCCGACCGCACCGCGATCGCCGACCTCGCCGTGCTGACCGCCGAGCATCCCGGCTCCGCGCCGGTGCTGATGGTCGATTCGCCCGCACACCTCGACCTGATCGAGTCTGCGGCGAGCGCCGGCACCGCGCCGATCCGCGTCGCGATCGAGCTCGACGTGAGCTACTGGACCGCGGGCGGACGGGTGAAGATCGGGCCGAAGCGGTCGCCGATTCGCACTTCCGAGCAGGCGGTCACGCTGGCCCGCGAGATCGAGCGCCGCCACGGGGTGCGGCTCGCCGGCCTGATGGCCTACGAGGGCCACATCGCCGGGCTCGGCGACCGCCCGCCCGGCAAGCGGATCCAGAGCCGCGTGATCGCCGCCCTGCAGCGGCGCTCGGGCGCCGAGATCCGGCAGCGGCGGGCCGCGGTCGTGGCCGCGGTGCGGGAGGTCGCCGAGCTGGAGTTCGTGAACGGCGGCGGAACGGGGAGCCTGCACACGACGGGCGCAGAGCCCGCCGTCACCGAGCTCGCGGCCGGCTCCGGCTTCTTCGCCCCCACGCTCTTCGACGCCTACAGCGCCTTCCGCCCGCGGCCCGCTGCGATGTTCGCGCTGCCGGTCGTGCGGAAGCCCGCGCCGTCGATCGCGACCGCGCTCGGCGGCGGCTACCTCGCATCGGGCCCGGCAGACGCGAGCCGCCTCCCCTCCCCCTACCTCCCGCCCGGCCTGCGCCTAGACCGCTTCGAGGGCGCGGGCGAGGTGCAGACGCCTCTGCTCGGCGACGCTGCGCGGCAACTCGAGATCGGCGACCGCGTCTACTTCCGTCACGCCAAGGCGGGTGAGCTGTGCGAGCGCTTCGACTCGCTCTACCTGGTCGAGGGCGATCGCATCGTGGACGAGGTGCCCACCTACCGCGGCGAAGGCCGCTGCTTCCTCTAGGTGAGCCGCCCACACACCTTGTGAACGCCTGAGAAGACATCCGGCCCTCCTCAGAGGCTGTGGGTTTGCGACGACTCACACCTCAAAAGTAGGGCCAGGATGGAGTTTCACGCTAATCATGCGCTCGGACTGCCGCAGCGGCTGGCACTTGTGCAGCTGGTCGCGCAGGGCTCTTCACTGAGGGCGGCGGCCGCCGCCCTCAGTGTGGCGCCGGCCACCGCCCACCGCTGG
>JBBQKG010000015.1:0-73003 GCA_038326655.1 Solirubrobacterales bacterium
ATGAGCGTGATCGTCACGATGGCGGTGCCACGCGACGGGTTCAGATCACGGATGGGAAACAAGCGCTACGGCTCGTTGCCGAGGTTGATGATGTGCAGGCCGCACTCGCGCTTCGTGGCCTCTTCCCACCACCAGCGGCCCTCGCGCTCGTGCTCGCCGGGGTTCGTGGCGCGGGTGCACGGCTCACAGCCGATCGAGCGAAAGCCGACGTCGTGGAGCGGGTTGTAGGGCACGTCGTGCTCGCGGATGTGCGCCCACACGTCCTCCAGCGTCCAGTCCGCGAGGGGATTTGCCTTCACGAGCCCGAACTTGGCGTCCCACTCGACCTTCTTGGCGTTCGCCCGCGTCGGCGCCTGGTCGCGGCGCACGCCGGTGATCCAGGCGTCGACCTGACCGAGCGCACGCTGCAGCGGCTCCACCTTCCGGATCGCGCAGCACTGGTCGGGCGCGCTCTTCCAGAGCTCGTCCCCGTGCAGGCTCGCCTGCTCCTCGAGGGTGAGGTTGTGGTACCGCTCGAAGTCGAAGCCATAGCGCTCGGTGAAGCGGTCACGCGTCTTGTAGGTCTCGGCGAACAGGACGTCGGTGTCCAGATAGAAGATCCGCACCGAGGGCTCGATCCGATGAAGCATGTCGAGCAGCACCGACTCCTCCTGCTGGAAGGAGCACGCAACGTACAGGCTCGGGTGGAACTGGTCCACCATCCACTTGAGGGTCGCCTCGGGCCCCTGGTCCTCGAGCTCGAGGGCCACCATGTCCAGCTCGTCGGGCGTCCAAGTCTTCGTGGCTGTGGGCATTTCTGAGTGGGTCCTTTCGCTTTAGCGCGGATGGTTCCCGCCGGGGAACGACAAAATAACACAATCCCGACTGGATTTAGACCATATCACCCGTTGTGTGACCAAAGCCGAGGAAAGGCCGGGCGGCGGCAAGCCGCCGCCCGGGTTTGTGTCGGTCCTGCCGGCCTTTACTCCGATACTCGCTCGACGAGGAAGGCGATCCGCACGTGCGCCCGCCATTCGTCCAGGTTGTCGCCGCGCAGCCCGGTCGAGACGACGTCGACAGCCTTGATGTTTCGCAGCGACGTGCGCGCTTCGGTCAGCGCCTGCGCCACCGCGTCGTCGGAGCTGCTGCTCGAGGTGCCGATCAGCTCGATGATCTTTACTGCGGCCAACCCTCCTCCTCTCTGAGACAGCCGGCGATCGGCATGCCGATCGCCGGGTCTCGCTGACTTCGGTTCGGCAGTTCTACACCAGGACCGTGACTTCTTGCGGGCGGGGTGGGGGCGGCGTAAAGTCCTGATCCCCGCCGGGAGACACGAAAGAGGAGGCTGGAATGCAGCAAGCGCAGGTACTGATCGACGAGGCGGCGATCCAGGAGCTCGGTGCGAGCTTCGGCGGGGAGCTGCTCCAGAGCCAACATCACGACTACGACACCGCGCGCGCGGTCTTCAACGGGATGATCGACCGCCGGCCCGCGGTGATCGCCCGTTGCAGCGGCGTGGCGGACGTGATCGCGGCGGTGAACTTCGCACGCGAGCGCGACCTGGTGATCTCGGTTCGCGGCGGCGGACACGGCGTTCCGGGCTACGCGGTATGCGACGACGGCGTGATGATCGACCTCAGCCCGATGAAGGGCATCTGGATCGACCCCGAGACGAAGGTCGCCCGCGCCCAGGCCGGCGTGACGTGGGGCGAGTTCGACCGTGAGACCCAGCAGTTCGGGCTGGCCGTGACCGGCGGGCGCGTTCCATCCACCGGGATCGCGGGCCTCACGCTGGGGAGCGGTAGCGGGTGGATCGAGCGAAAGCTGGGACTCACGGTGGACAGCCTGATCTCGGCGGACGTGGTGACCGCGGACGGGCGGTTCCTGACCGCGTCGGAGGACGAGAACGCGGACCTGTTCTGGGGCTTGCGCGGCGGTAGCGGCAACTTCGGCATCGTCACGTCGTTCGAGTTCGAGCTCCACGACTTCGGGCCGATCGTGTACGGCGGCCTGCTGGCGTTCCCGCGGCCCGCGGCCGGCGAGCTCACCCGGGTCGTGCGGGGCGTGATGGAAGACGCGCCCGACGACCTGGCCGTGAACATCGCGTTCATCACGGCGCCACCGGAGCCGTTCGTGCCCGAGGAGGCCCGGGGGCAGCCGGCGGTCGGCCTGGTGATCTGCTGGAGCGGGGATATGGCCGAGGGCGAGCAGATGGTCAAGCCGTTCCGCGACCTCGGTCCCGTGCTCGACATCGTCGGGCCGATTCCATACGCGCAGGGCCTCCAGCGGCTGATCGAGCCGGGCAACCAGCACGGCCTGCTCAACTACTGGAAGGCGGACTTCCTGGACGAGCTCACCGACGAGGCGATCGACACGTTGATCGAACAGGTGAACAAGGCCCAGTCGCCTCTCACGCAGGTGATCGTGGAGCCCCTCGGCGGCGCGATCGCGCGCGTGGACGAGGACGCGATGGCGCTCGGGAACCGGCAGGCCGCCTACGCCTACCACTGCATCGCGATGTGGCAGGACCCGTCGGAGTCCGACACGCACATCGGGTGGGCGAAGGACCTGGCGGCCGCGATGGACCGCTTCGCGGTGCCGGGCGTGTACCTGAACTACACGAGCGACCAGGAGCAGGACCAGCGCGTGCGCTCCACCTACGGCCCCAAGTACGAGCGCATGGTGGCGCTGAAGGACAAGTACGACCCCGAGAACGTGTTCTGCCTGAACGCGAACATCAAGCCGAGCGGCCACTAGCCCGAGCCAGGTCGCAAGCGATGTTGCGGCGGCTCCGCGCGGGGCCGCCGCCGGTGCCTTGCTTTGCTAGATGTCTAGATACTCGATGGTGAACATCAACTTCTAGCGAGGCGGGATGGCACGAGAACGGCAGGCGACGGCCGATGACCACATAGAGGAGACGATCACCGCCTGGCGGCGTGAGCGCCCCGGGCTCGACCTCGCCGGCATGGCGGTCGTGGCGCGCCTGCTGCGCGTGTCACACCGGCTCGAGGAGGTCCAGGACGAGTTCTTCTCGGCGCTCGGCCTCAAGCCCGGCTGGCTCGACGTGCTCGGCGCGCTCCGCCGCGCCGGCGATCCCTTCAGGCTCACGCCGACCCGGCTTTCCGAGGAGGCGCTGATCTCGACCGCGGGCATGACGAACAGGCTCGACCGCCTGGAGCAGGCGGGGCTGGTCCAACGGCTGCGCGACCCTGACGACCGGCGCGGCATCCTCGTCGAGCTGACTCCGGACGGCCGCGAGTTGGTCGACGCCGCGATCGACGCCCACCGCGGGCTCAGCAAGCGGCTGCTCGGCTCGCTCGAGGGAGCCGAGCGAGAAGAGCTCGACCGGCTCCTGCGCAAGCTGCTGTTGCCGCTCGATCGCGGCGAGGTTCCCCAGCCGGCGAGCCTATTCCCAACCGGGCGTATCGCCCCACGGCGCCGGCGCACCTAGCCCGAGTCCTTCCGCAAGCGCGGCGCGCTCCCAAGGTGTCATCGCCTCCTTTGCCGCCGGGAGCACGGGCGCGGTGTCGTGCAGGAAGCGCTCGAGCGCGGCGGCGATCGCGGCCGCCTCCTCCGGCGTCGCCGACGGAGCGATCAGCTCGATCGAGGGGCGGGGGGGCCTTCTTCTTCCGTTCGCGGTCATTGGTTCGGCGATGCCGAATTGATATTCAACCTACCTGTGACGACGATACCGGTGCTCGATCACGACGCGGTGCTCGCGGCGGTCTCGCCGGCGGAGGCGATCGAGCGCGTGCGGGACGGTTTCGTCAGCTTCGCCCGCGGGGAGTGGCAGATGCCGGCCAAGCTCTACCTGCCGAGCCCCCCGAACGGCGACTTCCGCGCGATGCCGGTGCGCGGCGAGGGGTTGGCGATCCTGAAATGGGTCACGTCCTTTCCCGGCAATCCGCGCCGCGGGCTGCCGACCGTGACGGGCGTCGTGATGGTCTCCGACGCCGAGCGCGGCGAGCCCGTCGCGCTACTCGACGCGCGTGCCGTGACGGCGCTTCGCACCGGTGCGGCGGCCGCTGTCGCGACTCAGGAGCTGGCCCGCGAGGACGCACGCAGCGTGGGCCTCGTGGGCTGCGGCCTGCATGGGTTCTGGGTGGGCCGCTGCATGGCCGACGCGGAGTACGGCCCCGGAGTCTGCTTCGACCCGGATCCCCACGCTGCCGGGGAGGTGGCTGCCGAGCTGGGGTGGGAGGTCGGCGACCTCGGCGAGGCGCTCGCGTGTGATGTGGTCTGCACGGTGACGCCGGGCCATGAGCCGGTGGTGCGCGCCTCGGCGCTGCGCGCGGGAGCGCACCTGAACCTGCTCGGCGCTGACGGCCCGGGCAAGGCGGAGGCGGAGATCTCGGCCGTCGAACGCGTCCACGCAGAGGGACTGCTCTTCTGCGACGAGTGGCAGCAGGCGAGCCACGGCGGCGAGCTCACGGGAGCGGTCGCGGCCGGCTTTGTCAGCCGGGAGGACGTCACCGAGCTCGGCGCGGTCTGCGCCGGCCTGGCGGCCGGCCGCGAGCACGAGGCCCAGATCACCCTCTTCGACTCGACCGGTCTCGCGATTCAGGACCTTGCGATCGTCCTCGGCGCGCTCGAAGCGCTCGAAGCGGGCGCGGTCAAGCCGCAGACGATCTCGCTCTAGCAGTTTCCTTCCAGCGACCTCCCTCCAGCTTCAGGAGGAACTCCTTGCGGTCGAGCCCGCCGCCGTAGCCGCCGAGCCCACCGCCGCTGTGGAGCACGCGATGGCACGGGACCACGATCGCGATCGGGTTTGCGCCGAGCGCGTTTCCCGCGGCCCGGGCCCCGCGCGGGCTTCCTGCTTCGCCGGCCACCGTCTTGTAGGTGGACACGCGGCCGTACGGGATCCGCGCCGTGTTTCTCAGCACGCGCCGCCCGAAGCCGCGCGTGAGGCGCCAGTCGAGCGGCAGCTCGAAGTCCGTCCGGCGGCCTTCGAAATACTCGTCGAGCTCCCGCCGAGCATCGTCGAGGCGCGCAGGCGACTCCAGCACCCGTGGCGAGACGTCCTCGGCCAGCTCCTGGAGCACCTTGTCGTGTGGATAGTTGCCGTCGAACGCGACGCGCACCAGGCCCTTGCGGGTCTCGGCGATCAGCAGCGTGCCGACGGGCGAGTCGACCAACGCATAGGCGACGTCGACCAGCCCCTCCCGCTCGGCTCGCGCCAGCACCGCCTTCGCGGCAGCCTCCGCACGCTCGCGCTCGGGCCGCGCGCTCCTCAGTGCCTGCTGGAACTCGTTCATCTTTCCCATGCTCCTCTCAAGGTTGCAAGGCCGGCGCGGACGTTCTGCCGGGCGGCCGCCTCCGAGCAGCCCACGATCCGCCCGATGTCCGCGTAGGGCAGGTCGTTCACGTATCGGTGGAGGACCGCCGCGCGCTGCTTCGACGGCAGCCCCTGCACGGCCGCCCACAACGCGGGCTCGCCGTCCGGGGGCGGGGGCGCGGCCTGCTCCGGGAGCACCTCGACCGGGACCGCTCTCCGCCCGCGTGCGCGGTGCGCGTCGATCGCCTTGCGATGGGCGATCGTGAACAACCAGGCGCGCAGGTTGGCGGCGTCCCGGAGGCGTGGATAGGTCCGCAACGCGGCCACGAACGTCTCCTGGAAGCAGTCGTCGGCGTCGTGGGGGCCCACCGACGCGACCAGGAAGCGATAGACGTCGTCGCGGTGCTCGTCGAGCAGGGCCTGAAACGGCGGCGTCCGCATGCCGATCAAACGGGCTGCTTCACCCCCGCGTGAGATCGACCTCGTACCGCTCGCCCGCGCCGAGCCGGTCGAAGCCGAGCCAGAGCACTCCCATCAACGTGCGGAGCACGTCCGCCCGCGGCGTGCGGTGATGGTCGGTCCACCATTAGGCGAGGGAACTGGTCGAGCCCACGATCAGCGTCGCCATCCGCTCGATCTCCTCGGCGGTCACGTCCTGTCGCTCGAGCTCGGGGTCGGCCTCGATCTGGCGCGCCACGACCGCGACCGCATGGGCATGGGCGGCCTCGCGCAGCGCCTTGATGTCCGGGTCGACGACGTCGCGCACGAGCATCTGCCAGAGGTCGGGGTGCTGCTCGATGAAGGCCAGCACCGCGTCGACGCCGTGCTCGAGGCGGCGGTGGCTCGGCGGACCGGGGGCGGCCGCCTCGGCGAGATGGCGCACGAGCTCCACGTCGGCGCGCTCGACGAGCTCCGAATAGAGCTCCTTCTTCCCGGCGAAGTGCCGGTAGAGCAGCCCCGGGGAGACGCCTGCGGCAGCGGCCACCTGCTCGATCCTCGCCGCCTCGTAGCCGCGCTCGGCGAACACGGACGCGGCCGCTCCCAACAGGCCCTCGCGCCTGACCGCCGGCTTCAGGCGGCGCTGCGGAGGTGGCGGCGTCACCTTCTTCGCCACGGGAATCCTCTCTTATGCGATGAATGAACGTTTATTTACATGCGGCCCGGTGATGACAAAGCTGATTATGGCGAGGGCTCGGGTCTGCTGAACGCTCGCGCCGAGCCCGGGCCACCCTCACGCGGGCGGACCTCCCCAGATCGCGCCCGCGATGAGCGCTCGCGCTCCCAAGCGCGAAGCGACAGTAGAGCGACCCGCCCGGCCGGCCGGGCGGGTCGACTCTCGAAACGCGCCCGGGCGAGCAGGCGACCCGATTGCCGAAGCTCTCGGGCATCATGGATCGTCCGTTATGGTTTGCCGAGGTCGGATCCGCAGCGCTCCGACAGTCTTTCGTATCGCCGCAGAGAGGCGGCGTGGCAGGGGCCCTGATGGGAAAAGAAAGAGGGAGGAGCAATGAGGAAGCTGTTCGTCCTGGTCGCCGCGGTATTCACCGCTGCGCTGGCATTGCCGTCGCTTGCCGCGGCAAGCTCCAGCGAGACGACCTGTAACGGGACACTCACCGGTCAGACAATCTCCGGCGACCTTGTGGTGCCGGACGACGGATCTTGCACGATCGTCAACTCGACGGTCGGAGACGACGTAGAGGTCGGCAGGAACGCCTACTTCCAGGCGACCGGCAGCCAGATCGGCGATCGCGTCGAGGGCAATCGGTCGCTCACGATCTTCATCGACACCGGTACCACGGTGGGCGGCCGGGTCGAGGCCAATCGCACCGACCAGCTGTTCGTCTTCGACAGCACGGTCAACGGCTCGATCGAGGCGTGGCGCAGCACCGACAAGGTTCAGGTCTGCGGAACCACCGTCAACGGCGGGCTGCACGTCCATCGAAGCGGCCGTGACATCCTGATCGGCGATCCGCTGGCGCCCGACTGCGCGGGCAACACCTTCGGAAGCGGCGCTTCCGTGAGCGTGCACAACAACAACACCGACGTCGAGCTCGTGATCCGCGGCAACACCTTCAACGGCGGAAACATGCTCGTGGCCGACAACAGCGGCACGTCGGACAAGTTCGTCCAGAACAACACGGGCGGCAGCAGGCTTTCGTGCTTCGGCAACGAGCAGCCCTTCACCGCCTCCGGCAACACCGGCTGGGACGAGCTGCGCGGCCAGTGCGCGGTTCCGCCCACCGAGTGCAACGGCACACTGACCGGCCAGACGATCCCGGACGATCTCGTCGTGCCCGACAATGGCACCTGCACGATCGTGAACGCGACCGTCGGCGACGATGTGAAGGTTGGCAAGAACGCGTACTTCCAGGCGACCGGCAGCCGGATTGCCGGCCACGTGGAGGGCAACCGGTCCCAGACGATCTTCATCGATACGGGTACGACCGTTGGTGACGGCGTCGAAGCGAACCGAACGGCGCAGCTGTTCGTCTTCAACAGCACGGTCACCGGTGAGGTCGAGGCGTGGCGGAGCACCGACAAGGTCCAGCTCTGTGGCAACACGATCGACGGCCTCGTCCATGTCCACCGGAGCGGCACCGACATCCTGGTCGGCGACCCGCTGGCCCAGGACTGTGCCGGGAACACGATCCTCAACGGCAACGACGTGAAGGTGCACGACAACTTTACGGACGTCGAGCTCGTGGTCCGCGGCAACACGCTCCAGGGCGGCGATCTCGAGGTCGAGGACAACAGCGGCCCGGCGGATAAGTTCGTCCAGAACAACACCGGCAACGGCGGGGACCTCGAGTGCTCCGGCAACGAGGACCCGTTCACGGGCACGCCCAACAGCGGGTTTGCCGACACCGAGGGTCAGTGCGCGGAAATTTGACCTTCGGTCACCAGCGCACCGATTGAAAAGCGAAGGCCCGCGCGAAGGCGCGGGCCTTTCGCTTCAGCCGACGGCGACGCGCCGCACGCGCCAGATGTGCTCGAACGGCCAGGCACGCGCCCACTCGCGGTGCTCGTCGTCCACGTAGCTGCTGGTCGCGTCCGCCGGTGGGCGAAGCTCGATCAGGTCCTCGACGACCAGCCCGTGCGCTCCGAACAGGCGAATCCAGGCTCCGTAGGGAAGCTGGAAGGCGAGTGGCTCGCCCGGCTCCTCGAGCGCGCGGAGGTCCCAATATCGGCACGTCAGGCGATCGCCGGGGTGATCCTCCCCTGGCTCCCAGGCGAGGTCGGCGATCGGGGTGTGCATCGAGAAGGCGAGCAGGCCGCCCCGGCGCAACAGCCGTGCAGCCTCCGGCACCGTCCTGTGCGGATCGGCGAACCGCATCGCGCCGTGATCGCAGAAGACCACGTCGAAGCAGGCGTCCCCCAGGCCCGTCGACTCGGCGCTCGCGTGGACCAGCTCGAGCTCCACGCCCGCCTCGGCCGCAAGCGCTTTCGCATGCTCGAGCTGGCGGGCCGAGTTGTCGAGGGCCGTCGCGCGAGCGCCCGCGCGGGCAAGGGCGATCGACCACTGAGCCGCTCCGCACCCCAGTTCGAGCACGTCACGGCCGCTCACGTCACCGAGGGCGCCGACCTCCGACTCCGGGATTTGCCAGACGCCCCACGCCGCGCCGCCTGATGCGGCGAGCTGTGCGCCGTGCTCGGCCTGGTAGGCCGCCGAGCGCTCGTCCCAGAGCCGGCGGTTGCGGGCGGCGTCACGGGAAAGCCGGGGCTCGTCCGTCACGGGACGGTCAGAGAGGGATGTTGCCGTGCTTGCGCTTCGGCCGCTCGACCCGCTTGGTCTTGAGCGTCTCGAGCGCGTTGATGAGACGTGGCCGGGTCTCGTGTGGGGCGATCACGTCGTCGATGTATCCCCGCTCCGCGGCGGTGTACGGATTCGCAAAGCGGGCCTTGTAGTCGGAGATCAGCTTTGCGCGCCGCTCGTCGGGCGTCGGGGACTTGTCGAGGTCGCGCCGGAAGATGATGTTGACGGCGCCCTCGGGGCCCATCACGGCGACCTCGGCGGTCGGCCAGGCGAAGTTGAAGTCGGCGCGCATGTGCTTGGAGCTCATGACGTCGTAGGCGCCGCCGTAGGCCTTGCGCGTCACGACCGTCAGCTTCGGCACGGTCGCCTCGGTGAACGCGTACAGGAGCTTTGCACCGTGGCGGATGATGCCGCCCCATTCCTGATTCGTGCCGGGCAGGAACCCGGGCACGTCGCAGAACGTCAGCAGCGGGATGTTGAAGGCGTCGCAGAAGCGCACGAAGCGCGCCCCCTTCACCGACGAGTCGATGTCGAGCACGCCCGCGAACGCGCGCGGCTGGTTGCCGACGACCCCGATCGGGTTGCCGTTGAGCCGCGAGAAGCCGACGATCAGGTTCTGGGCGAAGTGCTCGTGCACCTCGAAGAAGTCGCCGTCGTCGACGACGTGCGAGACCACGTCGCGCATGTCATACGGGCGCTGGGGGTCTGCCGGGACGACCTGGTCGAGCTCGAGGTCCATGCGGTTGGGATCGTCCGCCGGCTCGAAGTGGGGGGGCTTCTCGAGGTTGTTGAGCGGCAGGAAGCTCAACAGATACCGAACGTCCTCCAGGCACTCCTCCTCGCTCTCGGCGGCGAAGTGGGCGACGCCCGACTTCGTGTTGTGGGTCATCGCGCCACCGAGCTCCTCGAACGTGGGCTCCTCGCCCGTCACGGTCTTGATCACATCGGGCCCGGTGATGAACATGTGCGAGGTGTTCTTCACCATGAAGATGAAGTCCGTCATCGCCGGCGAGTAGACGGCGCCGCCGGCACACGGGCCCATGATCACGCTGATCTGGGGAACCACGCCGGAGCAATCGACATTGCGGACGAAAACGTCGCCGTAGGCGCCGAGCGACACCACGCCCTCCTGGATCCGGGCGCCGCCGGAGTCGTTGATGCCGATCACCGGCGCGCCGATCTTGGCGGCCAGGTCCATGATCTTGCACATCTTCTCCGCCATCACCTCGCCGAGCGAGCCGCCGAAGACCGTGAAGTCCTGGCTGAAGACGCACACCGTGCGGCCGTCGATCGTGCCGTGGCCGGTCACGACCGCGTCGCCCCAGGGGCGCTTCTTGTGCATGTCGAACTCGTAGGTGCGGTGCCGCACGAAGGTGTCGAGCTCGTTGAAGGATCCGGGGTCGAGCAGCTTCTCGACCCGTTCGCGCGCGGTGAGCTTGCCCCGGGCGTGCTGCTTCTCGACCGCGTCCTCGGAGGCCGAGTGGACGGCCTGGTAGCGCAGCTCCTCGAGCTGGGCGAGCTTTTCCTCGTAGGTTTCCGGCGTCTTCTGGCGCATTGGCGGCGGCTGGAAATAGTAGTAGGGTCGCCTGCGTGCCCAGCGCGAGGCTGATTTTGCTGGTGGGCGCCGTCGGGCTTGTCGCGTCGACCGCCGCCCTCGCGAGCCCACAATTCGTCTCGACGTTCGCCGGCACGTACACCGCGCAGAAGCCCAACTCGCCGTCCGGCTTCGACGCGCTGGCGACCTGGCGCGACCCGGCCGAAGCGGGCGGCAAGCCGAAGGAGGTCGCGAAGATCAAGGTGGCCTTCGCCCCCGGCGCGAGGCTCGACACCAGGGCTCTACCGGCCTGCAACGCAACCGCCGAGGACATCGCGAACCTCGCGGTGCGCGCCTGTCCGGCGAAGACCAAGCTCGGCGAGGTGCACGGCCAGGGCGTCTATGCCGGCGGAGCGCCGTTCAACACCTACGCGACGCTCTTCAACGCAAAGCGCCAGATCATCGTGGTGGTGACGCTCGACGACCCGAAGGGCAGATTGCTCACGGACTTCCGGGACGACGTCCGGCGCAGCTCGATCACGGTCAACCTCAAGATCGGTCGCGGGATCTCGCTGATCAGGTTCCAGGCCCACGTCCCGGTGCGCACTCGCAAGCGGGGCGGAAAGCGGAGGGTGTACTTCAGGACGCCGTCGTCGTGTCCGGCGAGCGGCTCGTGGACCACGACGGTGGTCCTCACCTACCGCGACGGCTCCAGCGACCAGCACACGGCGAGCTCGCCGTGTAAGAGCTCGGGCTAGGTCTTCTTCAGCGAGCTCGAGCCGATGCCGTCGAGCAACGCCTCCAGCTCACGCGCGATCGCGCCCCCGTCGGGCGGCGGCCGAAAGCGGTCCCAGAAGCCGCCGGTGATGTTCGCCTCGGCCTGAGCCCGCACAAGCGTGCCCCAGCCGGATGCCTCCAGCTCGATCACGCCGTGCGCCTCGGGGCCGGTCCACTTGATCCTGTGGGGCGGCTCCAGGTCGCTCACGCGGACGTTGGTGAGCCAGCGGCCGAGGGCCTCCTCGGAGGCGATCTCGTCCCAGAGCTCAGGCGGTGACTTGACCAGGGTCCGTTCGAGTTGAATCGTCGGCACGATCGGGTTGTTTACCGGCGGTCCCCGGAATCCTTCAGACCGGCTGCGCCTTAACGTGGGCTTTACGAGCTGGGCGCGGAGACCCGCAGGGGAGCGAGCCACTCCGCCGGGAACGCCGGGCCGATCCGGCCGGGCGGGTCGGGCGCGACCCGGCGCGCGAGGCCGGCCGCGGGGCGGCCTTCGATCGCCGGCTCGAGGTCCTCGAAAGCCATCAGCAAGCGCACGGTCGAGCCGAGCTGGAAATCGGCCGCGTTTGGTTCCTCCCCGCCGATCAGGCCCTCTGAGATCCACGCGTCGACGCGGTCGAGCGCGGCCGGCAGCTCCGCGATGCAGTTGCGCACGACAGCATCGGTCGAGTCGTTCAGCCGCATCGCCATGCGGATCAGCGGCGGCGACGTGGCGACCAGGATGCGCGTGGGCAGGCCGAGGCGGTAGCCGTGGAGGAAGCTGGCCTGGTCAGCCTTGCGGCGCTTCAGCGCCCACCACGAGATCTTGCGGGGCAGCTCCTGGAAGTATTCGTCGCCCCACCGCTCGGCCTCCTCGACGCGCACACGGCGTTCGGGGTCGGCCGGGAACAGCGGTGGGTCCGGCTGAAGCACGTCCAGCTCGCGCGAGACGCTCCGCGAGCCCTGCACCTTGCGCCCATCCACCTTCATCGCCGGAACCCGGTCCCCCGGGAAGCGGAACAGGCGATGCACCACGAAGCGGCTCAGCACCGGCGGCAGGTCGGTGCGCTTGAAGTCGATCCCCTTGTAGCGCAGCATCAGCTCCGCGGCGCGGGCGGGGTGCGACCCCGGGATGACGTAGAGGCGGACCTTCATCGGCCTGACTCTATCCGCAGACCAAAAAACCGGCATGTACGGGGTCGGGATCGGCCTTTCGTGTCGCTCGGGTGACGGAGCGCCCGCGTAGTTCGCCCCGCAAGAGGGACGCTGCGTCAAACCGGGGGCTTGTACTCGCCGAACTCTTCGCGCATGACCTCGCTGACCTCGCCCAGCGTGGCGTGGTCCCGGAGCGCGTCCTTGATCGGGTAGAGCAAGTTGCCGTCGCCGCGGCACGTCGCGCGCAGGTCCTCGAGCCGCTTGCGCACGAGATCCTGGTCGCGGTCTTCTTTGAAGCGCCGGAGCCGCTCGACCTGATCGCGTTCGGTCTGCGGGTCGATCCTGAGGATGTCGACCTCGACTTCGCCGCCGCCCTCGGTGTACTCGTTCACGCCCACGAGGATGTCCTGCTTGGTCAGGATGCGCCGGTGATAGGCGAACGCTGACTCCTCGATCTCGCGCTGGATGAAGCCCGCCTCGATCGCCTGGACCGAGCCGCCGAGCTCCTCGACCTTGTCCATCAACGCGCGCGACTCGTTCTCGATGTCGGCCGTGAGCCGCTCGACGTAGTAGGAGCCGGCGAACGGGTCGGCGGTGTCGGCCGCGCCGGACTCGTGCGCGAGCACCTGCTGCGTGCGCAGCGCGATCCGCGCCGAGTACTCGGTGGGGAGGCCGAGCGCCTCGTCGAAGCCGTTCGTGTGGAGGGACTGCGTGCCGCCGCAAACGGCCGCGAAGCCCTGCAGCGCGACGCGCACGATGTTGTTCTCGGGCTGCTGCGCCGTCAGCGTCGAGCCGCCGGTCTGGGTGTGGAAGCGGACCATCTGCGAGCGGGCCTGCTTGGCGCCGAACCGGTCGCGCATGATCTCCGCCCACATCCGGCGCACCGCCCGGAACTTGGCGACTTCCTGGAAGACGTTGTTGTGGCCGTTGAAGAAGAACGCGATCTGGCCGGCGAACTCGTCGACCTCGAGGCCGGCGTCGATCGCGGCCTGCACGTAGGCGATCGCATTCGAAAGCGTGAACGCGACCTCCTGCACCGCCGAGCAGCCCTTCTCCCGCATGTGGTAGCCGGAGATCGAGATCGTGTTCCACTTCGGGATGTGCGCGTGGCAGTAGGCGAAGATGTCGGTCGTGAGGCGCATCGCGCCCTCGGGCGGGTAGATGAAGTTCCCGCGCGCCGCGTACTCCTTGAGGATGTCGTTCTGGACCGTGCCGCGCAGCTCGTGCGACGGCACGTCCTGCTCCTCGCCGACGAGCTCGTACAGCAGCATCAGGATCGCCGCCGGCGCGTTGATCGTCATCGAGGTCGACACTTTGTCGAGCGGGATCTGGTCGAAGGCCATCCGCATGTCGTCGATCGTGTCGATCGCGACGCCGGTGCGGCCCACCTCGCCGAGACACAGCGGGTCGTCGGAGTCGCGCCCGAGCTGGGTGGGCAGGTCGAACGCCATCGACAGCCCCGTGGAGCCGTGCTCGAGCAGGTACCGGTAGCGGATGTTCGTCTCCTGTGCCGTCGCGTAGCCCGCGTACTGGCGCATCGTCCAGCGCCGGGACCGGTACATCTCAGAATGGATCCCGCGAGTGAAGGGGTATTCGCCCGGCTCGCCGAGGCGATCGGGGAGGTCGAGGTCGGCGATGTCGCCGTCGTCGTAGACGGGCTGGATCTCGATCCCCGAGTCGGTGAAGCGGCGGGGATCGTCCGGGCCGACGTCGGGCGCGATGCCGGGATGGCTCGCGTCGACCTGGCCGGGCTCGGTTTTCTTCCCGGTTTTTGCCTCGGTCTTCGTCTCGGCTTTCTTCCTGGGAGGGGCGGTCGCCATCGAGGTAAGGATAGTTGTAGCGGCCTCCGACACGCCGGGACTAGCATTGCCTTCAATGGAGGTCGAGGTACGTCTCTTCGCGATGCTTCGCGAGCGTGCGGGCAGCGGCTCCGTGACGGTCGACCTGCCCGAGGGCGCGACCGTGCGGGAGGCGCTCGCAGCGGTCGGGGCCCGGCACGGGCTCGGCGAGCTGATCGAGGCGATGCCGGTCGTGATGGCCGTGAACCGGGAGTACGCCTCGCGCGACGACGCGCTGAGTCCCGGCGACGAGCTGGCGCTGATCCCGCCGGTGAGCGGAGGCGAGTCTTCGTTCAGGACCGGGGAGGGCTATGACCAGTTCATGGAGCTGATCGGCAATCACGTGCCGCGGCCACCGGGCTACGCGGAGCTGATGGGCGCGCGACCGCTGCTCGCCGAGCCGGGCCACGTACGGATGGAGTTCGAGGCGAGCGACCTCTTCCTCAATCCCGGCGGCGCGATCCAGGGCGGCTTTCTCACGGTGATGCTGGACGAGACCATGGGACCGGCCGCGATCTCGGCGCTCGGCCCCGGCCACACCGTGCCGACGCTCGAGCTGAAGGTGAGCTTCCTGCGGCCGGGCAGGGTGGGCCGCCTCGTGGCCGACGCGCGCGTGGTCCACCTGGGCAAGTCGGTCGTGTTCCTCGAGGCCGCCCTCACCGACGACGATGGAAACGTGATCGCGACGTCGACGGCAACTGCCCGCGTCGTGAGATTGAAGGACTCGTGAGCACCGCCGTCGCCCACGCTCGCGTGACGGAGGAGCCGCTGTCGGTGGAGGCACTCGCGCGTCTCGTCGCGCGGCCGGCGGCGGGCGCGGTCGTCACCTTCCAGGGCACGACTCGCGACGTCGACGCGCTCGAGTACGAGGCCTATCGCGAGATGGCCGAGCAGCGGATCGCGATGATCGCCGGCGAGGCGATCGAGCGCCACGGGCTCGAGGCGGCCGCCGCCGAGCACCGGATCGGGACCGTTCGGCTGGGGGAGGCGAGCGTGATCGTGGCGGTCTCCGCCGCGCACCGCAGCGAGGCGTTCGCGGGCGCCCGCGAGATCATCGACCGCATCAAGGCCGGCGCCCCGATCTGGAAGAAGGAGGTCGAAGGCGGCGAGGGGCGCTGGGCCGAGGGCACGCGCGCCGGAGGAGATGACCGGCACGCCTGACGAGGCGGCGCTGCGCGCGCTTCCGTCGGTCGAGCAGCTGCTGCAGACCGAGCCACTTCGCTCCGCCACCGTGCGCGTCCCGCGGGCGCTCGCGGTGGAGGCGGCACGCCGCGAGATCGAGCTCCGGCGCAGCGAGATATTGAACGGCCACGGCGGCGTGCCGCCGGTCGCCGAGCTCGCCGCCGGTGCCGTGGCGGAGCTCGACCGCGCTGCGCATCCAACGCTTCGCCCGGTGATCAACGCGACCGGCGTGGTGCTGCACACGAACCTTGGCCGGGCGCCGCTCGCGTTCGAGGCGCTCGAGGCGATCGACTCTGTCGCAAGCGGCTACTCCAATCTCGAGTACGAGCTGGACGAGGGCCGGCGCGGTAGCCGGCAGGCACACGTGGAGGCGCTCGCGTGTGAGCTGACCGGGGCCGAGGCCGCGCTCGCGGTCAACAACAACGCCGCCGGCGTGCTGCTCGTGCTCGCCGCGCTGGCGCGTGGCCGCGGGGTCGTGATCTCGCGCGGGCAGCTGATCGAGATCGGAGGCTCGTTCCGGATCCCGGAGATCCTGGAGCAGTCCGGGGCGCGGCTGGTCGAGGTCGGCACGACCAACCGCACGCGGCTTGCCGACTACGAGCGCGCGATCGGGCCTGAAACGGCCGCCTTGATGCGTGTCCACACCTCCAACTTCCGCGCCGTCGGCTTCACCGAGGAGGTCGCGCTGCCCGCGCTGTGCGAACTCGGCCGCCACCACGGCGTGGCGGTCATCGACGATCTCGGATCCGGCGTCCTCGCCCGCCGCGACGATGCGCTCGGGGCCCTGCTCGCCGACGAGCCGGTCGCACGCGAAAGCGTCAGCGCGGGCGCCGACGTGGTCTGCTTTTCGTGCGACAAGCTGCTCGGCGGCCCGCAGGCAGGGCTGCTCGTGGGCGGTCGGGAGGCAATCGGGCGATTGCGCTCGCATCCGCTCGCGCGGGCGATGCGGATCGACAAGCTCGCGCTGGCGGCGCTCGACGCGACCCTGCGTCTGCACCGCGAGCCCGATCGCGCACAGCGCGACATCCCGGTCCTGCAGATGCTTGCCGCTACCGAGGACGAGCTGGCCGCTCGCGCGGAGCGGCTGCGCGCCGAAATCGAGCAACGGGCGGGCGGCTTCGCGGAGCTGCGCGTGACCCGCTCGACCGGTCGTGCGGGAGGCGGCTCGCTGCCACTGCTCGGGCTCGAAGGCCCGGTACTCACCGTGACCCCGCACGCGGGCGGAGCCGAGGCACTCCACGCGCGGCTTCGCCGGGGCAATCCCCCGGTCGTCGCGCGAGTTCGCGAGCAGGCGGTCGTGCTCGACCCGCGCACGATCTCGGAGGTCGAGGTCGACTTCGTCGTGAGGGCCGTGGCCGAGGCGCTCCGGGCCTGAATGACCGCGCCGCTGGTAGCAGGGACCGCGGGCCACATCGACCATGGCAAGACGGTGCTGGTGCGAGCGCTCACCGGCGTCGACACCGACCGCCTCCCGGAGGAGCGCGAGCGGGGCATCTCGATCGAGCTGGGCTTTGCCCGGCTGGAGCTTCCGTCGGGCCGGACGCTCGGCATCGTCGACGTCCCCGGACACGAGCGCTTCGTGAGCACGATGGTCGCCGGCGCAACCGGGATCGACCTGTTCATGCTCGTCGTCGCAGCCGACGACGGCGTGATGCCCCAGACCCGGGAGCACCTCGCCGTGCTCGAGGCGCTGCAGGTGCCCGCCGGCGTGGTCGCGCTGACCAAGGCCGACGCGGTCGGGGAGGACGAGCTGGAGCTGGCGCGCGGGGACGTGGGCGAGCTGCTCGCACGCACGCCCTACGAAGGCTCGCCCGTGGTCGCGGTCAGCGGCCGCACCGGTGCGGGCCTCGACGATCTGCGCGTCGCACTGGAGCGCGTGGCCGGCGCGGCGACCCGGCCGGCGAGCGATGGACCGGCGCGGCTCCACGTCGACAGGAGCTTCACCCTGAAGGGCATCGGCACGGTCGTGACCGGCACGCTGTGGTCGGGTGAGCTCGGCGCCGGCGACGAGGTCAGGATCGAGCCCGGCGGCCGCCCGGTCCGCATCCGCAGCGTCGAGGTGCACGACCGCGCGCTCAGTCGCGCCGGCCCCGGCCAGCGAGTCGCGCTGAATCTCGCGGGCGTCGAGCGCGCCGAGGTCGAGCGCGGAAGCGTCGTCACCACGGGCGATGGCGTCGCCCCGACCTATCTCGTCGACGGGCTCGTATCGGTGCGGCCCGGCGCCGCGCCGTTGCGTCGCGGCGCGCGAGTGCACGTCCACCACGGGACGCGTGAATCGCCGGCGCGCGTGGTGCCCGCGGAGGGCGACGCGCTCGAGCCGGGCGTGCCGGGGTTCGCCCAGTTGCGCCTCGAGCACCCGCTGGTCCCGGCCGCGGGTGACCGTTTCGTGATCCGCCAGATCGCGCCGCCCGACACGATCGGCGGTGGCACCGTGCTCGATCCGCGTCCGAGAAAGCACGGCGCTGGGCCCGGGCACGTACGGCGCCTCGAGGCGCTCGCGAGCGGCGATCCGCTCGAGCACATCGCAATCGTGCTCGAGGAGGCGACGTCCGGCGTTGCGGACGAGGACGGCGATACGGCGCTGCTGGAGCGGCTCCGGAAAACGGGTCGGGCGGAGCAGGTCGGCGACCGGGCGCCCCGCTGGTTCGCGCCGGCGCGACTCGCGGCCGCCCGGGCGCGGCTTGCCGAGGCACTCGATCACGCGGGCACGCGACCGGCGAGCCGAGGGGCGCTGGCCCGCGAGGCCGGGCTCGCGGACGAGGCCGCCGCGGCGTTGCTCGAGACGCTGGTCGCGGCGGGGGAGGCGCGCTCGGCAGGCGCCGGCTTCGTCGCCGCGGGGCGTCCACCGGCGGCCGAGGATCCCACGGCGGCACGACTGCTCGCGGCGCTCGAGGCAGACCGCCTCGAGCCGCGCGCGCCCGAGGTGCTGGCCGCCGAGCTGGGGTTTGCGCCCGAGCTCGTGCGCGAGGCCCTCGACCGGCTCGCCCTCGAGGACCGCGTCGTGCGCGTGAAGCCCGGCCTCTATTACCACCGGGAGGGGATCGACGATGCTCGACGATACGTGACCTCTCTGTGCGAGCGCGACGGAGCCGTCACGATCGCTCGCCTGCGCGACGAGCTGGGCACGAGCCGCAAGTTTGCCCAGGCGCTGCTCGAGCACTTCGACGCCGTGCGCCTGACCAGGCGGCGCGGCGACGAGCACGTGCTCCGCTAGGCCGCCGCCGTGCGCTTCCGTGGGCACCCGGCGAGTTCCCGCGCGGGATCCGTCTGCTAGGTTGCGGGCGCCACCGTCCACGGGGGAACCCATGCGAATGCGCCACAGCCTCGCGCAGATCGAGCGCGAGTTCGAACAGGAAGCGCTCCTCGACCGGCAGCGCCGGGAGCAGCTACGCCGTCAAGCGATCCAGCGGACCCGCGTCCGCCGCAAGGACCGAATCGAGAAGCACCAGAAGCTGCGGTTCCTGCTGCTTCTCTCCACGATCGCGTTAACGGTCGTGGCGGTCACCTGGGCGATGTTCCAGACACTCGCCTGGCTGATGGGTTAGAGAGCTACTTTTCCTCGGAGCCGAGATTTTCCAGGGCGGTCTCGACCTCAGCGCGGCTTCCGGCCGCCTTTTCCTGCTGGATCTCGAGGTAGACCTCCTTGCGGAACACCGGGATGTTCCTCGGCGCCTGGATCCCGATGCGCACCTTCTCGCCCATAATCGAGAGCACCGAGACCTCGATCTCGTCGCCGATCATGATGCTCTGGTTCGATTTTCTGGTGAGTACGAGCAAGTGTTTGAGCGCCTCCCTGCGGTCCCTTTACGCCGAAAACTAACTAAACCAGCATTCCGGGAACGAATCAACAAACAGGTAGCGAGCGCACCCGATCTTTCGTGAAACTGATCCCGGTTCCTCTTTCCCCGGGGAGCAACCCGTAGAATCGGGGTCCCGGGAGGGCCGAACCGGCAAAAGGCCGGCCCCGCCTGACAGTACCGGGTTTTCTCCAAGTTCCCCAACGAACCTGCCAAGAGTCTTGAGACGCCAGCCATCCCTACGCTCGCAGCTGAACCAGATTCGCCTGTGGGTGCGTCAGGGCCGCACGGACGCGTGGATCGCGCACAAGCTCGACGTCTCGAGCGAGCAGCTCGAGCGATTCAAGCGAGACCACGACCTCGAGGGGGACGGCGCGGCCGTCGCCCCTCCGGCCGACCCCCTGTCCGTGCCGCCCCCCGAGCCCGAGAGCTACATGTCGGCCGAGGACGACGAGGACGAGGAGGAGGAGCCCGAAGAGGTCGAGAAGGCCGAAGAGGTGACGCGCCCCCGGCCGCAGAGACGGCGTCGCGAACCGCGCAGCCGCGATCGTGACGGCGGCCAGCGCCAAACGAGCGATCGTGACGGCGGCCAGCGCGAGACGAGCGGGCGCGACGGCGGCGAGCGTGCCGGCGGCCGGCCGCCGCGGGCGGAGGAGGGCGACGAGGACAGCGATCAGCCGCGCCGCAGCAGGCGCCGGGGCCGCCGCGGCGGCCGCCGCAGGCGCCGTCCCAGCACCTATGAGGCGACCTTCGACCACGGCGAGGACGGTTACGGGCTGTGGCTCGACCCGGCGGTCGTGGACAACCCGGTGTACGCCCAGCACTGGGCGGGGCAGCGGGCGGTGATCGTGGTCTTCGATCGTGACACGATCACGATTCGCCGTGCGGGCGCCAACAGCGTTGATGGAGCCGAGGACGCCGAGCCCGAGCCCAACGGCGACGGCGACGATCAGGAGTAGCGGGCCCTTCCGCCGGCGAAGTCGGTGGCCTCGCGCATGTACAGGTAGAACGCGGCGTCGGCGGCGACGCTCGGGTCCCACCGGGCGACGTCATGGGGCATTCCCCGCATCGTGACCTCGAGCGTCCAGTCCGCGCCCTGCCGGTAGAGCGCCGCCAATTCGGCCACGGAGAAGGCCGACCCCAGGCGCTTGCGCAACTCGTCCTGGAGCGCGACCACGGACCTGCCGAGCGCGCGGTAGAGAGCGGGCTCGGAGCGCGTCTGCTCGAGCCTGCGGTAGCCGTCCTCCCACTGGAGGACGGCGTTCTCGGTCTCGGGGGTCGGCTCGGGGGCGCGGTGCACCGGGCCGAAGCTAGCAGTTGGTGCTCACCTGCTCTTCGGCAGCCCGCGCACCACGTAGACGCGCTCGCCGGGCCTGGCCATCCCGCGCTGGCGGGCGCGCAGCTCGATCTGCTGCGGGTCCTTCAGCAGCTGGGCCTGCCGGCGAAGGCGAGCGTTGTCGTCACGGAGCTGCGTGACCTCGGTGCGCGTCTTCCGGGCGAGCTGCCACGAGTGGACGTAATCGGTGGCGCGACCGAGGAACGACATCACGACCCCGACCAGCACGACCAGCAGCATCGTCCTGGCGACGCGGTCCCAACGGATCGCCTGGGCACGGCGGCGGACGGGCGCCGGGCGCCTGCGCCCACGCGGCGAGGAGCGAGGCTTCGGGCGCGCAGCGGCTTGGGCGCGGGCGGCCATCGCCGCCGCTTTCGCCCCGCCGGGGCGATTTCCTCCTCCCGGCCGATTACGGGGAGCGAGTGGCCTGCGCGCGCGGGAAGGCGCGCAGCCCGGGATATTCCGCGTCGGCGCCCAGCTCCTGCTCGATCCGCAACAGCTGGTTGTACTTGGCGACCCTGTCCGAGCGACATGGAGCGCCGGTCTTGATCTGCCCGCAGCCGGTCGCGACCGCGAGGTCGGCGATCGTGACGTCCTCCGTCTCGCCGGAGCGGTGCGACATCACGGCGGCGTAGCCGGCCTCACGCGCGACGCGCATCGCGTCGAGCGTCTCGGTGAGCGTCCCGATCTGGTTGACCTTCACGAGGATCGCGTTCGCCACGCCCTCCTGGATGGCGCGCTGGAGCCGCTCGGTGTTCGTCACGAGCAGGTCGTCGCCGACCAGCTGGACGCGGTCGCCGAGCCGCTCCGTCAGGATCTTCCACCCGCTCCAGTCCTCCTCGGCCATGCCGTCCTCGATCGAGAGGATCGGATAGCGGTCGGCGAGGTCGGCCCAGTACGCCGTGAGCTCGGCGGCGTCCAGCGTGCGGCCCTCGTGCTCGAGCACGTAGCGGCCATCGGACCACAGCTCGCTGGTCGCGGGGTCGAGCGCGATTTCGACGTCGGTGCCCGGCTCGAAGCCTGCCGCGCGGATGCCCTCGACCAGCACTTCCAGCGCACTCTCGTTGGAGTCGAGGTCCGGTGCGAACCCGCCCTCGTCGCCAACCGCCGTGCCGAGCCCCTGCTCGCGAAGCCAGCCCTTCAAAGCGTGGAACACCTCGGTTCCCATCCGCAGCGCGTCGGCGAACCGGTCCGCGCCGACCGGCACCACCATGAACTCCTGGAAGTCGACGCGGTTGTCAGCATGCGCGCCGCCGTTCAGCACGTTCATCATCGGCACGGGGAGCACGTGTGCCTGCTCGCCGCCGAGGTAGCGATAGAGCGGGACGCCCTCCTCGTTGGCGGCGGCTTTCGCGACCGCGAGCGAGACGCCGAGGATCGCGTTCGCGCCCAGCCGGGCCTTGTTCGGTGTGCCGTCGAGCTCGATCAGGATGCGGTCCACCGCCGCCTGGTCCTGCGCATCGAGCCCGGTGACCGCCTTCGCGATCTCCCCGTTCACGTGAGCGACCGCCTGCCCGACGCCCTTTCCGCCCCAGGCGGCGCCGCCGTCGCGAAGCTCGACGGCCTCGAACTCCCCGGTCGAGGCGCCCGAGGGCACCGCGGCGCGACCGTGGCTGCCGGAGCCCAGCCAGACGTCGACCTCGACCGTCGGGTTGCCCCGCGAGTCGAGGATCTGCAGTGCCTGAACCGCGCGAATCTTGCTCACGTGCCACCTTCGACACGCTGACGGAACGCCTCGGCGCAGCGGCGGAGCGCGGTCTCGGGATCTACGTCGACGGTCGCGGAAAGCTCGACGCAGGCAAACAGGAGGGCGCCGATACGGTCATAGAGCGCGTCGCGCTCGGCCTCTTTTTCCGCGATCGTGCGCTCGGCCTCCCCGACGGCGCGGGCGATGCTCGCGAGCGCCTCCCAGGGGCTCGGCTCGGTGCGCGTCGCGCGGCGCAGCAGCTTGCGCGCATGGAGCAGCGCGGGCAGGTTTTCCGGCAGGCTGCCGAACGGCTCCCCGGCAGGGGACTCCCCCTGCTTGATCGCATCCCAGTTCTGCCGGACCTCCGATGCGGTCCGCGCCTGGGTCGGAAGCTCTTCGAGCGCCCGTGCGTCGTCTCCGAACACGTGGGGATGGCGCCGCACCAGCTTGTCGGTCGTTCCCCGGGCCACGCGGCCGAGGTCGCCCTTGCCGCGCTCCTCCAGCAGCAGCGCAAGGAAGCACACCTGGAACAGCACGTCGCCGAGCTCGTCGAGCAGCTTCGCGTCGTCGCCGGCGTGCGCGGCGTCAGCGAGCTCGTAGGCCTCTTCGATCGTATGCGGAACGATGCTGCGCTCGTCCTGCTCCCGGTCCCACGGGCATTCCCGGCGCAGCCGGCGCGTGACTGAGTCCAGCTCGAGCAGGGCCTCGCCGAAGTCGCCCGCGGCGGCCAGCCCTACGGTCCGCCGCTCGCGCCGCCGCCTTGCTGCTGCTGCTGCTGTTGTTGCGGTTGCTGCTGCTGCTGCTGCTGCTGCTGAGCGCCGCCCGCTGCACCGCCAGCCGCGCCGCCGGGGCTGATCGCCCCACCGGGGAGCCCGGGCGGAAGCCCGCCCGCGCCCTTCTGGGGCGCGCCGCCGAGCGCGAGCGCCGCGGTCTGAGTCGCGCCGCCCCCTGCCGCGAGCCCACCGAGCCCACCGCCGCCGCCAAGCGCCTGCTGCTGGTCCTTCTGACCGATCACCGGGCTGCCTCCCGGCGTGCCGACGAGGGGTGCACCGGTGCCGTCGATCGCCGGCGGAGCGGCGTGATTCGCGCCTGGGATTGGCTTCTTCTGTCCCGGCGCCGTCGGCGCCGGGGCGCTCTGCGTCTCCTCGCGGCCGTTGCGGCAGTCGGGGATCACGTACTTGGGGGCGCAGTCCGTCTTCGAGCGCCAATCCTGGCGGAAGTTGGTCGCGAACCGGTCGAGCTTCTTCTGTTGGCTCTGCGAGATCAGGAGCTGCTTGATGCCCGCGGTCGAAGCCTGAAGGCTCTGCGTGGAGCCCGGGGTCACTTTCGTCACCCGGAATACGTAGTAGCCGGCGCCGGTCTTGATCGGGCCCTCGACGTTCCCCTTCGCCGCGGAGAAGATCGCGGCGTCGAATGCCGGGTCCTGCTGCCCCTTGGTGACGCCGAGCAGCTTGCCCCCCTGGTTCTTGGAAGCCGGGTCGGTCGAGAGCTTCTTCGCGACCTGAGCCCACGGCGCGCCGGATGCGACCTGTTGCTTGCCCTGGTTTGCCTTGCCCTGGTTCTTGTTGAGGATCACCTGCAGGTCACGGCGCTCCGGCTGGCTGAACTGCTGCTTGTTCTTGTCGTAGTAGTCCTTGATGGAGCCGGTGCTCACGTTCGCGGTGCCCTTCGTGACGTCCTCGCGGATCTTGTTCGAGAGCACGTCGAGCTGCACGCGGAAGATCAGGTCCTCGACCGTCTGCCCGGACGTCTGAAGGAAGCGCTGGTAGGCCTTCTCGTTCGGGAACGACTGCTTCTTGGTCTGCTTGAAGCGGTCCTGGATCTCGGTGGGTGTGGCCGAGAGGCCGCGCGCCTTTGCTTCGCCGGCGATCCAGTCGGAGGACACGAGGAACTGCATCACCTGCTTCTTCAGCGCCTTGCCCTGCGTGCTGTCCAGCGAAGGCGGCGGCTTCGCCTTCTTCTGGCCCGGCTGCGGCTGCTTGGAGACGACCAGATACCAGTGGTTGAACGTCGACTTGGAGATCGAGCCGACATCGTCGATCTTCGCGGCGTCCTTCTTGGTGTCGACGCCGCCGAACGACGACAGGACGCCGGCGATCGCGATCACGACCACGATCACTCCGACGATCGCGAGAATTCCTGTCCGGGTAAGTGTGTCGCCTCTGCGCATCGAGTCACTCCTCGCGGGTATTGGGGGAGGGCGGCCCGCGGCGGAACTATAGCGACGGCGGCCCGCCGCTATGCCGCCTCCACGAGCGTCGCCTTCACCCGTTCAAGGGCATCGGCTGCCTGCAGCACGGCGCGCAGGCGCTCTGCCTCCCGATCCGGCATGCCGACCCGCAGCGTCCGCTTGAGCGACTCGTACAGGACTTCGCCGAGCTCCGCGCGCAGCGCCTTTGCCTGGGAGGAGTCGAGTTCGACCGGGGCGATCACCAGCCGGTCGGACCGAAGCTCCGCCGTGCGAGCGCCCGCGCGGCCGAGCTTGATGCGCGCTTCCTGCAGCCTGAGGAGGCTCTCGACCGGCTCCGGCACGGGCCCGAAGCGGTCCTCGAGCTCCTCCTGGAGCGCGGCCAGCGCGGCTGGCTCGCGCGCCGCCGCGATCCGCCGGTGCACGTCGATCTTCGCGACCTCGTACGGGATGTACTCCGCCGGTACGTAGGCGTCCACCGGGACGTCGAGCCGCACCGGCTCCCAGAGGTCTTCCTCGGCGCCTTCGCCGCCCTGCTGTGCGACCTGTACCGCCTCGTCGAGCATCCGGCAGTAGAGCTCGAATCCGACCGCGGCGACGTGCCCGGACTGCTCGCTTCCGAGCAGGTTGCCGGCGCCGCGGATCTCGAGGTCTCGCATCGCGATCTTGAATCCCGAGCCGAGCTCCGTGTAGTCGGACAGCGTCGACAGGCGCGCGGCGGCCTCGTGCGTGAGCGCGTCCGCGGATGGATAGAGCAGATACGCGTATGCGCGCTCGCGTGAGCGTCCGACCCGGCCGCGGATCTGGTAGAGCTGGGCAAGCCCGAGCCGGTCGGCGCGCTCGACGATCAGCGTGTTGGCGCTCGGGATGTCGAGGCCAGACTCGATGATCGTGGTGGAGACCAGCACCTGGTCCGAGCCGCGCAGGAAGTCGAGCATCGCCTGCTCGAGCGTCGAAGCCTCCATCTGTCCGTGGGCGACCGCCACGCGGGCGGCAGGCACGATCGCGCGGATCCGCTCGGCCGCCTCGTCGATCGTCTCGACCCGGTCGTGCAGGTAGAAGACCTGCCCGCCGCGCTGGAGCTCGCGCTCGATCGCACCGCGCACCAGGTCGTCGTCGTACTCGCCCACATAGGTGTGGATCGGGCGCCGCCCCTCGGGCGGCGTCTCGATCACGGAGATGTCGCGGAGTCCGGCGAGCGACATCTGGAGCGTGCGCGGAATCGGCGTCGCGGACAGCGCGAGCACGTCGACGCTCAGGCGCAGCTGGCGCAGGCGCTCCTTCTGCTTCACCCCGAAGCGCTGCTCCTCGTCCACGATCACGAGGCCGAGGTCCTTGGGCTGCACGTCGCGCGAGAACAGCCGGTGGGTGCCGATCAGGATGTCGACCTTGCCCGCGGCGAAGTCGCGAATCACCGCGCGCTGCTCCTTCGGCGAGCGGAAGCGCGAGAGCAGCTCGATCCGGAACGGGTAGTCCCGCAGGCGCTCCGAGAACGTGCCGAAGTGCTGCTGGGCGAGGATCGTGGTCGGCGCCAGCACGAGCGTCTGGCGCTCGTCGCTGGCCGCCTTGAACGCCGCGCGCAGGGCGACCTCCGTCTTGCCGTAGCCGACGTCGCCGCAGATCAGGCGATCCATCGGGCGCTCTGCCTCCATGTCGGCCTTAGTCTGCTCGATCGCGTCGAGCTGGTCGTCCGTCTCGCGGTAGGGGAAAGCCTGCTCGAACTCGAGCTGCCACTCGGAGTCCTCGTGGAAACCGTGGCCATGCCGGTGCTTGCGCTCGGCGTAGATCGTGAGGAGCTCGCCCGCGAGCTCCTCGGCGGCGCGCCGCGCCCGCGCCTTCATGTTGTCCCAGCTCTTCGACCCGAGCTTCGAGAGCGGCGGCGCGTGGCCGTCCGCGCCGACGTAGCGGCTCAGCTTGTCGAGCTGGTCCGTCGGGACGAAGACGCGGTCGCCGTCCCGGTACTCGAGCTCGAGGTAATCGCGCGTGACGTTCGCGACCGTCTTGGTGTCGAACCCGGTGAAGCGGCCGATGCCGTGATCGACGTGCACGACGATGTCCCCCGCGCGCAGGTCCGTGAACGCGGCGAGCACGCGGCCCGGCCGGGTGTCCGGGCGCTCCGCGCGCCGCCGCCGCAGCAGGCGGTGATCGGGCAGCACGGCGAGCTTGAGCTGCGGTGCGATGAAGCCCTCGCGAAGCCGGGCGACCGCAAACCAGAGCGCGCCTTCGTCCTTCCCGACGGAAGGACCGGAGCCGTCCACGAAAGCGGGGTGGAGGCGCGCCATGTTGTACGCCGCGCGGTCGGCCTCACCGCGGTGCTCCCACGCCACGAGCGTCGAGTAGCCGCCGCGAACCAGCTTCTCCAGCTCGGGCTCGGCCTCGCGGATCGAGCGCGCGGCGCCGTCCGCGGCCTGCGCGCGGAATTGGTGCGGCTGGTCCTGCGAGACGGTCGAGAAGCTGACCGCGGCACGGCGGTCGAGCGTGGCCTGGACCTCCTCCGGAGGCAGGTACAGGTGGTGGGCGTCGTCGGAATGGAAGCTGGTCGTGACGTCGTGCCAGTGGTCTGCAAGCCCGGGGCGGATCTCCTCACCGGCTGCGACGACCACCGCGGCCTCGTCCGGGACGAGGTCGAGGAACGACCGGAACTGTCCCACCGGCAGGATCTCGGCCACGTCGGGGCGCTCACCGCGCTCCTCACTGGCGGCCAGCTCGGCCAGCTCTCGGTACTCGGCCCCGAGCTCGGCGGCGGGCGCGATCTCGACCCTGTCCGCTTCCGCCAGCGAGCGCTGTGTGAAGGTCGAGAACCAGCGCAGCGATTCGACCTCGTCGCCGAACAGCTCGACCCGCACGGCGCGCTCCTCCGTCGCGGGATAGATGTCGAGGATGCCGCCGCGCACCGCGAACTGGCCGCGGTCGAAGACCTGCTCCTCGCGTTCGTAGCCACACTCGACGAGCCGCTCCAGCGCGTCGCCGAGGTCGAGCTCCTCGCCCACTTCGAGCGTGAAGCCGTGCGGGCGAAGATCCGGATCGGGCACGCGCTCCATCAACGCGACCGCGCTTGCCACGATCACGGGCCGTCCGCCCGTCGAGGCATCTCTCAGGGCATCGAGCGCGGCGACCCGCAGGCCCACGAGGTGCGGCGGCGGTGCCAGGTGCGACTCGTAACGGACGCCGCGCGCGGGATAGAAGCGAACTTCCGGGCCGAGAAACGCGCGCAGGTCGGCGGCCAGGTCACGCGCGGCACGGTCGTCGCCTGCGACCACGAGCGCCGGGCGGCCGGTGAACTCGTCCGAGTTCAGCAGCGCGGCGACCACGAACGGCCGCAGCGACGCCGAGACGAAGGCAGCCTGAGGCGAAGCGGCCGCCTCGCGGGCGAGCCGCTCCAGGTCCGGCGTCTGGTTGGCTTTTTCCAGCAGTCGTATGAGCGTCATCACGGCACGACGAACGACCGGGCACACGGGCCCGGCTTCGTCTCGATTCTTAGGATAGGCTGTCGCCGCCGATGAGCCGCAAGCAACGAGACAAGGCCAAGGACGCCGTCGCGATCGGCCGGATCGTGGTGGGCGCGAGCGCCTACCTGACGCCGAATCTCTCGGGGCGCCTCTTCGGCCTCGACCCGGACGGCAACCCGCAGCTCTCGTACATCGGCCGCCTGTTCGGCGCGCGAGACGTGGCGTTGGGCGCGGGCGTGCTTCGCAGCTCGAAGAAGCAGAAGGACGCCTGGGCCACGGCCGGGCTGGCATGCGACGTCGCCGACGTCGGCGCAGGCGCGCTGGCCGGGATCCGCGGGCAGCTCCCGCCGCCCGCCGCAGCACTCGTGACGGCGACCGCCGCAGGCTTCGCGATCGCCGGCTACTGGCTGCTCCAGCAGTAGTCGAGGTCAGCCGCGAGGACGGAGGGTCGCGCGCCGCGCGTAGAGCCCCGCCGCCGCGACGAGCGCAAAGCCCGCGGTCGTGAGCAGCGCCGCGTCGATGCTCGCGTGCTGGACGAGCAGACCCGCCAGCGCCCCGCCCGCGGCGAACCCGGCGGTCACTCCGGTGCTCAGCCACGTGAACGCCTCCGTCACCGCGCCACCCGGCGCGAGCCGGCCGATCAGCGCAAAGCTGGCCGCGGCTGAAGGAGCGATGAAGAGGCCCGCGACCAGCAGGAGCGCCGTCATCACCGGAATCGAGCCGGCCAGCGCGAGCGGCGCGAGCCCCAGCGCGATCGGCCAGGCGAACACGAGCAGCAGCTCGGCCGGATCGCGCCGCCACTCTCGGGCGCCGTACCAGAGCCCGCCCAGCATGCTGCCGAACGCAAGCGTACCCAGCATCAGCCCGGCCGCGCCCGCCGAGCCGTGCGCCTGACCGAAGGCCGGAAGGGCGACCTCGAGCGAGCCGAACGTCATGCCGTCGACGATGCTGAGCAGCACGATCGTGCGGATGCCCGGGTCTGACAGCGCACCGGCTCGCGGCTCCACGGTGGTGGATCCGCGTCGCCGCGACCGAGAGGCGGGCGTGGCCGCAAACGCAATCGTGCCCGCGGCGACGAGTACGGCGGCAGTCGCGAGTGCGACCTGCGCGGTGGAGAACACCACGATCAGCGCGACGAGCAGCGGCCCGACGATGAAGAACAGCTCCTGGACGACCGCTTCGAGCGCGAAGGCGGTCTCGGTGAGCCCGCCCGCGAGCTCGCTGATCAGCGCGCGCATGGTGGCGAACAGCGGTGGAAAGCAAAGCCCGCTCGCCGCTGCGCAGGCGAGAACCGGAACTGTCTGGGCGTGGTGCTCCGCGACGGCCAGCAGCGCCCCGATGGATGCCGGGAAGGCGAGCGCGCACGTGACCAGCACCGGGGTCTGCCCGAGGCGGTCGATCAGCCGCCCGAGCAGCGGCGCCGAGATGCCCGAGCAGATCGCGAAGGCTCCCGTCGCGGCGCCCGCGACCGCGTAGGACCCGGTCTCCCTGCTCAGCAGGAGCACCGAGGCGAGCGTGTACATGCCGACCGGCAGACGCCCCAGGAACGCGGCCGCGAACAACGGCTTGAAGTCGGGCATCGCCAGCACGGCGGCGTACCGGCGCAGGCCACTGCGGGCCACTGGCGGTGCGCTCATTCGCCGGGATCGGTGACGAAGCCCTCGGCCGCGTCCGCGGCGCGCTCGATCAGCGCGCGCACGTCGCCGGCGGGCTCGTCGAAACGAGACAGCACGTGTCGCGAGACGATCTCGGGGTCGGTCGTGTCGGGCCTTCCGACGCCGACGCGGATCCGGCTGAAGTCTGGGCCGCCGAGGTGCTGGCGCAGCGACTTGAGGCCGTTGTGCCCGGCGAGGCCGCCCCCCGTGCGTGCCTGGACCTGGCCGAACGGGAGATCGATCTCGTCGTGGATCGCCACCACGTGCTCGAGCGGCACGCCGTACTGGCCCCGGGCCGGCCCGGCGGCCGTGCCGGACTCGTTCATGTACGTCTGTGGCATGAGGATCGCCACGCGCGGTCCTCCCGGGCCCGTTCGCCCCTCCGTGACGAGCCCCCCGAACGCCTTCCGGGGCTCCGGCAGGTCCCACCGCGATGCAAGCAGCTTCGCGACCTCGAAGCCGACGTTGTGGCGCGTGCCCGCGTACCTCGAGCCCGGGTTGCCCAGGCCGACGATCAGATAGTCGACCGGAACGGCAGGGCGCTTGCCGCGGCCGCGAAACAGCCGCAAGAGGGCCTAGCCCTCTTCGCCGCCGCCGCCGCCGCCGGACTCGGCGCTCTGGCCCTCTCCGCCGTCGCCCTCGCCCTCGGCGCCTTCCTCGCCCTCGGCGCCTTCCTCGCCGACGAGTGCGGTCTCCTCCTCGATCTCCTCTTCCTCCTCGACCTCGGACGGGACCGTGATCGTGGCGACGACGATCTCGGCGGGCTCGCCCACCACCTCGACGCCGGCGATCGCGCTGACCGAGTCGAGCGTGAGGGTCTCGGCGACGCCCATGCCCGATACGTCCGCGACGATCCGGTCGGGGATGTCGGTGGGAAGCGCCTCGATCAGGATCTCGCGCGTCACGTGCTCGAGCACGCCGCCTTCGCGTACTCCGGGGGCCTCGTCGACGCCCTCCAGCTCGAGCATCACCGTCGCCTGGATCTTCTCGTCGAGGCGGACCTTGAGCAGGTCGACATGGCGCACGCTTCCGCGCACCGGATCCCGCTGCTGGTCCTTGACGATCACGGGCTCCCGACCGCCGCCGCCGTTGCCCTCGATCTCGATGTCGAACAGCGCATGGCCTTCGGCGAGCACCGTGCGCAGCACCCGCGATTCAACCTTGAACGACACCGAGTCGCTCTCGATCCCGTAGACCACGCCCGGGGTGAAGCCCGCGCGGCGAAGCCGCCGGCTCGCCCGCGAGCCGCGCTCCTCGCGCGCTTGAACGCTCAGCAATGTCCTCTGACCCGAAGCCACGACGGCGGATTGTACTCACGGTTCGCGGTCAGGCCGGGTGGCCCGCCCGGATCCGCTTCGCGCGGTGAAAGGGGAACTGCCCCTCGGTCGGACCGTGCTCGGCGGTCGCCGGCGAGAGCACGAACCCCACGTGGTCCCCACCGTCGAAGCGCTGCTCGACGGCGCCCACGAACCGATGGTCGCAACGCTCCAGCAGCGGCACGCCGCCCGGGCCCGGGTGCCATTCGCACAGCGCGAACTTGTCCACCTCGTCGCCCGTCCTGCCCCCGAAGAGCTCAGCGAGGTCGTCCGCACTGGAGGGCACGAAGTGCACCGCAAGCAGGTCTGCGTCGCGGGCCACGCGGTACGTGCGGTTCTGTTTCGAGAGGCAGATCAGGAACCGCGGCGGATCGATGCTGCACTGCGTCGCGAACCCGACCAGGCACCCCGCGCGCTCGCCGCCGCGCGCGGCCGTGACGACGAACATCGGGTAGTCCAGCTCTCCCATGAGCGCGTTGAACGTGTCTTGGACTGAGGACATCGATCGAGCCGAAGGGTAACTTCACCGGTGTGGACCAGGGCGACGCGAAGATCCCTCGCAGCCGGCTGGGCCGTTCGGCCCGCGTCGGCATTCGGGCCGGTCTCGAGGGCGCCCGGTTCGCGGGCGCCAAGGCGACCGGCGTGGTGCGGTCGCGCGACACTCGCCAGGAACGCATGGAGGGCCTCGCGCTGGACTCGGCCGAGCGCGTTGTCGAGACGCTCGGGACGATGAAGGGTGCGGCCATGAAGATGGGCCAGCTCGCCTCCTTCATCGATACGGAGTACCTGCCCGAGGAGTACCGCGAGCTGTACCAGGCCAAGCTGGGGCAGCTGCGCACCTCGGCGCCCGCGATGCCCTGGGAGAAGGTGCGCAAGGTGATCGACGAGGAATACGACGAGCCGTGCGTCGAGGTATTTCGCGAGATCGAGGAGGAGGCGTTCGCGGCCGCCTCGATCGGGCAGGTGCATCGCGCGGTCCTGCACGACGGCCGCCGCGTGGCGGTGAAGATCCAGTACCCGGGCGTCGACGCCGCGATCCGTGCCGACCTCTCGAACGCCGGGATGATCCTGCGGCTCGCGAAGGCGATCGCGCCGGGGCTCGACGCCAAGGCCGTCGCCGCGGAGCTGAAGGAACGGGTGCTCGAGGAGCTCGACTACGAGTACGAGGCCCAGAACCAGCGCGTGTTCGCGCGCGCCTACCGCGGCCACCCGTTCATACATGTGCCCGACGTGATCACGCGGCTGTCGCGCAGTCGCGTGATCGTGACCGAGTACGTGGAGGGCCACTCCTTCGACGACGTGAAGCGGCTCGACCACGAGCAGCGCACGCGCTTCGGCGAGATCGTGTTCCGGTTCTACCTCGGCTCGATCTACCAGCTTCAGCACTTCAACGCCGACGCGCACCCGGGCAACTACCTGCTCCTGGAGGACGGTCGTGTCGCGTTTCTCGACTTCGGCATGACGAAGCGGCTGGACGTCGAGCAGATCCGCCTCGAGGAAGAGGTGATCAAGGCGCGTGTCGACCACGACCCGGAGCGGCTGCGGCAGAAGCTGCACGAGCTCGGTTTCCTGCGCGACCCGAAGCGGATCGATGCCGAGCGGCTGATGGCGCACGTCGACGCGGTCGGTGGCTGGTACCTGGAGGACGTCGAGCGCGAGGTCACGCCCGAGTACGTGATGGCGGTGATCGCCGCAATATCGGACCCGCGCTCGGACTTCTACGCGCTCATGCGCCGCGAGAACGTGCCCGCGAACGAGCTCATGGGCCGTCGCATGGAGATCGGCGTGCTGGCCGTGCTGGGCCAGCTACGCGCGCGGCGCAACTGGCACCGGATCGCGCGCGAATGGTGGTTCGGGGACCCCCCCGCGACCGAGCTGGGGCACCAGGAGCACGAGTTCTGGGAGGGGCGCTCGCTTGCTTGACTTGCCGATGCTGCCCGGCGTAGTCTTGGCGGGGGCAGAGGAAATTGGCTTCGATCATCGCCAGCAGGCCGATCGCACGAAGGTTGGTGCTGGGTGCTGTGGTGCTCTGGCTGGTTGTGGCCGGTCTGCTCGTGCCGCACGGGCACGGCGGCGGAGCGGCGGGTCCCTCCAGCCCAGCCCTGAAGCTGCCGCTGTCGTTCGTCCCCAACCGCGGCCAGACCGACGCGCGCGTGCGCTACTACGCGCAGACGCCGGGGTTCGCCGCCTACTTCACCCGCCGCGGGGTGACGATCGCGATCTCGAAGGGCCGGCATGGCCAGGCGATCGAGCTTCTGTTCCCGGGGGCCGACCGGACGCCGTCGATCGCTGCGGCCGACCGGCAGGCCGGCCGGGTGAACTACCTCAACGGCGCTGAGCGGCACACGGGCATCCCGACCTATGGCCGCGTCGTCTACCGGGACCTGTGGCCCGGGATCGACCTGGTGTTCGCGGCTGACCGCGGGCAGCTGAAGTACGAGCTCCATCTGGCCTCGGGCGCGAACCTCGCGAACGCGCGATTCGCATACGCCGGGATCGACGGGCTGTCGGTCGCGGGGAACGGCGGGCTGGCCGTTCACACGCAGAACGGGACTCTCAGGGACGCGCCGCCCCGGAGCCGCCAGGGTGGCGCAGCCGTCGCCAGCCGTTTCCGGCTGACCGGCAAGCGCTCGTACGGCTTCTCGCTCGGCGCATATGACCGCTCCCGGCCGCTGGTGATCGACCCCGCGCTCGCATACTCGACCTTCCTCGGCGGCAATGGGGACGACACCCAATGGGGCATCGCGGTCGACCCGCACGGTAACTCCTATGTCGCCGGGCAGACGGACTCCCCCAACTTCCCCGCCACGCCGGGCTCGTACGACACGACCTTCAACGGGGGCACCGAGGACGCCTTCGTCGCGAAGCTGAACCCGCTGGGCACAGCGCTCGTCTATGCCACCTACATGGGCGGGGACGGATGGGACTCCGGTCAGGACGTCGCGACCGACGCGGCCGGCAACGCGTACGTGTTCGGCTACACGCTCTCGACTAGCTTCCCCGTCACGCCGGGGGCCTTCCAGGCGGATCGCAACGGCTTCGACGACAACTTCGTCGCCAAGCTCGGCCCCGCCGGCGCGCTGCAGTACTCGACCCTGCTCGGCGGCAGCGGCGCCGGCTTCAGCTCGGGGCAGGAGGGCGCGATCGCGGTGGACGGCGCAGGGCAGGCGATCGCGACGGGCTTCACGAGGAGCACCGATTTCCCGACCACGCCCGGCGCCTACAAGACCGCAAGCGAGGGCCTCGAGGCGTTCGTGACGAAGTTCAACCAGGACGGGACCGGCCTCGTGTACTCGACCTTCCTTGGCGCGGGGCTGCCCCAGGACATCGCGGTGGACCCGACCGGAAACGCCTTCCTGACCGGCCTGGGCGGCTTCGCGGACGCTGACTACCCGACTACCCCGGGGGCGTACGACCGCACCCTCAACGGGCAGGACGAAGTGTTCGTCACCAAGCTCGCCCCGAGTGGCTCGGCGCTCGTGTACTCGACCTTCATCGGCGGAGGCGCCAGCGACCATCCATACGGGATCGCGATCGATTCGGCGGGCAGCGCGTATGTCGCCGGCAGGACGGCCCTCGACGCCGCCGTGCCCTACCCGACCACGCCCGGGGCGTACGACCGGACCCGTAACGGGTTCGCGGACGCCTTTCTCTCCAAGCTCGACCCGAGCGGTTCGGCGCTCGTGTACTCGACGTACCTGGGCGGTAGCGGCGACGAGGGCGCATTCGGGGTCGCCGTGGACGCGGCGGGCAGCGCGCACGTGATCGGGACCACCTTCTCGACGGACTTCCCGACCACGCCCGACGCGCTCGACGCGACGCACGGCTACCCCTCTGACGCCTTCTACGCCAAGCTCGATCCGGGCGCCACGGCCCTGCAGTACTCGACCTACTTCGGCGGCGCCGGGTACGACGGCGGCGGCTACGCAGGCGCCGGCGGCTCGATCGCGCTCGACCCGCAGGGGAACGCATATCTAACGGGATCCACGCAGGGAGGAGTGCCCACCACGCCGGGCGCCTTCGACACCACCTACAACGGCAACGAGGACAGCTTCGTCGCCAAGTTCTCCTACGGCCCCGGCCCGCCGGCGACCCTTACGCTCGCCCCCGAGACCGCCACCAACACGGTCGGCGACAGCGGCCACTGCGTGACGGCCACGGTCGAGGACGCCTCCGGCGACCCGACCCCCGAGATCACCGTTCGCTTCACGGTCACGGGCGCCACCAGCGCGGGCGGCTCTCAGACCACCGGCCCCAACGGCCAGGCGACCTTCTGCTACCAGGGCCCCGAGCTGCCCGGCACCGACCAGATCACGGCCACGGTTGACCCGAGCGGCCCTTCGGACACCGCCAGCAAGGTCTGGGTCGCTCCGCAAGGCACCGAGGGCTGCAAGGTCACCGGCGGCGGGGGCATCATGGCGCAAAACGACGACCGCGCGACCTTCGACAACAACGTGCGCACGGCCACCGCGAGCGACGTCCGCGGCCGCATCACCTACACCGACCGCGGCCCCGCGGAGTCGCTCACGGTCCGCTCGAAGGCGATCGACGCGCCCGTGTGCGAGGGGCGGCGCGCGACGATCTACGGCAGCACCGGCTCGACGCCGTTCCGGGTCGACCTGAACGACCGCGGCCACCCCGGCCGGCGCGACACCTACCGGATCCTGCTCGGCTCCGGCTACGACTCCGGCACCCAGACGCTGGACGCCGGCAACATCCGCGTGCGCGGCTGACGGCCGGCAGGCCGGCGCATCGACGGCTAGAACAGCTGGTTGTCGCCCGCGAACAGCTCGGACACCGAGCCGTCGGTGAAGATCGAGCGGATCGAGCGCGCGAGGATGTCGGCGACGCTCAGGATCTTGATCTTGTCCGGCGCCTCCGGCGACAGCGGGATCGTGTCGGTGACGACGATCTCCTCGATCTCGGGGCTGCTCAGCCGCTCGAACGCGGGTCCGGAGAAGACGCCGTGCGTGGCCGTCGCAAACACGCGCGTGGCGCCCGCCTCGCGCACGACCCGCGCCGCCTCGATCAACGTGCCGGCCGTGTCGATCATGTCGTCGACCAGGATTGCCGCCTTGCCGGCCACGTCGCCCACCACATAGCCGGCTTCGGCGATGTTGTGCTCGGGGCGGTGCTTGGTCAGGAAAGCGGGGCGCACGCCGAGCTCGCCGGCGAACTTCTCGGCCAGCTTCGCGCGGCCGGCGTCGGGCGACACCGCCACCCACTCCTCGTCGATCACCTTGTCGAGGAAGTACTGGGTCAGCATCGGGCGGGCGATCAGGTGGTCCACCGGGACCTGGAAGAACCCCTGCACCTGACCGGCGTGGAGGTGCATCGTGAGCGCGCGGTCCGCGCCCGCCGTCTCCAGCATGCGCGCCACGAGCCGGGCTGAGATCGGCTCGCGCGGCGCCGACTTCTTGTCCTGGCGCGAATAGCCGTACCAGGGCATGACGGCGATGATGCGGTGCGCGGAGGCGCCCTTGGCCGCATCGATCATGAGCAGCAGCTCCATCAGGTTGCGGTTCACCGGCGCGTGCGTGGACTGGACGATGAAGATGTCGGCGCCCCGGATCGACTCGAGGTACCGGCAGTAGACCTCGCCGTTGGAGAAAGTCTTGAGCTCGACCTGGCCGAGCTGGATGCCCAGCTTGCCGGCGATCTTGTCGCCGAGCGCCAGGCTGCCCCGGCCCGCGAAGACCATCAGCCGCTTGTCGTAGGCGGCCGGGACGCTCGTGTGCGTCGGTGCCTCGGCCGTCGACAGCATCGGCTCCGCTTCGAGCAACTCCATCGGCGCTCCGCCGGTCACGAATACCTCCTTGTGCCTCTCACCGCTTTCCGTCTTCCTCGGCGGCGGCTTCCCGCTCCGCGTAGCCCTCGATGTTGGTCTGGGGGGCGCGCGAGATTGCCAGCGCTCCCCCGGGCACGTCGTCGGTGACCACCGAGCCGGCACCAGTGTAAGCCTCGTCCCCGACGGTGACCGGTGCGACGAGCGATGTATGGACGCCGGTGCGGGAGTGCTTGCCGATCACGGTCCGGTGCTTGCGGCGGCCGTCGTAGTTGGCGGTGATCGTGCTCGCGCCGATGTTCGACCCCTCGCCGATGTCGGCGTCGCCGATGTAGGAGAGGTGCGGCACCTTCGCGCCCTCACCGATCTCCGAGTTCTTGATCTCCACGAACGCGCCGGCCTTGGCCCGGTCGTTCAGCTTGGTGCCGGGGCGGATGCGGGTGAAGGGCCCGACGGTGCAATCGTCGAGCACCTCGCAGGCATCGAGGTGCGAATGGACGATCGACACGCCGTCGCCGACCGCGGAGTCGATCAGCGTCGTCATCGGCCCGATCGTGCAGCCGGACCCGATCTCGACCTGGCCCTTGAGGAAGCTGAACGGCTCGACGGTCGTGTCTTCGCCGATCATCACGTCGATGTCGATGAAGGTGGACGTCGGGTCGCTGACCGTCACCCCCGCGAGCATGTGACGCCGGAGGATCATCCTTCGCGCCACCTCCTGCACGTCGGCGAGGTCGACCCGGGAGTTGATCCCCATCCCGATCAGCTCGTCGTCGGTCAGGAACGCGGCGACCTTGTGGCCGGCCTGCCTGAGCAGCGGGATCACGTCGCCGAGGTAGACCTCGCCCTGGGAGTTGTCGCTGCCCACCTGCCCCAGCGCCTCGAGCAGGGGGTCGACCGCGAAGGCGTAGGTGCCCGCGTTGATCTCCTTGACCGCGAGCTCCTCCGGCGTCGCGTCGCCGGGGTGCTTCGTCTCGACGATCCGCTCCACGTCTCCCTCGGGCGTGCGGACCACGCGTCCGTACTGGCCGGGGTCCTCGAGCTCCCGGGTGGTCACGGTCGCGGCGGCGCCCGACGCTGCGTGGCGCTCGGCCAGCGCCGTGATGAAGCCGGCGTCCAGCAGGGGGTGGTCCCCGGAGAGCACGATCACGTCGCTTGCCCCGCGAAGCGCCTCGGCGGAGCTCAGGACCGCATCGCCGGTGCCTGCGGGTGGGTCCTGGACGACGACCTCGACGCCGGGCGGGAGCACCCGCCTGACCTCGTCGGCTTCGCGGCCCACGACCACGACCACGCGCTCGGCGCCCGCCTCGCGCGCGGCTTCGACCGGCCACAGGATCAGCGGCCGCCCGCACAGCGGGTGCAGCACCTTGGGGAGCCTCGAGCGCATCCGGGTGCCGCGGCCTGCGGCCATGATGAGAAGAGAAGGGACCTTCAAGGCGTCATTGGATGGTAGAGGGAACGCCTGCATTTGCGATAGGGGCAAATCTGCAAACAGCGGCATGCTGCGACTGTGGAGGGGAGAGCTTTCGGTGCGAGCAAGGCGGGCGATGGGCAAGCCGGACCCGTGAGATCGGGCCCGAAAGGGTATGCGTGTCGTCCTAGCGCGCGCTAGGTTACGTTTCGCAGAGAGGGATGGAGGTTTCACCACAATCGGGTACGCGCCGCCGGACCCGCGACGAGGTCCAGGCCGACGTGCGCGCGGCGTTGGTCGACATGCTCGGCGAGCAGCCGTTCAAGGACGTGACGGTCGACGGGCTGGCGCGCCGTGCGGGGCTGTCGCGGACGGCGTTCTACTTCTATTACCCCGACAAGAACGAGGTCCTGAAGGAAGCGGCCGAGGCGGCCGCCGGCGAGGTCTACGCCGAGGCCGACCGCTGGTGGCACGGCGAGGGCCCGCCCGAGCAGCTGGTCAAGGAGGCGCTCGCGGGCATCGCGCGTGTCTACTGCGACCACGCCGACATGCTGCGCGCGTCGGTCGAGGCGACCACCTACGACGAGGAGTTCCGTGCCTTCTACGAGTCGCTGATCCAGCGCTTCGTCCGGGCGACGGCCGACCATCTGCGCCGGGAGCGCGACGCGGGCCGCCTGCGGTCGCTCGACCCGGAGCCGATCGCCGAGGCGCTCGTCTGGATGGCCGAGCGCTGCAACTACGCGTTCCTGCTGATCGACGGCCGCCCGCAGAGCGACGTCGTGGAGCCGCTCGCGGCGATCTGGATTCACGCGATCTACCCCGACCAGAGGTCGGCGTGAGGGCGCGTGCGGCGATCCTGGTGGTGCTTGCAACCGGGCTCGGTGCCTGCGGCGGCGGCGGGGACTCCGGCAAGTCCTCGAACACCGGTCCGAAGGTGCCTGACCTGGTCGGCAAGAACTGGAGCGACGCGACCGACCAACTGTCGCTGGCCGGGATTCCCTACATCTCGCAGTCGAAGCCCGGCACCGAGAGCGCGACGGCGCAGCCCGAGACTGCCTTCGAGGTGTGCTCGACCAAGCCCGCGGCGGGCGAGCCGCTCGGCACCGACATCAAGATGATCATCGCCCCGCCCGGGAAGTGCTGAGGGACCGGGAGCCCTAGCCGGTGACGTTCACGGTGACCGGCGCGGACTTCGCCAGGTTGCCGGCCTTGTCGTAGACGAAGGCCCTGAGCGTATGACTGCCCGTGCCGAAGCTGGTCGCGTTCCAGGTCAGCGAGTAGGGCGACCCTGCGCTCTTGCTCCACGTGGTCCAGTCGCCGTCCACGTAGAGGTCGACGTCGCCGATCCCGCCGGCGTCGCTCGCATTGACCGTGACTGCCACCGCGCCGCCCGAGACCGATGCGCCGCCCTTGGGCGAGGCGATCGAAGCCGTCGGGGGACTCGTGTCCGAGCCGCTGGGCGGCGGAGGCGGCGGAGGCGGCGGCTGGACCGGCGGAGGAGCCGAGAAGTTGCCGGTGATCACGTCGTTCTCGGTGGCCACGAGCGTGCCGAGCACGGCGCGGGCCTTCAGCCAGTCCAGGAACTTGGAAAAATCGCCTGAGCTGATCGACGAGGCGCCACACGAGCAGATGTCGTGGAACATCAGCGGCACCCACCCGCCTCCGTGCTGCTCGGCCTGGGTCACGTAGCGCTCGAGCTCCGCCACCGTCAGCGGGACGTCGAGCCAGTCGTTGGACTTGATCGCGTACTTGCTCCCCGGCGGGATCGTCTCCGCGTAGGAGCAGTTGTCGCAATCGGCGCTTCGCAAGCCACTCACCTTGCGGGCCGACGTGTAGCCGCAGTCCTTGAGCGCCTGCTGCACGGCGGAGTTCTTGGTGCCCTCGCCGTGCGGATAGGCGAAGCTCGTGATGTTGAAGCCGCGATTGCGAAGGGTCGCGGCGCTGTCGCATACTTCCGAGCGGTCCTGCGCCGCGCTGATGCTGTTGAGGTATGGGTGAGTGATCGTGTGGCCGGCGATCTCGTTGCCGTCGGCTGCGATCGAGCTGATCTGCGACCAGGTCATCTAGTAGTCGTTCTTGCCCACCAGGCCGGTGTTGATGAAGAACGTGCCGCGCATCCCGCGGGAAGCGAGGCTCGGCCGAGCGTTCGCGAACTGGCTCTGGATCGCGTCGTCGAAGGTGAGCGACACGACGGTCTGCGCGCTCGCCTGCGTGGCGAACGGAATCGCCAAGAGCGCGACGACCGTAACAAGAATGCGAACGGTCGCGCGCCTAACGGCGACCGAGATGCCAGCACTGGCCAAGATGGGTTCCCTCCCTCGTACTTCCTCCGCCTGCCGCAGCCCCTGCCGCTGCGGTCGATATCGGCCAAGCTAACTGGAAAACGAGGACGACACAACTAATCTCGGGCGATCGCTGAGCCGGGGTTAGGCGCGGTTGGGCCGGCTTGCGCCGACCCCACCTCTAATCGGCCTGGCGTCAACCTAAGGGCCGAGCTTCGAACCTGGAAAAAGGATTCGAGCGCCCGGGAGACTAACCGCCTGGTCAGGAAAGAGTCAAGCCCGACGTCAGGGCTTACCGGAGCTGCTGCGAGACGTTCTGGCACTGAGCGGGATTGCTGCGGAGCCGCGGCTGGCTCAGCCCACGATCCAGGGTGTGCTATTTCGTTGGCGCGATGTATCCCGTGACTCGCGCAGTGATCCCCGATACGCGCGAGGTGTTCGTGCAGGTGATCGTCGGAAGCCGGTTCCTACCTGAGAAACCGAGCGTTTCGAACAACACCGTGCCGTCGGCGTAGAAGGTGCCGTTCACGGTCTGATCCCCGAGGACGACCGCCTTCATCGCGACGAAGTTGCTTCGGCCGTCCAGCAAGTGCAGCGCGGCACCTTCGCTCGGCTGCTTGACCGCTTGGAAGTCCGGACCCGAGGTGCAGGAAGTGAACTGGTACGTCAACGTCTGGTTGTTGTCAGGTGCCGCAATTGCCGCGCCTTCAAAACTTGCTGCGAGCGTCGCGACACACGAAGCGGCTATTACCCGGCGCTTGAGTCGCATCTCTTCTCCTTGTCCCCCACCGGGCCGATCCTCTCCGACGGGGATGCCGGAGTCAACGGGGGCGTGCTGGGCAATGAGGCTGCGGAGCGAGGGATCGAACCTCGACCTCCGGGACCAAAACCCGGCGTCCTGCCATTAGACGACTCCGCAACGGCGCTGCCGCGCCTAGGTTAGTCCGTGAGCACGACCGTGAAAGAGCGCTCGGCTAGCGGGGGTCGTCGGCGCGCGTGTGCGCACGGCGCGCGTTCAGCTCGTCGGATGGTCGCTGCGGCACCCGGCCGCGCTCGGCGCCCCGCTCGAACACGGGCGCGACCGGCGCGCGCACGCCGAGCACCCGCATCGCCTTGAGTCCGAGGCTGAGGCGCTCGCGGCCGTCCGTCGAGCCCACGTCGAGCCCGGTCAGCTCCTTGATGCGCTCGAGGCGGTAGCGGATCGTATGGCGGTGCGTGAAGAGCTGCTTGTAGGTGGCCGCCATCGAGGCGTCGTTTGCGAGAAAGGCCCCGAGCGTCATCACGAGCTCGGTCCCGTATTGCTCGTCGTAGGCGACCAGCGGCGCGACGGTATCGGTGTAGAAGCGCTCCAGCTCAGCCGGGTCGTCGCTCATCGCGGGCAGCAGCAGGCGATAGGCGCCCGTGTCTTCGAAGGCGAGCAGCCGTCGTTCCGCGAGGGCGTCGGGCGAGGCGACGTTGGAGGCAAGCAGGGCCTCGCCGGCGGCGCGGTGCAGGTCGAGCGGGTCGAGCGCGATCCGGCTGCGCCCGACGACGGAGGTAAAGCCGGGCATCGCGTCGTCGATCGAGCGCAGCACGGCCTCGGCGGCGCGGCGGCTGGTCGCCTCGTCGGCGCCCGGCACGAGCACGGCGACCCGCTCGCTGCGAAGCGCCGACAGCGCTCCGGGCGCGATTCCCCGCGCGGCGCGGCCGACGAGCGTGAGCGCGCGTGCCTGCCAGTCGCCCTCTGCCGGCGCGCGAGCGTGAAGCGCCGCGATCAGCACGGACCCTCCGTTCTCAAGATCGGTTCCGAGCTCCTTGCCGCGCGCGATCAGGTCTCGCCGGTCGGGGATGGACTCGTCGAGCACCGCTTTCACGAAGCTGCCGACGGCCGCCTCGCCGGCCCGCTCAGGCGCACGCGTGCGCTCGACCTCGAGCGCGAGCGTCGTGGTCACGAGCCTGATCACCCAGGGCTCGGGCGAATCTCCGCGCGAGCGAAACCGCAGCTGGCCGACGACCGCCTCCGAGACCCGCAGGTCGATCGTCGCGACGCCGTTCTCCTGGGAGAGCAGGTCGTGCTCCTCGTTCGGCGAGCCTGCCGCGACCGCCAGCACGGCGCCGCGCGAGTCGATCAGCGCGACGATCGCTCCCAGCGCCGCGGCCGCGCGGCGCGCGGTCTCGGGCAGGCCGGCGCCGGATTCGACCGCCTCGGAGAACGCGTCGACCGCCTCCGGCCCGACGGGGCTCGTTGCTGCAGGAGTCTCTTGCCGGGCTTCAGCCATGCGAGTGAACTCAGTCTAGGCCGCGGCTCAGAGCCCGATCGTTCCGATCCCGAGCAGCTGGAGGATCTGGTCCCAGTAGTAGAGGACGATCAGGCCGATCGCGATCCCGGTGCCGACGAACGCGGCCAGCACGAAGATGCTCAGAGTGGCAGCCGCGAGCCGCTCCCAGGTGCGACCGTAGGCGGTCCAGGCGGGGGCCAGGATCCACACCGCGAAGAACGCAAAACCGACCACGCCGGCCGACGCGAGGATGATGTAGGTGACTGTTAGGGGGTCCACGCGCCGCTCACTGTCGTGCGTCCACGGCTGCTGAGCCGCCGAGGCTGTGGCGCAGATAGTGAATCACCAGCGCGACGGCTCCGCAGATCGAGAACACGCCGAGGGCCACGGCCCATCCGCCGGCCACGTCGCTGAGCCAGTGGGCGCGCAGGTACACCCGCGAGAGCCCGATCAACACCGTGAGCGTGAGGCCGGTCGCGACCACGGCGAGGCGCCGCGCCGGCGGCCCGTCGCGGGCCAGCAGCACCGCGATCGCGAGATAGGTCACCGCCAGCGCGGCGTGACCAGACGGATATGCGAATCCGCTCGTGTGCACGAGCGCGTCGACCGGCCGCGCCCGGTCGACCGACGTCTTCAGCAGGTGGAAGGCGATCGTGGTGAGCCCGAGGCCGGTCAAGAGCGTGACCGCCTCTGCCACTCGTCGCCGCGCCGTGAGGTAGATGCTGGTCCCGGCTGTCGCGACCAGGACGATCGAGAACCTTCCCAGGAACGACAGCGCCTTCGCGACCGCGGTGAGCGGGCCCGACTGCATGTCGCGCGCGATGTCGAGGGCCGGGCGGTCGCCGGCGATCAGGGGGTCGCCCGATTCGATCAAGTTCACCTGGAGCACGATCACGTAGGCGGCCACCGCCGCGACCGCCAGCAGCGTGGTCAACTCGATCCCCAGGCCGCCCGGGGTGAGCCGGCCGGCCGCGAACCGCAGGGGCGGCCCGACGATGCGCCACAGCGGCCGGAGCGCGGCGGCCCACGCGAAGCGCCCGGCCGCGGCCACTGGACGGAGCATCGGCTTCTGGGCCTGCCGCTCGACCCAGGCCGCGAAGCGCCGGCGGTCCTCGGGACGCCGCAGGCGCTTCACCGCCTGGAAGGTGCCGACGATCAGCGCGACCACGAGCGCGAGCGCAAGCGCACCCTTGCTTGCAATCCCCGTGATCTGGCTGAAGCTCTGCCAGAAGATGTAGCCGAGCAGGCAGAACGTTGCGCTCCAGGCGCCCGCGCTGAGGATGTCGTAGGGGAGAAAGCGGCGGTACGGCATCCCCGACGTTCCGGCCGTGAAAGGCATCAGCGGCCGGATCAGTCCGATCCATCGCCCCACGATGATCGTCTTGCCGCCGTGATGCGCGAAATATTCCTCGACCTTTCGCAGGCGGTCCTCCGTGAGCCGCACCTTCGGGCCGTGCCTGACCGCAAAGCTTCGCCCGAAGCGGTGCCCGATCAGGAAGCCGATCGAGTCGCCCGCGACGGCGGCCGCCCAGACGACCCCGATCAGCAGCTCGATCGACAGCGTGCCCTCGCCGGCCAGCACGCCGCCGAAGATGATCGCGAACTCGCCCGGCGCGACGAAGCCCAGGAAGGCCGCGGTCTCGGCCATCGCCATGAAGCCGACCAGCACGTAGGCCCACTGGCCGAGGCCCTTGGCGAGATCCTGGATGAGGTGCTCCATCAGGTCGGCCAGTTTGGCATTTGCGCCTTCGGCCGCGATCTGGTAATCATGTGCTGACCTGAGGTAAGCAATGGATTACCAAAGCACATGATCAGCAACGAGCCGGGCACCAGGGAGCGAATCGTCACCCAGGCGATGCGCCTTTTTGCTGAACGTGGCTTCCGCGGCACGACCGTGGGCGACATCGAGGAGGCAGCCGGGCTGGCACGCCGGGCGGGCGGCCTCTACAAGCATTTCCGCAGCAAGGAGGAGGTGCTCGAGGCCGGGATCGAGCGCCACGTCGGCGAGATGGACGTGATCCAGCCCGCGATCGAGATGCTCCCGCTGGGAGACCCGCGCGCGGAGCTGATGCTCGTCGGCCGTTTCGCGCTCCAGGAACTGGCCAGCGAGATGCCGCTGATGAAAGTGGTGCAAAAGGACGGGGACAGGTTTCCCGAGCTCGCCGCCACCGTGCGGGAGCGGATCATCACGCGGGGGCACAACCAGGCCCGCACCGTCGTGACGCGGCTCTTGGGCGGCGTCCTGAGCGAGGACGAGACCGCGGCGCTCGCGGCGGTCGCGCTCGGGTCGCTCGTGGGGTACCGGATCGAGGAGGCGATGTTCGGCCCGCGGCCGGTCGGCGAGGAGCACTTCCTCGAGGCGTGGGTGGACGTGATCATGAGCTACGCGGACCAAAGAAACGGGGTGAGCGCATGAACGAGGCACAACGATCGATCGCGGGGCACCGAAACGGGATCCGCGCTGGGCTGCTGGCGCTGGGTGTGCCGATCGTGCTCGTCGGGGGGTGGGCACTGCTCGCGCCGCACGGCTGGTACGACACCTTCCCCGGCGGCGGCCGGCACTGGATCTCGGCGCTCGGCCCCTACGACGAGCACCTCGTCCGCGACTTCGGCGCGACCTACCTGGGGCTCGGGTTGCTGCTGGCGGTGGCGGCGTACCTGCTCGACCGCCTGGTCGTGCAGGTGGCGCTCGGGACCTCGCTCGTGTTCCAGGTGCCGCATTTCATCTTTCACCTCAGCGAGACAGGTCCCTTCTCGACCGGCGACAACGTCGTGAACCTGGTCCTGCTCGCCTTCGGGCTCGCGCTCACCCTGATCCTGCTGGCGGTCACCCGGCAGCCGCGCTCCGGTACTGCACACGAACCACAACCGATCGAAGGAGGAATCACCCATGGCACGCGTTGAGGAAAAACATGGCCCGATGGTGCGCGCCGCCCAGTGGTACGCGAAGCGCAAATACGGACGGGAGATCACGATCACGCCGGTGATCGCCCACAGCGGCGCGAACATGATCGGCTGGGGCGCATTCGAGTGGTTCCACGAGCACGGCCACAAGGTCGACGAGCGCCTGAAGACGCTGGCCGCGACGAAGGTCGCCACGAAGGTCGGCTGCCCGTTCTGCATCGACATCGCGACATCGCTCGGCCGCACCGCGGGCGTGACCGAGGAGCAGCTGCGCGACTTCCACGACTACCGCACGAGCGCGGCCTTCTCCGAGCCCGAGAAACTCGTGCTCGAGTACGCGGACGAGCTCACGACCGAGCCCGTGGCGATCTCCGAGGAGCTCTTCGCGAGGCTTCGTGAGCACTTCGACGAGCCGCAGATCGTGGAGCTGACGACCGCGATCGCGCTCGAGAACTTCCGCTCGCGGTTCAACAAAGGACTCGACATCGCCCCGGCCGGCTTCTCGGCGGGACAGTTCTGTCCCGCGCCGGACGCGGTTGCCGCTCAGAGCCTGCGCACGACCGCGTAGTCGCTTCTTGCCGACCGCACGGCGATCGTCTCACCGCTCCAGCGGGGGGCGAGCGCCGCGCGCGCGGCCTCGGCTTCCGCTTCGCTGTCGAACAGGCCGAACGCCGTCGGGCCGGACCCGCTGAGCAGCGCCACATGGGCGCCGGCCTCGCGCAGCAGCGTGAGCGCCGGGCCGGCGTGCGGGGCAAGCTCGAGCGCAGCGTGCTGGAGGTCGTTCTGGAGCATCGCGCTGAACTCGAGCGGCGCGTAGCCCGAGGTGGTGACGGCCTCCTGGAGGTTGCGGCAGTCGTGATCGAGGTGCTTGCGCGCGTGACCGAGCCGGTCGAAGTGCGCGTAGACCCCGGCAGTGCTGACGCCGACCTCGCTCGTCAGGAGCACCGCCGCGAGATGCCAGGTCTTCGGCAGCCGCTCCACGACCTCGCCGGCGCCGAGCACCATGTGCGATCCCGGCTCCACCTGTGACGGCACGTCGGCACCGATCGTCATCGCAAGCTGCTGAAGCTCCTCCAGGTGCACGGGCGCGCTCGACGCCTTCACCGCCAGCCGCAGCACGGCGCCCGCGTCGGCCGAGCCGCCGCCGAGGCCGCCCGCGACCGGGATCCGCTTGTCGATCGTGATGCGCACGGGCGGGCCCTCCCAGCCGAACCGCTCGCGGAACCGCGCGAGCGCCGTCGCCGCGAGGTTCGGGCCCTCTACGCCGGGACACACGATCTCGTCGGCGTCGGTGGCCGAGGCCTGGAGCGTGAGCGTGTCGGCGAGCGTCACGGCCTGGAACAGCGAGCAGATCTCGTGCAGGCCGTCATCGCGCCGGTCTCCCACGTAGAGGCACAGGTTCAGCTTCGCGGGGGCCTTCGCCTCGAACCTCATGCCGCGCCCCCGCGGAGCCGGGCCGCGAGCGCGGCGAAGTCTTCCGGAGAAAGCTGCTCGGCGCGCGCGTCGGCCGGATGCCCGAGTTGCTCGAGCGCCACGCGCGCGGCCTCGCGATCGCCTGGAGCGCCGGTGGCCAGCTCGAGCGAGCGCGGCAGCGCCTTTCTGCGGTGCGCGAACGCGCCGCGGACCAGCGCCGCGACTTCGGGCGCCGCCGCGGGCCCCTTGCGGCGGAGCACGACGAGTGCCGAGTCGACGTGCGGCGCGGGCCGGAAGACGTTCCGGGAAACCCCGCGTGCGAGCGTCACGTCGCAGGCGAACTGGACGAGCGCGCTCGGGATGCCGTACGCCTTGGTGCCGGGCTTCGCCGCCAGCCGGTCTCCGACCTCGCGCTGCACCATCACGCACCACGAGGTGACAGTGGGCAGCTCGGCGATCGTCTTCAGGATCGCGGGAACCGCAACGCCGTAGGGGAGGTTTGCGACAACCTTCGTCGGTGCCGGATCGAGCACCGCGAGGTCGAGGTCCATCACGTCGGCGATCACGAGGTTCGTCGCCGGGTGGGGTGCCAGCGTCTCCTCCAGCGCGGGTGCCAGCCGCGGGTCGGTCTCGACCACGTGGAGGTGTCCGGCTCGAGGCGCCAGGTAGGCGCTCAGGATGCCGAGCCCGCCGCCGATCTCGAGCACGACGTCGTGCTCGCCGAGCTCGGCGAGACGGCCGATCACGCCGAGCATGTTGTCGTCCACGAGGAAGTTCTGGCCCAGCTCGCGGTTCGGCCGGATCCCGAGCCGCGACATGCGCTCGAGGCTGGCACGCGCCTCGCTGATCTGAGCCGTCGCGCTCACCACCCGAAGAGGCGGGCGGCGTTGGCGCCGACGATCTGATCGATCGCCTCGTAGGTGGTGCTGCGGAGCTCGGCGATGAACTCCGCGGTCTTGGTCACGAACGCGGGCTCGTTTCGCTTGCCGCGCTGCGCCTGGGGCGAGAGAAACGGTGCGTCGGTCTCGACCAGCAGCAGCTCGTCCGGCACGGCCGTGGCGGCACGCTGGAGCTCGAGCGCCTTCGGATAGGTGACGTTGCCGGCGAACGAGCAGTAGTAGCCGCGCTCGACGCACTCCTCGACCCGGTCCGTGAGCGAGAAGCAGTGGATGATCACCGGCCGGCCCTCCGCATGCAGGGCGAGCAGCTCGAGCGTGTCATCGGTCGCCTCGCGCGTGTGGATCACGAGCGGGCGGTCGAGCATGCGGGCGAGCTCGATCTGGGCGACGAACGCGCGCTGCTGGTCGTCGCGGGGCGCGTAGTCGCGCTTGTAGTCGAGGCCGGTCTCGCCGATCGCGCGCGCCTTCGGATGAGCCGAGAGCAACTCCAGCTCCGCAAGCCCCGCCTCGTCGAATCCCTCCGACTCGTGCGGATGCCGGCCGATGCAGGCATACACCTCGTCGTGGCTGTCGGCGGCCGCCAGCGCATGCCGGCCGGACTCGCCGGTCATGCCGATTGCCATCACGCGCTCGACGCCGGCCTCGCGCGCACGGGACACCAGGTCCGGGACGGGTGACTCGCAAGCGTCCAGGTGACAGTGTGTGTCGACCATCGCAGGAAGTCTATGTGTGACTTTCTACGCGGGTTCTGGGGGCGGCCCCGGCACGTCCGCCTCGGTGCGGCGCTGCCCGGCGATGCCGACGCCGAGCAGGATCAGCAGGAGCCCGGCGATCGCCGCGGCCGTGATCTTCTCGCCCAGCAGGATTGCGCCATAGGCAAGTGCGATCGGCGGGATCGCATACCCGACCAGCGAGGCGCGGCCCGCGCCGGTCTCGGCGATCAGCGAGTAGTAGAGGACGAATGCGAGCGCGGTCCCGATCACGCCGAGGCTCACGACCGCCGCCATCTCGCCCAGGTCCGGATGGTTGTCGCCGACCGTCGCGGCCGCGAACGGGAGCGTGATCACCGAGGCGGCCGTGCACGAGAAGAAACTGACCACCAGCGGCGGCACGCCCGCGTGCGACAGGCGGGTCTTCGAGTACATCGCGCCCAGGCCGTAGCTGCAGGCGGCGCCGAGCACCGCGAGTGAGCCGAGGAACTGCTTCGGGTCGTGCACGGTGTCGGCGCCGACCAGCACCACCACGCCCGCAAATCCGACCAGCAGCGCGAATGCGCCGCGGCGGTCGACACGCTCGCTGGGGTCGAGGAATGGCGCAAACAGCGCGACGAAGAGCGGGCCGGGCGCCACCAGGATCCCGGTCAGGCCGGAGCTGATCTCGGTCTCGCCGTAGCTGATCAGCAGGAACGGCATCGCGATGCTGAGGAAGCCGAGCATTGCGACGCGGCCGGGATGCCCGCGCATGAAGCGCACGGCCCGGCCCCAGTCCTCTCGCGCGCGTACGGCAAAGAAGAGGATCACCGCCCCGAGCGCGATCCGCGCGAACACGATCATCCCCGGATCGAACCCGTCGAGCGCGATCTTGATCAGCAGATAGGAGCCGCCCCAGATCGCCGACAGCGCCCCGAACATCGCGAGCTGCCGGGGAGTCACGGGAAGCTAGGCAGCCTCGACGGGCTCGATCTTCGGGAAGAGCGGTGGCAGCTTCTTGACCTCGGCGCCGCCGCCGCGCGCGCCGAAGCGTGCGCCCGCCAGCGGCGGCACGTCGCTGTCGCGTTGCCCGAGCGCCTCGAGCAGGCGCGTGCCCGCCTCGGGCAGGTACGGGTGAAGCAGCACCGTCACGACGCGAAGTCCCTCGGCGAGGCTGTAGAGCACCTCGTCGAGCCGGGCCGCCCGCGCGTCCTCCTTGGCGAGGTTCCAGGGCGCCTCCTCCTCGACGTAGCGGTTGAGGCGCCGGACGCGCTTCCAGATCTCCTCGAGCGCGAGCGTGAGCTCGGCGCGGTCGAGCCGCTCCGAGACGGCCTCGGCCAATCCCTCGAAGTCGCCGGCGAGCGCGGCGCTCGGCTCGGCCTGCGGCACCCGGCCTGCGCGGTAGCGGGCGATCATCGCCAGCGTGCGGCTCGCGAGGTTCCCGTACTCGTTCGCGAGCTCGGTCGTGTAGCGGGCCTCGAAGCCCTCGGTCGAGATCGACCCGTCCTGCCCGAAGCTGACCTCGCGGAAGCAGTAGTAGCGCAGCGCGTCGGTGCCGTACACGTCGATCACCTGGAACGGGTCGAGCACGTTGCCGAGCGTCTTCGACATCTTCTCGCCCTGCATCAGGAGGTAGCCGTGCACGAACAGGTGGCGCGGCCGCTCGACCTCCCCGGCGATCAGCATCGCCGGCCAGAAGACGGCGTGGAACTTGAGGATGTCCTTGCCAATCAGCTGGAGCGCCGGCGGCCAGAAGCGCTCGGTCAGGTTCTCCTCGCGTGCGTACTTGAGCGCGGTCCAGTAGTTGAGGAGCGCGTCGAACCAGACGTAGAACACCTGTTGCTCGTTCCACGGGACGCGCACGCCCCATTGCAGCTTCGGCCGGCTGACCGAGACGTCCTCGAGACCGCCGCGGATGAACGAGAGTGCCTCGTTGTAGCGAATTCGCGGCATGACGAAGTCCGGCTGCTCGGCGTACAGTTGCTCGAGCCGCTCCTGGTAGCTGGAGAGGCGAAAGAAGTAGTTCTCCTCGCGGACCTTCTCCAGCACGATCTTGTGGATCGGGCAGCGATTGCCGTCGAGCAGCTCCTGCTCGCTCTTGAAGTCCGCGCAGTTGGGGCAGTACCAGCCCTCGTACACACCCTCGTAGATGTCGCCGCGGTCGTAGATCCGTTGCATGAAGCGCTGGACCTCGATGCCGTGCTGGGGGTCGGTGGTGCGGATGAAGAAGTCGTTCGTGAGGTTCAGGCGCTCGACCATCTGCTGGAAGTGGACGACGTTGCGGTCGGCCAGCTCCCGTGGCGAGATGCCCTCGCGCTCGGCCACCTGCGCGACCGGCTCGCCGTGCTCGTCGGTGCCAGTGAGAAAGAACACGTCCTCGCCGCGCTGGCGCATGTGGCGGGCCAGCACGTCGGCCGCGATCGTCGTGTAGGCATGGCCGAGGTGCGGCTGCGCGTTCACGTAGTAGATCGGGGTGGTGACGTAGTAGGCCACGGCGAGAAAAGTGACTATAGGCAAACGATTCACCGCGACCGGCGCGGAGGGTTTTCGGGCCGGCGCGACCCGCGCCGGCACGTCGGGATCGACACGGCATCAGGTTGCCCTCCGCGATCGCGGCAAGTATGCCCACGGCGTTCGCGGCGCTCGACGTACCGCCGCGCGGGCCCGGTCGGTCGCGGCACCGTTCGCCGCGCGGACGGTTCGCCAGGCACCCCGGCCGATCAGCGCCAGCACCAGCAGCGTGACGCCCGCGAGCGCGAGCGCGCGCCCCCAGTCCCGGGCAGGCTGGGCGGCTACGGGACGCGCGGGCGCCGGCCGTGCCGCCGGCTCCGCCACCCGGTGCTTTGCCGGCGCCGGCAGTGCGCCTGGCGCGACCGGGACCCGGTCACGAGGCGCTTGACCGAGGACCGGCGCGCGAGCGGCCGCCCGCGCCGCCGGAGCGGCGGGGTGCACCGGGAGAGGGAGCGGCCGGGTGATCGCCGGCCCGACCGGCCGAGCCGTGCGGACCGGGACCCGCCGGCCGGCACGGGCCGGCGCGGCGGCGGCCGGCGCCTCCTGCGGTGCGACCGGCACCACGGCCGGCGCGGGCGCGGGCGCTGCGCCCTGGCGGCCGCCCGCCGGCGCCGGCAGCAGCGAGAGCGGATCGACATAGCCGCTCTCATCGTCGGCGACGCGCACGCCGAAGTGGAGGTGCGGCTCGGGCTTCGAGCGACGGCCGGTGGTGCCGACCTCGCCCACCGCGCCGCCCGCCTCGACGTGCTCCCCACGACGAACCGACATTGCACGCAAGTGGAGATAGCTCGTCACGTATCCATCGGTGGTTCGCACCGCGACCGTCAGCCCCGAGTAGCCGAGCGCGCCCGCATAGGTCACCTCCCCGTCGTGGGCGGCGGCGACCGTCGCGCCGGCCGGTGCCGCGACGTCGATGCCACGGTGCATCCCGCCGGCGTACGGATTGCCGCCGTCGTTCGCGAACGCCGTGATCACCCTGCCCTCGACCGGCCAGCGCCAGCCGGGTGCACCGCGCGCCTCACCCGCCGTGAGCCCGAGCCATACGACCCCGAGCCCGAACGCCGCCGCAACACTCCTCGCCTTCCCTGACAAAGTCACCACCGAGCCTCCCTGCCGCCGGATTTCAGATCGCCGGCCGAACGTAGCGCGCGGGGCGGACCGCAGCGAGGCGATTCGACGCTCGCTTGCGCGTTAGGTCAACTGCACGTGCGAAACAACTCTGGTTTGTTGCGAAGCGCGGGTTCTATGCTTGCGCCGTGCCGGACCTCTCGTCGATCGTCTTTCTGCTCTTCTTCCTCTTGCTGCTGGTCCCGATGGTGACCCAGCGGCGGCTCGCGGTGAAGCGCTACCGCTCGATCCGGGCGCTCGAGCGACGGCGCGGCTCGCGCGTGATCACGCTGATTCACCGCCAGGAGGCGGTCAGCCTGCTCGGCATTCCGCTCCGGCGGTTCATCGACGTCGAGGACTCCGAGCAGGTGCTGCGCGCGATTCGCCTGACGCCCGACACCGTCCCGATCGACATCGTCGCGCACACGCCGGGCGGCCTCGTGCTCGCCGCCGAGCAGATCGCGAGGGCGATGCATCGCCATTCCGCAAAGGTGACGGTGCTCGTGCCCCACTACGCGATGTCGGGCGGCACGCTGCTCGCGCTCGCCGCCGACGAGATCCTGATGGACGAGAATGCGGTGCTCGGCCCGGTCGATCCGCAGGTCGGCGGATGGCCCGCGGCCTCGATCATCCGCGTCGCGGACACGAAGCCGCTCGAACGCATCGACGACACCACGCTGATCCTGGCCGACCTGGCGCGAAAGGCGCAGGCGCAGATCAAGGACGTGGTCCTGGACGTGTTGCTCGACACCTTCCCGCCCGACCGCGCCGAGCACATCGCGAACGAGCTCACGCTGGGGAGGTGGACCCACGACTATCCGCTCACGCTCGAGACCCTCACCGAGCTCGGCCTCCCGGTCAAGACGACGCTGCCGGTGGAGGCGTTCGAGCTGATGGAGCTCTACCCGCAGGCCGGGCGCCAGCGGCCCTCGGTGCAGTTCGTGCCGGTCCCGTACACCGATCCCCACCACGCGCCCGTGCCCGCGGGCAAGGAATGACGATCGCGGCGGTACGGGTCAGGCTCCGTGAGGCGACGCCCGACGACGCCCAGGCGTGTGGGCGGATCCTGTACGAGGCCTTCCACGGGATCGCGACCCAGCGTGGCTTTCCGGACGACTTCCCGAACGCCGAGTTCGCGGCGATCGTGATCGCTCACCTCGCCGGCGACCGGGACGGGCACTTCGGCGTGGTCGCCGAGTGCGACGGCGAGATCGTCGGCTCGAACTTCATCAGCGAGCACGACCCGATCCGGGGCGTCGGGCCGATCAGCGTCAGCCCCGGTGCCCAGGGCGCCGGCGTCGGCCGCCGCCTGATGGAGGCCGTGATCGAGCACGGCCGCGGGGGCGCCGGGATCCGGCTGCTCCAGGACGCCCACAACTCCGTCTCGATGTCGCTCTACGCGCAGCTCGGCTTCGACGTCAAGGAGCCGGTGGCGCGAATGATGGGCGAAGGGCTCGGCGGCGCCCCGGAGGGATTCGAGGTTCGCCCGCTCGAGGCCGCCGACCTGCCGGCCTGCGAGCGCGTCTGCCTCGCGGTACACGGCTTCGCGCGTACCCGCGAGCTGAGCGCCGCGATCGAAGGCCCGATCGCGACGCCGATCGGGGTGCTCCGCGACGGCCGGCTCACCGGCTATGCGACGAGCCTCCTGCGGTGGAGCCTCGCGCACGGCGTCGCCGAGACCGAGGAGGACATGCGCGCGCTGATTGCGGGCGGCGGCGACCCCGTCGACTTTCTCGTGCCGACCCGCCAGGCGGGCCTCTTCCGCTGGTGCCTCGCGCGCGGGTTACGCGTGATCAAGCCGATGACGCTGATGGCGATGGGCGACTATCACGAGCCGCGCGGCGCCTGGTTTCCGTCGGCCGGGTACTGAGGATTAGGGAGCCTGGACCCCGGCCGCCTCGATGTGCTTCGCCGTGTCTACGTAGTGACGCAGCCGCGTGATCTTCCCGCGCTCGTCGAAGTCCCAAAGGTGTAGCTCTTCGTCGCGGAAGGCGGCCGCGTTCGGCGGGTCGGCGTCCATCACGATCTCGGCGGCCACCTTGTCGCCTCCATCCATGATCGCCAGCACGCTGAACTCCCGGATCTGCCAGCCGCCCACGATCGCAAAGAACTCCACCGCTCCCTCCTTGCCGCGGCGCGGCTGGAGCCACGGCACTCCGGCTCGCACGGCCGAGTTGTCGGCCCAGGACTCGAACTCGACGTCGTCGGCCAGGACCTCGAGGATCGCCTCGACGTCGCCGCGCCCGAAAGCCGCATAGACGTCCTTGATCGTGTCCACGTTGCTCATCCCGCCTCCGTTGTCGTGACTGCATTCAGGGCGACGCCGGGAATCAGGTAGCCGCCGTTGCGCCGAAGCGGCGCCACGGCTTCCTCGACCGTCGCCCGCACGGCTGCGCGGTCCTCGTCTCCAAGCCGCTCCAGCACCGCCGCGATTGCCCCCGCGACCTCCTCGAGGAACTGCCAGTAGTCGCCGAAGCCCTCGAAGCGCCATTCCATCTCGACCTCCTCCAGCTCAGGCGTCGCGAAGCCGGCGCCCGTGACCAGCGCCCGCACCCGCGCCGGCTCCGCCATCGCGAAGATGCCGGGCACGCCCGGAGCGGGCGGCGGCATGTGGCCGTGCTGCACGAGTGCCGCGCCGGCGGTCGCCGCCCAGGGGTTGCGCGAGGGCTCTCCCCAGACCGAGAAGGCGAGGCGGCCTCCCGCTCGGAGCACGCGCCCGGTCTCGGCGAGCGCCGCGGCGGGATCGCCCATCAGCATGTATCCCCAGCGGCACAGCACGCCGTCCACCGAGTCGTCCGCGAGGTCCATGTGCTCGGCGTCCATCACGCGGAACTCGCAGTTGCGAAGGCCGAGCTCCGCGGCGCCCCGGCGGGCGGTCTCGATCATCTCCGACGAGAAGTCGGTCGAGATCAGCCTGCCCTCGTCGCCGACTGCCGCGGCCGCGGCGAACCCGGTCTCGCCCGTGCCGGCGGCCAGCTCCAGGATCGTCTGCCCCGGCGCCGGCGAAAGCTTCTCCACCATCCAATCGCCGACCTGGTGCGAGGCCTCCCACGTCCATCTGCGCCGGCGCTCCCATCCGGGCGCCATCGCCTGCCAGGTCTCGTGGCTGCGGGTGCGGTAGCCGGCGTCCTCGAGAGGCGGCATCGCGCGGAAATCTATCGCCCGTAGAGCCTGTTCGCGGAGACCCCCGTGAGGGACGCCACGACTGCCGCCGCGCCCCGCCGCCGCGCCCCGGCCACGACCAGCCGCTCGACCGCCGCGCGAGCCTGCTCGAGGTCCTGGATTTCCTCGCCCGCCGCCGCGGGGCCCACGACCAGCACGACCTCGCCGCGCGTCCCGCCCGCGAACCGCTCGGCCAGCTCCGCGGCGGTGCCGCGCACGACCTCCTCGTGGAGCTTGGTCAGCTCGCGGCACACGGCCGCGGGCCGGTGCGGGTCGAGCTCGGCGAGCGCGGCCAGCGTGGCCGGGAGCCGCCGCGGCGACTCGTATGCGACCAGCGTCTCGCCGCCGGGCCGCGCGAGCTCGCGCCGCAGCTCGCCCGCCCGGCGCGGCAGGAAGCCGACGAACCGCCAGCGTGCCGCGGGCAGGTCGGACGCCACCAGCGCCGTCACCGCCGCGGTCGGGCCGGGCAGCACCTCGACGGGCACGCCCGCGTCGTGGCAGGCGCGCACCAGCAGCTCGCCGGGGTCCGAGATACCCGGCGTTCCCGCGTCGGTCACCAGTGCCACGACCTCGCCGCGGTCGATCCGCCCGACCAGCTCCTTCGCGCGCGCGCGCTCGTTGTGCTCGTGGTAGCTCAGGAGCCGGGCGTCGATCCCGTGCCGGGCGAGCAGCTTGCGCGTGTGGCGCGTGTCCTCGCAGGCGACCACGTCCGCCTCGCTCAGCGCGCGGAGCGCCCGCAGGGTGATGTCCTCGAGGTTCCCGATCGGGGTCGGGCAGACGACGAGGCGCCCGCGCTCTTCCGTCTCCACTAGTCCTGCTCGAGCTCGTCGAGCGCCATCGCCGCTGCGCCCAGCATCCCCGCCTCCGGGCCGAACTTGGCCGGCGCCACGCGCACCTGGTCGCGGTTCGGCGGCAGGCCGCGGGCCCGCAGCTCCTCCCGCGCCGGCTCGAGCAGGAGGTCGCCCGCGGCCATCGCGCCGCCGCCGATCACGATCACCTCGGGGTTGAAGATGTTCGAGATGCTCGAGAGGCCGACCCCGAGCTGGCGGCCGACGTGCCCGATCACGATCCGGGAGACCTCGTCGCCGCCGAGTGCGAGCGTCGTCACGAGCGCGCCCGTGATCTGCTGGTCGCCCTTGAGCGCCTGGCCGACCTGGGAGTCGGGCTCCTCCTCGGCCGCCAGCCTGCCCTCGCGCCCGATCGCCGTCCCGGATGCGACCGACTCCAGGCAGCCCCGGTTCGGGCAGTTGCCCTGGCAGCGCGGGCCGTCCTCGTCGACCACCATGTGGCCGAGCTCCGCGCCGGCCCCCCAGTGGCCCCGGTAGAGCCGCCCGTTCAGGACCAGTCCCCCGCCGATCCCGGTCCCGATCGTGAGGCCGACGACGTCGCTGGCGCCCTTCGCCGCGCCGAAACGCTGCTCCACGAGCGTCGTGACGTTCCCGTCGTTGTCGATGTAGACGGGCAGGCCGAGGCGCTCGTGCATCACGTCGCGGAAGGGGAAGTTCTCGATGTCGAGGTTCACGGCGATCACGGCGATCCCCGTGGATTGGTCGATCAGGCACGGAATCCCGAAGCCGACCGCGTCGATGTCGGGCACGGCGGCGCAGAGCTCCTCGACCGCGGCGACCGCCGTCTCGACGATCTGGGCCTGCTTCATGCCGCGGACCTCGCGCAGTACGCGGGCGTGCACCTCGAGGTGCTCGTCGACCACGCCGCCGAGCAGCTTCGTGCCGCCCAGATCGACGCCGACGACCTTGCGGAGCCGCGGAGGTGGGTTGCGTCGGGCCATTGGGTCACTATAAATCGGAGCCTGGACCGGCTCGTCTCCACCCGGCCGGCCCCCGCTCTTCGCCGCAATGCCCTCCGAAAAGCCCGAATATCGCGTTCACCGCGCCCGCCGCGGCCTGCTCTCGCGCTTCCTGAACCGGCGCGACGAGCGCCGGTTCGGCTCGCTCGAGGGCAAGCACCAGCCTCCCGAGGCGGGCTACCCCGCCGCCCGGCCGGGCACGGGGACGGTCGAACCGCCGCCCCGCGGACCGGCCGCGCCCCGCCTCCCGGCCCCCCCGCCGCGCGAGCCGTGGTGGCGCCGGATCACCTGGAGGCGCGTGCTGCTGGGGATCCTCGGGTTCGTCGTCTTCTGGTCGCTGCTCAGCTTCGTGCTCTTCATGATCAGCGCGCATGTCCAGTCGCAGAAGGTCTCCGATTCGACGCGGGCCGCGCTCGACAGGTCGGGCAACATGCTCACGAGCGCGAACAACATCCTGCTGCTCGGCTCCGACCGGCGGCCGCACGAGGGCGACCGCGGACGCGCCGACACGATCATGCTGATGCGCGCCGGCGGCGGGAAAGCGGCCCGCCTCTCGATCCCGCGGGACACGCTCGTGAACATCCCTGGCCACGGGCCGAGCAAGATCAACGCCGCTTATGCGATCGGCGGCCCGGCGCTGATGATCGACACGATCAAGCAGTACATGGGGATCGAGGTCAACCACATCGTCGAGATCGACTTCAAGGGGTTCCCGAAGTTCGTCGACGCGCTCGGCGGCGTGAACATGACGTTCGGGCACTGCATCGTCTCGCGCTTCGAGGGCCGGACGGTCCACTTCCGCCGCGGCAAGCACCACCTGAACGGCCAGCAGGCGCTCGACGTCGTGCGCGTGCGCAAGAACCGCTGCGAGCCCTCCGAGTCGGACCTCACCCGCGCCCGGCGCCAGCAGCAATTCCTCGAGGCGGTCAAGGGCAGGGTCGTGAGCCCGTTCACGTTCCCGCGCTGGCCGCTGGTGGGCTGGCGCGCGCCGCGCGCGATCCGGAGCGACATGGGCGGCCTCCAGCTGATCGCGCTCTACTGGGACATGGAGACCGGCGGCAAGCTGAAGCCGCGCATCCTGCGCCCGATCAATCCGGGCGCGAACCCGCTCCAGGTCTCCGACGCCGAGAAGCAGGCGGAGGTCCAGCGCTTCCTCGGCGGGTAGGCGTCCAGTTCTTCAAGTCTTCTTACGTTCGCATTAGAGACTGCTAAGCCTCGCCTGGTTTGCTGGGGACCAAGCAACCACGGAGGTTTCCTTGCGTCAAAGAGCAAAGCTGATCATCTTCGCTGCATTGAGCGCCGCGCTGACCGTGGCGGGGCTCTCGATCGCAGCCGGCGGTGGATCCAGCGGAACGGCGAAGAGCGGCGACGGCAGCACACGGAGCGCGGACGCCCATCGCGGCTTCGGGCCGCCGCCGGGCGCGGCGTTCGACCAGGACGTCGCCGACGTCATGCGCCAGATCCACGATGCGGTCGAGCAGAAGGCGCCGGAGATCGCCGATCCGATCATCCAGAAGGCCCAGGACGCCGGCGACATCACCTCGGCTCAGGCGGACCAGCTCCGCGCGGCCGCTCGGGCGATCGCCGACGGCAAGCGGCCGGACGCGAGCATCCGCTCGCTGCTCCGCGATGCGGACGTGCGCAAGGTCGTGCGTGACGCGTTCCAGGCAGCTGCCACGCAGGCGCCCGCGCTCGGCGAGCCGATCATCCAGAAGGCGCTCGACGACAAGAAGATCACCAGCGCTCAGGCCGACGACATCCGCAGCAAGTTGAAGAACCCGCCGCCCTTCGGGCCGGGCTTCGGTCGCGGGCCCCGTGGGCACCACGGTTTCGGACCGCCCGGCATCAAGGTCGACAGCGACGTCGCGGCGGTGCTCGACGACGTCCATCAGGCGGTCGAGGTCAAGGAGTCCGACGTCGCCGGGCCGATTCTCGCGAAGGCCGTGAGCGACAGCAAGATCACGCAGGCGCAGGCGGATGCGATCCGCAACCACCAGCCCCTGCGGTTCGACAGCGACGTCGCGACGGTGCTGCGCGACATCCACCAGGCCGCCGCGAAGGCGGCGAACGTCGACCAGATCGTGCAGAAGGCCGTCGACGCCAACAAGATCACGAGTGCGCAGGCGGACAAGATCCGCAAGTTGCTCGCAAGCGCGCCTCGCCTGCACGGCGGCCCGCTGCCGTTCGGCGAGCGGGGCGGTCCGCGGGGCCCGAACCGGGACGGTCCCGGCGGGTTCGGCCAGCCGCGAGGCAACGCGCCGGGTGCATACCCGGGAGGCGCCGCACCAGGCGCGCAGCCCGCGGTCAGCTCGCCGACGATTTAGCCGGCGTCCGGTCGGCTGACCGGCGTAGATCGGGGCGGCCGCTGTGGGCCGCCCCGCGCGCCGGTGCTAGGCGTCGGACGAGCTCGACGAGCTCGACGAGGAGTCGGAGGATGTGCTCGAGGTCGAGCTATCGGAAGACGACTTGCTCTCAGAAGACTTGCTCTCCGAGGACTTTCCCTCCGGCGACTTTCCCTCCGGCGACTTTCCCTCCGGCGACTTGCTCGCGGCGGCATCGCTCTTCGACTCCTCCTTCTTCCCCAGGTCGGAGGACCCGCCCGCGTTGCCGCGGTTGCGGCCGTAGTCGGTCGTGTAGAAGCCGGAGCCCTTGAAGTGCACGGCGACCGGGTGGAACACGCGCTCGACCGGCGCTCCGCAGACCTCGCACTTGTCCACCGGGGGGTCGCTCATGCTTTGCATGACCTCGAATTCGTGGCCGTTCTTACAGCGATATTCGTAGATTGGCAAGCGCGCGAGTCTCCCGGTTGATCCGTGAGTCGATTATATGGAGCGCCCGCCGGCGCTCTCGCGGAGGCCCAGAGCCTGTTAGAGCGAGTGGCTCGCGGCGCGGCGGAGGTCCGCGGGCGGCGGAGCGTCGGCGATCAGCGAGACGCGCGCGGTGTGCCACAGCAGCCAGGCCGCGACGTGACGGCCGGCCCGCAGCGGCAGCACCGGGACGCCACGCAGCCCTGGCGGCGAGCGATCTGGCTCGGCGCGGGTCGGTGCGTTGCTTTGCGGCGTGTGTGCCACGATCAGTCTCAGTCTTTCCCGGGCTGTCCGCTGCCGCGAATTCATGCGCGCGGCAGTTAGCCTAGGGTCACTTCCGGACATCCGCCTACCCATGAAACGGGAGCGGAATTACACCCTCACCATCGAACGTAACAAAAGTGACATCAAATCCTGCAACATCCGTGCAATCGCCTGACGCCGTCACGATGGAGAAGATCGTCGCGCTCTGCAAGCGGCGTGGCTTCATCTTCCAGTCCTCGGAGATCTACGGCGGGCTTGCCTCGACCTACGACTACGGTCACTACGGCGTCCTGCTGAAGAACAACGTGAAGGCGGCGTGGTGGCGGGCCGTGATCCAGGAGCGCGACGACATGGTTGCGCTCGACGCCGCGATTCTGATGCACCCGCGCGTATGGGAGGCGTCGGGGCACCTGGCCGGCTTCACCGACCCGCTCGTGCAGTGCCTCGGCAAGTGCAAGAAGCGCTGGCGGGCCGACCATCTCGAGCCCGGCCCCGAGGGCGAGCTTCGCTGCCCGGAGTGCGGCGGCGAACTGGGGGAGGCACGCGACTTCAACCTCATGTTCGAGACCTTCATGGGCCCGGTCCGCGACGACGCCGCGCGCATCTTCCTGCGCCCGGAAACCGCGCAGGGCATCTTCGTCAACTTCAAGAACGTGCTCCAGTTCGCGCGCAAGAAGCCGCCTTTCGGGATCGCGCAGATCGGCAAGGCCTTTCGCAACGAGATCACCCCGGGCAACTTCATCTTCCGCACGCGCGAGTTCGAGCAGATGGAGATCGAGTTCTTCGTGCCGCCGGACCAGGCGCCCGCGTGGCACCAGCGCTGGATGGACGAGCGCGTGCGCTGGTACACCGAGCTCGGCATCCGGCCCGACCACCTGCACCTGCGCGAGCACGGATCCGAGGAGCTGTCGCACTACTCCGCGGCGACCAGCGACATCGAGTACCTGTTCCCGATGGGGTGGTCGGAGCTCGAGGGGATCGCGAACCGCACCGACTTCGACCTGAAGGCGCACTCCGAGGCGTCGGGGGAGGACCTCTCCTTCTTCGACCCCGCGACCGAGCAGCGCTACGTGCCGTACGTGATCGAGCCCTCGGCCGGCGCCGACCGCGCGACGCTCGCGTTCATGGTCGACGCCTACGACGAGGAGGAGGTTTCCGGACGGAAGCGCACGGTGCTGCACTTCCACCCCCGACTCGCGCCGGTGAAGACGGCGGTGCTGCCGCTCGTGTCGCGCGAGGGCATGCCGGAGAAGGCGCGCGCTCTGTACGAGGAACTGCGTGAAGTGATGCCGGCCGAGTTCGATGAGGGCGGCTCGATCGGCAAGCGCTACCGCCGCCAGGACGAGATCGGCACGCCGTGGTGCTTGACCGTCGACGGCCAGACGATGGAGGACGACACGGTCACGCTGCGCGACCGCGACTCGCTCGAGCAGATCCGGGTGCCGGCCGCGGAGGTCGGCGAGGTGCTCTCGAAGCGCCTCCAGGGCGAGTGGCGCTCGCCCAAGCTCGGCCAGTGACGATCGAGCCGGCCGGCGAAGACGACCTTCGGGACCTCCTGCCGCTGCTGCGCGGCTACTGCGACTTCTACCGCGTGCACCCTCCCGACGAGCGGCTGCTCGGGCTCTGCCGGGAGTTGATCGCCCACCCCGAGGAGGGCGTGCAGCTGATCGCGCGCGACGACGGCGGCGGCGAGCCAGCCGGCTTCGCGACGATCTACTGGACCTGGCACACGCTGATCGGCGCGCGGATCGGCGTGATGCACGACCTCTTCGTGAAGCCGGCCGCGCGCGGGCACGGCGTCGGGCGCGCGCTCGTGGAGGCATGCCGCGGGCGGGCCCATGAGCACGGTGCGGCCGGCCTCACCTGGGAGACCGAGCCCGGCAACACGATCGCCCAGCGCCTCTACGACTCGCTCGGCGCGGGGCGCACCGAGTGGGTCGCGTACTGGCTCGAGGCCGACGGGGCCTGACTCTCCTCTGGACCAATGTTCCAGCTACTCAGGCCTTCCCCGCGTGTTCCAAGGGATGCAGGCAAAACCATGGAGGGGAGAACCCGAGGAGGTAAACACGATGAGAATGATTTGGACAATCGCGCTGGCGGTCGCCGCGCTCGCTGTTCCGGTGAGTGCTTCGGCGGTCATCAACCAAACCGACTACAAGAACGCGTCGCAGTTCTGCAAGGCGCTGCGTGCCGACATGGGCACGCCCACGTTCAAGCAGACCTACGGCACGAACAAGAACCGCTCGAACGCGCTCGGCAAGTGCGTCTCCAAGAACGCGCGCACGGAGGACGAGATCCAGTCGGCCGCGGTGAAGGAGTGCAAGGCCGCGGGTGAGAAGCCGCTCGGCAAGTGCGTGTCCGCGAAGCGGAAGGCTGCCGAGACCCAGCAGCAGGACACGATCGTGAGCGCGGCCAAGAGCTGCCGCACCGAGCGCAGCCAGGACCCGGTCGCGTTCCGCGACAAGTACGGCACCAACCACAACAAGCGCAACGCGTTCGGCAAGTGCGTCTCGAAGCTCGTGAACGAGAGCGAGCAGCAGAGCCACGCCTGACCCGAGGCGATTGACACCTGGGGGTCACTACCCGGTGAGAGAGCCCCCGCGAGGGGGCTTTTCTCATGCTGCCGCGACCTAACTCCAGCCGAGCCACAGCGGCACCCGCATGCCGATCACGAATGCGGAGAGCGCGAGCGTCGCGAATCGCAGGCGGCGGTCGCCGGTGATCGCCGCGATCGGCAGTAGCCAGATCACGTACCAGGGCAGCAGCCAGGCGCTCGTGACCAGCAGCGCAAACGTGCCCCAGCCGGCCGCCACGAGCCACCTGCCGGTGCGGTAGGCGTGCCAGAGCGTGAGCGCGATCGCGGCCGCGAGCAGCGCCTGCGTCGCGAGCCGCAACGCCGGGTTGCCGCGCGAGATGCCGACCAGCGAGCCGAGCGCCTTGGGCACGCTGTGGAGCGAGCCGTGGTGCTGCTCCGAGCGCAGCGTGTCCAGGAAGGGGCCGACCTCGGCATGGAAGGCGACCGCCATCAGCGCCGCGGCGGCGGCCGTCCCGGCGAGCACGCCGGCGAGGAAGCGCCGCGAGCGGGGACGCGCCCCGATCAGCAGGTACGGGAGCAGGATCGCCGCGGAGGCCTTGACGGCGGCCGCGCCGACCACGGCCAGCCCGCTCGCGCGCTCGCGACCCTCGACGAGCAGCACGATCGCGCCGATCCCGAGCGCGATCATCAGCACGTCGTTGTGGGCGCCGCCCACCGCGTACACGAGCAGCAGCGGGTTGAGCCCGAAGAACATCGCCGCCTCCAGCGGGCGCCGCCCGAGCCGCTCGGCGGCCTTCCAGGCCAGCGCGACGCAGCCGAGGCTGGAGGCCGCCGCGAGGGCCTTCAGCGCCCAGAGCGCGCCACCGACCCCGAGCGGCGCGGTCGCGTAGGTGCCGAGCGTGAAGGCGGGCCCGTACACGCTCGTCGCGTCGCGCCAGCCGATGAAAGGGAAGGCGGCGTCGCCTGGGATCGCGGAGGGCGTGGCGGTGTAAGGGTTCAGCTCGTGCAGCATGCCCAGACGGCCGTATTCGATGTAGTTGAAGACGTCGGTCGAGAGCAGCGGCGGCCCGAGCAGGAACACCACGTGGACCGCGACGATCGCCGCGAGCGCGTGGCGCGGGGGGACCGCGTCGCTGAAGGCCAGCGCGAGCCCGTAGAAGGCCCACATCGCACCGAACGCGAGCACCACGCCGCTCGGGTCGAGGCCGGCGTGCAGCGAGGAGAGCGGCTCGTGGAGCCAGCCGGGATAGCCGCCCTTGCGGGCCGGCACGAACGAGGACGACTCGCCCGCCGCGCCGGCCGCGACGAGGAAGCCGGCCGCGACCAGGCCGCCGAGCGCGAACGTGCCGGCGGCACGGCGCGCGTCGATCGCGAGCGGGACGCGGAGGCGAAGCCGGCCGGCCGCGGCTGGCAGGGCTTGCATCACGGCGGATCAGACTAGCTGGACGAACGTCGGAGGCGTCGCACGGCCTTTCACCCAACTTTTCGCCCTGTCGATGTGTTCTTAGGCCAAAGGAAGCAGGAATCCCCCAAGGCCCGACCCCACCCCTCAGGAGGCTTTTCACGTATGAAGAAGATATGGATCGCGCTCGCCGCGCTCGCGCTGCTGGCGCTCCCGGCGGCCGCCGCCGCCAAGCACGGGCACGGCGACGTCAAGAACGCCGCCCGGTACTGCAAGTCGCTGCGCACGGACCTGGGCGCTGTCGCGTTCCGCGACGCCTACGGCGGCAAGCAGAACGCGTTCGGCAAGTGCGTGAAGCAGCGCGTGCACGACCTTCGCGACGCTCGCAGAGCGGCGCGGAAGTCCTGTCAGGACGAGCTCAACACCGGCCAGTCCAGCCTGCGCCGGCACGGCAAGCCCGAGAACCGCGCGGCCCTGCGGCAGTGCGTCCAGGACAAGCTGCAGGCGGAGACCGGCGATGACGCCGCCGGCGTGACGAACGCGGCGAAGCTGTGCGCGACCGAGCGCGAGGCCGATCAGGCTGCGTTCGAGCTCAAGTACGGCACGAACGAGAATCACCGCAACGCGTTCGGCAAGTGCGTCTCGCAGCACTCCGACGACGGCAACACCGGCGACGGAAACACGGGCGACGCCCCCCAGACCGAGCCGGGCGGGGACGCGCCGCCCCAGGCCTAGCGACGCGCGGCGAAGCCGACGCCGTCGCCGATCGGCAGGATCGCGCCGAGCCAGTGCTCGGAATCGATCAGCTCCTGGTTGAACGCCCTGGCGGCCGCGAGACTCTCCGGCCGCCAGTTCGCCTGCGAGTCGTCTTCGAGCGCGACGTCGCCTGACATCAGGAGGTTGTCGACCACGAGCGTGGCGCGCGCGGCCGCCTTCGGCTCGGCCAGGCGCAGGTAGCCGGCGTACTCGTCCTTCGAGGCGTCGAGGAAGATCAGGTCGAATGGCCCCGGCAGGTCCTCGATCGCCTGCATCGCGTCGGCCTCCACGATCTCGACCTTGTCCGCCACGCCCGCGCGGCGGAGGAAGTCATTCGCCTGCCTGGCCCGCTCGGAGTCGCGCTCGATCGTCACGATCCTGCCGGTGGGCAAGGCCTCCGCCATGTGGAGCGTCGAGTAGCCGATCGCGGTGCCGACCTCGAGCACCTGCGGCGGGTCGAGCGCGTGCACCAGCGTCGCGAGGAAGCGGCCGGTCTCCCAGTGGACGATCGGGATCCCGTCCTGGGCGGCGACCTCCTCCATCTCGGCCATCACCGCCGAGCGCTCCGGGCGCAGCCGCTGGAGGTAGTGGTCGACGTGCTCGGCGAGGATCGGCATCGCGGCAGCCTACCCGGCGCTGCGCGGCCGCCCGGGCCAGAATGGCCACTCCTCGAAGTGAAAGCAGCGGCCCTGCTCGTCGAGGCGGACGACCCAGAGGTCGCGGTAGAGCATGCTCGTGGGGGCGCCGTAGGCGACCTCCGCGCGCACCACGCCGGTGTCGCCCTCGACGGTGACCACCTCGGCCTGCATCGTGAAGACCTCCTCGGGCCCCTCGCGCTCCGCTTCCCACATGTCGGCGATCGCGCCGAGGCCGCGGACCTCGTCCTCGAAGGGGGACATCCGGTAGGTGGCATCGCTGCTGAAGAGATCCGCGAGCAACTCCGTGCCGGCCGTGCGCCAGGCCTGCTCGTAGCGGTCGACCCAGCCGGTGAGCTCGTCTCGCGTCACGCCTGCATCGCCTCGCGGTCGCGGCGCGGCAGGGCCTCCACGACGAGGTCGTAGCTGTCCTCCACCATGTCGCGCACGAGCTGGTCGGGGAGCGAGCCGTCGATCGTGATCGTGTTCCAGTGGCGCTTGTTGAGGTGATAGCCGGGCGCCACCGCCTCGTAGCTTCGGCGAAGCGCCTGGGCCAGCTCCGGCTCGCACTTGACACTCACCTTCAGCGGGCGGTCGTCCAGGATCGAGAGCGCGAACATCTTTCCCGCCACCTTGAACACCGAGACGCGCTCGCCGAATGGGAACTCCTCCGTCGCGCCGGGCCGCGCGAGGCACCACTTCCGCAGCGCGGTCGCGGTCACCGCCCGCGCCGCTCCTGCCCGTAGTCGCCGAACGGCGCATCGCGCTCGCTCACCGCGCCGCCCACGTCCTCCATCGCGCGGCGGGTGAACTCGGCTCCCTCCGGTGTGTGGCGCGCGGAGCCGTCGAGCAGCGTGCCGATCAGCTGCGTGGTGTGGAGGCCCATCTGCTCGAAGGCCTGGTTCACGAGCAGCTTCATCATGTGGAGCTGGTTCGCCGGCAGGCGGGCGACGCGGGTCGCGAGCGCCATGCCGGCCTCGTCGAGCTCGGCCTCGGGCACCGCCTCCGACGCAAGGCCCCACTGCACCGCCGTGCGCCCGTCGACGGGGTCGCCGGTGAGGAGCAGGCGCTTGGAGCGCTCGAGGCCGATCCGGTACATCCACATCGCGGTCGTGGGTGAGCCCCACACGCGGGCGGGCGGGTAGCCGATGCGGCAGTCCTCGGCGCACACGATCAGGTCCGAGCACAGCGCGAAGTCGGTGCCGCCGCCGACGCAGAAGCCGTGCACCTGGGCGATCACCGGCTTCGGCGAGCGCCACAGCGACATGTAAGAGGACACGTAGCGCGACATCGTCTGGTAGTCGGCGATCGGGTCCCACGGGTCGCGCTCGCCCTTCATCATCTCCGCGCCCCAGTCGATGTCGTAGCCCGCGCAGAACGTGCGGCCCGCGCCCTTGAGGCGGATCGCGTGGACCTGCGGGTCCGCGAGCGCGCGTGCAAGCGCCTCGTCGAAGGCGCCGATCAGGTCGGGGACGATCGTGTTGAGCCGCTCGGGCCGGTTGAGCGTGAGCGTCGCGACGCGGTCGGCGGCTTCGTAGAGGACGGGCGCGTCAGCCACGCGCCGCATCCTTCCACTTCAGGGACGCAGCCGGAGCTTCAGGCTCGCGTCGGCGGACTTGAAGCCGGCCGTGGCCGAGGCGGTGACGTCGGTGGTGAGCCGCGTGTGCTCTCGGAAGGCCTTGCGGATCGCGCGCAGGCCCCTGCGCGTGAACTTGATCCGCACGCTGTGGCGGCGCTGGGGCGTGAGCGAGCGCGTCAGCAGGCGGCTGCGGACCTTCTTCTTGCGGCCGATCGTGACGGTCGCGCGCACGCGGGTCAGGCACGTGGCCGGGCAGCGCGCGAAGAACTTGAGCGTGCCGGTGCTGGAGAGCTTGCGCCGCGGCCCGCTGAGCTTGACGAGCGGCTCGTTCGGCGAGCCGTGGCAGGGCGCGGTGCCGGAGTCGGTGAACGTCTCGCCCGCGATCGGGACGAACTTCCAGGTGTAGGAGCGGGCGCCGAGCGTCAGCTCGAGCACCCCGTAGGTGGTCGAGTTGCGCACCTCGCTGTTCGGCTCCGGCCCGGTCATCTCGCCGAGCGAGCGGCCGCCGGTGCCGACCACGAACTCGCGGATGCCGAAGGCGGGGTCGGGGCGGTCGGTGGGCGTCTGGGGCGCGAAGCGCTCGTAATCGTGGTCGTGGCCGCCGAGCACGAGATCGGCGCCCGACGCGTAGAGGTCGTTCCAGAAGGCGCCGGTCGGGTTCTTGCCGCCGTCGTCGTTGCCGCCGCGGCCCGAGGAGAAGTGCGGCTGGTGCCAGTAGGCGAGCGTGCAGCTGGAGGGGTGGGCGGCGAGGTCGCCCTGGAGCCACTTCTCCTCCGGCGAGCCGCGCTGGCAGCCCCCGACCTTGGCGCAGTTGGAGTTGAGCGCGATCAGGTGCCAGGAGCCGATGTCGTAGCTGTAGTAGCCCGTGCGGGGGTCGCCTGCGGCGGCGCCGAAGTAGCCGAAGTAGCCGGACGCGTCGATCGTGCCGTACTCGTGGTTGCCGACGGCCGGGCGCGTGATCGACTTGATGCGCCCCCAGGTGGGGTCGTAGAACTGCTGGAAATCGGCCAGCGCTCCAGCCTCGTACTGCGTGTCGCCGAGCGCCAGGACGACGGCCAGCGGCCGGCCGAGCAGCAGGTTCGACGTGGCCTCCTGGTGGCACGGGCCCGGGCTCGTGGGAACGGAGCCGCACGCGATGTCGCCCGCGGCCGCGATCACGGGATCGGCCGCGCGCGCGGGCGCGGCGAGCACGAGCAGCAATGCGAGGGCAAGCAGGGCGCGCATGAGTTCACGAGGTTAAGACCCAAGGCGGTGCCTTTGTTGCGCTTACCCGCCTGCCGTGTCCGTAGGCTGACCCCATGCACGTCGAGGACCGCGAGGCGCAGCTTGCGCTGCGAGGGCTGGACCGGATCCCGGTCGAGCCGGTCGCGGCGCGGGCCTACGAGGGCCCGCGCGAGGCGGCCGCGCTGCTGGCACATTTCGGCTTCGACTCGTTCCGGCCGGGGCAGCGCGAGGCCGTCGAGGCGGCGCTGGCCGGGCGCGACAGCCTCGTGGTGATGCCGACGGGCGGCGGCAAGAGCCTCTGCTACCAGCTCCCCGGGATCGCGAGCGGGGACCTGACCGTGGTGGTGTCGCCGTTGATCGCCTTGATGGCGGACCAGTACCGGCGCCTGGTGCTCGGCGGCCATCCGGCCGCGATGATCGCGAGCGGGATGGACGAGGGCGCGGTCGGGCGCGCGCTGCAGGACGTGCGGGGCGGCGAGGCGCGGATCGTGTTCTGCTCGCCGGAGCGCTTCGCCTCGTCGGCCTTCCTGTCGGCGTTGTCGGCGCGGAAGGTCGACCTGTTCGCGGTCGACGAGGCCCACTGCGTTTCCGAGTGGGGCCACGACTTCCGCCCCGACTACCTGCGGCTGCGCGGCGTGGTCGAGCGGCTCGGCTCGCCGACCGTGATGGCCTGCACCGCGACCGCGACCGAGCTGGTCGCGGAGGAGATCGTGGAGCGGCTCGGGCTGCGGGAGCCGTTCGTGGTGCGCTCCGGCTTCGACCGGCCGAACCTTTCCTTCGACGTGGTGCCGCTGGAGGGCACGGGCTCGAAGGCGCGCAAGCACATGCTGCTGGCGGCCGCGCTGGCAGACGAGGAGAACCGGCCGGCAATCGTCTACTGCGGCACACGCCGCGACGTCGAGGAGGTGACGGACCGGCTGCGCTACCAGGGCCGCGCGGCGGTCGGCTACCACGCCGGCATGGCGGCGGACGAGCGTGCCGCGGCGCAGTTCCGGTTCATGGAGGGCGACGCGGACGTGGTGGTCGCGACGAACGCCTTCGGGATGGGCGTGGACAAGGCCGACGTGCGCTCGGTGATTCACTGGGCGATCCCGAAGAGCGTCGAGGCCTACTACCAGGAGGTGGGCCGCGCCGGGCGCGACGGCCTGCCGGCCCGGGGCGTGCTGCTGGCGATGCGGGCGGACCTGGGGCGGCTCGTGAACTTCATCCAGCGCGACCGGGTCGAGGCCGGTGACGTGTTGAGCTACGTGCGGGGTTTGCGCTCGCGGGGCGAGTCATTGGTGATGGAGGCGCCGCGCGAAGACCGCGACCGGGTCTGCCTCGGGATCGCGGAGCGCGCCGGGATGCTGACGCTGGAGCCGGCGCGGGGCGGGCGCCTCGAAGTCGGCTTCGCCGACACGCCCTCGGCCGGCAAGGTGGCCGCGATCTGCCACGTCGCGCGCAACCGCGCGTGGAAGGCCTACCGGGCGGTGGAGGCGTTCGTGGCGCCCGGCGGCGAGTGCCGGCGGCGGGCGCTGCTGGACCACTTCGGCGACGAGCGCGCGGGCGCGCCGGAGGGGCGCTGCTGCGACGTGTGCGATCCGGGCACGCTCGGCCTGCCGGACCCGGAGACCCTGGTCCCTGCGAAGCGGGCCGCAAAGCGCGTGGCGGCGGTCGAGGGGCCGGTGGACGACGCGCTGCTGACGGCGCTGAAGGAGTGGCGCCGCCAGGCGAGCAACGGCAAGCCCGCCTACACCGTCGCGCACAACAGCACGCTGGAGGCGATCGCGGCGCTGAAGCCGTCGAGCCTCGACGAGCTCGCCGCGATCAAGGGCGTGGGGCCGACGTTCGTCGACCGCCACGGCTCGCAGGTGCTGGCGCTGGTCGCCTAGCTGGAGGCGGCCGTCTGGCCGGATGGCCGACGTCTTCCTGCGAGTGCTGTAGCCTGCCGCGCTCGTAACCGAGAAATGCCCAATCCCCGCGCGCACGCGGGGAGCGGGGGACCCGAGTTGTTGGGGCGAGCCCACGAGTTCGTGGGGGCGCAGGCTCCTTTAGCGCCAGCCCGTCAGCTAACCCCGTCGGCCCACGAAGGAGTTTCGGTAGATGCGCGCACATTCCCCTGGGCGCAGGCTCACGGTCGCCGTCGGCCTCGCCGCCCTGACCCTGCTCACCTTCGCCTGCGTCGCGTTCGGCAAGGCGAGCCATGCCGGCTGGCCCAAGGTCGACGGCGTCCTGCGGATGAACAGCCATGACGAGAGCCGACCCTTGAGCGGCGTCCCCGACCGCCACAACGAGCTGCTCGGCGGCCACGGCAGCGACACGATCTACGCGGGCCGTACGGGCGACGTGATCTGGGGCGACTACAAGCCGTGCTGCCAGCCCGCGGGCCAGGTCGACAACCTCTACGGCGGCCCCGGCCGGGACTTCATCTACGCGAGCCACGGGACGAACTTCATCCACACCGGCGGCGGCCGCGACGTCGTCCACGCTCACTTCGGCCGCGGCGGCGAGATCCACTGCGACTCGCCGGACGTGCTCGTCTACATTAGCCACCGCAGCCGCAAGCGCTACCGCCTCTTCGGCTGCCACCGCCTCGACTTCAGGCCGGAGCGGATGCGGCGCGGGTAGCGCCGCGGCGCGTTTCTACGAGGTCGCCGCCGGCTGCGGGTCGGGCCGGATCACGACCGTGTCCATCACCGGGGTGATCTCGTCGGCCGGCATGCCGACGCGCAGGGCGTGGTCGCGGATGGCGTCGGGACTGCTCGCCTCGTAGATGCAGATGCTGCCGAGCGTCCCGTCGTCGTCCAGGACGTAGGTGCGGATCCAGCGGACGTCGTCGCTCATCTCCTCGTCGCCGATCTTGCCCGACCGCGCAGCGACCTCCTCGAGCTCCTGGGGCGACTTCCATGCCTCGCGACGGCGGATTGCGAACAGCTGCATTGGCTCCTCCTTCGGTTTAGCGACCGGCAGTCGGTCGTAACCTAATCCATCCAGAGGGCCTCCGAGCGCGCTGCGCTAGCCTCACCGGATGCTCGCACTGGTGGAGTTCCCCGCCGACGATACGGAGCGCGCCCTGCGCTTCTGGAGCGGTCTGCTTGGAGAGGACCTCGAGCCTCGCGGCGAGGGCGAGGGCTCCGGGTGGCAGTCGGGCGGCGCGAGCGCGCCGGCGGTCGGCGTGCACGAGCGCGGGCAAGGCCCGGGCGACTCGTTCTCGCTGCCCTACTTCGAGGTGAGCGACATGGCGGAGGCGCTGGAGCGGGTGACCGCGCTTGGCGGCAGCCTGATTCACCCCGGCGAGCGCTGGTCGATCTGCAAGGACTCCGAGGGCAGCCCGTTCGGGCTCGCGGCGCGATGACCGAACGCCAGCGCTTCACGCTGATCATCGTCTGCACGGCCACCTTCATGCTGCTGCTCGACATCACGGTGGTGAACGTCGCGCTGCCGAGCATCCAGCGGTCGCTGCACGGCAGCTTCACCGACCTGCAGTGGGTGGTGGACGCCTATTCGCTGATGCTCGCGACGCTGCTGCTGACGGCGGGCTCGCTCGCCGACCTGCTCGGGCGGCGGCGGGTGTTCGTGGTCGGTCTGGGCCTGTTCTCGGCGGCGTCGTTCCTGTGTGGCCTCGCGACCACGCCGCTGTTCCTGAACCTCGCACGAGGCCTGCAGGGAGTGGGCGGAGCGATCATGTTCGCGACTTCGCTGGCGCTGCTGGCGCAGGAGTTCGAGGGCAAGGAGCGGGGGTTCGCATTCGGGATCTGGGGCGCCACGATCGGCGGCGCCGTCGCGATCGGCCCGCTGGTGGGTGGCGCGCTCACCTCCGCCTTCGGGTGGGAGTGGATCTTCTTCGTGAACGTCCCGATCGGCGTCGCGGCGATGTTCGCGGCGATGCGCTACATCCACGAGTCGCGCGATCCCGACGCGGGCCGGATCGACTGGGTCGGGTTGGTGACGTTCTCGGGTTCGCTCTTCTGCCTGGTATTCGCGTTGATCCGCGGTAACGACAAGGGGTGGGGGAGCACGCTGATCGTGACGTTGCTGGTGGTGTCGGCCGTGCTGATGGCGGGCTTCCTGATCGCGGAGGCGGTGCAGGAGCGCCCGATGTTCGACCTGGGGTTGTTCCGCAAGCCCGCATTCGTGGGCGCGTCACTGGCGGCGTTCGCGCTGTCGGCCTCGATGTTCTCGATGTTCCTCTATCTCACGCTCTACATCCAGAACGCGCTCGGCTACTCGCCATTGGAGTCCGGGCTGCGCTTCCTGCCGCTCTCGGTGCTGGCGTTCGCCGTCGGCCCGGTCGCGGGCCGCCTCTCGGCGCGCGTGCCCGTGCGACTGCTGATCGGCGGTGGGCTCGCGCTCGTCGGCGTCGGGCTGCTGCTGATGAGCGGCCTCGACGCGCAGTCGGACTGGACCGCACTGCTCGCGGGCTTCCTCGTCGGTGGCGTCGGCATCGGCCTCGTCAACGCGCCGCTGGCGTCGACGGCAGTCAGCGTCGTGCCGCCGCGCAAGGCCGGCGTCGGCTCGGGCATCAACTCGACATTTCGCCAAGTCGGCATCGCCACCGGGATCGCCGGGCTCGGCGCGCTGTTCCAGCATCTGCTCGAGGGCAAGGCGACGGGCGCGCTGGCGCGCGTGCCGGTCGAGGCGCTCGCGACGGGCGATCCGCGGGTCGCCGGGTCCGCCGGGCGCGAGGCGTTC